>JBEKBX010000054.1:0-18318 GCA_050015175.1 Acidimicrobiales bacterium | reverse complement strand
TCAAGGCGCGTGACAGAAGGAGGTCCCGCCACGTAGCGTGACCATCACACAACCGACACGCCGAGGGCTCAACTGGTCAATTTCGGTGAGCAACTCTGGTCAATTTCGGTGAGCGCCATCAACGCAGGCGGGTCTCAGAAGATACGGACTGGCCCACTTTGCGCGTCGCCCCGCGGGCCGCAACTACAACACTCGCACCCAGGAGCTCGGCCGGTCCCGGCAACGGCCTGAGCCCAGAAGTCCGATGGCCACCCCTGTCGCCACCGATTGAATAGTCGGCTTCTCGACCCGAATCCTGTCGACAACGTCTCTCAGGGCTCGGTTCGGCTGGCGGTCGGCTTGGCGATTCTGATCTCAGCTTCTGCGGTGCTCCAACCGCAGCAAAAACCCGGTTCAATCGACCGACCTAAGCAAGCGGCTGTCGGCTGCGTCAGTCCATGATGCTCACAGACTTTCCCGTACATCGACTCGGTCCCGCTGCCCTGGCGGTCGTCGCGTTGCACCCAGCCTTGTGAGAGGCGTGATTACTAGAGCTTGTGATGACGACTATTCGCGCTCAGGGAAGGCCCAATCGTGATGTCCGGCTTGAGATCAATGTCGCGGTTACCGAGATCATCCCTCTAAAGGAGTCAGAAGTTCACGCACCCTGAGTGATAAGGCGGTCACTCTGAGCGTAACCACGGTCGGTATTCATCTAAACACTATCTGCAGCTTTCGTAGAAAGCTCCTGGTCAGAGGGGGCGCCGGAGTCATCGTCACCCTGCTTTCTTGACGGTTGAACGCCACCTAACGACTCTTGAGGTAGCCAAGAGTCTCGACTGCCAGTAGAGTGCTTGCTACGTAGTTGTCTGACGCACATTGGCGGCACCGTGGGGATCGCCATATGTGTGAGACCAATAAAGAGGTTGATAGACGTGACGGTTTGCGAGGTCGTTACGCCTTGGGTGTATCCCGAGCGGCGGTTCACCAGCAGCGCGACAGTGAGCGTCGTTATGCCGGCGCTCAATGAGGCGTTCAACATCAACGAAGTGCTTCCGAGGCTTCCTTCTGGCATCGACCAGGTCGTCCTTGTCGACGGCCGATCGACTGACAGCACGGTCGATGTAGCTCGGCGGCTCAGGCCGGACATCACGATCGTCCAACAGACGCGCCGGGGGAAGGGAAACGCCTTGGCTTGCGGATTCGCCGCGGCGACGGGCGACATCATCGTGATGATGGATGCAGACGGCTCAACGCGTCCCGAAGAGATTCCCCACTTCGTTGAAACTCTTGTCCAGTCGGGAGCCGATTTCGCGAAGGGTTCCAGGTTCGTCCCAGGCGGCGGTAGCCATGACCTCACGACGTTTCGTCGAGCAGGAAACAGGGTCCTGAACCTGCTCGTGAATACGTTGTGCCGCACGCACTACACGGACCTCTGTTACGGCTACAACGCTTTTTGGCGTCGTCGTTGCCTTCCTGTCTTCGGCTTGGATCACGGCGAAAACGAGGCGACCACCGGCTCCGCGGGAATGCAATGGGGCGATGGATTCGAGATCGAGACGCTCATCAACATTCGCGCTGCCGGGGCGTCTCTCCAGGTCGTCGAGGTTCCGAGCCTCGAGCACAGCAGGTTGTACGGCAACAGCAACCTCCGTGCCTTCTCTGACGGCCTCAGGGTTCTCCGGACAATTTTCGTCGAGCGGAAGCGCCGCTACGTCTCGGACACCGAGGCGGAGACGCATATGGGTACGATCCTGGACTTCAAGGCGCCGCTTCTCGATCGTGAAGCCCTTCTGATGCTCGGCCCGGACCTGGAATACGACGGAGCGGCGGACCGTAGTTCGTAGTTGGTAGCTGACGACGATACGGAGTGTGATCCCGCCTGGCTTGAGGACCTGTTCGCACGGTTCTGAGTGCGCAAAGCCGGGATGTGGCGGTCAAACCCTGGAAGCGCGCCTAGGTAGCTGCCGATCGAGTTCGATTGGTCGGCTGCAGCTAACCCGCCGTCCCGAAAACGGCCGCTCCCTTTCACGAACCGAGGGTACGGAGTTCGAGCCATTCCGTACCACGTCTTGACGATTCGTTGAGACACTCGTCCAGTCGGGAGCGGATTTCGCCAAAGGGTCCAGGTTCATCCCAGGCGGCGGTAGCCATGACATCACGTCGTTTCGCCGAGCGGGGAACAAGATCCTGAACCTGTTCGTGAACACGCTGTGCTGCACGCGATACACCGATCTCTGCTACGGCTACAACGCCTTCTGGCGTCGTTGCCTCCCCGTCTTCGGATTGGACCACGGCAAGAACGAAACAAATACCAGCTCAGCGAGAATGTTGTGGGGTGACGGGTTCGAGATCGAGTCGCTCATCACGATTCGCTTGGCTGGGGCCTCCCTTCTGGTTGTCGAGGTTCCAAGCCTCGAGCATGACAGGTTGCACGGCCCAAGGCGGGGGTGGACATGGCTACGAGCCTGCAGTTCCAAGCTCCGCATCTCGATCGCGAAGCCCTGTTGACGGTTGGCACCGAGTTCGAATTCTCCGGAGCAGCGGACAGCAATTCGTGATCGGGCTCTCCGCCACAGCTCTCGAACCGTGTTGAGCTCTAGCGCGCGATTACCATGGCGACTCGTAACGGCTTCAAGCGCTCCGGCTCGAGGCCGGCGATTCGCTCAGTGATGCATGCTTTCGGCGCGCGACGTGCGCGCGATCCCAGTGGGTGGTCGGGGACGGAGCAACCTGCTTTGCACCAGCCTGGTGAGGTAGGCGCCTGTGGTCAAGAGGAAGGAGCCAGCGACGAGCGCCGCGGCGCGCAGCGATCGCGGGTCGCGGTCACGCACGGCATCGGCGAGATGGCCGAGCACGCTCGAACCGATCACCTGTCTGACGTACGTGCGATCGGCCGCCATGACGCTCGAGCCGAAGAATCGCCGAATGTCGGCCTTCGAGGTGCCCTCCACCGTCGATCGACTTATCACGTAGCGGACGGTACAACGTGACAGCGGTGCAAAATGGTGAACTACGGCCGTCGGGACGTAGTGCACGCAGCCGTCGCTGTAGTGATTCGTGACCGTGGTGAACATCGCGAGTTCCTCGTTCGAGCTCATTTTCGTGCCTGAGCGGGGACCGAAGGCCGAGGGAAATCCTCCGAGCGCGAGAAAGATCTCACGCCGCACCGCCATGTTGCATCCGAGCGGACGAGAGATCGGACCTGCATCGGTCCGGTGCCCCCGATACGTCGCGCCGACTACCCAATAGATCTCCGGCGGAAGCGCGGCACTCGCATCCTCCCACTCCGGCTCGACGCGTCCGCCCGCGCCGAGCACATCTGCGTCCTTAAAGGCACTGGAGAGCTCGAAAAGCCATGACGGGTCCGCCCAGGCGTCGTCGTCGATGAACGCGACGACAGAGCCGATGGCGAGGCGGAGTGCCATCGTCCGCGCATCTGAGATGCCGTGACCGTCGCTGTCGAACACTTGGACCTCAGGGGGAAGGACCTCCCGAAGCCGCTCGCACAACATCGGATTCTCGTCGACAATGAGCAAGACTTCGTCGGGATGCCGATCGCCCGCCAGGATCGAGGCCACACAGCGACGCGTCTGGTCGAACCGTTCCATCGTGTACGCGCAGACTACGACGGAAATAGTGAGCTCCTCGTTCCGCTCATCAATAGGCGATTCCACCGACCCAGTCATCTCCGGAGCTGAGCGCCTGGGAAGCGCATTCTCGCGATCTTGCAGAGCACGTCAGCAGCATAGGAGCAAAAAAGGGGCTCCTGTGGTCGTGCCGCGAACAATGGGCGTGATACGGAACGCCCCGCGCAACGTGGTCGTCAGGCGCTCCGGAAAGCCCCACCGTCGCATGGTGGTTGCCGTCGCCGTGCTTGCTCCCCACCCGTGCCGTCGGCACGTGCTCTGCTGAATGGGCCGAGGACTTTGGCAGCTGCGACGCGCGACCCAGTAAGAGCAACCGTTCTGCTGCGCAATTGGAGTCCTCAGATCTGGCCGAGTCGATGTCCATCAAGTCCGGAAGTGCCTCGACCTCCAGCTTCCTCGGTGCCAGCTGCACACGGTGGGGCGCGGCACCAGAGCAGCCGTGACCGCGACTCAGGCGCGGAATCCCACAAAACCGCCCGTTTCGTATTGCGCGACTCCACGGAGCCTGGCCAGTAGAATGCGCAAGCCTCCTAGACAAGTCGCCCGATAGACAAGGAGCGCGGCCATGGCGGGAGCGACTTGTAGCTAGCCGTGCATACGGGTATGCCAATGTCCAAAGTACTGCGTGCCGGATGGACAAGATGTCTGACTACACAGAAGCTTGGTTCTTCCCGGGGGTGATCGTGAAGCAGCGCGGCGACTGGGAGGCTCGCGTGATCGACGCGGCCTGTACAGTCGTTACCGGCGCGTTGCTGACTTTGACTGTCGTGGGTTGGGTGGGCCTCGCCCGTGTCCTGTTGGCTTTCGCCTTCGCCGTCTATGTTCCCGGCTGGGCCGTGGTAACAAACTTCATGCCTAAGACGCGGGCCTCTCGCACGGCTCTGCCGGTGCTCGTCAGCGTCACCATCTTGACTGCCGCGGCCACCTTCACGCTCTGGCTGCACGCCTGGCACCCCCTGCAAGTGTTCGATATCGAGGCCGGCGCCAGCATCGCCCTGTTGAGCGTTGGAACGATCCGTCGGGAGAGGAGACAACTACACGGCGAGCCTCCTCTTCACGGTGCCGTGCGGGAAGGCGGCACATGAGTATCGTCCGCCGCCCGACCGGTGGAATCGGCCGCGCTGTTGGGCACGGTTCACGCTTCGCTATCTCGGACGCGCTCTTGCCGATCTCGGTCATCCTTTGGATCATCGGCGTTCGCCGGATCCATCCGAGCCCGGTGCCACTCTCGGTTTTGCCGGCCGGATCCGTGGTCGTCTTTCTTGCGGGTCTCGGCGTGCTTGTCCTCTCGACGGGTCTGCTTCTTGCTAGGCGCAACTTCTCGAGTCCCAGGATGGCACTCCACCTCGGCGCGCTCATCGTCATGTTGTACGGCACCTTGCCAATCGTCTACCCAGAACCGCGAGGCGCCTGGGTCTTCAAGCACACGGCATTCACAAATTACATAGCCGTACATCACGTACTGGGTAGCTCCCTCGAAATCTACCGAGTCTGGCCGGGCTTCTTTGCTTTGGCCGCGTGGGTCGACAAAGTCGCTGGAGTCAGCACCCCACTGGTGTACGCGTCCTGGGCCGAGCTCTTCTTCGAGATCCTCTACGCACTGGAGCTCGCCTGGATCCTCCGAGCGCTTCCCCTCGACGAGCGTGAGCGATGGCTCGCGTTGTTCTTGTTCGCTGGGGCGAATTGGATCGCCCAGGACTACTTCTCTCCACAGGGCTTCGGACTTGTGCTCAGCCTCGGCCTTTTCGGGATGGCGCTCCACTGGCTCAAGGGCGAGCAGCTGCCTTGGGTCACCAAACTCGAACATTGGGTGGATCACTTGCTGGGGAGGGCGAGAACAGGCCTATTCAGCCGCTGGATGCTCCCGACAACGACTTCGTCGCGTCGGGAGCATCCTCGTGCCACGACCGACCAAGACAAGACTGGCTTGGAGTATCCGGCAAACTCTTCTCGCTGGTTCGCCGTTGTCGCGCTTCTATGCACGTATGGGGTACTGACGTTCGTTCACGAGTTGTCCCCTTACGTCGTCGCGGTCCAGTTCTGCGCGCTCATCATCGTCGGGCTCATAAGGCCATGGTGGCTGGTCGTCGCGATGCTTGCGATCGCAGTTGGGTTCCTAGCGCCGAACTTCACCTACGTGAACGACAACTACGGCCTCACAGCATCCATCGGGAATTTCTTCAGTAATGTGCAAGGCCCTTCTTCGCTCCTCGTGAAGCTCGGACCTGAGACGCTGCTGAGTGCCAGGGCGGCACACGTCCTCAGCGCCGGGATGTGGGGGCTCGCGGTGGTAGGTGTCGTCCGACGACTGCGTCAGGGGCGAAGCGCGGTTGGCCTCGCGTTGGTCGCCTTCTCGCCCGTGGCGCTCCTCGTGCTCCTCGCGTACGGGAACGAGGGTGTGCTTCGCGTCTATCTCTTCTCCTTGCCTTGGGTCGCATGCCTTGCAGCGTGTGGCCTCAGTCCCGCGCCCGGAACACTCTGGCGACGGAGAGCGATTCCTCGAACCGTCGTGCTTGTGGTAATCATCGCGCTGTTCCTCGTGGCTTTCTTCGGTGACGACGGCGTCTGGGTGATGACACCGGCCGACGTGAACGCATCCGAGTTCGTGTATACCCACGCTCGTCCAGGACCGCTGATGGCTCTCGCGGATAACTTTCCGGCGCCGATTGGTGCCGACTTCTACAAGTTCCCCTTTGTCAATTCATTACTCGGCTCTGGCTATCCGGGTGCCACGCGACTCGACCCGGCAGACGTCTCACTCCTCACGGCTGAGATCGCGTCCCACGGCGGTGGAGTGACAGCGCCCGGGTACTTCGCCGTGTCTCCGAGCATGATCGCCTACGCAGAGGAGTATGGCTTGGCCACCGCGGCACAATGCCGCACGTTTCTGGCCGCGATGGACCGAGCACCCGGCTGGCGCATCCTGTACAGCCGCGGTGGTGCGACGATCTACGAGCTCGCCCCTGGCCCCTGAGTCACCTCGTGCTGCCTTGTAGCGTCCGCTCCGAACGTCGAGAACGCCAGTACGCGAGCGGTCCCGCGATCATCCCTCGTAGCTCGGTATGTCTATACCCCGCGTTGGCGGGTGACTGCGGAACGCTCGGCTGCGCTCTGCGAGCTCGATACAGCAAGTGGATCATGTGCCTCGTGCCCATCGGAACTCCCTTGAGCACCTGCCAGCGCGTCGAGGGGTCGAGAAAACGCTTCGCCAGGTACGCCGTGAGGCCGAGCCCGTAGCCGTAGACCTGGCGGGCGAGAGCCTCGGAGCCGGAACGGTGCATGTGCCAGATCACCGCCGAGGGTTCGTAGGCGATCGCACGCCCGGCAAGGATGACGCGCAGGAACATGTCGAGGTCCTCGCCGCCCGCCGTCGGCGTTCCCGCACCGAGCGCAGTGTCGAAGCCGCCGATCCGCTCCACGAGGCGCCGATCGACTGCGAAGTTTGCCCCCGTGCCGAAGATGCCAGCGAGGTACGGGTACAGCGCATTGTCGCCCTGACGCTTGTCGAGGTCGTAGACGCGCGGCACGAGCGAACCGGTCCACGAGAAGCGTTCGTCGAAGTATCGCTGTGCAGGCTCGAAGAGTGACGCGGGCGGCACGAACCCAGTCACACACCCGACCTCTGCACCCCGCCGGATCCCGCGCCCCATTCCGCGCAGCCACCACGGATCGACGAGCACGTCATCATCGGTAAAAGCCACCCAGTCGTACAGGGCAGCCGCGAGGCCGGCATTGCGCGCTCGCGAGAGACCCGCGCGTGCCTCGACGAGATAGCGAATGCGAGGGTCGGTCGCGGCGAACTCCTCTACGCATTCGCGCGTGGCGTCACTGCTCGGGGCATTGTCGACGACGAGTACCTCGAAGGCACCGTATTCCACCTGCTGCAAGGTGCGCAGGACTCTCCGAAGTTCGCCGGGACGGTCCCTCGTGCCCACCACGACCGAGACGGGAATCTCCGACGGATCCAGCGAGAGCACGTCCGTCGCACAGACATCCCACCCCCCAAGCCCCTCGAGCGGTAAGTCGTAGGGCCTGGGCAACCCGTCCTCGGACAAGTGCCTCCAGATGTCCACCTCGAAGCTCCGCCAGATCGTGCTACGAAGAAGATCGATGTCCAAGGCACCGCTCGGCGAAGGAACCGTGACGAACCCGAGCGGTTCGTGGTGTAGTCGGACCAGGACGCGTGCCCAGTGAACGGATGGTCGGTCGGGCTCGACGACGGCGTCGACCCGCAGGGTATCCGCTAGCTCGATCTGCCCCACCCAGATCGCGCCAGAATCATCAAAGGCGCCGGTCTCGTGCGGGTCCGCCGCTTGCTCCGGGCGAGGGTCCTGCACGAACTCACACTGTACCGGCCGGCATAGGGCGCGAGTGGTCGCAGATGCACCGCCACGACACAGCGCGAGGCCGATCACCGGGCGTCCCTCGGCTTCCAGCCCGTTTCGCTATGAACCATGCGATAGCGACGGATCGCTCCGGGGAAAAACATCACAGCCTGCAACACTTCGGTGATCAACGACGCGATCCCCACCGCCAGCAAGCCGAAGTGCCCGATCAAAAGCAGCGTCGTACCGAGAAACGTCGCCGCCTCCGCCAGCTGGCGGACTGCCAGCACCCACAATCGTCGCTCCAGCCACAGGAACGATGTGAAGAAGCTCGTCACGGCCGTTCCTGGCAGACAAACAAGGAGGAGGCGCAGCAAGGTTGTCCCATGCTCTGCGTAGGTCGCCCCGAATATTCGGAGCACGTCCGGCGCCAGGGCTATCGCCACAGCCACGCCGGGCACGAGCATCAGCAACGTAAGGCGTACGGTCCGATCGACGTGCAGACGCATCGTGCTCGGGTCGTGGGCAGCCTCGACAAGGAACGAGGTGGAGACGCTCCAGATCAGACTTGAGAACGAGACCGTAATGGTCCACGGCAGGTAGAAGTAACCGTTCACGGTTGCACCGAGCCGAGAGATCACGATCAGCGGCATCAGCATCGAGGACATGATTCCAACCAGCTGCGTCGCTCCCTGGGCGGCGAGAAGCGAGGTGATCTCCTTACCCGACGGCAAGAGAGAACGACCACGACTCTCCGATTCGTGCTGCGGGATCAGCGTACGAAACAGATAGCGGGTCACGAGCGCGACGGCGAAGAAGACCGGTGCCGACCACGCGAGGAAGATGCCCTGATTGGGGACCACGATGATGAACAGCGGGAGAAGCGCCAGCTTGGCGATCCCGAAGAGGACGTTCTCCACAGGGACCCACTTCGTAGCCCGTAGCCCTGTGAGGGCATTGTCCTGGAGCACGAATACGACCCAGAACGTCACAACCACCACAAACAGTGCCCGCCAGGCGAAGGCCGTCGGCAGGAACCGATGCCCGAGTCCGGCGGCAACATAGATGAGTGAGAGAATGAGCGCGATAGACGTGCACGCGCCATACGAGCGCGCCACCAATTGTCGGGTCCGGTTGCCGGACACTGGCAGGAATCGGATGAAGGTCGACCCGAGGCTCAGGCTCGCGAGGCTCGCGAGGAGGCCCATCGCCGAGAGCTCCGCAGAGGCACGGCCTATGTTCTCGACCGAGACCAGATGAGCCGCCACTCCCCAAAAGACGATGCCGATGCCCGCTGATCCCATCGAGGACACCATGAGCGAGATGGCGTTTCGGACCAAAGGGCTGACCGAGCGTCGCGCCTTCAGCTCACCCACCTGGGCCCCGGCCACTCGTTCACGACTACGCCAGCTTGAGCGGCGCCGTCGTGCTCACGCGCTCGATGCTAGCGAAGGGGGGGCGGGCCCCGCCTCCTGGCTGGCTTCCCCCCACGCGACTGCGCAGAGTCTTCTGGCCGGCAAAGCCGGTTCCTCATGGGCGGTCGCATTCCTCGTAACGAATGTGAAGGACCTGAACGACGTACTGCATGGCCACGTCAGCCTGGAGATCGACTGCGCCGATCGGGGGCTTGTCGACGCCTGCGTGCCTGATTTGGAGGTGGCCGGCGGGAGGCTTGCCACGCGTGATCGGCAAGAGGTTATCCATGCGTGCGCCGAGACGGCACTGGCGACGATGCGAGGACCACTGGGGCGGACATGCTCACCGCAAAAGCAAAGGCGACGCTAATCTGATGGATGTGGTGCCGCGACTACTGCACGTGTTGATGGTGCTCGGCGCGTTGGTCGTGCTCATCCCGCTTGGTCGCCGTTGAGCGTTTCTCGCGGTCTGCCTGTCGGCGCGAGGCACCACAATTCTCGACGCGTTGCGAACGCGAGTCCCGGAAACCGAGATTCCCCCCGGCGCCAGAACCAGGGGCTGGTGAGAGCAAAGGACTGGAGAGTGAGACCATGCGTCTCTGCGGAGGCCGACCAGTGACACGTCCTGAGGCGTGATGCGGGTCTGGCGTGGCGCTACCCTAGCTCTTGTCCTGGCTGTGCTCGGCCTCTGCTCGGCGTGCACCAGCAGTTCTTTGCGCCCATCCACGACCACCACTACCAGCACCAGTGTTCCTTCGCCCACGCCGCGCCGTGCCAACGTCCCTTACGGTCCCGGGGGCTCCTGGCGGCTGGTGTTCTCGGACCGCTTCACCGGCTCCAACTTTGACTCGGCCGACTGGTCGACCTGCTACTACTTCGGCTGCACCGACAGGGGCAACGACGAGCTGGAGTGGTACCGGGCCTCCCAAGTCGCAGTGCATGACAACACGGTGTCACTGACAGTCGTCCCGGAACGGATCAACGGCAAGCAGTACGTGTCGGGGATGCTGTCGTCGTACGGCAAGTTCAGCTTCCTGTACGGTTACGTCCAGATCGTGGCCAAGCTGCCCGTCGGGCGGGGCCTGTGGTCGTCGTTCTGGACCGAGCCTGAGAGCGGGGCCTGGCCACCCGAGATCGACATCTTCGAGAACTGGGCGCAGTCGGACAGCGTCAATCTCTTTGTGCACTTCGGCGCTGCCAACCACTTCGACCACTCGGTTGTGTACCTGCCAACCGCCTCGAGCGCGTTCCACACCTACGGAGTGGACTGGGAACCCGGGTCAATCTCGTGGTACGTCGACGGGTTCCTGTGGGCCCATTTCGCCGTGTCCATCACGCAGCCGGAGTATCTGATCGCCGATCTGGCCGTGGACGGGAAACTCCCCCCCAACTCCGCCGTCCGGTTCCCCCAGAGCCTGGCGATCCGCTCGATCGAAGTGTGGCAGCACCCGTCACTAATCGGCGCCCGGACAACCCACTGAGGTTTCTCCCCGTCGGCAGCGATACGCGGGAGCGCGTGTCGCCACTCGGACCCCGTTCAAATCCCCTCGGTGGCTACCATCCCCAGCAACCAGAATCTTCCGATACTTGGGGAGGAAAGATTAAAGTCACTCTCCGTGGTGGTCGATGCACTCTAAGTGCGCAGACTATTCCGTCCGAGCCGCAGGGTTCACCCCGGTCAAGGTCACGGTTCTCCCCGCGCGGTAGGCGCGGCAGAACTCGAAAAGCCTCAGTCACATGGGGTCCGAGAGTATTTCTACGGTGCTTCGCCTATTCGTCGACGCCGCGCTTTCGCAGGTGGGATCGTCGTGGCTGTCACGCTGGCTGTGCTCGCCAACTCCTTAACGCTTAGTAGTACTTCTGGGGCGACGGTCAACTCCTCGGCGGTTAGTGGCACCTCTGGGGCGAGGCGCCCCAGCCATCTGTCCTGGCACCGCGTCACGACTACGACCAAAGGAAAGAACTGGCACCACAAGGCGCCGGCCACCACGACCACCACCGCGGCGCCAACGATTACCAGAGCTGGGGCGCCAACTACTACGACCACCGCGGCGCCGACGACCACCACAACTGCAGCCCCAACTACTACAACTACCGTGGCGCCGGCGACTACAACTACCGTGGCACCGGCAACTACCACCACCGTGGCGCCGGCCACCACGACCACCACCGTGGCGCCGGCCACCACGACCACCACCGTGGCGCCGGCCACGACAACGACTACTCAGCCGCCAACCACGACAACGACTACTCAGCCGCCAACCACGGGTCTTCCCGGGCCGAATGCCTACCCAGGCTTCACACAGGTCCTTGCCGACGACTTCAACGGCACGTCGCTCAATCAGACGACGTGGAACGGGTTCTATACGGACCTGTCACAGAACTGGCTCGGGTCGCACGGCACTGTCGCCGACGGCGTGATCACGATGTCGGAGTATCAAGACAGCGCGAACAGTGGCGCCTACACCGGGACGGGCCTGTCGACACGCACGGGCTGGACATCTGGCATGGCTTTCGTCCGCGCTCGAGCCGATGCCGGCGCCGGAATCACCATGTGCATCGGCCTCATCGGGCTGAACACCTGGCCCCCAGAGATCGACTTCTACGAAGACTTTCCGACCACCAATTCCCGACAGTCGTTCACGGCCACGACACACTACGGCGCAGACAACAACATGATCTGGAACACGAACACGTCAGTCGACGCGACGCAGTGGCACACCTACGGTGTCGAATGGAACTCGTCGACGATCACTTATCTCGTCGATGGCGTGGCGTGGGCCTCGATCCCGAACCCCTCCCCGACAGGTGCCAACGGTTTCGATCAGCCGATGAAGCTGTTCATGCAGATCGAGACGGGCGACAACACGAACCCGAGCGCGATCACGCCCGCTGTAGTGAACATGAACGTCGACTGGGCTGCCGTCTACACGCCAAGCTAGCCAATCTGACGCTCCCAGCAGTCAGCGCCTCATGACGCACTGAGTCGAGGTGGAAGTGATCGGCCACTTTCGTGGCGAGTAACCGGATGCGCCTCTGGCTGGGCACGACGGTGCGGTTCCGGCCGACGACTGGCTTCACATCTGGCGCACGAGCTTAAGCGCATCTTCTTTGAGAGCGGACCTGCGTCGCGCCCATCTGGGTCTTGCTCGACCACCAACTACTGGCAGGCGACAACATCGCGAGCGCTTCGGGCGAGCGCTTAGCCGTGGCGACAAGTAGGATTTGTCGGCAGCCGCACGAAGATCTCGACTTGTTTGGTAGCGGTGGAGCTTTACGCGAGGTATTGGCGAAAGGCCATCTCGATGAACCGAGCGGGAACCCTGATCTTCTGCTACCACCGTGTGGCCCAACGTGTCGACGACCCCTTCGGTCTCTGCGTGCGACCTGACAATTTCGCCGCACACCTCGACGAGCTCTTACGCGTCGCGGAACCTTCGACGCTGGACGATATCTCTAAGCCATCGCGCAAGCGTCGGGTAGTGGTGACCTTTGACGACGGATACGCCGACAACCTCTGGAACGCGCTGCCCATCGCCCGCGCCAAGGGCGTGCCCCTCACTGTATTCGTCACCAGCAGCAAGATCGACGACGCCCACGGGCTGTGGTGGGACCGGCTGGCGGCCATCCTGCGGTCCCGCCCTCGGACGGTCGCGGAGCTCGTTCTTCCTCTGGTCTCGGGCCCGGTCACGCTGGCGCTCGGGCGACCCGGCGCAGCATCAGACTTGGCAACAGTGCGCAGCTATCTGTGGCCACTGCCGGTGGCGGAGATAGAACGCGTCCTCAAGGACATCGCCGAGCTGTGGTCGGTACCGTCGGATGCCCCGCAGGACGCTCGCACGCTCACGTCAAACGAGTTCGCCGAACTCGCGGCTGCCGATACGGTGACCATCGGGGCGCACACTGTCGACCACCTCCGCCTGCGTGGCCAACCTCCCGCCGAGCAAGGTCGGACCGTGACAATGTCGAAACTGGCGCTTGAGCACCGCGTCGGTCGTGCAGTCGACCATTTCGCGTATCCCTACGGTGGGCACGACGCGTTCGACGAGTTCTCCATCGCGGCAGTGCGCGACGCCGGCTTTGTCACTGCCTGTACGACGCTGGGCGGGTCAGCTAACGCGTTCACCGATTCCTTGCGCCTCCCGCGACGCATCACAGCGAACTGGGAGCGCCACCGCTTCCGGGCGCAGCTGTGGCGCTGGGGGCTTTGGTGACCAGCGCCACCCGTCGGCCACGGAGGACGACACCGACGTTGTGCCTCGTCGCGCTCACAGGGACCACTTCCGTCGCTGCGTTCGGCTGAGCACATAGGCGAAAGGACCTGCGAGGGTTCCAAGCAACTCGGCTTTGGTCAGCGAGAACGGGTAGCCCTTCACCCGGTCGACGCGTCGGGGCGAAGAGGGGCTTACTAGCGACCGAACCGCCGTGGGAAGGAGCCTGAGAAGTCCGATGATGTGGCTCGGATCTTCCCAGACCAGCGACATCAGCGCAGCCATGAACCCGACCCCGTACGTATACATTTGCTTCTCGAGGTCATCGAGGTCTCGTCGGAGGCCCCGGTGCAAGATGGCGGCAGGTTCGTAGGCGACGGAGCCGCCCGACATGAGGAGTCGGATGAACAACGCGCAGTCCTCACCTGCGTGCGTGGGACTCCCCGCTCCCAACGCCGGGTCCGAGCCGCCGAGACCCCGGAGCACTTCCGTACGGAACGCCATGTTGGAACCGGTGCCGTACTCCCCGGTGGCGTAGACCGAGGCCAGCGTGTCAGGCTCCCCCTGGCTATGGCGTACGACCTCGAAACGTTCTCTCCTGAACACCCCAGCCCGGGGCGAGGCCAGTTCGAACCTGAGCGGCTTGCAGCAACGGCTCGTCGATCGCCCAGATTGTTCGAACCACAGCTGCGCAGGAGTCTCGAGCTCCATTGGGATCACGAGCCCACACACCGCGTCAACCCCAGGTGACGCCAACCTACCTCCAAGCACTCGTAGCCAGTTGCGATCGACCTCGTCGTCGTCGTCGGTGAATGCGACGATCTCACCCGTAGCGGCCCACAGACCGCGGTTTCGTGCCACGGAGAGGCCAGGTCGTCGCTCGGCCAGCACCCGTACACGCGGTAGGGACGCTATTGCGGCCAGCACTTGGTCGTTGACGCCGCCCGATCGCCGATTGTCGATGACGAGTATCTCGTATTCCGGGTAGTCCAATTCCCCGAGCCGTTCGACCGCGGTCTTAAGCTGCTCCGGTCGGCCGACGTTCGTCGCAACGATGACCGATGCCCTGGGCAGCGCGACCTCCAAGTTCGTGCTGCACATGTCGAGATCAAATGCCTCGCCGAGAGACTCGCGAAGGTGGCGCTCCAGGTCATCTGCACAAAGAGTCTCGGAGCTGACGGGGATCGTGGCGATGCCGATTGGGCGCTCGCCGCGCATCGCGAGGACCCAGACCGCCTTGTAGGTGCCCCCTGACGGATGTCGCAGGTCGAGATCAGCAAGCGGCTGTGCCACGTCGACGATGGCAATCCGCACGGGCGCAGATACCGATGGGGACGGGCGGCGGTGTGTGATGAGCAGGCCGGACAGCGTGACCTTGTCTCCACTAATCTTCATTCGCGCGGTCAAGTGTCAGCCACGACCGAGGTAACAGGTCACGGGAATCAAAATCGCTCGAGGTAAACCAAGGACGCGGCGCCACTACCACATGATCAGTCCTATCGCCAATGAAGCCTGCCCACCAGCTGAAGCTACTGTTCCCCGCCACCAGGCCGTCCGCCCTAGAAAGTAGAAGCATCACCTCCAGCGGCGCGACACCCTGCGGAGGCGCAATAGGCACTAAGTCCGCAATCCTTGCGAACTCCTGGAGGACGGCGTCAAGCGAGTCGCTCGCGACGTATACTGGACCGTCTAGTCCGAGTCGCCGCAGGTGACGTAGCGAGCGCTCGTAATACCCTCTTTCGGCTAATCCATGGAAGCGCTGCTGCGCCGGTCTTAGATAGTCTCCTCGCCTTACGTTCAATGCAATGGCTCCGGACCCGGGCGTCAACTGACGTGCCATAGAAACATACCAGTCTGATGGTCGTAAGACCGTCGATACGCGCTCGCGGATCTCATCAGCCACATTCTCGAAGTAGCGCCAGGATTGGAACATTCCAAAAAGGGTCGTTCCCGGTTCGATATTCTGAATCCGCTCGTCGTAACAGGAGGATGTCTCCATGAAGATCTTGCGCCCTCTTAAGGGTAGAAGCGGAGCCACCCGGTTGTGCCATATCATTGCCGCACGGCTGATCGGCATTATGCTGAATAGTGGACGGTGGAATTGGTCTTCCTCCGGAACAACAACACCGCTATCGAAGAAACCAAGGTCACACGATTTACGATAAGTGCGCCGTGGCCATGTGCGTCGGTAGAATGCCAAATTCGCATAACAGGGTGTGCCGAGCCGCCGGGCTTGTGCAAGTCCGGCCGCGTATATGAAGAGCTGATTTCCGAGTCTTTCCCGCATATAGACGGTGATACCCTCCGGTTTCACCGGGTGTCCGTCGAACCCTGTTGTTGGCATTGTATAGGCGCCCCTCTCGCGTGGCGTGTGTGAAGCGCGGCTACTTTCCGTGAGACTGTAAAGGCCGCTGATCCAATGCATCGTTCCGGTGTCGCGGGCGGTGCGTGGCGGCGGGTGTTGAGTGTCGTTCGCGCGCGAAGGGATAGTTGAGCTGGCAAACGAACCATAGCGTGCGGCCAGTTTGTTTCTGGACTGGCGCGAAAGCGCGGTCATAGTGATTGGCCGAGTAACCTCGGCAGCGGACTCAGCCACCGATGTCGCGGAGCCATCACGTCCACATGGACACGCCCATGGTTAGAGGATAGCCACTGTCGGGAGTCAGGGGTTAGTCGAAGTCGGCAGCGCCGTGGTCATACCGCAGACAAGAGTACTGCTGGGCAGCTACGCCAACGGCACTCCCGATCCGGGGTTCCCGAGGACATCAGCTGTGGCGTCTCCGAGGTCAGTGCCAATAGGGCTGGGTCAACACCGGCGACAATGACACCCTCGCTTTCGCGGTGGCGTCGATCGCCAGACGGCGGGAACGGATGGGTGCCGCCCATGACCCTGACGCCACCCGGCTGATGATCATCGCGGGTGCTCGAGGCTCCAACAGCTACCACTCTCGGGCCTGGAAGATCGAGCTAGCGGAGCTGGCCGCTTCCCTCGGGGTCGTTGTCACCGTGTGGCACGCGCTACTGGGCACTTCCCAGTGGAACAAGATCGAACGTCGCCTGTTCGGCTTCATGTCCATGAACTCGCCGGTCAAACCACTGACGACCGACCGCGCCATCCTCGAGCTCATCGTCGCCACCACCACCCAGACCAAGCTCGGATCGGAGTCGAAGTTGATCTCGTCTATGGTTATTACCGCCTGAAACAGAAGGTCACCAACGCGGAGCTCGCCGCCGTGCCCTTCACCGGACACAACTGGCACCCCGACTAGAACTACACCATCACCCTCGGGACTGCTTTGAGTTTGGTTGACATCCCGATGTGGGGCTCGCCCCGCTGAGGATGGGTGCTATGCCCAAGAAGTTCCCCCCAGAGTTCAAGCGGGACGTCGTCACCGTCGCGCCGAGCTGATCTCACCATCGCCGAGGTGGCAGCGGACTTTGACTCTCGGTCGAGTCGGTATGGGGCTGGATGCACCAGGCGGACATCGACGACGGGATCAAGGACGACCTGACCTCTGCCGAGCAGGCCGAGATCGTCCAGCTGCGCTGGCAGAACCGCCGCCTCGAGATGGAGAACGAGATCCTTCGGCGAGCCGCTGCCTACCTGGCGAGGGACTATCTCCCAAAATGACCTACCCGCGCCGGCCGCAGAGGGGACCCCGTACCGCTAACCTGCGAGGTGCTTGGCGACCTGGGTCTGCTCGCGCTCGCCGTCCGGACGGCCCTGCAGGTGATGGGTGTCCTCCTCGAAGAGAGCGTCACCGCACTTGCAAGTCCGAAGGGCCGTCACGACCCGGACCGCACGGCGGTGCGCCACGGGCACGAGGAGGGCTCGGTGACCCTCGGCGGCAGACGCGTCCCGGTGCGGCGCCCGAGGGTGCGTTCGGCAGACGGAGCCTGCGAACTTGCCGTCCCCGCCTATGAGCACTTCTCCTCGACCGAGGTGCTGAGCCGCCTCGCAATGGAGTAGATACTCGCCAAGCTCTCCACGCGCCGCTATAAGTCCGGCCTTGAGCCTGTCGGCGAACGCGTCGAGGCCCGTGCCGGCTCCACGTCGCGCTTAGCGGTCTCGCGACGCTTCGTCGAGGCGACAGAGCACGCTCTCGCCGAGCTGCTGGTCGGTGACCTCTCCAAGCTCGACCTCGTGGCACTCATGGTCGACGGCGTGCACTTTGGCGATCACGTCTGTGTCGTGGCGATGGGGATCGACATCACCGGGAAAAAGCACCCGCTCTCGATCACAGAAGGCGACACCGAGAACGCGACCGTCGTGAAGGACCTCCTCGTCGGGCTTCGCGATCGCGGCCTCGAGGTGACAAGGCCGATCCTTGTCGTCATCGACGGCACGAAGGCCTTGCAAGCGCCGTGAAAGCCGTCTTCGACCACCCTGTGATCCATCGGTGCCAACTGCACAAGATCAGAAATGTTGAGTCGAAGCTCCCGAAGGCCCTCGCCAAGACCGTGACGAAGAAGATGCGCGCGATCTACCACTACGACGACGCTCTTCGTGCCGCGGCCGAGCTGGAAGTGCTCGCTCGCCAGCTGCAAGGAAGCCATCCCGGCGCGGCGGGGAGTCTTCGCGAGGGTCTTGGCGAGACGCTCACCGTGATGGCGCGCGAGATCCCGTCGACACTCGGCCGCACGCTTCGCTCGACGAATGCCATCGAGTCCATGATCGAGATCTGTCGTGACCACTCAACGAACGTGAAGCGGTGGCGCGACGGGCAGGTGGCGCTGC
>JBEKBX010000053.1:0-24597 GCA_050015175.1 Acidimicrobiales bacterium | reverse complement strand
GTGATCTTCGCCTCTGGCCTCAAGTACATCGGGGTGAGCACGACGACGCTCGGGTGGGTCCTGTGCGTGACGGCCTTCCTTGTCGCGGTCACCTGGACGGTACGCACCCAACCGTGGAGAAACGGGACCGAGCCGTCAGGGGTGGACACGGTCGCCGAGGGCATGGCGCCTCTCGAGACTCCGGTTGCCCCGGTAGATGAGCGACGTCGAACCTGAGAGACTCCTCGCATGGGGACTCCTCCGTCCGGGCTCGAGCCCAATCGTGTTCCCGTCGACAAGTCACCGGTGCTCGCTTTCTTCCTCACCTTGTTCCTTGGTCCGCTCGGCCTTCTGTACGTGAAGGTGGTGCCCGCGCTGGTCCTCGTGCTGGTAGCGCTCACGGGCTATTACACCTTCGGCGTCACCACCGCGGCGGTCTGGGTCGTCTCGATCGTCTGGGCTTGCGTCGAGGCCTCCCGCAGGCACCGCGCATCCGAGCTCTGGTGGGCTTCGACAGGCAATCAGGGCATGCCTGTCCCGGGCTACCGGCAAGCAGCTGCCCTCGCGTACTTCCACGGTCAGGACGCTCCTCTTCCGGCGCCCGGCTGGTTCCCGGATGCCACTGACGCAACCAAGGTCCGGTGGTGGGACGGCAGCCAGTGGACCGGCGAGACGCGACCGGCATCAGACCAGCCCCCGCCGCTGACCTCGCGGCCGGACCAGAACTGGCCTCCACCTGTCGGCTAGAGCCGGCACATCCAAAAGGCCGATACCTGCTGCTGACGGGCCCGGCGTTCCCAAGAGCGTGGCGCCCTGGCCCGGTTCTCCGACGGGAACCTCAGTCGGACGTCGGCGGAACTCCCGATTGCCCGACAGGAGTGGGGAGGTCCTCGTCGCCCGCGGCTGCGACGTTGGCCAGGTCCATCTCCGCCAGCTTGCCCGGCCACCAGTTCCACCGGCCGAGCAACGACACCGTCGAGGGCACGAGCAGGCTCCGCACGAGGAACGTGTCCATCAAGATGCCGAGCGCCAAGCCGATGCCTATGTCGCGGATCTGGCTTCCGCCCGGTTGGCCCCCGGCGGTGACCGCGAGCACCAGGAACGTCCCCGCGAGGACGAGCCCCGCCGAAGTGATGGTCGGCCCCGACGCGCCGACCGCGGTCACGACGGCGTCGCGAAGACGTCGTTGGTGCGCCTCCTCCCGGATCCGCGTCATGACGAGGATGTTGTAGTCCTCGCCGAGGGCTAAGAGGAAGATAAACATCAAGAAGGGTAAGAGGAAGGTGAGGCCACCACTGTTCGCGAGCTCGATGAACAGGATCGACGCAAGGCCAAGTGCCGCCAGGTAGGACAACATCACGCTCGCGATGAGGTAAAGGGGAGCCACGAGGCTCCGGAGCACCAGCGCTAGCAGGAGCCCGATGGCGATGATCGCGATCGGGACGATGTGGATGAGGTCGGCGTCGGAGATCGAGCTCACGTCGTAGAGCGCAGGGGCTTCACCTGCCACACCGCTGGCGGCGGCGCCGATACTGTGCTGCACAGACGTCAAGGCGTTGCGGATGCTCGGGACCGCGTTCAACGCCGGTGTCGAGGCGGCGTCACCGGCCGTGAGCCCTGCCTCGAACTGGATCGTGTGCCCGTCGGGGCTCACAAAACGAGCCGTCGCTCGGTACAGGTCGTAGGTCAACGTGGGCACCTTCGCGCCCGGCGAACCGGGAGCCGGCAACCCCGGGAGCAAGGCGGGGTTCCCGAGCACAGAGTGCAGGCTCACGTACAGCGCCGGAGAGATCGGCGTGCCCGCTGGATCGAGCGGGCCCGGCAGAGCGTCGAACAGCCCCGTGGCCTGCAGTTCCTTCTCGGCTTTCACGACCACGCCGGGGTCCTGCCACAGCGGGGCGGCCAGTTTCAAGATGAGGTTGGTCGGGTTCGAGCTCGCCTGGGGGAAGTACCTCATCAGTGCCGCGTTGCCTGCTGCGGCATCACTCCCGTTCGGCGCCGCGGTGGCTCCGCCGAATCCCGCGGGAGAATAGAAGAGCGCCCCGAAGGCGAGCGCGCCGAAGACGATCACACCGACAGCGAGCGTGTGCGCCGGGCGAGCGATGACGCGCTGCGCGACTCTGCCCCACCAACTCTCGTTCGCCTCGCCCGGGACGATCTTCGCCGGCCAGAACACGGCGCGTCCGAGGATCGCCAACAACGCGGGCAAGAGCGTGATCCCGGCGACCAACATCACGGCGATCCCAATCGCGAGGGGGACGCCGAGATCGTGGTAGATCCCGAAGCTCGCGAACAGCAGGGTCAAAAGCGCCAGGATGACAGTCCCGGCCGACGCGCTGATCGACTCACCGACCCGCGCGACCGCTCGGGCCACCGCCTCGTTCGCCGGCAGGCCCGAGCGGAGGCCCTCCCGGACACGGAACACGAGGAACAACCCGTAGTCGGTCCCAGCCCCGAGGATGAGGACGATCAGGAGCAGCTGGGTGATCTGAGAGATCTTGAGCCCTTGAGAGCCGAGCTCGCCGATGAGCGAGCCCGACAGCTGGAGAACGATCGCTGCCGGCAACAAGGTGATGAGCGGCGCCAGTACCGAGCGGAAGACGAACAGCAGCAACACGATGATGAACAGGATCGACAACAGCTGTGTCTTGTTGCCGGTCGAGTTCGACTCCTTTTGCTGCGCGACGTTGGTGGCCACGACGCCTGCAAGGTGGAACCGGATGCTGGCAGGCGCGTCGGCCTTCGTGAACGCTGCGGTCAGCCCGTTGACGACCGCCGCCGACGGCCCGGGGCTGAATCCGGCGATGTTCGCCTCGACGAGGAGCTGCACGGCACGCCCGTTCGCGGAGGTACCGACGTACTGCACCACCTCGACGTTCCGGACCTTCTTGGCATCAAGGGCGAGGCGGGTGATCGCCCTGGTGTCCGCGGCGTTGATCGGACCATCCCGGCTGACGCCGATGATGATCACCGGTACCAGCGATGCCTTGCCTACCAACGGCTCCGCGAGGTTGCCTGCGACCGTGCTCGGCGCGCTCGCAGGCAGGAACGCCGAGTTGTCGTTGTTGACCTGGCTTCCCAGTGACGGCAGGAAGTGAACCGATGCGGCGGTCCCGACGATCCATACGACGACGATGAACCAACGAAACCGGACGCTGAAGCGTCCAAGGCCATTGAAAAACACGTTCATCCGCGGGGGGTCTCCGTCTCGAAGCTGGGGCGGTTCGGA
Source organism: Acidimicrobiales bacterium (assembly GCA_050015175.1). Taxonomy (GTDB): domain Bacteria; phylum Actinomycetota; class Acidimicrobiia; order Acidimicrobiales; family Bog-793; genus Fen-455. The sequence goes on along the minus strand of JBEKBX010000053.1, from coordinate 21,389 downwards.
CCGCCTTCGGTCTTGCGTCGCGACCCCGAAGCGCACCTCCCGGAAGCGCCCTCCGTCCAGCGAACTACGCCGGAAGGCCTTGACAGACAAGAAACCTAGCCTGTCCCTGACAAAGACCGCGCGACGCCCCCGATGAGAGGAGTCCGAGAACTGGTGGAGGACGACCGGATCGTGACGGCCGTCCCGTCAGTGGAAGTCCCTCGATGGGCTGAGCGCCATCGCGAAGTCGATCTCCTCCAGGTACTCCGCCACAACGTTCGAGGACGATGGCGCCTCTGGATCGGCCCCCTCTCCCCGTTCGAGCCGTCCACGTACGAGTAGCACCACCGCCGAGCGCGCCGCCTTGCGATAGCGGGTCCAGCATCCTGGAGAGCAGATGACGTTCACGAGCCCTGTCTCGTCTTCCAGGTTGAGGAACGTCGTCCCCCCCGCCGTAGCGGGCCGTTGTCGGTGGGTCACCACGCCGGCGACAAGGACCTTCGCGCCATCGGGCACCTTCACGAGCTCCGCGTTGGGGACCACCCCCCGGCCGGCGAGCTGCGCCCGGGCGAGGGCGATCGGATCCGAGCCCGGTGACAGCCCGAGTGTCTGCAGATCTGCGGACATCTCCTCGACCGCGTCCATCTCGGGAAGAAGTGGGGCATTCGTCCCGACCACCGTGCCGGGAAGACGGTCAGGGCGCGCCTCGGCGGCCGCGCCCGCCGCCCATAGCGCCTCGCGACGGGTGAGCGGACGGACTGCGGTCCCACCGACGCTGGTCGCATCCGCGTTGCGGCCAGCGCGGACCTGGGTCGCGCCGAGTGAAACGAGCGCTCCCGAAGTGGCGAGAGCTTCCAGAGCCGGGCGGCCGATGCCGCTCCGGCGTACGAGCTCCTCCATGTCCGCATATGGCCGGCCTGCCGCGATCGCGTCGGCGAGGTCGGGGCCAATCCCCTTCACCGCGGCGAGCCCGAGCCGTACCAACGGGTCGGGAGTCGTCCCGGGTTCGAGCAAGGCCCCCGCCTCGCTCCTGTTCACGTCCGGGCCGAGGACGACGACCCCGTGGCGCCGGGCATCCGCGACAAGGGTGTGCGGCGCCCAGAAGCCCATCGGCTGGGAATTGAGCAGTGCTGCGAGGAACGCGGCCGGATAGTGCAGCTTCAGCCACGCGCTCACATACACGAGGTAGGCAAAGGACACCGAGTGGCTCTCGGGGAACCCGAAATTGGCGAAGGCCGCCAGCTGCTCCCAGACGGCGTCCGCGATATGTCCGGTGATCCCCCGCTCGGCCATCCCCGCATACAGGCGGGAGCGGAGGCGTTCCATGCGTGAAGCCGAGCGCTTTGCACCCATGGCTTGGCGGAGCTGATCGGCCTCGGCAGCCGAGAACCCGGCGGCATCGATCGCCATCTGCATGAGCTGCTCCTGGAACAGCGGCACTCCGAGGGTCTTGGCCAAGCTGCGCTCGAAACACGGATGCAGGTACGTAACCGCCTCTGTCCCGTTACGCCGGCGCAGGTAGGGGTGAACCGATCCTCCCTGGATCGGGCCGGGACGGATGAGCGCGACTTCGACGACGAGGTCGTAGAAGCAGCGTGGCCGTAACCGGGGCAGCGTGGCCATCTGCGCCCGGCTCTCCACCTGGAAGATCCCCACCGAGTCGCCACGGCACAACATGTCGTAGACGGTCTCTTCCTGAGGGATCATCGCGAGGTCGATCTCGTCGTGGTGATAGGCGCCGATGGTGTCGACCGCCCGGTGGATCGCCTCGAGCATCCCGAGGCCGAGGAGGTCGAACTTCACGAGGCCGACCACCGCACAGTCGTCCTTGTCCCACTGGAGCACCGTCCGGTTCTCCATGCGGGCCCACTCGACCGGGCAGACCTCCGAGACCGGGCGGTCGCAGATCACCATGCCGCCGGGGTGGATGCCGAGGTGGCGGGGAAAGCCCTCCAGCTCGGTCGCCACCGCCAGCACCCGGGCCGGGATCCCGAGCTCGCTCGCTGCCTTCGCAGTACCGGGCTCGACGGCGACGTCATCACGACCGGGCCGGCTGTCACCGGTCTCGGCTCTCACGCCCTCGCGCCGTGCGGCCTCGCCTTGTGCGGCGGCGCTCCACCACGTCCAGCGGTCCTTGCGATGCGGCGCTGTCGAGTGGTGACCGCCACCAAGCGACCCCCAGCGCTCGATGCGCCGTGCCCAGGCGTCGACCTGCCCGGGGGAGTGGCCGAGCGCCTTGGCGGCATCCCGCACGGCGGACCGGGCCCGGTAGCTCACGACCACAGCCACAAGGGCGGCCCGCTCGCGGCCGTAGCGCCCATAGACGTACTGGATGACCTCTTCGCGCCGCCCGCTCTCGATGTCCACGTCGATGTCGGGGGGCCCGTCGCGCTCGGGTGACAGGAACCTCTCGAACAACAGACCGAGAGCGACGGCGTCCGCGTTGGTGATCCCGAGCACGTAACACACCGCCGAGCTCGCCGCGGAGCCCCGGCCCTGGCAATAGATCCCCGCTCGTCGGCAGAACTCGACGATGTCCCAGACGACGAGGAAGTAGCCGGCGAAGCCCAGCTCCTCGATCATTGCCAATTCGTGCTCCAGCTGCCGCCAAGCGCCTGGCACTCGCTCAGCCCCCGCCGGGCCGTAGCGCCGGGTCGCCCCTTCCTCGACCAGCTGACGCAGGAACGTCATCTCGCTCTGGCCCGCAGGCACGGGGAAATCGGGAAGCCTGGGAGCAACGAGGTGGAGGTCGAAGGCGCACGCCCGCCCGAGCTCGGCGGCGAGCTCAACGGCTCCCGGGTAGCGGGCGAAGCGCCTGGCCTGCTCAGCCCCCGAGCGAAGGTAGGCCGCTCCTGCGGCGGGCAGCCAGCCGTCGAGCTCGTCGAGTGGACGCCCCGAGCGGACCGAGGCGAGCACCGAGGCGAGGCGACGGCCCGCAGGTCGGGCGTGGTGAACGACGTTCGTCGCGACGATGTCGAGATCCCTTCGCACGGCGAGGGCGGCAAGGGCGTCGTTGCGTGCCGAGTCGAGCGGGTCGTCGTGGTCGAACAGCTCGACGACGACGCTCTCGGAACCGAACCGCTCGACGAGCCGGTCGAGCTCCCTCGCCGCAGCGACAGGACCGGCTCCCACGAGCGCGGCAGGAACTGCGCCCTTGCGACAGCCCGTCAAGATGAGGAAGTGACCTCCCGCGAGCTCGGCCAGTCGGTCGATGTCGTGACGGGGCCGGCCCTTCTCGCCACCGGCGAGGTGGCCCTCGCTGATGGCGCGGGCAAGACGGGAGTAGCCCTCCGGGTCGCGGGCGAGAACGATCAGGTGGGACCCGGGCGGGTCGGGGGTCCCGGTACGCGGCGACGCCGGGACGACCGGGGTGCCTACCAGGTCCGGGCCGCGGCCGGCAAGGGTGAGCTCGACACCGAAGACGGTGGGCACTCCCACCTCCTTTGCCGCCTCGGCAAAGCGCACCACGCCGTAGAGCCCGTCGTGATCGGTCAGTGCCAGAGCCCCGAGCTCGAGCCGGGCGGCTTCCTCGACAAGTTCCTCGGGATAAGAGGCACCATCGAGAAAACTGAAATTCGAATGGCAATGGAGCTCTGCGTACCCAACCACGGATCCAGGATAGTGACATCTATCGAACATGTGTTCGCCGCTCACCTCCCCAAGAGGCTGACCGGTGGCACGTTCTCGCAGCCTCCACGCTGGATTCTCAGCAAACTCCCAGCGATATCGACCACAATGTGAAGGTGGCAGAAGACGAAACGCTCCCCCGTGTCCTCGTCGTCGACGACGAGGAGTCCATAACCGAGCTCGTCTCGATGGCGCTTCGTTACGAAGGCTTCGCGGTCCAAACCGCTTCCAGCGGCTATGGGGCGCTCGAGCAGATCGATGCGTTTCGACCCGATCTCATCCTGCTCGACGTGATGCTGCCCGACATCGACGGGTTCAACATCGCCGAGCGCCTCCGGCGCGACCGGCGCGACATCCCGGTTCTCTTCCTAACGGCTCGCGATGCCACCGAGGACAAGGTCCGGGGACTGACCATCGGCGGTGACGACTACGTGACCAAGCCCTTCAGCGTGGCCGAGCTGGTCGCCCGCACCCATGCCATCCTCCGCCGCGTCGGCAAGGGCGGGCCCGCCCGCGAACTGCTCCAGCTCGCGGACCTGGAGATGGACGACGACGCCCACGAAGTGCGACGTGCCGGCCAGCTGATCGACCTGACGGCAACCGAGTACCGGCTCCTTCGCTATCTCCTCTCGAACCCGCGTCGGGTGCTCACGCGGTCCCAGCTGCTCGACCACGTTTGGAACTACGACTTCGGCGGCGACGCCGGGGTGCTCGAGACCTATGTCAGCTACCTCCGCAAGAAGGTCGATTTCACAGAGCCGCACCTGATCCACACCGTGCGCGGGGTTGGCTACGTGCTCCGCCCGCCGCGCAATTGACGAGAATGTCCGCTCACCTGAGGTTCTCCGGGTTCAGCGGTGGCATTTGGGGTCGCCCGTGTCGCTGAAGGTCCGGCTCATCGTCGTCCTGTGCGGGTTCGTGATCTTCGCCTTGGCGGCGACCGATGCCGTCACCTACGCGTCGTTCCGCAGTTACGCCGTCGGCCAACTCGACCAACAGCTCTTCAGGTCGGCGAACCTGGTAGCGCGGAACCTCGGGTTCTCCTACCCGTTCAGCGGTCCGGGATCCGACCTGGCAAACCAAGCAGTGACACCAGGCACGATGGCCACGGAGTTGGCCCCGAGCGGCCAACAGCTCTTGCCCTGGACGTCGTTCAGCAGCACGACCCAGTCGTCTCCGGTCCTGCCAGCGTCGCTCGCGAGCCTCGCCGCTGATACCCCAGACGGCGCACCCGTCTACAGGACCGTCGCAGGACATGGGGACGTTCGGGCCTACCGGGTGCTCGAAGCCAGCTTGAACAACGGCAACGTGCTCGCCGAGGCGATACCTCTCACCGGAACCGACGCAGCGTTGCACCATCTACTCGCGCTCGAGCTCCTGGTCAGCGGCGCGGTCCTGATCGCCCTTGTGGCTGCGGCCTGGCTCATCATCCGCTTGAGCCTGCGGCCTCTCGAGAAGATGGCCGACACCGCGGGCGAGATCGCAGACGGTGATCTGAGCCGGCGCGTCGAGGACACTGACAACCGAACCGAGGTCGGGAGGCTCGGCCGGGCGCTCAATGTGATGCTCGGCCGCATCGAGACGGCCTTCCGCGAGCGCGAGGCGTCCGAAGCGCGGCTCAGGCAGTTCGTGGCGGACGCGTCGCACGAGCTGAGGACACCGTTGACCTCTATCCGCGGATACGCGGAGCTGTTCCAGCACGGATTGGCAGATCGCCCAGGCGACCTCGACACGGCGATGCGACGCATCGACAGCGAATCGACCCGGATGGCAGGACTTGTCGACGACCTGTTGCTGCTCGCCCGTCTCGACCAGGGACGCCCGCTCGAACGAGAGCCGGTCGACTTGACGACGCTCGTCGCGGACGCCGCCCAGGACGCCCGGGCCGTGGACCCGTCACGCACTGTGACATGCGAGGCACCGCCTTCGTGCATGATCAGCGGGGACGAGGGGCGCCTACGCCAGCTTCTCGGGAATCTCGTTTCGAACGCTCTCACCTACACGCCCGCCGGCAGCCCCCTCGAGATCATTACCGTGCGCGAGCCCTTGCAGAACCCTGCTCGTTCCCAGGCCAGGATCTTCGTGGTCGACCACGGTGCTGGGATCGCGCCCGAGGCCGCTCCGCACGTGTTCGAACGTTTCTGGCGGTCGGACCCCGCCCGGGTCCATGCACAGGGCGGTGCCGGATTGGGGCTCTCGATCGTGGCGGCCATTGCCGATGCTCACGGTGGACACGTCTCGCTCTGGGACACTCCGGGCGGCGGCGCCACCTTCGTTGTCGAGCTGCCGACCGATCCCGAACCGGGGCCGCGCCATTGGGGCACTGACGCGGCGTCCACCAGCAAGCTCGCCGGCAACGGCGCTGCCAGGGCCGACGCCGACTCGTTCGCCCACCGCACGACCTCCTCAGAGTCCACTCCGTTCGCCGGTCAGTGACGCCCATCTGAGAGGTGTCTTTCGAGCCCATCTCGCGACGCTCCCACGATTTCCTGGTGAGCTTCGTCATCGGCGGCCACCACACTTGGAACGAACAACGGAGATCGGCTTCTTTTCCTCGGACGCGCCTCGGCCGCCTCGACGCCAGGGGCTTGGCGTCGGGGCGGCCGGTGGTGCTCGTCCGGGGAGGAGACGAACGAGCTACGCAGGCGGCGCGGCGCCGAGGGTGACGGTGACCGTCTCGGCACCGCCGTATGGGCTCTCGAAGGTGACATTCACACGATCCCCGGGGCGCAGCTTGTGTATGAGGCTGGCCAACTCGCTCATCGTGGGAGTCGTGTGGCCGTCGAATGCTGTGATGACGTCACCTGCCTGAAGACCTGCCTGGTAGGCGGGGGTTCCCGGCGCGACGTATTCCAGGCCGGCGCCCGTCGCTGATCCCGAGCCCTGTACGGATACAGTCACGCCCTCGATCCCGAGGAAGGCCTCGGTGCCTATGACGATCCCATGTCCGGCCTTGCCCTGTTCGATGTCGTTGGCGATCTGCAAGACCTTGTTGATGCGCAGGGCGAAACCTATCGGCGTGGCCCCATCCGCACTCGCTGCGGCGGTGTCCATGCCGATGACCTGCCCCGATGAGTTGACCAACGGTCCACCGGAGTTCCCAGGCTCGATAAGGGCGTCGGTCTGGATCAGGCCTGTCAGTGACTCGCTCAGGCCATCTTCGTCACTGGCCACGATCGCCCGGCCGAGGGCCGTGACGGCCCCTGCGGTCACCGTCGACGGGAAGCCCTGGCCACCCGCGTTACCTATCGCAACGACGGAGCTCCCAATCTTGACGGTCGCGGAGTCACCGAATTTCACGGTCGGCAAACCCGTCACGCCAGTCACCTGCAGGACTGCCACGTCGGCTGACGCATCCGTTCCGACGACGGTTGCCTTGTAGGTGCCGCGGTTCTCGATCACGACACTGATTGTCGTCGCGCCCTCGACCACGTGGTTGTTTGTGATGATCTCGCCGTTGGAAGTGGCGATCATGCCCGTCCCCTCGCCGAGGTTCGTGTCGATGTCGACGACGGCAGGATCGACCGCAGCGGCGATCTGGGACGTGGTGAGTGAATGCCTGGCCGGTGAGGTGGCCAACCCCGCAGCGGTGCCAGCGCTCTGCCGGGACAGATACGCGATGCCCGCACCGCCGCCGACGCCGACCAGGACGAGGGCTGCCGCAGCAACTGCCGCAAGCTTCCGGCTGCGCGTGGGCCGGCCGGGCTGAGTCCGCTGATCACCAGTCGGGCCGTAGGGACCGGGCGGGTAGATGCCGGGTGGATAGCCGCCGGGGCCGTAACCTCCGGGCGCGGTCCCTGGCGTGTAGGCGGCGGCGCCGTAGCCGGGCGGCGGATAGGCGTCGAATGCGAAGCCAAATGACCGGTAGCCATCGGGCCCAAAGCCGCCGGGCACGTTGCCCGCCGGGCCGGCAGGCGAGGCCTCCTGGCCAGCTGCCCCAGCCCAGGTGGTTGATGCCGCTCCAGGGCCGAAGGGCGTGCCCGAGGGCTCCTGTGCCACGGCTCCTGTCGCCTCCGGCTCACCCCGAGGAGCCAGGGCCTCTGTCTTTTGCATCCGCTGCTCGTCGTTGTGTTCGTCCATCAGACTCACCTCCGGTCAGGCGCTCGCTGAGCGCTAGGGCCAAGCCCCCCATCCCGGGCTCGCCTTGTGCGGCTCGGGTATCGATACCCAGATCATGAGACCCGCCACTCAGTTCTTCCTCCACGGGAACTGTGAGTCCGCTGAGAGTATTCAAGCGGACCGGCGCTAGTCCTCCGGCGCCACCGGATCCGCGAGCCTGTCAGTCGTAGGTGGCCTCGAGACGCCATAATCCCTGCTCTAGGACGAGCAGATGGGCTGTCCCGTCATCGAGCAGCACCTGCAAACGGGCCCGCCGACGCGCAACCGCTGAATCCCACCACCGCTCATCTGCCGGCCACGGACCCGCCCAACCCGTGATCCCGAGAGACGAGCCACCAGCGACCAGCAGGACCAAGCGGGAGGGGACGGCCGTGCACCGCCCGCGACCGGTCACCCCGACCACTGCACCGTCGGGACCGAGGATCTCGACAGGGATGGCCACCGGATGTACGAGTGCCGGCGACGGAGGCGGGATGTGGCCCGGCCAAGGTGGCACGTCCGGGTCAGTTTCCGCGACGGCGGTCCGGTGCCCCGGGCGCACGCGCCCGGTTGCCCGTTTCCCGCCACCTCCCAGCCGGGTCGTCTTGGCGCTTGTTGCCGGGGGACCACGGTCCTTATCAGGTTCCTCACCCCAAGCCACGAGGCGGATCTGCTCACCGGGCCCCCTTCCGCCCGTGCGAACAGCGGTCAGGACCGCCTCATGGCCTAAAAGGCCCTGGACCCGCGCCAAACCGCGTTCGACTTGCCGGTTCGGCCCGGACACGCCCCCTTCGAAGTCCATCTGCCGCCCGTCATCGGGCACTGCCCCGGTGACAGTGAGACGCAGCATGGTGACCCCGGCTGTGGGTGCGGTGATCACCGGTCCCTGCAGCCATCCCTCGAGCTGCCACCGGACCCGGTCCACCATGGCTCGGGAGGTGAAAGGGCGGTCCCCCCTCCACCAGCGCTGCAGAGACTCGCCGTGTTCCGTCTCCGCCTCGACGAGCAACTGGGTAGCAGCCAGCCCGTGCGGCGCGAGGCGGCCGACGAGCTCATCGGCAAGCCCTACCGCAACAAAGGCCAAGGCGTCAGCCCGGTCGGCAGGCGGATCGAGCACCCGACAAACCGCGAGGTCCGCTGGAGGGTCCCCGAGAGCGAGCGGTCGCTCGTCGAGACCCCGCGCAAGCCGGTGGGCAAAACCTCCTTCGGTGCCGAATCGCGCCAGGACCGCACCCTCGTCCAGCTCGGCGAACTCACCCAGCGTGCGGATCCCGAGCCGGCGAAGCACGTCGGCGAGCATGGGCAGGCCGAGAACCTCCACCTCGAAGTGCGCTAGCCACTCCGGCGCTGCACCACGAGGCACGATCACGCCGTCGCGTGCTGCAAGCCGTGCCGCGAACGGGCCGTCGGCGATCCCCACCCGGCACGGTGGCTCAGGAGCTGCGGTGCCGGCCGCACCGGCAACTGCCACGACGGTCGCGGCCACCGTGGCACGGACTTTCTCGGTGAGCAAGACCTCCCCGCCGAAGTAACGGGCGGGGGCCCGGACAGGTAGGGCACAGACCCCGGGCCTGGTGAGCTCCACCCGGGGCGTGAAGCCCGCGACCGCTAGGACCACGGGCTCGAAGCTGCGCGCGTCCCGAGCCGGTTCCTCGTCCACCACGACGAGCTCCGGACAGCATGCCTGGGCCTCCCTGCGCCGCTGCCCGAGATGCACCCCTTCAGCCCGGGCAGGGGCAGAGGATGCGACCACCCGGTTGGCGGCGAGGACGGCGGCCGGCCGGTCGGCGAGCCCGGCAGCGACAAGAGGCCAATCAGGGCACCAGACGACGAGGGTGCGGACCGGGGGCACCACTGACCTCACCCCGGGAGGCGCAACAGGCCTCGTCTCGGCCGGCTGGCTGCGCCCCGACCGCAGACTTCAGCCTCGAGCTGGCGAGAGCTGAGCAGACCGTGACCACGTCCGAGCCCGGACCAGCTCGACTCTCTTACGGCACAACGCAGGTCCGAGGGGCCTGGCCAACGTGCCATGACACGTCCCGGTCGTGCAGGGCCACCGGAGACGAGCCCCCTCGCAACAATGCCAGGAGTGTCGGCGTCGAATACGAGCAAGGTCGAACAACGCTCTCGCGCACGGGCGGCGAGCCGTCTGGCGTCAACGGGTCGCACAGGGGTGTCCGGGGCGAGACAGACGAGATCAACGGTCTCGAGCAGCGTCGCAACGACGCTTTGCCAGCGCCCTTCCGAGCCGGGGTGAGGGATGATGACAAGGCGGTCGAGATCGGCACCCAGCTCGGCCGCTGCCGCTAACCCGAGCTCCGGCAAGCCGGCCACCGCGCACCAGTGCCCCAGAGACGACGTGACCGCGAGCAGCAGGAGCAGCAGGCTCGTCAATCCCGGCCGCCGGTCCGCCATTGCCGGGCCGGGACCGGACCTGGCACGAGCAGGGCCGAGGAGCGTGTCCGGTACCGATGCCGGCCCGAGCAGGACCGTGCCGCCCCTCGGGAGCCCGCCACCGGGGAACAGCCCGGCCAACTCCGGGAGAACCGGCAGGACCCGCTCCGCCGGCAACGGGCCCGTCACAGGGCGGGGGAGAGGACCTGGGACAGCGATGCCGGCAGCCGGTCGGGCACCAGAAGCTGACGGCGTCCCGGCAAGGGCGTACGTAGCCATGGCCGAAGTATACGAACATATGTTCGATACGCAAAGGGGCAGGGACTGTTCGGGAACCAGGCATGCTCGTGACGCACTCGCTGTGATGACAGAATCGGCCATGGCCCTTCTCGTGCGCCGGGCTGAAGTGGCCGACGCCGCCGCGATCGCGTCCTCCCACGTGCGCTCCTGGCAGAGCGGCTACGCGAGTGTGATCTCGGACGACTTCCTCAAGTCTCTTGGCGCCGATCTCCCCCGGCGCACGCTGGGTTGGCAGACCCAGATCCTCGGCGCCGAGGCCGAGGGTCGGTTCTTGCTCGTCGCTGAGCTCGACGGCGAGGTGGCCGGCTGGCTGGGCGGCGGTGCCTACCGCGACACGGACCTCGACGATCCACCACTCGGCGAGGTCTACGCCTGCTACATCGACCCGGAACACTGGCGCAAAGGCGTAGGGAGCGCCCTCATGGCCGACGCGCTCGACCGGCTCATCCGCGATGGCTACACACAAGCCGCTTTGTGGGTCCTGGCCGACAATCTTCGAGCACGGGCGTTCTACGAGCATCTCGGCTGGCGCCTCGATGGCGCTCACAAGATCTTCGAGGTGGCCGACGAACGCCACCAGGAGGTGCGCTACCGCCGTCTCCTGCCTTGACACCCGATTTACCGCGGCGGTCAGAAACGCTTTCAGGCAGGCGGGGGGCCCGGCGGCGGCCTCGGGGTGCCGGGCGGAAGGCCGGGGTCGAAGCCATGCGGCACGCCTCCGCCAGAGCCGGGGAATCCCCCGGCCATGTCCCCGCTCCCTGGACGCGGGCCCATCGGTCCCATGAAGCGGCGCCCGCTGCGCAAGAAGGCCGCCGCCCCGGCGCCGAGGTACTTGACCGCCAGACGCGTCGCCACGTACCCGGTCACGAACAGCCCGATTATCCCCACCAGGACCAGGAGCACCGGCCAGTGGTACGAGTGGTGACCACAGCCCGTGATCGCCGCTGCCGCGGTGCCCGGGACATGGCCAGCACACGCCGCAGGCAGGTGCGTGTTCTTCCATGCCGTCCAGATCGTGAGCAGGCCGCCCGCCATGAAGCACGCGAACCACAGGACCTGCAGCAGCATCACCCGCTGCAGCATCCTGGTCGCCTTGGCCATGACCTCGGCCGGCGTCGGTAGCAGTTCGCCGCCCATGAGGGCCCTCCCGCCCGTAGCGCCTTTCACAAAGCTATTCAGGTGACGCCTCATCCGCACCCCTCAGACCGCGCAGAGCTCACGCAAGAGCGACGAGGTCGCCGAGGTCGTCACTCCAGGTGTCCTCCACGCCCTCGGGCATGAGAACGACGTGCTCGGGGGAGAGGGCCTGCACGGCACCGGGATCATGGGTGACGAGCACGATCGCGCCGGCATAGCTGTGCAGCGCCTTCAGCACCTCAGAGCGGCTGGCGGGATCCAGGTTGTTCGTCGGCTCGTCCAAGAGCAGGACGTTCGCCGCCGACACGACAAGGGTCGCGAGCGCGAGACGGGTCTTCTCGCCACCCGACAGGGTGCCCGCCAACTGTTCGATGCGCTCGCCGCCGAACAGGAACGACCCCAGGATGCGGCGCAGCTCCGCGTCGGTGACGGCGGGCGGTGCGTTGTGACGCACGTTCTCGTACACGCTGAGCGACGGGTCCAACGTCTCGTGCTCCTGGGCGTAGTAGCCCAGCTTGAGGCCGTGGCCCCGTACGACCTCTCCGGCGTCGGGTCGCTCGATCCCCGACAGCACGCGCAAGAGCGTGGTCTTGCCTGCGCCGTTGAGCCCGAGAATGACCACGCGGCTGCCGCGGTCGATCGCCAGGTCGATGCCCGAGAACACCTCCAGGGACCCGTAGGACTTCGTGAGCCCGGTCGCGCTGAGAGGGGTCCGGCCACACGGTGAAGGGGCTGGAAAGCGCAATCTGGCCACCTTGTCCACCCGCCGGACGTTCTCGAGCCCCTCGGTGAGACGCGCGGCGCGGCGGTCGAGGTTGTGGGCCATGCGGGCTTTGGTGGCCTTCGCGCGCATGCGGTCGGCCTGAGCTTTGAGCTCCACGACCTTGCGCTCTGCGTTTGCCCGCTCGCGGCGCCTGCGGCGCTCGTCGACGGCAAGCTGTTCCAGGTACGCCTTCCATCCGAGGCGGTACACGTCGAGCTGGGCCCGCGTCGCGTCGAGATGGAACACCTTGTTGACGACCGAGTCGAGCAGCTCACCGTCGTGGCTGATCACCATGAGCCCCCCGTCGTGAGATCGGAGGTAGTGGCGCAGCCACGTGATCGAGTCGGCGTCGAGATGGTTCGTCGGCTCGTCCAGGATCAGCGTGGGAGCGCCGGAGAACAGCACCCGTGCCAGCTCCACTCTGCGTCGCTGACCTCCTGAGAGCGTGCCGAGCGGTTGGGTGAGCACCCTGTCGGGCAGTCCCAGGCTGGAGGCGATCGAACCGGCCTCGGCCTCGGCCGCCCATCCGCCGAGGAGGTGGAACTGCTCCTCGAGCCTGGAGTAACGGCTGAGGATCCGGCTCTGGTGCTCGGCATCGCCGTGGCCCATGTCGGTTCGCGCGACCTGGAGCTCGTGGACGATCCGATCGAGGCCCCTTGCCCCGAGGATCCGGTCCCGCGCGATGACGTTCAGGTCCCCTGTGCGGGGATCCTGGGGAAGGTACGCCACCGGCACCGAGCGGCGAACGGTGCCCCCCGCCGGGAGGGCCTCTCCGGCTAGCACCCTGGCAAGGGTGGTCTTGCCCGCCCCGTTGCGCCCCACGAGCCCGATCCTGTCCCCGGGCGCGACCTGAAAAGTCACCGGCTCGAGGAGCTGGCGGCCTCCTGCAGTGAGCTCGACGTCAGTGGCGGTGATCATCAGGGGCAGTCTTGGTTAGGAGTGATAGCGGTGCTGTGGCGACACGAAGCGCCGCGGCCCGCGCGGCCCGGGGAGACCGGCGCGAACTACCGGACCACTAGCGTAAGCCCGATGCCGACCCGGTCAGGTCCAAGGCCGTGAGCCGCGTCGGAGCGGGGCCGGTGGCGCTCGTGGGAAGCGGCGAGTTCCTCGATCTCATGGTCCCCGTCGATGCCGAACTGCTCGACGGGCGTCCGCAACGCGCGGTATTCCTCCCGACTGCCTCCGCGGAGGAGGGCCCGGAACGGGTGCGCTACTGGACCGAGCTCGCGACCGCGCACTACGTCGCCATGGGCGTCGAGCCTGTGCCACTGGAGGTGCTCGACCGGGAGGATGCCGAGCGGCCCGAGCTGGCTTCGAAGGTGACCGGAGCCGGCCTCGTGTACCTCTCGGGCGGGAATCCCGGGTACCTCGTCCACACCCTCGCCGGCACGGCAGTCTGGCAGGCGATCCTCGAGGCCTGGCGCTCGGGCGCCGCTCTCGCAGGCTGTTCGGCCGGGGCGTGCGCGCTGAGCAGGGTCGCGGACGACTTCCGCCATCCGGGGCGCTACAGCGGTGAGGGCCTCGCGGTCGTGCCGCAGCTGGTCGTGCTCCCCCACTTCGACCGCTTCGAACAGTGGATGCCCGGGCTGGCCGACCGCACAATGGCGCGGACGCCGCCGGAGACGACGCTGATCGGCATCGACGAGGAGACCGCGCTCGTCGCCGCCGGCGACGACTTTATCGTCCGCGGCAACAAGTCGGTGTGGCGGATCGACCGTGACGGGACTCGTTTGCAGTTCAAGGCAGGTGAGCGACTGGAGCTCGCCGTGAGAACACCTCATTAGGTGACGCGACCGGTTTCGCTCTCAACTCCGCAGCCCTCGATCGGCGTCAATTCCGGGACATTTGGTCGGCTCCTTGGCGAACCGGACTGCCCGAGGCTGGTGACGAGATGCGGTCCGCGCGTCTGTTGCTTGCGTCCCTCTATGCCCCTCCCGTCTATGGTTTGAAGGCCGCGATGGCCGCCGACCAGTCACCCGAGCCAGGTTCTGTCCAGGTCGTCGAAATGCTGGAGGACGTTCCGTCCACGAGGTACGCCCCGTAGCCCCGGTAATAGCCGGACTCTCCGTGATTCTGGGTGAAAGAGCTGAACCCGTTGGAGGGAGTCGGTTGGGAGGTGTTCGCATAAGAGAGATATGCATCGGAGATGATCAGCTCGCCGCTTGCGCTCGGAGTGATCGCCCCCGCGCTGATCGAGGTGCTGGCGCCGGTGTCGCTCGTGTCGGTGTCCAGGGCGCCCGTTGTGGCTATTCCTTTCCACTCGCTCACGTCGGCAATTTGGACGTTCGTAGTTGCGCTGAGGTTCACCGTGATCACAGTCGAGCCGCTCGTCCCGGTCGAGTCGAGCCCGTACCAGACCTCCGCGACGCCGTAAGTGGTGGAAGCACCGCTCGAAACGGCTTTCTCCCAGGTGACGCCTCCACCACTCACGGAGGAGACAGCCGAACCGTTGTCGGCCTGGTCGGCGAAGACCAGGATCAGGGCGTCGCCGGCAGTGACGCCACTTGACAATGTCGGCGACACACTGGAGACGGCTGCGGCCGCCGGAATGCTGACCTGCTGGACAAAGGCGATCCCAGTGAGGGAGAACGAGCTGCTCGTGGCCGTGGTGAGGCTTGTAGCGGTGGCGCTGAGGGCGTAGCTGCCCGCCTGGCCGATGATCTTGCACCCGGCGAAGGTGGCCACGCCGCTGGTGGCCGAGAGTGGGTTGTTCGTGCACGACAACACGGCCCCACCACCGGGCGAGGTGTTGATGGCAAGGCTGATAGATGCGGAGGACGCGGTTACGGTGTTGCCACTGGCGTCCTCGACGCCGCCGACGGGCTCGGTGCTGAACACGAGCTTTGTGGCGGACCCGGCGGTGATGGCGACGTTGGACGAGGTTCCCGTCGTGAGCCCGCTGCGGGCGGCGCTTAGGACGTAGGTGCCCGCGCCGGCCGTGCCGGTTATCTGGCAGCTCGCGAAGGTGGCCACCCCGGCAACGGCGTTGACCGTGTTGGCGGTGCAACCGAGGCTGCCCTCGGTGCTCCCGCCGTTGCCCGCGGTGTATGCCGGTGTCGGAAGTGACCGTGTTGCTGTAGGAGTCCTCGACCGAGACGACAGGCTCGGTGGCGAAGTTGGTCCCTTCGGCCACGCCGCCGACGGGCTCGGTGCTGAACACGAGCTTTGTGACTGTGGCCGGGCCGACCACCAGACTGGTGCTCCCGGTCTTGCTGGTCGTGTTGTCCGTGGCAGTCAGGGTGACGCTCTGGGCGTCATAGAGCGTGATATTGGCTGCGTTGGAACCGGTGGCGGCCCCGTTGGTGAAGGTCATAGCCGATCCGCTCGCGCACGAGCCCTTGGCCGGGTAGCTGGGAGCTGTGCCGCCCGGGCTGCTGGCCGGGCCGGAGAACGCCACGCACTCGGAGCCGGTGTAGTTGGTGTCGGTGTTGCCGTATTGGTCAAGGGCCGTGAGGCTCACCGTGAAGCCTGTGCCAGCCGTCGGTGAGGAGGTGGACGGGTTAAGGGCTAATTGGCTCAGCGCTCCAGGGGTGATCGTCTCGGTCTGGGTGGCCGAGGTGAGCGATCCCGAGGCGATTATCAACGGACCGCCCGTTTTGGTGTCGCCGTAGTAGAAGGTTGCTGACGACTGGCCAGCTGGGATGCTCACCGTCGTCGAACCGGTCGGGGAGGTGGCGTTCTCGGTCGTGTTGAAGATGTAAGTCCCAGCCGAGCTCGATGACAGGGTGACGGTCTCGGCCGTCGTGGTCGGGTTGCCGAAGGTGTCCTGCTCCTGGACGGTGATCGGTCCCACGCTGGCGCTTGCCGACGCCTGACCGGACACCGCGGAGGTGAGGAACACGTAATTGTTGGCCGTAGCGGCGGTGATCGTCTCGGTCTGGGTGCCGTTGGGCGACAATCCGCTGCCCGACACCGTGATCGTCGGTGAGCCTGCGACTGTGTCGCCGTAGTAAGCGGTCAGCGACTGGGTGTTGGCGGAGAGTGTCACGTTCGTCACTCCGGCTCCTCCTGAGCTGGCGGCGAACTTCGCCCCAGAAGAGCTGGACGACAGGCCGATCGTGATGGCCGAGCCGTTCGTCGTCGCGTTGCCGAAGCTGTCCTCCAGGGTCGTGGCGAACCCATTGGTGGCCGAGCTGCTGGCGGCGGCGCTGAAGGCGGTCGAGGTGATGGCGAGCTTGCTGGCTGTAGCGGCCACCATGGTTACGCCGTTCGTGGACCCGGTCACCGGCTGCGAATTGACCGTCGCCGTGGCGTTGATCGTCGGGTTGCCCGCCTTCGTGTCCGAGTAGTAGAAGCTCGGCGACGAGGAGGCGCCGTTGGCGATGGTGACCGCTGAAGCGGAGGACCCGCCCGAGGTCGTGGTGAAGAACGGCGTATGTCCGCCCATACCGGCCGAGGTCGTGGTCAGGCTGACAGTGGCTGCCGGGCCGGTGTTCGTCACCGCATTGCCGAAGCTGTCCTGGACCTGGACCACGAAAGGACCGACGCTCGCCGATGAGCTCACGGTCCGGTTGCCCGACACCGTCGAGGTGAAGGCGATCGTTGCCGCGGACCCGGCGGTGTCGGTCTCGGAGAAGTTCACCGTGTTCGTGCCCGCGGCGCTCGCCGAGACGTTGTAGGGGCCACCAGCGACCGTGCTTGCCGCAAAGGCCGACGAGGTGGCGTCACCGCTCGCGTTCGTGGTGGCCACGCACGAGTAGGTCTGTGGGTTGGAGGTACACCCCGAGGATCCGAAGATCCCACCGGCTCCGCTCGAGGGTCCGGCGAAAGTGACCGAAGTGCCTGCGACCGGGTTGCCGTAGCTATCGGTGACGAGAGCCACGAGCGGATTGGCGAACGCGGTGTTGACGGTGGCGGACTGGCCCGAGCCGGAGACGACGGCGATCTGGGCGGCAGCGCTGGCGTTGACCGCGATCGTGGCTGTGCCAGTCACACTCGACGCGTTGGCGTCCGTGGCGGTCAAGGAGTTGCTGCCTGCGCGGTAGGCGGTGAAGGTCGCTCCCGGTGAGGCGACTCCGTTGATGAAGCTCATCGAGCCGGAGGGATATGCGGGTGCCTGGCCAGACGGGCTGGAGGCGAGCCCGGACCAGTTGATGGTCTTGGCGCCTGTGTAGGTGGTATCGGTGCTCACCCCGATTTTCGCGGTGATGGCCTGGACGGTGATCGGCGTTCCGACCGTGTAGGGGCTGGCCGACAATGAGATCGCGAACGTCGGAGTTGCTGTCGTGGCCGATGTCGTAAGGGCCGAGGACTGCCAGTCGTCGAGCACCGCGACGACGGAGTACCCATAGCTCGTAGCGGCGATAAGGCCGCTGTCCTGGCACGAGGTCACGGTGGCAGCCACCGTGCAAACCAGGGCCGGGTTGCCAGGGCCGCTGGTACGGGTCACCTCGTACTGCGCGCCGGGAAGCTGAGTCGCTGGGAGGACCCAGCCGATGGTGATCGCGCCACTGCCGTTCACGGTCGCGTTCGGCGTCGTGGGCGCGGACAAACTGGCGGCGACAGCCTCGCCCGGGTTCGACGATGCGGTCAGCCAATAGGCAAGGGCGGCCCCGGTTCCGAGGATGCCAAAGCCCACAATCGCGCCGCCGAGCGCGACAACGAACTTGGCACGCCAAGTAGCCGTCATGACTTTCATCCGCGGGGAAGACGCCCGGCTCATGGCGCGTCCACCGTGATCGTGATGGGGATACTGAAGGTCGCCCCCTGGCACGCGCTCAGGGACGAAGGGGACATGGATGCCGCACCGGACAGGTCGATAGGCTGCACCGTCTCGGCTGGGATCGATATCGGCAGGTCAACTGGCGGAACACTCAGGGTGACTCCTGTCGTCGTGCAACCCGAGTGATCGGCGTCAGCTGTGATCGTGCCGTCGCCTGAAACGCTGACGAGCGAGACGGTGAAGTCGTTCGGGTTCGTGACGCTGAAGACCACATCTCCCGTCCCCCCAGGGAACAGGGGCACGGTCGGCGTCCCGACGGTCGCCACCGTAACGGTCCGCAGAGTGCCGGTACTCCCCGAACCAGTGCCTGAGCCGTAGCTCGTGAAGTAACCGTAGGCCACACTCGCGCCAACACCGATCACCAAGGCGACGATCGCGCCGAACGCGAAGACGGTCCGGAGCCTCATGCCCTGGCCCCATACGAGCAAGTGGCGGACGGGCCCGACGCGCTGGGCGACGACGCGCTGGACCGCAGCGAGTCGCGAGCCGGGTCGGAAACGCCGTCGATCACGGAAGCCGTGCGCGGACTTGTGAGCGACGTGTGAGCGGTGGTCGACCGATCGGGGCCAGCAACGGTGGCCATGGCGACGAATGAAGAGGGCACGGCAATCACCGTGGCCTCTTCATTCGTCGCCAGTACTTCACGTGCTCTGATCTTTGTGTTCAAGGCGGTGTCCGTTCTCGGGTACCCCGGGCACTCGTCCTTGCTGCTCGGCGGGAAGTCCGGGGTGGCGGCCCGAGCACGGCGTGGTGACAGTCAGCGCCCGGGCCCTGCCGACTCGGCTGGGCCGGCAAAGGGGCTTTCATGCCGGTTCTCCGAAAGTCGAGAAAACTACGCCGAATAGGTGAACGTGATCGTCTGGCCTGCACAGGCGTTCTGAGCCGTGTCCTCGTTGTTGAACGTGATCACGCTGTTGCCGGTAACAGCCAAGGCGTTCCCAGGTGCATAGTCAGTGTTCACGACATCGGGCGTCATCGTGAACCAATCGCTCTGACCCGACACCGTTGACCCGCAGGTGAGCGGGGAGCCGGACGCCCAGCTCGCCAAGGAGATCGTGCCGAGATCCTGATTCCCACTTGATGGGTTGTCCACCGTGAAGGTCACCGTCGCTGAGGTGCCCGGAACAAAGGCGTTGGTCGGTGAGTTGCTGTAGGTGATCGACGCCTGGTTGATCGTCATGGCCGTGGCGGTCCCTACGGTGCCGCTACCAGTACCGGAACCGGTCGTGGTGAAGTAAGCGAACGCGGCACTGGCTACACCGAGCGTGAGACCAACGGTCAAGCCGACAGCAACGATCCGCCTCGTCTTGCTCAAGCTCTTGAAGCGCTTCATTGTCTCTTCCTTTTCTTGGTTGCTTACTCGACGGGGACGTCGGGTCCGCCATTCATGGTGCGAGAGCGAGCTCGCCGAGCACGGCCCTTTGATCATCCCGTCGGGCGTTTCGACGACAGAGCTCCCATGGGGGAGACTTACGGAGCAAGTCGCTACGATCGGCGAGCGCGTCCATAACCGTGACCATCTATTTCGGGTATTGTCCGCCCCCTTATGTAGTGGGCATAAAGAACTATCGACCCGGCCGGATTGAGCACACATGGAAAAGGACGTAAATCACCCCCTCGGTCACCCCGTCACGACGCTGGGACGGCGACTCAGGCTGAGACCGCAGTGGTCATTTCGCATCCTGACGAGGTAGGGCGCGCTCGCGAAAACCTTGTCCGCGATTGCGTCCGCGATCTCCGACAGGGGGCTTCGCTTCGGACACTGGCTTCGCGATCGACCGCGACGAGGCTGTGAGCACTGGTCAATCCTGTTTCGTGAAGGAGCTTGATCACCGCAAGACTCACCCTCGAATGCACCAGAGATCAAGGACGTTGTCTGCCGCCTTCAAAAAGGTCCGGGTTGGAGCGCGACCGAGTCCGTCGGTACGCTCGGCCGTGTGGAAGTCGACGTCGAAGTGATCCCGACAGCTGACAGCTATGCGTTGCGTCATGCGGTCCTCAGGCCGCGCCAGAGCATCGACAAGGTGGTCTGGGACAACGACGACGATCCGGGCACGGCAACCTTCGGCGCAATCGACCGGGCCAGTCGCTCCGTCGTCGGTGTGGCGACGGTGTTCCGCGAGCCGGCACCCTTCGACGTGACCGAGGCCGGGGTTCCTCCGGGTGCCGGCAGCCGAACGACGACATGGCGCCTTCGCGGGATGGCCACCCGACCCGACGCCCAGGGCCAGGGCATCGGGTCGTCGGTGCTCAGGGCCGTCTTCGACCACGTGGCCGCCGCGGGGGGTGACCTCCTTTGGTGCAACGCGCGTGTGAGCGCGGTCACCTTCTACGAGCGCGCGGGCTTTCGGACCTGGGGCGAGGAATGGGTTGCTGCTTACATCGGGCCCCACGTGGTGATGTGGCGGTGGATCGAATCGAAGAAGATGTGACGGCGGGCGGCTCGCAGGTGCGGGACCCTGAGACGGTCGACCTTCTCCAACAGATGGTACGCAACGCCTGTGTCAACGACGGCACGGACGCGTCGGGCCACGAGATCTCCAACGCGGACCTCTTGCGCTCGGGCCTGGAGGGGTCTGGGTGTGAGCTGGAGAGTTATGAGCCGCTCCCGGGCCGCGTGTCGCTCGTGGCGCGCATCGAGGGAAGCGACCCGCGGGCGCCCGTACTCATGTACCTCGGCCACACCGACGTAGTGCCGGTCAACCCGGACACCTGGAGCCGGGACCCGTTCGGCGGTGAGCTTGTCGACGGAGAGGTCTGGGGCAGGGGCGCTGTCGACATGTTGAACATCACCGCCTCGATGGCCGTCGCGTTCGGGCGCCTCGCTCGCAGTGGCTTCAGTCCCCGTGGCACCCTGATCCTGGCCGCGGTGGCCGACGAGGAAGCCCTCGGCTCCCATGGCGCAGGATGGCTGAGCGAGCATGCGGCCTCATCGGTGGGAGCCGACTACGTGATCACCGAGTCCGGGGGCGTCCCCATCGAGACGCCGGGCGGTCGGCGGCTACCTGTCATGGTGGGCGAGAAGGGGAGCTGCTGGTGCCGCCTGCGGGTCCGGGGAGTGGCGGGCCACGCCTCGGCACCCTTGCGCACCGACAACGCCCTCGTGACCGCAGCCGCGGTCGTAGGGCGCCTCGCGGCGTTCAGGCCGCCGGCGAAGGTGCACGACGCCTGGCGCCGTTTTGTGGCCGGCATGTCGCTGCCCGAGGAGATCGGGGCGATGTTCCTCGACCCGGCCAGGATCGACGATATCTGCGAGTCGTTCCCCCATGCCGGGCTCGCCCGCCAGGCGCACGCCTGCACCCACATGACGATCGCCCCGACGATCGTCCACGGCGGCACGAAGCTGAACGTGATCCCCGATCAGGTCGA
>JBEKBX010000052.1:0-19847 GCA_050015175.1 Acidimicrobiales bacterium | reverse complement strand
AGGATCGGGTCGAGCGCCGCGGTGACGAGGTCTCTGAACCAGTCGTCGATGGCGGCCTCGATGTGCCCGGTGATGTCGAACAGCCCCGGCGAGGGTTGGCTGCCGCCGCTCACCGTGCCGCCACTGCCGGACACGGGCGTCGTTGGTGTGGTCGTGCCGCCCGGGCCGACCTGAATGCCCGGTGGGCCCCCACCCGAAGAGCTCGACGACGAGCCGGAGCTGCCCAAAGGTGTCGTGGTCGCCGTGGTACTCGACTGGGAGGCCGTCGAATTGGGGGTCTCTGCGGCGGTGAGGACGACTGCTGGGGAGTGGATCGCGGTTCGATAGGCGACCTGCGCGTCCGCGCTGTGACTGCCAGCGCCTAGGGCGAGTACGGCGATCAGGCCGCCGACCGCTACGAGCACTCCCCGGTGCCATCCTTGCCAGGCGCACAGTCGCGTCATGAGCCGCCGATCACCGAGGCGAGGATGGAGACGATCAACGGGGCCAAGATGGCGAGCGCGTAGCCGATGGCGGCGGACTTGAGGGCGGTCTTGGCCCTCTCCACCTGGCCCGGATCGCCGCCGGCGGTCAGGTAGCGCAGCCCGCCGATGGTCAGGAACAAGGTTGCGGCCCCGGCCAGGATCCCGACGATCCAATTGGTCAGGCTGCTGATCACCCCATCGAGTGTCGGGGCACCACCACCGGCCGCGAAGGCCGGGGACGCGAGCAGTACGACGAGCCCGCCAGTGAGGAGGACGGCGACGGCGAGGCGACCCAGCACGGTCGGGGATCGCCCATCTTCCAGCCGGGTCAGCCGTTGGCTGACCATCTGGTGGCCGGGCGGCCGGGCGGGCTCGGTGTGTCTCGTGCGGGTGGGATGTGTCGTGGCGGCCTCCTTCGATCGATCCCGGTGCGCCATCCGGGGTGGCGGGGGTCGTCCCGCCAGGTCCGCTCGGGCCGGGTTGGGCACTCTCACCTCCTGAGCGTTGGTGTCGAGCGACGCTTGTCCGGTCGCCGGTCCATTGACCGGCCCTGCCGGGGACGACCCCCGTTAGAAGAACAAGGGGTTTCGGGCCCTCTTTCGACAAACTCGAACGGGGAATACCTGTCCGAGCTCAGCCATTCGACGAGGGCCGACTCGGCCCGGCGACGCCGTTGGTGGCACGCCTTATAGCTGATCCCCAGGGCGTCCGCGACGTCTGCGAGCTCGACGTCACCGATCCGCGTGGCCCCGATCAGCTCGGCGTCCGCCGCGCCGATGACCTCGGCCCGCACGGCCCGCTCCAGCACGAGGTCGGGGTGTCCCCACGGTCGGGGTGGGGCGGCGGAGACCGGATCTGTGCCCGGCCGGGCGCGCTCGGTCACCTCGTCGCGCAGCAGCCGATCGGCGCCGATGCGGGCCAGCCAACACAATCGAGAGGCGAGACGGGCTCGGCCCGGCTCGCAGCGGACCACGGCGGCCAA
Source organism: Acidimicrobiales bacterium (assembly GCA_050015175.1). Taxonomy (GTDB): domain Bacteria; phylum Actinomycetota; class Acidimicrobiia; order Acidimicrobiales; family Bog-793; genus Fen-455. The sequence continues at coordinate 18,401 of JBEKBX010000052.1, read as the reverse complement.
GAACGCGGCGAGGGTCTCGGCCTCGATGTCGGCGGCCTTGCCCGGACACGCTTGCACGAGCGGCCAGACGGCCCTACGGAGCCCGGGCAGGAGCACCCCGGCGAGACCGACGGTCCAGGCGCCGCCACGGGAACGGGAGCGGGCGACGAGCTCGTCGACCACCGCGTCGCGCACGTCGAAGGACATGGAGGGGTGCAGCAGCATCGCCTTCAGCGCGCCGAGCGGGATCGCTCTGTCCGGTAGTCCGTCGAGCGAGGTGCCGTCGAGGACGAGCGGGTTGGGGCCGGTGACGAGAAGATCGAAGGTCTTCTCCAAGGTGTCGAACGGTGAGTCGGTGAGGACACGGCGCGGGGCCATGGGCAGCTCCTTTCACTTCGGAGCCGCCATCAGGCCATGGGGACTACCCCGCTTTTCCCCCGAATCGACCCCACTCACCCGTGTCCCGCGGCTACCCCGGATGCGGGGTAGTCGCCGCCACGACGGACCGGCCCGAAGCGTTCGTGCAGGTCAGCGCCGTGGGGTACTCGATCCCCGCGCGCGGGGTACTCCGAGAGGAGACCCGAGCAAGCCGCCGAAAGAAATTTCTCGGCGAGCCCTTGCGACGGGCGCGGGGTCGGCGCCCGAGGCCACTACCCCACAAGTGGGGTAGTCCGTACCCAGCGGGGTTTGGGGCCGCGGGGTAGCCGCGGGGTACGGACCGACGGGCTGTGAGCTACCGGGATTCGGCGATCCGGTAGCGGCGAGGTGAGGCGCTCACGAGCTGCGCATCGCCAGCGACCTCCAGTCGGGCCAGGGCGTTGGACACCGCGCCTTGGGAACGGCCGAGTGCCTTGCCGATCTGGGTGGGTCCGAGGTCCTCGCCCGGCCGGGCGAGGAGGTGCGCCCGTACGAGCGTTCTCAGCTCGCCACGGGCGAGCCGGTCGGTCGAGCGAACGGGACCGTCGGATGCGGCGTGGTCGGCACCGTCGTGAGCCGCTTCATCGGCCGTGGGCGTCGTGGCGCTCCATCGGTCCGCCACCCGCCTGCGACCCTCGCGCCCGCCCGGCTCCCGGCGGGCTGTGCCCGCGGCTTGGAGGGTGGCGAGGTGCTTGGCGGCGGTCGACCGGCCGATCCCGAGCACCTCGGCCAGCTCCGCCGCGGTTAGCCGAGGATGGGCGGCGAGGGATTCGAGGATCGTCTCTGGCGAGAATTTCTGCGTGGTTGCCATGGTTGGCTCCTTCTCAGTCGAGTTGCTTCTGCCTCGGAGGTGTTACCTCCGTCTCGGGCTCGATCTCAAGGCATTTGCGAACCTTTGTCGACCGTTGCCTTAGCACCAATGGACGAAGGTTGATCGCGGGGGTTTGTCGAAAAAGAGCTTCGGGACCCTTGTTCTATAGATGACGCTTCTCCGGTCGTGGGCCGCCCATGACCACGCCCACCATCCCCCGCTGTCCCGTCCGCCCCGCCGTGCCACTCGCCGTCTGGCCGGTGGCACAGACGTCTGCTCAGTACCAACGGGCAGGTCGCTACCTACCGGCCTGCTCGCAGCACCCGGCGAAGATGTTCCCCGAGCTCGCCCGGCGCATCGTCACCGAGTACTCGACACCCGGCCAGGTAGTCCTCGACCCCCTCGCCGGCATCGGCACGACGCTCGTCGAGGCCGCGCTTGTCGACCGGCGCGCCATCGGCATCGAGGTCGAGCCCCGTTGGACAGCGATTGCCCGGGCAAACCTCGACCACGTCCTCGATGACGACCATCGCGACTTCGCCGAGATACGCATCGGTGACGCCCGGGCGCTAGGCAACGTGCTCGGCGACCTCGCCGGCAAGGTCGACCTGATCGTGACCTCTCCGCCTTATGGCTGCGACGTAGGCAACATGGACAAGACCCGGTGGGGCACCGGCGGCGGGCTGTGCCCTACCCGGGAGCGGAACTACTCGCCTGACCGAGCGAACCTCGGCCACGCCCGAGGTGCCGCATACCTCGCCGCCATGGCAGAGGTCTACCGGGCCTGCTTCGAGGTGCTGCGCCCTGGCGGCCTGCTCGTCACCGTCACGAAGAACGCCCGGCGTTCAGGCCGCTTGGTCGACCTCGCCGGGACTACCGTCACCCTCGCCCGAGAGGCCGGGTTCTCCTACGTCCAGCACGTCGTCGCCCTGCATGCTGCGGTCCGCGACAGCACGCTCGTCGCTCGGCCGTCGTTCTGGCAGATGACCCAGGTCCGGCGCGCCCACGACCGGGGCGACCCCGCTCATCTCGTTGTCCACGAGGACGTCTGCGTCCTCGCTAAGGAGCGCCCATGACCGCGAACCCGGCACCGCCCACCCTGCCCCTGTCGGTGTGGCCCGTCGCCCAGCGCACCGCCAGGGGGCAACGCGCCGGGCGATACCTGGAGATCTCGGGAAATCATCCCGCCAAGATGCTCCCCGCCATCGCTCAGCGAGCGATCACTACCTACACCCAGCCCGGCGACATCACCCTTGACCCGATGTGCGGCATCGGCACGACGCTCGTCGAGGCGATCCACCTCGGCCGCGACGCCGTCGGCGTCGAGTACGAGCAGCCTTGGGCAGACCTCTCTCGAGCGAACGTGGAACTCGCGCGCAGCAAGGGGGCGACCGGGCACGCCGAGGTGTTCACCGGTGACGCCCGCTACCTGGAGACCACGGTCGATCCCGCCTTGCAGGGTCTCGTGGCACTCGTGGTCACGTCTCCGCCGTACGGAGCGTCACTCCACGGCCAAGTACGCGCCCGGCCCGGACAGGGGGTCGCGAAGAGCCATGAACGCTACTCACGCGACCCGGAAAATTTGGCCCACCAGAGCTTCGACAATCTCCTCGGCGGGTTCACAACCATCTTGCGCGGGTGCAAGATCATGCTCCGTCCTGGCGGCTTCGTCGTCGTCACCGCCCGGCCCTGGCGGCGCGGCGGCGAGCTTGTCGACCTGCCGGCAGCGGTGCTCGCCTGCGCCGAGGACGCCGGGCTCATCCCCTACGAACGTAACGTCGCCCTCCTCACCGGGCTGCGTGGCGACTCCCTCGTGCCTCGCGTGTCGTTCTTCCAGCTCGAACACGTTCGCAAGGCCCGAGCCGCTGGCACTCCGCACCTCGCGATCGCCCATGAGGACATCCTCGTCCTGAGGAACCCGATATGAGCGGGGCCAGGAACAGACGGAGCCAAAAACCGCAGATGGACTTGATGCGCGCCGAACTTGGAGGTGAGGTGTGCACGCCGGGCGGAGACCCCCGCCCCGAGAAGGCGAAGACCCCATGCCACATCGACAATCCACGACGAGAAAACGGCCGATTCGGCGACCAGCGACCCCTCAGCCTGCCCGAGGCGGCCCGTTACCTCAACGTCACCGACCGCTACATCCGCCGCCTCGTCGCCGAACAAAGGATCGCCTACTTCAAAGTGGGCCGGCTGCTCCGCTTCGCCGCCGTCGACCTCGACGCCTACCTCGAAGCTTGCCGTGTCGAACCTGCGGCGTCTCACCCGCTTCTAGGTCCGCGGGCATCTCGATCGTGAGGGGACCGTCATGGGCTCGGTGAGGAAGGACATCCGATCACCGGGCTGGCAGGCTCGCTACCGGGATCCCTCCGGACACCAACGCACGAGGACCTTCTCGACCAAAGGCGAGGCCCGCACCTTCCTCGGCACCGTCGAGACCGACCTCGCCAAAGGGACCTGGACCGACCCGGCCCTGGCCAAGGTCCGCTTCTCCACCTACACGACGCGATGGCGCCAGTCCCTCGCCCATCTACGACCCGGCACGCTCAACAACGTCGACTCGTTCCTCCACTGCCACATCCTTCCCGGCTTTGGGACCTGGCAGATCGGTCGGATCGAGCCGGCCGATATCCGCATCTTCGTCGCAGACCTCGTCGAGAAGGGCTTGGCCCCGTCGACCGTGGCGGCCGTATACCGGGTCCTCGCCCGCGTCCTGGCCACTGCGGAGATCGACGGTGTCATTGCCCGTACTCCGTGTCGAGGCATCAAGCTGCCCCGCCAGACGACCTCGACCGAGCCGTGCTTCCTCTCCCCAGCCGAGGTCCGCCGTCTCGCCGAGGCCATCGAGGACCGCTACCGGGTGCTCGTCTACACCGCCGCCTACACCGGGATGCGTTGGGGCGAGCTCGCCGGACTGGGTGTCCAGCGGCTCGATCTACTCCGGGGGACCATCGAGGTGACCGAAGCCCTCACCGAGGTCAACGGCCACGTCCGAATCGGGCCGACCAAGACCGGCAAGAGCCGAACTCTCTCGATACCCCGTTTCCTCGTCGAGCTCCTCGGCGAGCACCTGGCGACCTTCCCCTCGACTGGTGGGTACGTGTTCAGCTCCGCCGAAGGAACACCGCTTCGCCGGAACTTCTACCGCCGCCATTACAAGCCTGCCGTCAAGCGCGCCGGGCTCCCCGACACCCTTCGTTTTCATGATCTCCGCCACACTTGCGCAGCCCTCCTCATCGCCCAGGGCGCCCACCCGAAGGAAATCCAGGAGCGGCTCGGGCACTCCACCATCCAGCTCACCTTCGACCGCTACGGGCACCTGCTCCCGAGCCTTGATGAGCGACTGCGGGACGGACTCGACACCACCTGGCGGACCGTCGAGGATGCTCAAGTCCAGAGCGGCCAGCTGGTGGAACTGCGGCGGTAGGGGACCGCGCGCAGCTCGCCAAGAGCCGCCGATCTGTGGACGAGTGAAGCTCTGAGCGGGACGATCATTGACCAAACGCGCGAAGCCTCACCAGTCATCTGGAGGCCAGATGACTGGTGACCGTCACTCCGGGGCGGGTCAGATCGGTGAGACTGACGTATCGCTGGCCCATCGTCCAGGCCCAGGGTCGGCCTGACTCAGCAACCGTGTCGTTCACGATTGGCTGGACGAGTCGCACGGTGTCTGGATCGTTTGGTTCGGAGAGAAGGAACACTTGGTATTGCTTGCCATCTTCGCGAGTTCCCGTGGCCAGGTCGGTCTCGATGACATCGCCCACCACGCGGTCGACATCTGATCCGACCTGACGGATGGCGGCAGACGCCCGTGTGAAGGTAACGAGATCCTCGCGATAGCTGATGCGGGGTACATGGGTCTGTATCGCGCCCTCGGCGTAGAAACCCAGGTGGGTAAGCCCGTCACGAAACGCCCGTTCTGCCTGGCAGATGTAGACGCTGCGTTTGAGGTACTCGGGATAGGCGAACCTGGCGGCGACCACCACCACGTCGTCGTTGTCGACGAGACCATCGTTGACGAGCAGGGCCTGGAACTCTCGGAGGAGGAACCGAGCTTGCTCAGAGATCGTGCCAAGTGGGTCCATCGCCGCTACGTCGATGGCATCGTGGAGTGCCCGGAAGTTGAACCACACGACCCGAGGATCGTGGAGGGTGGCGATGACAGCCGGCTGCTCGGCGTCTGGGGTGACGACGAAGAGACGCTCGTCGTTGCCCTCGCCACCCAGGTTGGACAGATGCTCGATTAGCTGATGTGCGCCGAGGGCGTTGCGGACGGTCTTGACCTCGAACCAATAGGTGAAGCGCGCTGAGATGCGGGCGTCCGGGATCGACTGGCCCCTGCCGGGCGGCTGGTTGGTAAATGAGACCATCTGTAGCGATGACTCGCCCGTTGCGAACGACAGGACCACCTCCAACAGCGAAAGGTCGATTCGTTCAAACACCGCGAGCATGGACGAGGTGACTCGATTCTCCCCTTGGCGGTAGGTTGAGAACAACGGGTTCTTCGCCATGACCTCACACCTTAGAGTCAGCGCTCCTGTCAGGAACGCTAGAGCCCTTGCGGGGCAACAACGACCAGGGTATCGAGCGTGCCGTCGTTCCCGGAGAGATCACGCTCGACTGCTTCGGGGTTCGTGAGACGTAGATCCGGGTCGTAGACGAAGCAGACGAGCGTCCGGCAGTCTGGGTGGTTGCGATACTGCGCCTTGTCGACGATCAGCTCCTTGACCAGCTCGGGCTGGCGGAGGCTGTTTCGAGTCATTTTCGTCTCTACGACAACGCGCTCATGCTTCAGGAGCAGATCGGAACGTGACTGAGTACCGCCGTAGCTCGGATTCCACTCCTCCCGTCGCACGTCGGCGAAGTGAAGGCGCAACGCGGATCGGAGGAGATCCTGTACGTCATACTCATCGTTGACGTCGAAAGCTGGTCGCTGGCCGTGTCGGCTGTGCAACTCGCTGACGAAGAGCGGGAACCTCCGGCACAAGTTCACAACCGATTGGGCGGCATTCGACGGGTGTAGCTGAGTGCCGCCGACGGCTGTCAGCACCGCGTCTCGAAGTCCGAGCAGCATCACTCCTTGTTCTGCGACCCCGTGTAGCTCCGCCTTGTGCGTTGAGGCCATTTCAAGGAGCTGAGTACGCAGAGTCTGCGCATCGACCGTAGTAATGCTGCTCGCAACGGACTCATCGACTAGATGGAGCCATAGCGCCAACGCGACTTCCAGCTGGCCCTTTGGCACGACCGGGTCGATCGAGTAGGCGCTCGCTCCGACTTCGTGCGCAGCGAGCGCGACGAGCTCTCGAGACCACGGCGTGGACAAAGACATCCGACCGGCGTATACGTCCATCGTCTCCCGTATCCAGCGGAGTACTGAGCCGTCCGCTGCCTCTGCCGCGCACGAACCCACCACGAGGCCGAGCAACTCAAGTGGACGGAAGAAGAAGGAGTTGCGGTCCGCGGGGACCGCGTCGCGTGACATGAGCCGCTGCATCCCATCGAGCCAGCGGTCCAACTCGGACCCTGCGCACGCTGGAGTGCCCAGGCGGAAGCCAACGGCGGCGAGCACAGGCGCCTCGGCCCATCGTTGCGCGGAGAGGGAATCGGGATCGAGCTTCCCGACATCGAAGTCGAGACTGGATTGGCACCTGACGGCGGCCCATTCCACGAAACCCGTCTCCGGTGCCGTGGGGCTCCAGGATGTCGCTATTGCCCGTCTTAGGTCGTCGAGCTGCGCGGCAAAGCTGATTGCCAGCGCGCGCTCGCTCAAATGAACCACTTGCTTGTCCGGAGCCGGATGTCGAGAAGCGCGGGAGACCAGTCTTGGACGGCCTTCAGTCGGCCCAGGAGGCGCGCTATCAGCTCTGAGTAGTAAATCGTTACGGGATCGGCGGCGGGCTGGGTTGACCGCCAGGACAGCGCCGTAAACTTCAGCACCTGCTCGGAGAGGTAGTAGAGATCAGCGAACGTTGACTCCCGATGCAGATGCACCTGGAGCGGGCGCGGCAATGGCAACCCCGCCCTCTTCACCAGGTTCACGCCGCTGGTATTCACGAGGCGGGAGAAAGCGCCGGTTTGCACGATGAGCCCGCGGTCCGGTGCGAACTCGCCTTTGCGGCCTTTTGTGGTTTCCTTGCCCGGTTGCGAAGTGTCGAACAACGCGAAGGGGTGGTCGTGCGAGACTGTCAGGAACGCGAACTCGACATGCTGCTCCTTGCCGACAGCGCGCACCGCCTCCCGCATGAGCGCACCGAAGTCGATGTTTCGCGGGGGACGGGCGGCATGGAAGATGAGTCGCACTGTGTCGCCTGGCTGCCATCCGTTTCGATTCTTGATCTCTTCGATTACGGCGCTTGTGGACTCCTGTAGTACGGCGGGGTAGTCCAAGTAGCTTGACTCGCGAGAAAGCTGGCCCAGCAGGTAGTTGCCGTCGCCTCGAAAGACTGTAGTGATACCGACGTAGCGATGGCGCTCAGCGGACCGGGACTCCGAGAGCTCGGCTGTGCCGATGCCGATCACGAGCTCGTCCGCGATTGCCAGATCGTGGTCGACCGTCCACGGGATCCCCTTCATCTTGGCGTACATCGCGACAGCGACATTCTGAAGCACGAACTGAAGTGCGGCGGGGGGTCGGGAGATAGTGCTGAGCCTCGCCTCCTGGGTAGGGACTCCCGCCATTAGGAGCACCGCCTTGCTTACGAGGTACGGGTTGGTGGTGTCGGGCAGGTCGCCGTCCTCGTCGGTCACGATCACGAGCGCGGCGTCAGGTAGATCACCTTGCGCGAGCGCTGCGAGGATCACCCGCCGGTAGCGCTCGGCAGAAGTACCGCCCGAACCGCTGCCGGCGGCGACGAAGTCGAACTTCGGGTTCAGGAGTCCGAAGGTCTTCGTCATCCCTGCTTGAAACGCCCGCTGGCCGGGGATGCCGTCGCTCAAACGGCGTACGAAGTTCTCTGTGGCACCCTTCGCCGACGGTGGGAAGATCACAAGGATGCGCGGTGAGGGCCGGGCGAAGGTATCGCGGCTGAACGGCCCGTAGGTCTCTAACCCCGGCCATGCGTAACGATGACGCTTTGTGCGGGCGGGATCGAAGCAGTAGTCGAGCTGCCGGGCCATAACGATACTCTGGTAATCGCCCGTGTTCGCCATGCGAAGCGGCTTCCCGACCGAGCACGAGAGACCGGAAGCGAGCTCGAGAGGTCCGCTTGCCAGTACCCTTGCAACCCTGCGAACTTCCTCGAGTAGCGGTCTACCACCAAGTAGTTCCCCCATTTGCTTGTCCCTGTAGGCGTCGTAGCGCTCCTCGTTCCTGGACCCGAGCAGCGCCCGAAGGCATCGTGCGAAGGCATCTCGGCGTCCCTCAAGCATGACGTCGGTGGTATCAACCGTGGTGGTGTGGTCCATGCTTTCGCCCAGCTCGACGCGACCGGCGCTGAGGGAACCGATACGACCGACGAGCCGGCGCTCGTCTGGGTCCGGATTGCGCCGCACCACGTAGAGCCCACGGAGGTCGACTCCAGCTTCGTTCAATGCCGTGAGATCAGCCGTGATCTCCCATCGCGTTGCCAGGTCGACTGTGATGGCGACAAATGGTGAGTCACGTCGCGCTTCGATGATCCGTCCGTCAAGCGAGTACTTCGGCCAAATCCGGAACTCCGAGAGCAGCGGGTGGTTCAGCCCGAGCTCGCTTCCGGCATCGCGCATCAGCTCCACCTTGTGACCGAGAAAGGTAAAGGGCTTGTTTCGAATGGGCTCGTAGGTCGGGAAGCGCCGGACAAGCGAGTCCGTCACGAGTCGCGCCAGGAAGCGAAGCGACTCTTGAACCTTCAGCTCCAGGAGTTGAGCGTCGGCCGGCTCGGGCACCTTCTCGGCGATGGGGACCATGTACAGGCGACCCTCGTCCCACTGGACGTGCCAGAGGTCTCGGTTGGCCTGGCGGATGGCGCGAAGATCCTCGCTCTCTCGGACAGGACGACTCCATGCCCTGAAGGAATCGAAGTTGAACTCAACCGGCAGAAGGTTCCCGGTTAGCGATCCGGTGCCTGGCATGCCTCACTCCGGATACGGCCGGCGACTACCGGCGGAACATTAAACATTACACGATTGTACTTACAGCCACGGTATTCGTCAGCGCCGCTGCCCTTGTCGGCATCCCTCCGTATGGCACCGACTTACGGAGTCCCCTCCCCAGAGGAGCTGCTTGCCTCGACTAACTCCCGCTCGTGAACTGCCGACCGACGACTCGCGACCTGCCACTCCTCATCCACCCATCCCATCAAGGTGAATCGCGCGGTTGCTGCCGTTCTGAGGGCCTTGAGGATGCAGACGGCCTGGGCACGAACCGAGTTCAAAGTGATGCCGATGCTGACGAGCGAAGGGCCGAGGTCGGATTCGGCTCCCGCTTCGGTTATTGCCTGACGGAGCCCGTACCAAGTGACATGAGAAACTGCCGACAGGTAGCTCCACTGGACTCGCCCGATGCGCCACGCACCCTCGCGGTTGTCCATCAAGAGACCATCGATCCCGTCGGGGATCGATGGTCTCTTGACATCGTCCACCGCCGGTTTGTCCCGGTGCCTCTTGATGCCCCATCCGAAGTTGGCCGCGACAGCCTCCCAACGGGCAACGCGCTCGTCGGCATCCTCTTCCACCCTCAGGCGCGCCAGCTCCCACGCGTTATAGATTTGTTCGCAGAGGCCTCGCTTGACCCGTTCGGCTGGCGCAATCCCCGGCTCGTTGAGCCATGCGGAGACCACCGACGCCTCCAAGGCAGATCGAGCCACGATCAAGTGTCCGTAAACGGGCATACGGCTTGCAGCCACCGTCTCGGCGAACGTCCGGGCATAGTCCGAGGCGGCGAAGAGCGTCATGCCGCCAAGCGAATGTGTATCGGTCACCGGGTAGTCCCACGTGGTGTGTTTCGCGTAACTAGCGGCCTCAGCGGCGATCTCGGCCATCGCGCGCGAGTCCGCCGCTGGCTGTCTTCCGTGTCGCGCGCCGACGTCGGCGACTGCTGTTGCGAGGCTCCGGATGACCTCGACCGTGGGCGCGATCGCTTCGCGAAACTCGTCGTCACTCACTGTGACTGTGGGATCGGGTGTCGCTATGAATCCAAGTTGCACGCCCCCGACGCGGCGGCGTGCAACCCCGGCCGGAAGAGGAGCCAACGGCACGCTCGGTTCATGGTGCGCTGCGTCACGAACCTCGAGCAGGTTTCCTTCAGGGTCAAGGCAACGAAAGCGTCGACGGCCGGCCTCGACGTTCAGCGCATCGACCACCCGAACCCCGTATTCCTGCACTTTTTGCCAGAGGACATCGATATGGCGCACCTCCAAGTAGATGGAGAGCTGGGTCGGCGTCCCGGACTCAGGCTGCTTAGCGGCGGTCAGTGCGAGGATGTCGTTGAAAGTCGTGAAGGATGCCCCGGATCGGGTGGGGGACATGCCGAATACGTTTTGGTAAAAGCTCCGCATCGAATTGAGTTCGGAAACGGTGAGCTTTACGCCGATTCGCACGACGGAGCTCTCACGATCCGGGTCATCGGACGCGAAGGGGAGGTTCAGCTGGTCGTCGCTGCGAGATGCACGCGGCCTTCGGTGAAGCCGGACAACGTGAACAGTCTGGCCATCTGCGACCATAAGTCGAAAGCGTTCGGCCACTGACGATTCTGTTCTTGACTCGAGCGGCTCCCTATCAGCCACTACGGCATCTCGGCCATCGGCCAGTTCGATGCGTGCACCAGGACTGGCTTGGTCGAGTTGTTTGGTGAACCGATCGAGATGAACTTTCCGGACCGACAGTGACTCAGATCCACTTGCCCGTCCATCCGCCATCACTTGGAGAGCGAGGTTCTTGAGGTAAGTGCTGTCTTGCACCTCGGTGTCGAGCGGCGCAAGCCACCCTATGCCGGCGATAGCCGCGAGGATGCTCGCCGTCATAGAGGCAAGAGTGTCAGTGTCAGCCTTAGTAAGGAACGCGGCGGACAGGAGGCCTGCACGCGGGTTGGCGGCCGATCGGGACGCCAGGAACACAGCGCCCGCGGCGCTCACCGTGCCCGATCCGACTGTTCTTGTCCCGGTGCAGCCAAGGTTGTTGAGAGTCTCATCTTCGTTAGAAAGGGCGCCCGCGTCCATACCCCTTCTTGCCGTGACGAGAAGGTCAGTCATCTCCTCGACCGTCGCTTGCCACGAACGTTCAAGGTCGTCCAAGCCGGTAGCCGACCACGCCTGCAGCCATCCGGATGGCATCGTCTCAACGTCGGGCAGCGCGTTCCAAGTGGCTTGGTCGTCGAGCAGGGCGTCGATCAGGTCTCCGTAGCCGAGAGTGCCACCGATCGTGAGAGCGTTGCGGAGTGTGACCGCGTGCACCAACGCTCCGATCACGGCACGGGGGTGTCCATGGGTCGTAGCCGCGTCGCAGAATACGTCTCTGCGGCTGATCGGGACGTCGGCTGCAGCTGCCGCTAGGGCGTGGGGCAAGATCCTCATAGCCCCACCGTTTCCGCCTGCACCGAAGTAGGAGCTGGGATTCGTGTCCCTGTCGGGCTGCCAAGGGGCGACACCGGCCGTCCACGCTCGGCACGCCGCGAGAAGAGCGCGCCCGGCCCCCCTTTGGTGTAGCGGGAACGAGGGAAGCTCGGTTCCGATCAGCCAGTCGTACCAGCCGGCTTTGCCCTTGGACAGGCTACGAGCACAGGCACAGATCATCTGCGTGTCGTCGCTGTACTCGCCAGATCCGATCGATTCCAAGTACGAGTTGAATCGCCCTCCGCCTCGCCGTCGCCATGCTCGGAACGCCATCGTGGGCGGCGGAATCTTGCGGTCGACGATCGATGACCGGTTCTCCTGGGGCCAGCCGAGCGCGTCGCCCACGGCTGCACCGATCATGGCCGCGATGCCGCGCTCAGAAAGGTCATTCATGTGAAGGACTCTCCTTGGGCAGTTTCCAAACTGTCTCCGGCGGCCGCCGACCGGCATGGACCGCGGCAGCAAGCTCGTAAGGCTGGAACATCAGAGGAGCAACCACCCACATGACGCTACTGACGGGCAGCGACAGCCGAGTGAGGATCGCCCGTTCGGTTGCGGCCTGGTCGGCGCTGGCGACCGCGATTGCTATGACTTCGCTCAACGAAATCGGACCAGGTACGAGAGCCTCGGCTTGCAAGTCAGTGGGACAGGGGAGGAGGTGGGTGTCGGACCGTGTAAACGTCCGGCCGCCACTCCCGATGACCCCTGGTCGGTACGCCGCCAGGAGTCCAGCGGCTCCCGCCGTTGCAGTTGCCCCGTAGTCCTTTGACGCGTTGCCCGTGCAGAATAAGGTGCCCGGGCGCAGTAGGACAGACGGCTCGATCAACAGCACAACCCAGGTCGGGAAAAGCGGTGCGTGTCCTTTAGCTTTTGCCTTGTTCCAGTAGTACGCGTTGGGGTACTCGATCGTGCAGCACACCATGTCACGGTGCCCATCGAGGCGTTCGAGATCTGTCGGTGTGTAGACCGCTCGCACGTCCTCGGACAGGTCCTTCGTGGCCCGCAGCTCGCTGTCGCTGAGGATATGGGGAAGGTTGCGCGACGGCGTGAAGTGACAAACTCTCGTGACCTTATGAGCGTTGAGGATCTCGGCGACGCAGCTCCCCGTCATGCCGCACTCTTGTCGTAGAGGCCTGCCCTAGTTGGCAGTAGCGACGTTTGGGGGCCGGAATGGGTGATGATCAGGCCCACTCGCGCGCGGGTGACGCCCACATACACGAGCCGGCTCTCGCGAGCGAGCGCCTCGTCAAGGCCAAAGGCATCGATAACAGCCGGATCGGGCAGTCGGTCCTCACTGCAAAAGGGCATCAGCACGTAGTCGAACTCGATGCCTTTTGCCGCATGGTACGTCCCGTAGAACACGCCCGGAGTCGCGTCCCATGTCCCAATATCCCGGTGAAGGCGGGTCGCGCCGGTGAGGTGTCGAGAGATGAGACGCTCGTCGGCGCGATCTCGAAACAGGACTGCGACGGTGTTTGTTAATCGGAGCTTTGCAACCTGCCCGAGGACCAGTTTGATCTCAGTCTGCTGATTGGCACAACTCACCAAGGCGGGCTTCGGACCCGCAGCAGTCGGATTGTTCGGCTCGACCAGGTCGGGCGAGTCACGGAAGTGCGGCATCTCCGACATGGCGAGAGCCAGTCGGGCGATCTCGAGCGTGTTGCGGTAGTTCTCCTTGAACTCGAACACGTCACGCACCTTCAGTCCGAACGACTTCCACGACATCCGTTGGCCGTAGATCTGCTGCGCGAAGTCGCCGAAGAAGGTGACCGAGCCGTCGGAATCGGCAGCGAGCACTAGGGAGCGGATCATTTCCGGAGAAAAATCCTGCCCTTCATCGATCACGATGTGCCGGTATCGACGTGCATCGGTGTCGGCCTGTAGCTCGGCATGAACTGCCGCGGCGAGATCGTCCCAGTCATAGCGGCGGTGCGCCGCCGCCCGCAGCGTCCAGTAGGTTTCAGCAACCAAGAACACGAGACGTCGTTGCGACGGTTGCAACGGCACGGCTCGCCCAAGCCGCTCGGCGTCGAGGTAGTCAGCCAGCTGAAACAGGCCGTTGCCTGCCATCCACTGCACCTCATCCGCGAAGAATGTCACTGGTCGGTCGAGGACAGGATTCTCGCCGGCGCCGCGTCTGACTTGATCGATGGCTTCGGTGAGAAGAGGTGCCCGGTCGTTGAGGATCTGGTTCCAACCGATGAGGCCGCGGTGGGCAAGATATCCGCGGGCGAACTGGTGGTAGTGCTCGATCGTGACATTCGGCATCACGCTCGGGCTCAGATGTCGCAGGTATGCCACCAAGGCCTTGTTGAAGGTTAGGAGCAACGTCCGACCACTACCGGGGACAGCAGGGTCACCGAGGTGCACGGCCCGGTGGATGGCCATCGTCGTCTTGCCGGAGCCTGCCGTCCCGAGCACGACGTTGTGGCCTTGCGGCGACAGGTACAGGACGTCCACCTGTCGGCCGACCGGTGCCGGCAGAGTCACCGGACCGCTCCCGGGGAGTACATAGGAGGGTCATTATACTTCCATAGGCGGTATGACAACCAACGAGAGGATGAGGGCGATGCCGAAGGCGACGGTCTACTTCGCGGACGAGCTGTTCGAGGCCGTCCGCAGATTCGAGATCAGCCTTTCCCCGGTGTGCCAACGGGCTGTCGAGATCGAGGTTCGCCGACGACAGGCAGCGGTGGATGCACGTGCTGACCTCGTCAGCATCGCCGAGCGACTGCTACGGACTCGCGCCGACCCGGACAGGCGCGACTTCGCAGAGGGCTTCGATCTCGGCGCTCGATGGGCGCGAGACCATGCGACTTTGGCCGAGTTAGAGAACCTTGTAGAGATGGTACGGGCGGGAGCGGCCACGGTGCTGTTAGATGAGGAGCACTCGTTGCCGGTGTTTCTTACCGGTCACTTTTGGGAGGCGGATCCTGCGCCAGCGAGTTTCACCCGCCTCGGCGAGCGCGCCTTCGACCGAGGTATCCTCGCCGGCGCGGCCGAGGTGTACGACGCCGTTCAGCCGTACATCGAGACGGCTCTCCGCTGAAGAGAAGCCCGGCTCTTATCAGGTCGAAGTCAACCTCTTGGCTAGGCTGCCAGGGATGACACCGAGTAATAGCCGTGGTACCAAAGTGGAACCAACGACGCTGGGTTGAGTTCTCTTTGCGCATCGAGTGTCCGTAGGTCTTGACCGGGATCCACCCGTCAACGCGCACAGTCAGGTGCTCGCCGGGCACCGGTGGCAGCACCGTCGGAAGGGGTCCTACGTCAGCTACGTCCACTGACCCTCGTTGGGACCTATTACGAACATGCGTTCGATGATACGGGAGGGGTTGTCACAGGCAGGTGTCGTGAGGTCTCGCACGCCTTGACGGCAGTCGAGCGTGCCTGAGCGTGCGGAATCGCCTTCCCCGGTGAACCGGTGGTGCCCTCTGAGACGCCGTTCACTCTCGTCACGAGGGCGAGAAGGCGAGGCGTACGATAGCTAAGGCATGAGCGATAGCCGCGAACCAGAGTCTGATTTGACGGGTAATCAACGATACACAGTTGAAAGTGACTTCTACCGGACCTCAACGGTCTCAGATATACAACTCTCCGTCAGCAGCAAGGGCTTGAGTCGAAAAGTGCTGCGGGCAACGCTCGTGGACAACCCCAAGATCAGGCGGAACAGTGTCGAGCTATGTCTCGTGCACCAAAGGCGAGGTAGCGTCGCACGCCAGTGGACTGACTTGAACGAATCGACGTTAGCCAACACAACGGTCAACATTCCGTCAAAGCTTGCCCTGGACACAGCTGAGACGAGGCTTCTCTTCGAGCATCTTGCAAACTTGTACGAGATTGGTCCGCGCGGCATCATGCCGGGGCAGGCAACAATCGAGGTGCTGCGCGACGAGGAAGCGATCATTCGCACTGACTCGTCTCGAGCTCGATTGATAAGAAAACTGCTGGAGGCCAACCACGGCAATGAAGTGTGGGAACTGCTTGTTCAGCTTGAACCCGATCTCGCAAAGAAATTGGCTGTCAGCCTGGCAGTGCAAGAACGACAGTTGGCTATAGAAGAGTTCGAGATCGCCATTGAGGGGTCGCTAGATGAGACTTATTGGCAGCAGTTCATTGGTAACAATATGTGGATTCTGGGATCAGGCAATGTTGCGCTTGTGTCGGAACGTCGTATAGATATCAAGGATATAGCGGACCTGCCGATAGCAATCGAAGGCGGCTTTATGGATATCGTTGAACTCAAGCGGCCCGACGTTCCGTTCTGGGCTCAACGCCGATCCGTAACAGGGACTTTTCTTTACAGAGACCGCTTCCTTATCCCTGATTATGGCCTGCAAGGCGCAATCGCTCAGACTAGCCACTACATTTTGCAAGCTGAGAAACGCGTTTCTGACAGCGACTTTTATGTCACCCACGGGATCAAGCCGCTGAAGCCGCGTGGTCTCGTGGTGCACGGACGGAGTAATGACTGGGGAGAGACGGAGTGGGAGGCATTCCGTTGGATGAATGATCATCTTCACGGGATCCAGGTGATGACGTTCGATCACCTGCTCGCCCAAGGCCAGCGCGCGATGAGAATGTCGTAAAGCAGAGGAGTCGCGCTCGGTAGCCCTTGCTCCACAGGCAGGAGATCAGGGCCGCGCCAGATTGGTGAGTCTCTCTGCCGGTTCGCTCAATCTTCGCTTCACTACCGTGTACGTGTTGCGTGCGCGACGCCATTCGAGGTCCGGTCCGCTCGCTTCTCTCCCAACTCTGATTAGTCCGACGTCGGCAAGCTCGGCGGTCGCTCGGGTCCAGGAGTCGCTCGACAGTGCGTATTGGCGTCGCTGCTCGGGTGACAGGGACTGCGTGGGCGCCCGCTTCTTGCCCCCAACGAGGTCGAGAAGAATGATGAGCAAAGCCGTCGCAGTGCCCGACAGCTGCGTGATCCACTGCTCTTCCCAGAAATCGATGGGGACTTGGATGTACGGCATGGTCGGTCGAGCGTAAGGCGTGCCGTCTCCGATCGGGTTAAGCAGAGTAATCCTGGGGGGCATGCCACCGCGGCGCTGAAGTTCCACGTACTTGTGCTCGTCCAGCCACGCAAGGGCGTCCGCGACTCGACGTGCCCCCTTGATCTCTGGATCCGGTAGACCGAGCATCTCAGCCCACACTCGGCCGGCGATCGGCCGGTCGATATCGAAGGGAGGATGGGAGGCCAACAGCGTCACGCAAAGGTAGAGCTTCAAGCGGATCTCACCCCCTTGGCCACCGCGGAGCATCGAAACAAGCGGAGTCGACGGCAATTCAGAACCTCCGTCTTGCCGCCCTGGTTGCCTGACACCTCGCGATAGCCGGGGTGCTCGGACAAACGCCGGAGGGAGCTGGATGCCGGTGTGACGCTTGGAGAGCCGGATCACTCTCATAAGCCGTTGTCGTGAGAGCTCGTTCGGACCAATTGTTGAGGCTGTGCCCATATTGTCCTGCCTTTGTAGCGGTGAGATCAGCTGTGCCGGATCTGCACAGGGGTGCAGGAGGTACATAGGTGACTCTCCCCTCGACACTTGGTTATGGGCCTGACCAGGGGAAGTCTGCCGACCATGGCTATGCCATTAGCTCAAGGTTACTCATTCTAAAAGGAGATGTCATGTCGCAATTAAGGCTAGGACTCTCCATTAGTTAGGGTCGGTTCATTCCGCTACTAACGTAGTTACAATCGCCTAGACCAGGGGATTCATCGGAGATATCGTGAGCCTGGTTCGAGGCACTACGCAGCCAGCGTAGCGAGCCACGAGTCATGATTTGCTCCCGCGGATACCGGCACGCTCAGCCAGGGTGTTCCGGTATCCCGGGAGTGTCTCACTACCGAGAAAGTTATTGATTAGCCAACTGTGAAGTTATACACTTAAAAGGTAACTCAGGCGTCGATCGGAGAAGCGACCTTCTTATGGCTAAGGCTGAGATGTACAGGACAAGGGATGGTGAACGTCGATTCCAAATCGCCGCTCCCGTAAGCGAAGAGGTGTACGAGGAGTTACGTCGCCTAGCATTCGACCAGCACACCACACTCGCTGCGCAGGTGCGGAAAGCCTGCACGGAGTACGTGGCGAGAAGCCGCCCGCCGTCGAGTCGGGTCAGCTGACCAACCGCTGATATCCCGTTCGGATGTTGTCTGCGATAGGTGAGGGTTATTTTCTCGTGTGCATGCCGAAAACGTCATCCGGACCCATCGACCTGGACTTTTGTTGCCGTGACGCTGATGACGAAGAGGGAGCGTGGCACTTCTCCTTCCTCTACATCGCTTTCGTCGGTTCGCTCCAACTGGTTGGGCTCTCGTGGGGTGAGAGATTCGCCTCGTCCCATCGGCACGAACACATGTTCGTTGAACTACACTCATGAAAGTAGGAACGGAGGGGCGTGGTAGCAATACACCCGTGCCGTAGCTTCAGCCCTCGGCCGACGAGGTAACTGGCGAGGCAATCCGAAAGGGAGGAAGCGATGGAGCGCGAGAAGGCGCTTGACGCGGCGCTGAGCCAGATCGAGAAGCGGTTCGGGAAGGGTTCGGTCATGAAGATGGGGGAGAGCCCCACCATGTCGATCGAAGTGATCTCCACGGGTGCGATGGCCCTCGACATGGCCCTCGGCATCGGGGGACTGCCGAGAGGCCGCATCGTCGAGATCTA
>JBEKBX010000051.1:0-26397 GCA_050015175.1 Acidimicrobiales bacterium | reverse complement strand
GTGTCGCTTTGGACCGACAAGTCCACCTCGCTCGTGCTGTCGGCCTACTCACCGGCCACACACGACTGCTGGACCGTCATCGACTTGAAGGGCGTCCCAAGCTCACCTGTCTGGGGCCTCTCGGCCATGGGTACCTACTACGCCCGCGACGCCGGCGTTGCGGCAAGTGACTGTCTGGCGTCAGGCACGACCCCGACGCCAGGCACATTGACCGGGCCGCAGACAGGAGGCTTCCCCAGCTCTTGAGGCCTAGGCGGTACATAGAGCCGGTCTGCTCGGAGATTCTCGTCGAGCAGTAACGGCCGAGATGGACAAGGTGAACGGATTTCCCGTCGTCAACCTGGGTTCCATCTACAGGCGTCTCCTGGTGAATCGCGACCAGGATGACGGGGTGCACGGCCCCCTGCTTCCCTCGCAAGGCGACTGGGGGTCGTGCACCTTTTGTCTGTAGGACGAACACGACTTCCTACTTGTCCGACGGCCACATGAGGTGGTGCGTTCCGACCGTCCCTGCCGATTAGGAGTGGCTCGCCCGCAAGAAAGCCGGGCCACCGACTGAAGCACAGATCAGCCGGTTCTGGGCAAATGGGTTCGACTGTCGGACGGCTGTCAAAAACTCCTCAGAGATACGAGAGGATTCGCCGATACACCTCCTGGGAGCTCGTGCGAGCTCTGCTATCAACGGTGCCCCCGAAGAAAGGGGAGACCATGAACGAGAAGGCCTCATCCAACGGTAGACGTGGAGCTCGGGGTGTGCGTTTCAGGCTTCTCACAGTGGCGACCCTCCTGGCGATGGCGGCCGCCACCCTGTCGGCCCTCTCGTTGTCTGTCCCCCCGGCGTCCGCCGACGTGGTACCCAACCTCACCGTCACAGTCAACCCGGACGGCTCGTTGCACGCCACCTGGAACATGCAAGGCCAGATCGGCGAGGAGTTCCTCTACGACACTCCCCAGGCCACAGATGGCCGCCTCACCCCGACCTCCTCATTCGTCGATTGCGGCAACGGCGAAGTGGCCTGCTGTCCGCACGACAGCTGGTGCTGGGCTTCCCAGGGCGTCCCGCTGTACTGCTACTGGGTCCTCTACGAAGACCAAACCGGTGACTGCCCGGGCCACTCGGACCTTGCCGATGCCCAGACGACCTTCGACACTTACCCGTTGCAGGTCGGCGACACGTACTTCGTCCAGGTGCTGGTCGCCGACAGCTGCTTCGGGGCCGATACCTGCAGCGGAGGGGGGCAGCCCCTCTACTGGTCCAATGTCGTCCAGATCGTCGACAACCCGCCCGTGGCGTCGACCACCACAACGACCTCTACCACGACGACCACCACCTTGCCCTCGTCCGCTGTGTCGGTGCCTGCGAAGTTAGCGGACTTCCCGACGATGCCCAACAACGGAGCGGTGAACTGCGAGGCCGACAACTACTTGATCCAGAACTACGACCTGGCCGCCGATGCTCGCAACCAGCAGGCGGCGTCGCTGGCGACCGCCGAGAAGAACCGCGCTGCCGCCGAGAAGGAGTTGGGCACCGCCACTGGTCAGCAGGCCGACAATCTCAGAGCGCGAATCCAGGCACTGAACTGGGACATCCAACAACTGAACAGCGTCATCGCAAAGCTCGACGCTGGCATGAACCAGATCAACGCTGCTGTTCGGGCCCAAAAGCAGGCGTGCCAGAAGACGACCAAGGCCGATCCCGATCCGGGTCGAGTCGGTCCCTTCGTGGATCCGCCCATCCCGGACCACGACACGGCCTCGTGCAACAAGCTCAGGCCCCGGGCTGAGTACCTGAGGGACTCTCTTGCGAAGCTTTACGGGAACAAGGATTTCGACGCCCGCTTCAATATCAACAACGAGGTGCGAAAAGAGCAGATCGAAGCGCAGATAGCGCGTCTGGAGCCCGAGTTCCGCCTGAAGTACAAGCCGGCGCTCGATGCCTGCTCATCGTATTGAGGAAGCCCGCACGCAGCGTCTTGCGTCGCTGACTACCGCAAGTTCAGCGAACTGACAGAGAACATTCCATCTGTACCTCGGTCACCCCTACCACCGGTCAGCCCCAGCCGCACCTAACGGTTCGCGCGCGCACGAGATCGCCGATACTGGCGCGGTGTTGCTTCGCGCGACCGGTGGCGTTATGTGTGTCGCATAAGGCGTCGCAACTAGCAACTAGCTGGCTTTCAAACAGCGTGTACCTCCACCGTCAGGTGCTCGGCCTATATCTTGAGCGGGGCAAATAGACAGGTCCTCACTTTCCGATCGCAGACTGGACGCGGCTCATGCTCCCCTTGCCGTAGGTACTAGGTCTCGAGGCCCTAAGTTGAGGCTTGACCGCCTCGTGCACCGCAGTTAGGCTCCCCCGCAACAAGGGAGGGGGGTGCAATGCATCGACGTCGGAGTCGTGCAACCGTGCTGCCGCTCGTTTCGCTTGCTGCTCTCCTCTGTGCATCGAGCACGACGCTTGCAGCCGGCAAGCCAAGTTCGTTTCTGGTGCGATCCGTGCCGCCCGTCTCGTTCCAGGTCCAAGGTGTTGCAGGGAAGCCGAGCCCGGCCCGGCTAAAGCGCGTGGTTAACGCGGCGAAGTTGCCTCCGCCGGTCACCCACCCGCCGTACGTTCCGGAGCCAACAGAGACAGCGCCGGTCACCGGACCTCCTCGCACCACAGGTGTGGTCGCATTGCAGCTGAACCAGGGCCAGCCCGTGGGCGCCGCAGGGGTCGCACATCCCTCAGGCATATCCGTCGCGAGGTCGGCAGACTTTACCGAGGACTCATCGGTGCCTGGTCTCGGTGACCGCGGGATACCTCCAGATACTCAGCTCGCTGTTGGCCCGAAGTGGGTGGTGGAGTTCGTCAACACCTCGGGGGAGGTGTTCAACCACAGCGGCACCTCCGTGGCGACGTTCGACCTCGGCTCTCTTTTCTCCGGGGTTCCCGGTCAGGGCGGTGACCCGAAGGTCGTGTACGACGCGAACAGCGGTGATTTCTTCGCGACCTATATATCGAGCTTCGTACGGCCCGACGGTGCGAGTGAAGTCGACCTCGCGGTGACGAAGAACCCCACCGGCTTGTGGTACGTCTACACCGTCCATAAAGAAGGGGTCCTGCAGGACCAGCCGAAGCTCGGAAAGAGCACGGACAAGATCACCATAGCCTGGAACGACAACGGGAACTCCGGGCCTGAGGAGATCAAAGTCATTCAAAAAGCGGCTTTGGTCGCGTATGCGAGCAGCGCGCCGGGAACGATCTGGGGACCGTACAGCTCACGGCTCAACATCGTCCCGGCTGTCCAGATCTCGCCGAGCACGACCGCCTACGCGGTGTATCACAACTACAACAGCTCGAGCGTAGGCCTCCTCGAGTTCACCGGCGTCCCCGGGGTCTCGACCACGACCTTCACCGAGACCGACATGTCGATAGCAGCGACCTCTTCTCCGCCGGCCGCGTTGCAGCCGGGAAAAACCAGCCCGACGCTCGATACTGGCGATGACCGTCTCGAATCGGCTGTGTGGTACAAGGGCGACCTCTGGACCGCTGGGAACGACGTCTGCCGCTACCAGGGCGACTCCGCCGCACGGGCGTGCCTCAGGGTGATCCATATCTCGACGTCGCAAATGAGCGTCGTGGAGGACGTCGACATAACGATGGTCGCCGGGGATGTCATGTACCCGGCGGTGACGATGGACGCCCGCAAGGACATCTGGATTGCCTTTTCCTCCTCTTCTGCTTCGCAGTTCGCGTCCTCGGAGGTGGCCGAAGCGCCCGGGGGAAAGATCGGAGCGACGATAGGCGCCGTCATCTACCACGCCGGCACCGGCGCGATCGACTACAGCAGTTGCACCAGTCCCCCAGCCAAGAGGTTCGGCGACTACTCGGGCATCGGAGTCGACCCGGCGGCCAGCGACCTCGGGATCTGGGCGGCGACCGAATACGGTGTCGCCGGGTGCGGTTCAGGAACGGAGTTGGGATCATTTACTCCTTGAGGCGATCAGCATCACCGGGTGGTGGGTCGGCGGCGGTGTTGCTGGGTGCCGCGCTCGTTGCTGCTCCCGGCGGCTTTGTCGGCGGGCACGCTCTTATTGCTATGAGGCCGTCGCTTGTCGCTTCACATGTCGCGTCGAACACCATCGTCGTGACCGGAAAGTACTCTGGCACGTTGAAACTCGAGGACCCGGCGAAGGACTGCGTGGAGCTCATCAACGATCCGAAGAAGCAAGACGTTGTCCGGTTGAATTACTCCGGCAAGCTGTCTGGCCTCAGCGGGACCAAGTGGACCTTCATCGCCGCGGAGAAGGGCAGCGGGACTTTCACCCAGAGCCACATCTCGACGACGAAGGCGCCATTGTTCTTCTCCTCAACGACAGGCATCGGCTTCACTGCAGTCTCGGGGACGATCACCATCGGAGGCAAGGTGGGCTCGTTCAAATACAAGGTGACCTGGTCGAACCAGCCCGGCTCAATCGGCGCTACCAGCATGGGGTCGGGAACGGCGACAGGAAGCTGGAGTTGCCCCGCGGTGGAGACACTCTAAGAGGACATCGACCGGTCGCCGGCGTCCAGTTCGCTCGGCTGTGTGAGAGCAGCAGCTCTCCGGATAGCTCCATACGGCGTTTTGGGCGATCAGATTGCTTGCGGGTAGATCTTGTGCACTCGAAACACGATTGCCTGCCTCCACGCGCAACGGTGGACGGTCTGCGGGCATCGTCGACCGCGCAGCGGCGATCTCGGGGTCTGGTGCTCGACCAGACTGCCTGATAGTTCCTGCTTCTCGAAATGGCCTGGTATTCGCATGGATAGCGAAGGAGGCAGCGACGTGCACTGGAACCTGGCGTCGGTGGCTCATGCCTGGGGCCCATCCTCGAGACGACGCCTACGCCCCCGTGCCTGTCCCTAGGATCAGGCCAATGTCAGAGAATCCGCGTCCGCGGGCACGCAAAGCTCTCACCGCGACGCCTTCTTCCGCTGGGTGCTCGCCGCTCGGAGCGTCTTGTTGGCGGACGAGAGGGCACGGTCTAACTCGGCGGTCGCGCGACACAAGAGCAGGCAGGACGCTGGTTCTGGTCCCGGATACGGCATGGCGACAAGGCCGAGGGCCGTGAGGCAGTCGACCGCCCGCGTTCTCGCCGCGCTCGCCGCGCTTTGTCTCGGGCTCGCTGCCTGCGGAGGCACCGGCGGGACCAAGAACACGACGAGCGTCCGTGACTTCCGCCTGATCGAGGTCGGGAAGATTCGCCTGCAGATCGCCGCCGACGGCAGATCGGCGATCGTTCAGGTCAATACCAACCCGCCGACCGTGTGCGCCGTCGCCTACGGCAGGACGGCCTCGCTGGGATCGATCGCAGACGATCCCAACATGGGCGGCACTGCGATCTCCCGGCACACCGTCATCCTCGGCGGCCTGACCCCGGGCACGAGCTACCGCTTCCTGCTCACCGCCACCGACGCGCAAGGGCGCGTCTTCCAGACCCGAGAGTTGACCACCTTCACGACGCCGCGCAATAGTGCCGCCCTAGGCCAGGACATCGCCATCGGCGCCAGGATCGTCGCCGTCAGCTCGCAGTGGAGCAACGCTTACCGTGCGGCAAACGCGGTCGACGGCAACCTCTCGACCGAGTGGGCGTCAGCCAACGACGGCGATCGAGCCTTCATCACCATCGACCTCGGACGACAACGCAAGATCACGGGCATCTCCTTCGTCACACGCGCGATGTCGGACGGTTCGGCGATCACACGAACGTTCGCCGTAGTCGTCGACGGTCGCACGCGGTATGGACCTTTCCCCGCTGGCAACCGCCTCGACCTACACATAGTGCCGGTGTCGTTCACGGGCCGTTTCCTTCGCTTCGAGGTCGTTCAGTCGACCGGCGGAAATACGGGAGCGGCAGAGATCGAGGTCTTCTCCCGCAGCTGAGTGCGCAAGCACCGCTTGGCGCCGCCATTTGCACCTTCTGTCGCGCCCTTGGGCTCGTGGAGCCTTGCGCCGACCTGTCTGATCGGTATCGTCAGCCGGGTTGAGGTGCTGGAGGCCGAGCAACTCCAGATCAGGTCGATAGGGCGCGTCCCACGCTGGACGTAATAGTCGCGGGTCCGCGACTGATTGAGGCGTTCTGTGGCTGCGCCGGTAGACGAGAACCCCGAGCAGGAAAATCTGCGGCTTGGCGGTCCAGAAGGATCTCCCGCCGAGGTTGACCGGCTGCGCGGTGAGATCCACGCAGCCGGACGCTCCACTAAGCGCTCGCCTCGCCCTCGGTCTTCACGCAGCTAAATGCAATGCGGGAACCCGATGCAGATGATCGGGGTATGTGTGTACTGGTAGTAGAAGGCGATCGCGTACGGCGATTCGCCGGCGGGCACGTTCAGATCAAGGCCGCTGATCGTGACCGTCTTCGCCCCCCC
This sequence comes from Acidimicrobiales bacterium, assembly GCA_050015175.1. Lineage (GTDB taxonomy): Bacteria > Actinomycetota > Acidimicrobiia > Acidimicrobiales > Bog-793 > Fen-455. Next base: position 20,006 of record JBEKBX010000051.1, on the reverse strand, counting down.
GAACACGAACCACGAACTGAACACGGTGCCGGAGGTACTTGTTTCGGTCCCGAGGTAGGACTGAGCGGTGATATCCACGGCCGTGGCCGTCGACACCGACGTGCTCGGCGATGTCCACGCTGCGGCTGGGCTGACCAAGCCGATCGGTGTGTCCGGCAGCACTTTGTAGTTGGTGAGCGAGAACGCCCAGGTCGTGACAGCCGAGGTCCCCCCGCCGCAGGACGACGTCACACAAACAGGTAAGTACCAGGCCGTCGCCAAGACCGGGCCGGAACTAGGCACTGTGAACTTCGCTCTTTCAGTGGCGATGAGGGTCGTGTGCACGTCCCAGAACATGAACTCGTAGACCATCGGCGAGGTCGCAGGCGGGATCGCGGGTTGGTATAGGTACTGAGGCGCCTCCAGCGTGACCGACGAGCCTCTCAGGGCAAGAACGCTGCCCGACACCCCGCCGGGCACCGGAGTGCCGGTTGGGAACAGTTTCGACCCCAGCGCGACGACCGCGGACAATGGGCCTGCCTGCGCCGGCGTCGGCATGAACATGAACAGCGCCGCGCCCATTAGAAGAGCGAGCGCCAGCTTTGCTGAAGCCGAGTGTCTCGATGCCGACCTCGGGAGCGCGGTATGGCGGCGGCTCGACAGCTGCCGACAACGCGTACGGTTACTTCGGTCCCGTACATCTTCGTTGTCCGTCGCGGCAAAAGCCGTACGGACGTTGTCCTTGCTCATAACCATTTCCCCTCTCCATCGCCCGCCAGCTTGATGGGACCCCCTAGCCGCGTAACGGGTTCTCCGATTGTGATGATCGCGGCTGGCTGCGGCTAGGTCAATAGCCGCGTTCGGCGACGAGGACGCGGCGTCGTAGCCCCGATGGGAAGGTCAGGCTCCTCGCGTTGCCAGTGGGGCTCCTCTTAAAGTACGGGCGCTCCCCCACTGCGCCTGCCACGGCTGCCGAACTCGACCCCTGCCATGCACGAACCCACTGGCCCCCGAGCCAGGTCCACCGGCCCTGTCATAGCTCATGGCCGTTGTCAGGGCACCCGTCCTGGGCCACGACGCTCTGACAGATGGCCCGGCGGGTGGCCGTGAACGCGTTCTGGGTCACCGGCGCTCGATAGCTCCCCCGCTGGTGGCAACCACCGGCGGTGCAGGTTTGCCTTTACGGCGTGCTCGGAGGCGTCGCACCCACCGTTTCGCGCGATAGCGGAACTCGATGCACCCGTAAGTGAGCACCGGGTAGCCCATTGACTGCTACTGCAGGATCACAGTTTTCTTAGCTCGCCTTTGCACGTGTCGGTCGTCGCGGAGCCCACGCCCCCGGTCCCGAATGGCGGCTTGTAGGTGGAGTCGTAGACGACAACTCCGTTCGCGCCGCTATCGCGCGTCGTGCAGTGACCAGTGGCAAGTCCACTTGGCGCTCCCGTGCCCCAGCGAACATGGAAGTCGTTGGTACCCTGGGGTTCCCCCGGACAAGGCCCAACATCGACCTGGTGGTCCACCATCGGCCAGCTGAGGGCAAGTTCGCCCAGAGAGCCGCTGGCCAAGAACGCCCCCGTGGTGTCGAGCTTGTGCGTCGTGGTGATGTCGCAGTGGGAAGGATGGATCTGCTCGATGAGATGCATCGAGCCGTTGACGTTCACGTCGGTTGCCTTGAAGCTCACCACTTGGGAACCCGAGACTACGAGGTCCAACTTGACGTGTCCTGTGATGTTGCGGGCGCCGTGCTCGGCCACCCAGCTCACCGAGTAGTCCCACACCTGGTGCTCAGTCACCGTCACAGTGCCCACGAAATGCACGCCCTTCACGACACTTGAGGCACCCACCGGTGCCCTGGGCGCCGCAGCCGTACCTGCGCTAGCTGCCATGGGCCCCATCAGGATCAGCGTGGGAAGCAATGCAAGCACGGGCATCGTCCACCTCGGACGAGGACGCTCATGACGAGGTAGGCGCGGCAGCCTGAATCGAGATTCAGCTGACAACATTCTCGACACCTCCTAGCCCGAAGAAAGCATCGAGCTGCGCATCGGTCTACTACTTTCAGCGTCCTCGCGATAGTTGTGAATGAAAATACCGGGCTGATAGCCGCACCCTCTCACCTTTACGGGAACGCCCGGTCGATGGCCTCAATGACGTCCGCGTCCACGAGATGCATGTACCGACTTGTGGTCGCAATATTGGAATGGCCCATGAGACGCTGGACAACGTGGATGTCCTCGCCCCGGCGCACAAGACTCGTGGCATAGCTGTGACGTCACCGGCCGCGTGAAGTAGTCTCGCTGATATGGTTGTGCAAGACCTCCCGCAGAAACCCGCGATCAGACGTTTCCAGGCTCTTCTTGACTCTCTCGATCGACCTCACGACCCGGAGTATCACTGGCTTTGGAACGAGCGGCGTCATCCCCATCATCAATCTGACGCTCGGGCTCTCAGCCCCGAACACAACAGGAGGATTACGGACCGCTGGTACGGCGAAACCGACTGATGTCGGGGAAGCCAATCCCGTGTGCTAAGCACCGCTTTTGCAGAAGCTCCTTGCGGCATGTAAGCCCCATGCTGGCAAAAAACGTGAGCCTCGTGGAGGCCAACCAGGCCTACCTCAAGGCGCTCGAAGCCTGGCTCGACAGGTACCCCGAAATGCGGACCACCGAGTAGCCAAGTGTTCTTAGAGGCGCTGCGCGGATAGGTCGCTCAGCGACCTCAGACGAATCGGCCGTTACTGAACCGTCGATCTGGATGGCCGCCGGTCCCGCCAAGACAGTTGTGCGACCATACAGATGAGACGCTATGTCGCTCCTGCCGTGAGTGGCCAAGCATCGCTCACCGTAGCGAGACAGCAAGGTGAGGGTTCACGCCGGAGGGGGACTACACCAGACGGCGACTGGCGACTCGCCCGCATGGGAAGGCACGCAATCGGCGAGTGGAGGAGTTGCTGGCCGAGGCTCCGTGCGTGTCGGGATCGTGTCCACACTGTGCGGGCGATCCGTCCGTAAGGGCCCAACCGGTCTGCAAGGCCGGCGGTAAGGCCTACCTTTGCGCAACGCCAGGGTCCTGACACGCGACGCCGGGCCGGTACCGGGGGAGGTTTCAAGTTAAGTGCCGGTCAGGAGAGGTGGCCGCTGCACGTACCGCCGTCGTTGTCGCTGTTCGTGTCGTCTGGGCAGGTGGTGATTGACGAGGACACACCCGTCAGGTCGGCGCCGGCCAGTTCGGCGTCGTTCAGGTTGGCGCCATACAGGTTGGCGCTGGTCAGGCGGGCCTGCTGTAGGTAGGCGCCCTCCAGGTCGGCGGTGGCCAGGTGGGCAGCGGCCAGGTGGGCAGCGGCCAAGTGGGCGTCTTTGAGGCCGCAGCCAGCAAGGTCGATCTCTGGGTAGGGAGCCGCCGAACAGTTATAGGCGGCACCGGCTGTACCGGCCGCACTGGTCGCACCGGTTGCGGCGGCGAGCCCCGCACCTCCGAGTGCCAGCACTACAACGACAGCCGGGATGACAAGGATCTTCTTCTTGAGCATTGCTCTCCTTTCATTGCCACTGCGCCCGTAAGGCCCCGTCTATGTGGCATCGGTCCTCGTCGTCGAGGTCGTGGTTTGCCCCACTTCGCGAGAGCATCGCGCTCCCACACGCGGCGCGTTGCCTTCGGGTGGCCAGTAGGACTTGCGACGGTCGATCGCCATGCTGCCTTCGCTGTCGCCGAGCGGCCTTAGCCGTGAGCGTGCGCTCGTGATGCTGGGTCAGTTGGTGCGGGCGCTGAGGGAGTGATGGCGGCAGTAGCGCTGTGTCTGCGAGGTACGGGTAACATTCACACGCACACCGGAACGTCGATCTGGCGCGGAGTGCCGCCGTGGCGAGGGCTTCATTCGGTGCGTCGTCTTGTCCTAAGCCCTGATTCACCGAAAAATAGGGCGTTTGGGAAGCCGGAACCGGCCTAGCATCCGCGAAAAGTGCCTTTCTGCAAGGGAAGATGGCCGGGGGGTGGCTGGCTTTCTCACCCAGGTGTTCAACCGTGTGCGCCGGGCGGGGGTGGCCGGGCCGATGGTGTTGAGAGCCGACTCGGGCTTCTACAGCTCCAAGGTGACCGAAGCCTGTTCCAAAGCGGCGGTGAGCTACTCCATCACGGTCAAGACCTCCAAGGCGTTGCATAAGGTGATCGCCGCCATCTCGGAGGAGGACTGGACACCGATCCCTTACTGGATCGACGACGGCGCCGATGTGGCCGAGACGACCTACCGGCCCTTTTCTGAAAAGCACCCCGAGGTCCGCCTCATCGTGCGGCGGGTGAGGCCCTCTCCGGGCAGCTAGCTGGCACTGTTCGCACCTACGACTACCACGCCTTCATCACCGACCGTGAAGGCGAGACGATCTACCACGAGGCCGATCACCGCCGCCACGCCGTGGTCGAGGACGTGATCAGAGACTTGAAGTACGGCGTCGGGGTGAACCACCTGCCGTCCGGGCGCTTTTGCGCCAATGCCGCCTGGATGACCCTCAACGTCATCGCCCACAACCTCGGCCGCTGGGTGGCTTACATCGGCCTCGGGTCCGAAGCGACATCCATGACCACCAAGACTTTTAGCACGCGGATGTTGAACCTGCCCGGGCGCATGACCACATCTGGTGGCAGGAAGACCCTGCATTTACCGAGGGTATGGCCGTGGGAGGACCAGTTCAACACGGTCCTTAACAGGTTGCGAGCCATTCCTCGGCCGGCCGTTTGCCTACGCGCCTGACCCCTGCGCGACGACGGCGTCCCCGCCCCCTGTGCCCGACGCCAGCAGACAATGGTCCTCCCCAGTCCCTCATAGGGGCCTGGTCCGACGCGCGCCCTCTGTCGCCTCAATGGCTCATCAGACCCCTCGACGCCAGCTCCGGTTCATCTGGGCTGGCTCAGCGCCCAAGAGTCGCTTGCCAGCTGTCTTTCGGTGGTTCCGGGCTAAGACAAACAGCTAAGCGCCTCGCCCGAGCATCGGGGCAGGCAGCTCGGTACTCTTTTGTCATGAAGGAGGACCAAACATGAAAAGGACCTTCATTACCATCATCGGTGCTCTGTGCATCGTCGTTGCCTCGGCGACCATGGCCGTGGCGTCCACAGCGGCGCCGAAGTCGGCAGCGAGATCCAACGCGACCGGTGCCACGTCTGCTTCCTCGGGGTTCCCGACGGTCTGCCCACCCGCCGCGGTGGTGGGCAAAGCGCTCGGGCTGACCGTCTCCAAGCCAACCGTTCCCATGTACTTGAAGGGACGGGCTCTGGAGTGCAAGTACGGGAGCGGAAAGAGCCAGACGACGATCTCATACTCGTCGGATGCCCGCAAGGCTTTTCTCACACAGGAGACTTCCCTACCCAAGGGCAGCGTCGTCGTTGTGACCAACCTGGGTAAAGGGGTAGCGGCATACCTGGTGCTTCCCGATGTCCTGCACGTCCAGGACGGAACGCTGGAATGCGTTATCGAGACCGAGGTCGTCACCGCTCAGTCTCACGAGGAGGCCTTGGCCAAGGTCCTTCTCAAGTCGTACTGGTAAACCGCCCTGCCGAGTGCGGCACGACAGGGGCGAGCGAACAACTTGAAAAAACGCAGAGCTGCCGGTGGGGTGGCGCGCAAAGGTACAGAACACGGCTTCGTGTCCGCGCCGGTCGATGCGAGCTCCGCGCCCGATCCGGCACTGGGCGCTGCTGGGCTCTTTGTAGCGGAGAGCTGGGTTATGGCCTAGAACAACTGTGAGCTGACTGGAGAAGCAGGCGGTGATTTTACTCGTCGGTGCCTCGTGATGCAGGTGACGCGCCACAGGTGGGCAACCCTGGCTGTGCTCAGCGTGACGCTGCTCCTGATCAGCTTGGACACCACAATCCTCAACGTGGCCCTCCCGTCGATCGTGCGGGGCCTTGGTGCCAGCTCCAGCCAGTTGCAGTGGATCGTCGATGCCTACGCGGTGGTCTTCGCTGGTCTGTTGCTCTCTATCGGCGCTCTCGGTGACAGGGTCGGGCGGAAGTGGATCTTCCTTGTCGGACTCGTGGTCTTCGCCGGTGGGTCTGCCCTCGCGGCCGAGTCAGTTAGCCCGGATCGCCTGATGTTGTCCCGGGCGGTGATGGGAGTGGGAGCGGCTGACCTGATGCCTTGCACACTTTCAATACTGACCAACGTGTTCACTGAGGAGAAGGACCGTGTCCGGGCCATCGGGATTTGGTCGGGAACGACGGGTCTCGGGGTAGCACTGGGTCCGATCCTGGGGGGTTTCCTGTTGGCCCATTTCTGGTGGGGTTCGGTCTTCTTTATCAATGTACCTGTGGGCCTCCTGGGGTTCGTCGCAGCGGTCTGGCTGGTGCCCAACTCGCGCAATCCGACACCAAGGCGACCCGATCCTGTCGGTACCGCCTTGTCAATGTTCGGGCTTGGACTGCTGCTGTGGGGCATCATCGAGGCTCCTGGGCGCGGCTGGACTTCGACGCCGATCATGGCTGCGCTGCTGGCCGCTGGCGTGGTGATCGCGTCATTCGTGATCTGGGAATTGCATGTGGACCATCCGATGCTGCCTCTGCGGTTCTTCACCAACCGTCGCTACAGCGCCGCCATTGCTGCTTTGGCGCTCGTACTGTTCGCCCTTGTGGGGGTGTTCTTCCTCATGACTCAGTACCTACAGTTCGCCCTGAGCTACAGCCCGCTCGAAGCGGGGTTGCGGATCGCGCCTGTTGCTGTCGTACTCCTTGTCGTCGCGCCTCTATCGATGGTGCTGGCGCGACGGGTCGGGTCCAAAGCGGTCGTTTCCTCTGGCATGATCTTGATCGCAATCGGTCTCGGCATACTTTCGACGACCACCGTGCACGGCACCTATCGCGATTGTGTAATTCCGTTCATCTTGCTCGGCACCGGGGTTGCCCTAGCGCTCGCACCTTGCACCGAGTCGGTTATGGGATCGCTGCCCATAGAGGAGGCCGGGGTGGGATCTGCCACTAACGACGTGTCGATGCAGGTCGGCGCAGCCCTCGGGGTAGGCGTGCTCGGGACCGTTCTTAACCTGCGTTACCAGCACCTCATGGCGCCGTCGGTGTCCAGTTCCCGCGTTCCGGCGAACGTCCGGAAGGTGATCGAGGGCTCACTGGGCGGAGCCCTGGGCGTCGCCCAACGCGCGCCGACCAAGCTTGGCGACCTGCTTGCGGCGGTTGCCCGCCAGGCATTCATCTCTGGCATGGACCTCGCACTCATCATCTCCGCCATCGCGGTCGGCGTAGCTGCCATCGTCGTGCTGGTGCTGCTTCCCAACAGGGGGACAGGCCCGACCAATCTGGGGTAGCCCGGCACTCCAGCTCCTCCGATAAGTTCGGCCAACTCGACACTTGGGCGATGGACCCGCGGTCTACTCGACCGGCGCATAACGTCGGCCCTGCTCCAGGGTCGGACAGTCTGGCTCGGCGCGATAATCGGCGCGATCTAGGCGACCTATCTGCTAGCACTCCGGAAAGGCCCGGTCGATGGCCTCGATGAGGTCAGCGTCCGAGAGGTGCATATACCGGCTTGTGGTCGCGATGTTGGAATGTCCCATCAGGCGCTGCACGACGTGGATGTCCTCGCCCCTGCGCGCGAGGCTCGTGGCGTAGCTGTGACGCCAGCGGTGAGGAAAATGCCGACCGGCCACGCCCGCCGATGTCCCTGCTTCTCGCACCAATTCGTGCAGCGCCCGAGGCCCGTAGCGACCGCGCAGGCTCCGATTGCCCCTGGGGTTGGCGAACAAGTACGAGGACGCGGCCGGCTTGGGCCGCACGTCGTTCAGGTACTCGCGCAGCACGTCCGCCAGCAGGTGGGGAATGGGGACGACCTCAGGCTTTCTGCCCTTGCCGACGAGTGAGATCCCCCGAGCGTCAAGGTCGACCTCCTCGGTACGCAGGTTGACCAGTTCCTTCATGCGCAAGCCGGTGTATCTCAACGTTAGGAGGAGCACGCGGCCGACCTGCCAGCGAAGACCGGGTTGTGAGCTGGCCCACTCGATGATGGCGTCGGCCTAGGCGTCGCTGCAGAAGTCGACCCGCGGCCGGATCGGACTCGGAAGCGTTACCGCAGCGGCGGGATTCTCCTCGCTCAGACCCTCGGCGATGAGGAAGCGGTAGAAGCTGCGCAGAGAGAAGAGGTCATTGGAGCGGGTGACGGCCTCGATCCCCCGCGTTTGCTTCATGGAGCAACCAGGCCCGCACATGGAACGGGTCACGCCGCTCAAGGCGACTGACGGATGCGCCGTTGCCAGGTAGCTCAGGAACCCCCTTCAGGTGCGACCGATAGGTATCCGCAGTCGTCTTGGGCCGGTTCTCCAGGAGCCGTAGGTGTGCTTCGTAGCCCTCGAGGAACGCGGCCTCGTCCGTGACCTCGCTTCCGACTCGGCTCCTCGGCATGGGTCCTTGTGCGAGAACAAGCTCAGAGCTGTCCACGCTTTCTAGGTTGGGCCTTCTAACGGCCATGGTTGCCTCCTATCTCCTTGGTCTTCTTCGTTTCTCGGTTCCTCCGGGGGTGGACGTCATCGCCTCACTCCCCTGTCTTCGCTCGATCTCACGCGCGGCGCGCGTAACCACAAAGAGCTGCCACGAGACGCACTTGAACGCATCGACACGATACGCACAATGCCGGGCACAATCGACTCTAAGACGCGTATTTCCCTTCATTTTGCTGGGGAGAATGTCCCGGAGCAGACGAGATCCGTCGTGAATGCGATGACACCCGCACCGTGTGCGCCGTCGCTGACCTGGTGTCACGAGGTCAACGGAGGTTATTTGCCTGGGCGCGTTGGCAGCCCACGCGCCCGGCGAACGTGCCGCCTTTGCCAGCGCTACAGCCCAACCGCGCTGGCGGCGTTCTCCCGGAACAGAAACCCTCGCGGATGTAGCGGCGAAGCATCGCCGTTCCCTTGTGGCCCGTCTGCTCTGCTATCACACGCTTGGGGACACCGGCCGCGGCTGCCGAGGTCGCCAAGCCAGTTCGCAGCGAGCGACCGGCCACCTCGGCGGGATCAAGACCTGCTCGGGCACCGTGGCGTTTCAATACGAGCGCCACCGCATGACCACTGAGTCATGTTGGCCCGATGTGGCCATGGCGGTCTGCGGGACGAAAGACAGCTCCCTCGGCGATGCCTAAGACCTCGAGCCAGACGCGCCAGGCACGAACTGGGCAGGTAACCGGGATCGACCCGTAGGGGATGCCGACAGTGCGCCCGGCGCCCTCCTGGTCGGTCTTCGAGCGCCGGAGGCGAACGGTGAGCCCGTCGGTCCCCTCGGTGATGTCGGCTACGTCGAAGCCGACCAGCTCGCTGCGGCGCAGCGCGCCCGCGAAGCCGAGCAGCAGGAGTGCCCGATCCCGACACCCTGCCGGGTCGGTACCGAGTCCCCCGAGCATCGTGCGCAGTTCGGGCACCGTGACCGGACGCACCTGGCGCTGGGCGGTCCCAAGCGTTCTCCGCACGCCCCGGCGCACCAGGCGAACCTATTGACAGCCATCTTGGGTGGGCACCGACTGCCGATCCGACCACCGATCGATCGTCAGCTGTGCTTGGCCCGGGAACGACAGCCACTCTCACAGCGTGCAAGGATCACGGCGTGACCGATGCCGATCCCGGGCTCCGTGCCGATGTCATCTACCGGGTGGCAGCCCAGGACACCGCGGCTTCCCTTGGCAGCGGCGACGTGCCCTCGCTCGCGACACCACGCGCGCTCGCCATGCTGGAGGCGGCGACCGTGCGTATCGTCGAGAGCCTGGTCGAGCCGGGCCAGACATCTGTCGGTGTCGACGTACACCTCCAGCACCGGGTGGCGACCCCCGTTGGGCGTGACGTGCACGCCCGCGCGAGGCTCGTCAGGACCGAAGGTCGCCGCCTGTACTTCGAGGTCGAGCTGACAGACACCGACCGCGTCGTGGCCTCGGGGCAGGTCGTGCGCTTCCTCGTCGACCGGGCCCGATTCATCGCCGGCCTGGATCAGAGCTGAGCCCGGCCCGGCAGCGGCCCACACCAATGGCTGCTCAATCGCCTGGGACGGTAATGCCAAGGATGGAAGCCATAGCGCAGCAGCGTTCTTGGGTCTGGTGCTCGCCAAGACTGCCTGATAGTGCCTGCTTCTCGAGTTGGCCCAGGCACTCGCATAGGTCGCGAAGGGAGAAGCGACGTGCACCGAAACCTTCGTTCTGTCTGCGGCTCACCGGGGCGTTACGGTCGCACCGACCAGGCCGGATGAACTGATCGGTCGGTTCACCCAGCGTCGATGAGAGTCAGGAGCATGACGGTCGGCTCGCGCGCGGTGAGACTGTGAGGCGTTCCTGGCTCCATGTGGAGCCAGAAGCCGGGTCCCGCGTCGAGTTGCTCACCGTCCGTGAAGAACTCGAGCCGGCCTTTGACAATCTGCACGATGGCTGACCGGGATGACTGATGCTCGCTGAGACCCTCTCCTACGTCGAAGCCAAAGACCGTGACCTCGGTTCGGTCATCGCGAAAGATCACGCGCGATACGACGGCGCCGGTTTGAATATCAATCGCCGAGGCGACCTCCAAAAGCGCGACGTGTGGCATCCCGCTCTCCTCTCTTGTGCTCTCCACCGATTGGATGTCGGTATTTCTAGCTGCAACTGGTGTCCGACGAAGGTGGCCTGTGCCACCGGGGAGCAGGGCCGGCACGGCCAGTAGCCCGTGAACAGCCCCACTGTGGCCGGCAAGCCGCAGAGATTGCACCGTTCGCGAGTCCCTTAGGGTGCCCGCATCTATAGCGACCGGTTACCCCTTGTCGGCATCGCTCGACAGCGGGTTCGCCTCGGCCAACTCCCCGAAGATGCTGAACACCTCTGCCCCATTCAGCTAGACCGGTTCGTCGTCCTCCCCGTTCTGGTCGTTGTCAGGCAAACCGAACCAGCGACGGGACTTCTCGTGGCCCTCTTTGATCGCGCGCACCCCTTCCTCGTCGAGTGGCTTTGCTCCACACAACGGGCAGCATCGACTACGGCCGCGTTCGGCGAGGATGCCAACGAAGTCGCGGGAGATCGTCGATTCCGAAACGGCGAAGCGTTGAGCGAGCGCCCGCTGGGTGCCCCGGACGAAAAGGGATACGTGGCTCTCGGTGAGGAAGGAGATGATCTCGATCCGACGGAGTTCGGCGCGGAACTGTCTCACCGAGTTGTGGTGACGGCGCCCGTCCGCCGCGTGGATAGTGTCGTTCGCCCAACCGGGACGATCTTGCACACTCATGTTGAATCACTTCATTGCAGCTCATACCGGCTCGGGCCGAAGTCTCGGCCGATCTCTGACGAGGAACTGGAGCAACGCCGCAAGGACCGCGAAGCCAGCGGGGGCTACCAAGCCCGAGCGCCACCCCGTGGCAATAGATCCGGCGGGGCATCGTGGACCACATGAGCAATAGTTTCGTCCTCAAGACGGCACTGAAGTACCATCGCATTTCACAACCCGAGCGTCTCCCGCGCGAAAACTTCTAGAGAAATCAGTCATGAAACTCAGGAAGATTGACGACTCACCGAAGACCTTCATCCTCGTCTTCGAGACCGGTGACGAGCTAGCCGGCGGTCTCCAGCATTTCGCGAAGGACCAGCACCTGTCGGCGGCGAGCTTCACGGCCATCGGTGCCCTGTCCTCGGTGCACCTGGGCTGGTTCTGTTGGGACTCCAAGAAGTACGAACGGTCGGTGACCCTCGACGAACAGATCGAGCTTCTGTCGCTGATCAGGGACGCGGCGCTCAAAGACGGCGAGCCCGTCGTGCATGCCAACGTCGTCGTCGGCGCTAAGGACGGCACGGCCCCCTGTGGTCATCTGCTCGAAGTCCACATGCAGCCCACCTGTGAGGTCGTGATCACCGAGAGCTCAGTCACGTTGCAGAAGGTCGTCGATCCAGAATCCGACCTCGCCCTGATCAAGCCGTGAGGCAGGTGCAGTTTCCCGGAGGCGCATGCGTGTGCGCTCTCGGGCAGGGCACCTGGGAAATGGGCGAAGATCCCTCACGGCGATCAGACGAGATCGACTCACTGCGCCGCGGCCTCGACCTGGGGCTGACGGTGATCGATACCGCGGAGATGTACGGCGATGGCGCAGCGGAGACGTTGGTCGGGAAAGCAATCACGGGTCGCCGTGATGAGGTGTTCCTGGTCAGCAAGGTCTACCCGTACCACGCCAGCAGGTCCGGAGTCGTCCAGGCCTGCGAACAGAGCCTGCGCCGCTTGCAGACCGACCGACTCGATCTCTACCTGCTTCACTGGCCCAGCAGCCACCCGATCGAAGAAACCATCGAGGGCTTCGAGGCATTGACAGCTGACGGACGGATTCTGCGATGGGGCGTCAGCAATTTCGATCTCTCCGCCCTGCAGCACGCGGTCGGCGCCAGTGGCGGCGCCGGGTGCGCGACCAACCAGGTGCTGTACAACCTGAAGCACCGCGGCATTGAATTCGACCTGCTGCTGTGGATGACGGGACACGGTATGCCGCTCATGGCCTACAGCCCGATCGACCGGGGCACTCTTGTCAGGGCGTCCGCCCTTACGGCCATCGCCGAGAAGCACTCTGCGACACCGACCCAGATCGCCCTCGCCTTCGTCCTCGCCCACGACAACGTCTTGGCCATCCCGAAGGCATCCTCACCGTGCCACCTCGAAGCCAACGCGGCAGCGCTCGACCTGCACCTGGACGCCGAGGACCTGCACGCGATCGACCAGGCCTTCTCACCGCCGCGCTCGCCGATCCCATTGGCGATCTACTAGGGGCACAGCCAAGATAAGCCCGAAAGGCTCAGTGGCCAGGTGGCCCCTCGTGACGGAAGCCGCCCTCAGCCTCAGGGTAGGACCGACGTACCGCCAGATCATCGGATGGGCCGGCCGGACCGTAGCCACGTTGAGTGGCAACGTGGCGTTCTTGAGGCTAGTGGTCCCCATGTTCGAACAAATTCTTTCGCGGCACGGTGGTCGTCCTGGGTTTGATTCAACGCATGGAAGATCAAAAGACCTGAAACCGAGCCTCTCAGACGGACCCCGCGATGCTAAGACAGGTTCGATCAAACCCCAATCATAGTGATGCCGCTCAGCGCAAGACCCATACCGTCGAGGCCTGCCGCGGCGCCGAGATCCTCAAGCCAGGAACGAGAAAGACCCTGTCGCTTGGCGGGATCAAATAGCTGGCGGTCGAGCTGGGCGCTAAATGCCCCTCCGAACGCTCCCTGCGAGCCGAAGATTGGGCGCGCAGGGTCGTAACCCGGTTCGTCCATGATTGCCTTCTTCGTTCGTGAGACGCCTCCCGAACCCGTGGGAGAGCACAGCAACGGGAGAATCGGCATAGATCGCCGCGCCCCACAGCCGGCGGTAGAGGGCACCCTCTGGCTCTCCGGTGTGGATTGTTCAATGGAGTTCGTAGATGGTCGCCACGGCGGCCAAGCACATGGAGGCGAGATTTCATCAGCTTGTTGTTGTTCTTCTTACGCCCATCGGTGTAGGACAGAACTATGAACGTGAACCACGACCCGGAAAGATCCGATGGTGTCGGGCCAACCAGGGACGCAGACACCTCGCTGGGCGTGGATGACGAGGCTGGAGCGACCATCCGATTGTGGCGAGCCCCGAATCGAATCTGGCCCGCGTTTCCGACCCTGGTTGTGGTCCGGGCCGTATCCCGGCGACGGCTCGAAGGTGGGCGCCATCTCACCCCAGCAGATCAAGACGTACCAGGTCTCACCTGGGGAACATTCTTTGAGTCTGCACTTCCTCGGGGGCTTGCGGCGATCGAGGAATCTCCATGTTCTTTTGGCCGGGGGCGAGGAGAAGCAGTTTGTCTGTTTGCTGAACGCGTTCGGGTGGCCCTCCATCCGGCCCGCCACTGTCAACGATGTCGCTGCAATGGAACGCCTGCACTCTGCACCTGTTGACGCCTCGGAGCCCGCCTGAGGCGATTCCGAGGCAGCGCATAGTGCCCGCGGGCATCGCTCGGCACGGGAACTCTGGCTGACCGTTCCCATGGTGCCGGTCATGGACAGCGACGACTTGGACGTCGCACCCGCTCCAACTTCTCCGCCGCCTGCCTGTCGATTCCTGAGAACGGATGCCCATACCGGTCATAAGTGAACGCCACTGAGTTGTGTCCGGCGTGTCGCGAAGTCTCGGACGGATCGACTCCCGCGATGACTCATGTCCTGAGCTGTCATTTCTGTCGTGCCGGGAGGCGGACCGATCCCGGCGTGCCTATTCGTTTCTGATACTGACCTACTGACTGCGGTGCTGACATGGACGCGGTGCGGTGCAATCAGTCGTTTCGGGCGACCTCGGGTCCCGTGATCCGGTTGAGGAGCGGGAAAGTCGAGGCGATGATCGCGAGCGACGCCGCTAGTCCGCCGAGGACGGTCGTCCAGTAGGAGATGCCCGGGATTCGGAACGCGATGCCGACCTGGGAGTGGAGGTAAAGGGCAGCCGACACGAGGCCGACCACGATCGACACTGCGGCGACTAGGAGGAGCGGCAGCGCACTCTCCAGCGCGACGACACGATGCAAAAGCGCGGTGGGGACGCCGGTGAGCCTGAGCAAGCTGAACGGGCGCTTCCGCTCGCCCAACCCGGCGACGATGTTCACCGCGAGACTGCAGGCGGCGATGATGAGGCTCGCCACGATGATCACGTCGGTCATGTCCTGGATCATTGCGAGGAGGCGCGCGGTCGACGGATCGAGCGCCTCGACTGCGACCGGTGTTCCCTGGAAGGGAAAGACCCCTTCGAGCGTCGTCCGTGCCCGTTCGATCGAGCTCGACGACCCGTCGGTGGCGACGACGACCGCGTCGACGGGAAGACGCGCGGCCTTCGCCACTGATAGGTCCGCGGAGGGCCAGACCGTCGACGACGCGTGCGAGTGGTGCCCAAGGAGGTTCGAAAGGAAGTAGCCGAGACTCGCCACCGTCGCTCCCGGAGCGCACTTGCCGATCGCGGGAGTCTTCGCCAGCTGGTCGCACGCGACGACCCCGAACGATTTCATCTGCTGCGCTTGGGATGGGCTCTCGTGGACCACCGTCACGCTGCGCACTCCTGGCGTCGTGCGGAGCTCGGCAAGCACCTGGCCTGGGACGGAAGGGACTTCGGCGGAGGTGGGGCAATTCGACGTCGAGAAGCTGCAGAACGGGTCGGCAAGGGTGTCTTTCCCCACGCTTCCTCCGCCGGAACTGCTAGCGGCGGCGATGGAGCTGAGCGCCCCGATCATGGCGCTCGCGACGAAGAGGGCGATCACGAGCCCACTGATGAACCGGAAGGCCGCCTTGGGATTGTCGAGGAGCCGGCGACCGGCGATGAGCGTGGCAGGGCGACTGGCCCGCTTCACCATGAGTCGAGAACCCGCGGTCGTGAACCACGGTCCAGCGAGAACCAGACCCACGACAAGCAGCACGAAGCCCACGAGCAGCTCGAGAAGCTGCCCGCCAATGGCGCCCGGCTTGCCGACCGCGTCGAAGTACGCGAGCACGGCGATACCAGCGAGTAGTGGGATGATCCGTACGATCCGTGGTGGGCGGGATGACGCTCGGCGGTTCACGCCGAGCGGCGATATCTGGACCCTGCGAAGCGCGAGGCGCGCGGACACGACCGCGGCGACCGGGACGCCGATCACGGCGAGCACGACGTCGATCCAGTGCAGCGAGAGATCGCCTTCAGCGAGGGGCGCTCCGGTGAAGGGCACATGGTAGAGCAGCGGTCGGAAGCTGAAGAAGAGTGCGAAGCCGGCTGCAACACCCGCAACTGCCGCAACCACGGCCTCCACCGCCGAGATCACAGCAATCTGACCCGGCGTGGCGCCGACGAGGCGCATCGCGGCGAAGCGCTCCTCACGTCTCGCGGCCGACAGCCGGCTCGCGGTCGCGATCAAGATCAACACCGGCAGCAAGAGCGCGACGGCTCCGCCGGCCAGAATGAACTGCAGAACGGGTCCGCTCCCGACGGCGTTCTGGCAGGCGTAACAGTTGGCCGGCGTGCGTTGGATGGCTCCGACCTCGACCGCCCCAGGGACCTGCGAGAGCTGGCTCACGGTGTGGCCGACGACGATGATCAGCGAGTTCGGGGACGGGAGCGCCGCCGCTCCGATGGTCCCAACTTGACGTCCCGGATACCGGTCACGCAGCTCGTTCGCTGGCTCGGAATTAAGGAGGGCCGTAAGAGCGGGCGACGCGTAGTACTCACCGGGTCCCGGCAGGTGGAAAAGCCCCGGCGGGACCGGGGCGCTCGGCCCGGTAGCGGCAACGTCGACGCGGTCGATCGCCTGGTTGCCGAACTGGTCGGTGCTCGACAGCCACCAGAGCCGCTCGGATGCCGAGATTGGTGGTGAAGCCTGCGCCGAGGTGTCAAGCCACGCACCACGGTCCGTCTGGGCATGCAGCCCATTGACTCCGGCCAGCGCAGCCAACAACAGACCGACGCCAAGGGCGACGGCCGCCGCGGTGACGAGGACGCGCAGCGCGGCCTCGCGACCACTTCCGAGCGTCAAGCGAAGACCGAGGCGGATCACCGAAAGGCTCCTTCGGCCGAGGTCACCTTGCCGTCGCGCACGATCACCTCGCGGTCGGCGTAGGCGGCGACACGTGATTCGTGGGTGACGAGGATCACCGTCGTTCCTTGCTCACGCGCGGCGTGCGTCAACAGGCCCATGACCAGCTCCCCGTTTAGCGAGTCGAGTGACCCGGTCGGTTCGTCCGCAAAGAGCACGTCGGGACGGGCGACGAGACCGCGCGCGAGCGCGACCCGCTGGGCCTGGCCGCCGGACATTTCGCCAGCGCGGTGACGTTCCAAACCATCGAGTTCGAGTCGTTCGAACCACGACCGCGCAACGCGTAAGGCCTCCGCGCGGCGTATTCCGCCGAGGAGGAGTGGCAATGCGACGTTCTCCTCTGCGGTGAGCTCGGGGACAAGCTGGCCGAACTGGAAGACAAAACCGAAGCGGTCTCGCCGAAGCTTGGAGCGTTCCTGCTCTCGCAGCGCGTCGAGGCGCTCTCCGTCGAGGTAGACCTCACCGGAATCCGGGACGAGAATGCCCGCCAAGCAGTAGAGCAGTGTCGACTTGCCCGAGCCGCTTGGGCCCATCACCGCGAGGACCTCGCCGCGTTTCACCGACACACTCGCCCCACGAAGCGCCGGGGTTTCGCCGAAGGAGATCACGAGGTCCCGCGCGTCGCTGACAATGCCCCCGACCTGGAGCACAGAAGAACCGTTCGCCCCTTTCACCACACCACTTCCTCAGCGAGCGCCGCGAGCCGAGACTCGGTGAGGTCGATCCAGCGAAGGTCGGCCTCCAAGTGGAAGAGCCCATGGTCGGCGAGCAGCGCGTCGACGAGGTTGCCGTTCTGCTTGAGGTCGGTGAGCTCGCGCATCCGCCGGAGGTGCGCGGCGCGTTGCACGTCGAGGTACTCCTCCGCGGGGCGGCCGAGCATGATGGACAAGACGACTTTCACAAAGAGGTCGGTCTGCAGATAGGGTTCGGCCGCGATCGGCTCGGCGAGCCACGCCTCGACTTCGTACTTACCAGCGTCGGTGATGGTGTAGCGCTTGCGATCCGGACCGGCCCCGGATTCAGCCTCCCCCGCGGTCGCCTTTCCGTCGCGTGCGAGGCGGGCGAGCGTGGCGTACACCTGGCCGAAGGGAAGCGGCCGACCTCGGCCGAAGTAGGCGTCGTAGTCGCGCTTTAGGTCGTAGCCGTGGCTCGGTTCACGATCAAGGAGCCCCAAGAGGGCCATAGGAACACTCATACCTTAGAGCATACTCTGTGTGTATACGTGCGGTCGATAGACTTCGGCACCAGTTTGCAGGCCGTAGTTGCGAAGGGCTTCGAGCTTCGTCGCCGCACCTACGTCGACCTCGGAGAAGAGATGGCCGTACCGGTCGCCGAGGTGTGACTGCCCGCCCGGGCGATCTGGCATTGATCGACTCAGGCAAGGGCGAGGAGGGCGATGTCGGACGTCTGAGATCGGGCAAAGCGTGCTCGCGGCCGATCGCGAAATCGCGTGATCACAGAACGCGAATTTCAGTGATCGCCAACACGAATCATTGTGCGCCGCGCGAAGTGAATCTTCAGGCACGTCGCGGGCGCGTAACGGTTATCCGTGTATGCCCTGCCGATTAGGCGCTTGTCAAACCAGGACTCGTTAGGTCTCACACAGCGCACATATGGAACTTTCTGGCTCCTGCGCCAGGCGGTCCCCAACTTGACGACCGCTGCGCGACGGTCACCGTTGTGGCGAGCCGAGAAAGAGCGTCTCTGAACTCAACCAGCGCGACATCTCCGCGGGCGACGCTCCGACGCTGTGCGGTGCGTCAGGTCGTGGAGGTAGTGGTGGACCCGGAGACGGCCGCGATGCTCTTCGTGTAGTAGAGCATGTCCCTCAGGGCTGCGGAGGCCGTGGCCGCGGTCAAGCTGCCGGAGAAGGTTGGCACCCCGGCTTCGCTGTAAATGGTTGCGCCGGTCGGAGGATTAGCCTCGCTGACCTCAAATGTCATGAGCTTGCCCCCGGTGCTCACCCCTTCAATCCGTACTCCCCAAGACTTAGAGAACGGCGCTGTGCCTCCCGGAGCGATCCGCTGGGCTGCCAGTGCGGCCTGGTAAGCGGTGTAACTGCTGGTCAAGAGCATCGACAGATACTGCTGCACCGCCTTGGCGCCGGCCGCCTGTTGAGCTGGGGATCCCTGCAGGAACGACGAAGTCGGCGCTTCAACCCAAGTGATCACGAGGCCTGTACCAGCGGACGATTGAGACGCGGTGGAAGCGGTGAGTGCAGCGACGGCGCTGCCCTGGGCCGTGACCGTGGCCTTGCCCGGGATCTTGGCGAGCATCTGGACCTCCGCCATCCCGTAAGGCCCGCTCAGTGGCACCGGTACATCGGTTACTTGCACGCTGAACCCGTTGACGTCCTTAAATAAGGTCTCCATATTCAGAGTTACTCCGCCCAACGCAGCGCCGTACGCGCTGCTGGTTGGGCTGGCGTCGGCGAAAACCAGCGAGGACGACGACGACGTGGCCGTGAGTACGAGCGTCTCGTGGACCCAACCCATTGACGTCTCGGTGTGGCCCTTCGTACTGAAGGTGAGGCTGTCGACAAGCTTGCCGTCCCAAAGGACGTGCATCGCTCTTTTCGTGCCACCGTAGCCTGGGTTAGACCCCGTTGCCCACCACCCGAGGAGGTACCGCGCACCGGCCTGGGTGGGCACCGATTGCGCCAACGTGCCAGGCGCAGAGCCGGCCAGGTCAATCGACTGCGTGTACCGAGGGGGCTGCTGCCAGTGCTGGGCTCCAACGACGAAGACGCCGCCGTTGCCGATGGTCCAGCCCTTGATCGCCGTATTACCCGCAGCATACGCTTCGTAAGTCCCGCTCGGGGCTACCGGCACCGAAAAGCCGCCGTTGATGATGAGGTCCTTCCCTGTGACGACGCCGGCACGGGTGCTTGAAGTGACGGCGGCGGCATACCCGGGCAGCACGAGGAGCCCTACTGCCGCTAGGACGCACACCCGGACAGGAATCCAGCTTGTGGCCTTCATGGACACCTCTCCTTCTCGCCAGAAGACGGCTCTTTGGGCACGAGGCAAAGTAAGCAAGCTGGAATCGTAATGCCCGGCTCGTGGCTCCTTCAAGGGCTGTCCAGCATCTTCTATGCCTCCTGTAGCGGCGTGAGCCGAATGCGTGGGAGCTTCCCCGGTCCTCTGTGCGTTGCTTGGACTGCCGGTGATGTCGCCGCCGCCCCGCTCCCACTGGACCCCTGTGTCCTCACCTGCCATCCGCGCCCTAGTGCCCGATCTGCGTCCACCGGCCTGCAGCTCCTGACCGCCCGACGAAGTACTGATCGACGGTTCACGAACGCCAGCGACAAGCCTGCTTGCATCTACGGCCCCGGGTGCGGGATCGCCAAACACCGGCGCCGAGCGAATCTAATCCCGCGCGGGTGACGACTCGAAGGCCCACGGCAGCAGACCACCAGTCAGCAGCGCGGAGGTGCTGTCGCATCGGTCGTCAATCTCAGCTGGTGCAGGTCCAGTGCCCGGTGATCT
>JBEKBX010000050.1:0-20932 GCA_050015175.1 Acidimicrobiales bacterium | reverse complement strand
TTTGGTCGTGAAGAACTTTGGCGGCAAGGCGTGACTTCCCCGAGGCCACCTAGGCCGTTCGGCAGCTCTTAACAGTTCTCGATGCAGGAGGTGAAATGGCGCGCTTATTTCTGATGCCAAAGGTCGATGCTGACACGACGCAGGTAACGCTAGCTTCATGGTGCGTGCAACCGGGCGAGAGTTTCGAAGCAGGTTCCGGCCTTGCCGAAATCGAGACTGACAAAGCCACGATGGACCTGCCAGCCGACGACGCAGGAGTTATGGGTGAGCAGCTTGTTTCTGCGGGTGAAGAGGTTGAGGTGGGGACACCGATTTGTGTCCTCTTGGCCGCCGGAGAAGCTCCGGTTAGTGCCGACGCGCTCGCTCCCGAGGAGGTGCCCACGTCGGCGAATCTCAGATCAGACTCCAATCAGCGGTCGACGCCTGTGGAAGCCAGCACCGAGGACCTGACGGAATTGAACACAGAGAAGGCCCTTGCCCGAGCTACGCGTTTGTTCGTAAGTCCAGTTGCTCGCAACGATGCTCGCGAACTCGCAGTTGACCTTTTCGAGTTGACTGGGAGTGGACCTGGCGGACGCATCGTGCGGCGTGATGTCATCGCGGCCGCCAAGGCAAGCAAGGAGGCTGGCGTTCCTCAAGTGATGCCGCTCGAAGGAACGCGCGTGCCCGCGATCCTCAGCGACACCGTCGTGCCGCACTCGCGAATGCGCCTGACCATTGCCCGTCGACTTTCGAAAAGCAAGGCGACGATCCCACACTTCTACCTGACGGGCGACCTGCAAGTAGATGATCTTATTGACCTGCGCGCGAAGATCAACGAGGGAAGACCAGGAAAGATCTCGCTTAGTGATTTCTTGGTTCGCGCGGTGGCGAGCGCCCTTGCGAGCGTGCCGGACGCGAACGTCTCTTGGACAGACGAGGGGATGATCCATCACCGCCACGCTGATATCGCGGTTGCCGTGTCCACGGAGGCGGGCCTTATCACGCCGATTGTCCGAGCCGCTGAAACCAAGACGCTTTTCACTATCAGCGCCGAACTCGCCGAACTTATTGATCGGGCCCGAGCAGCCCGACTTGAACCGACGGAGTACGAGGGTGGCAGCCTCACCATCAGCAACCTGGGGATGATGGGCGTACAAGGCTTCTCTGCAATCATCAATCCGCCTCAGGCCGCGATACTCGCCGTCGGCGCTGTACGTAAAGCTCCTCTAGTACGCGGTGACGACATTGTCGTGGGTAACCTCATGCAGTGCACGCTTTCCGTCGACCACAGAGCTATCGATGGCGTGGTGGCCGCAAGGTGGTTTGCAGCATTCGCCGAGCTCGTCCAGGACCCCACGAGGGCGCTCATGTGAAAGAGCGCCGAGGACACTCTCGGAGTTTCACATGCCGGATTCGGTCAGTGTGCGTAAGTACGTGTGGCCTTTGCGCAGGCACCTCGAATTGCTCAACCGGCAAGATGCTCTCGAAAGCAACCGGCGTTCGAGTGACTCGCAAGTTGCCAGCGGAGGACTTCGCTGCACACTGGCAGTCAACAGTTGGCAAGCTGCGGTTCCTCCGCGGAACCGTGCCAAGTGTGCATGCCAAGGGGAATTACCAACGCCCGCCATCTCGACGTCTTGTGTTGCTTTGGGGCGTACCGCACGCACGCGTTTCGGTACGTCGACGTCTAACGGACCTCGCCGGTGACGTCTAGGGCTCCCTCTGTCTCGACAGGTCACGCTGCGATGGGTTCATTGGACAGCGTCCGCGTCACTGGGTCATGGATGGGTCGGCGCGCCTGGGCAGCTAGCGTGACGATCACGCGGTGGGCTGTCCGACTACTCCAAGCAGATTCCCGTATTTATCAAAGGACATCGGCAAGGAGTCACCTTCGATCTGCAACCCAGGGGTGTTCTCCACTGAACCGCGAAGAGACTCCGACACGAGAAGGTGGCTGAGGTCGAGCGTGTCATGGATTCGGACCAGCCTGACGGTTGTGAGGTCCGCGCGGCCGCAGGTCAGTATTGCTGCCGCAACGACATCGCGGTCTGTGGCAAACGCTATCGGGAGTTGGACTCGTTGCGTACCGCTGTTGCCTCCGGTTATGGCGTTGACGTACATCGGCCGCAGGTCGATCTGCTCGAGGACGCGAAAAGGTACGAAATCAGCGAGACCGATTCCGAGGGCGTTACCTCCCGATGCTTGACTGATGGAGTGGACGGTGATGTTTCTGATCCGCGGATGCTCAAACTCTTCTACGCCACGGACCATCCTCCGGCCGATCACGTTCGTATCCAATCCTGATCCCGACTTGTCCTTGCCGAGTTCGTCAACGACCAGGACGTCCAACTCATCGAAGGGAAGCGAGCCCATCAGGGAGCGCGCTTCCTCCAGGAGACGTGCCTCGCCAGCACCACCGATATCCTGACAGCGCACAAAGGTGACTCGGGCCGTACGATCAAAGGCATTCTCCAAGATCGCCAGGCCACCGAGGACGTTGACGGTGTTCATGACCCTTCGCGCTACCTCAGGCACCCAGCGCGCGAGCATTTCGGCGCCGTAGGCATGAATCGCCTCGGCACCTCGTTGCTTGCCGAGACCGATAGCGCAGATCTTTGCGAGTCCGCTCTCGACCGGGCCGGGAAAGTCCGTATGTGGTTTGACGCGATTAACGAGGAGGATCGCGTCGGCCGTAGCGGCATTCGCGTCCAGGTGCACAGCCGGTCCGTTGTCGCACTGACCGATTACGACGGTATCCATCGTCGCGAGAATTGGCATGCCAATCTGGGTCTCGGTGATACCGAGGTGAGCGAGGAGCTCAATTTGGCCACGACCAGTGGCTCCTCCGTGAGAGCCCATCGCAGGCACGACAAAGGGCTTTGCACCTGCCTCTCGAAGCCACTCGCCGACAGCGCTCAGCACAACCGGGAGGTCACGGATACCGCGACTGCCAGCGGTGATCGCCACGCGCATACCCGGCTCAACCAAGCCCCGCAGTTTGCCCATTTCGTGTCGCGTGGCCGCTGCTGGATCATTTTCCGTAGTCGTCTTGAAAATCTGACGTACCGGGAGAAGAAGCGGAAAGGGCGCTGTGAAGCTGAACACCCTAGCGGTCTCGAAGGGACCTAATGCAGAACCACCCTGTTGCTGCTGCACTGCGTCACCCCTTTTGGCTCGAAATCGCGCCTACGGCACACAGCTTATCAGCGGCCTCCATCGGCGGCGCCGGCCTTGTGCCATTTGGAACAGAATTTGGCACTTGGAAGGAATTTGACTACGTTAAGAATGTTTAGCCATTCTTAGCGAAACGGACGTGACACCCTGTGGTGGTTGCGATATGCTATCCGGTGGTTGCAGACGAGATGGACTGCTGCAGGAAAGGCTGCCGAAGATGCCCAATGATCCGTTGATCATCGATGCCGAAATCGGTGAAGATGACGTGGCTGAACCTGCCCCTGAGGTGCGCCTCGCCATGTACAGGAACCAGGTGCGCGTCCGTTACTTCGAGAAGAAGACCTACGACCTGTTCCTGCAAGGGTTCGTGAAGGGCACGACTCATCTTGGCGCAGGAGAGGAGGCTGTGGCCGCGGGTGTGTGCGGAGCCCTCCGGGGAGATGATTACGTCTTTGCGACGTACCGGGGCCACGCTCACACGATTATGCGTGGTGCGTCCATGGAGGCTGTGTTCGCCGAGATGATGGGTCGCTCGACCGGGCTTATGGGCGGCAAAGGTGGGTCGATGCATCTTACGGATGTCGAACACAACTTTATGGGTTGCTACGCTATAGTGGGCGCCCATCTGACGATTGCCAATGGCGCGGCTTGGTCGGCGGTTTACCGTGGCACTGATCAGGTTGCGGTCGCATTTTTTGGTGATGGCGCGACGAATATTGGGGCGTTTCATGAGTCACTTAATCTGGCGGCAGTGTGGAAGTTGCCGGTCTTGTTCGTGTGCGAAAACAACTTGTATCAGGAGTACACGCCGATCGGCACCGTGACAGCCGTAGCCCATCCGGCAGCGGACCGAGCCGGTGCCTACGGCCTCGAGTCCCTGCTCGTCGACGGGAATGACGCGGACGCGGTTTTCGCGGTGGCGTCACGTGCTGTCCTTCGTGCTCGGAGGGGAGACGGGCCGTCGCTGATCGAGGCGCTCACATACCGGCACGGAGGACACTCGCGGGCAGATCCAGGGAAGTACCGGTCGGACGAGGAGGTCAAAGCCTGGCTGGCGCGCGATCCCTTGCCCCTCTACCGGTCACGTCTTGAGTCGCTTGGGGTTCCGGGGGAAGAGTTGGAGGCTATTGAGAGGTCGGCCACGGACGAAGTCGAGCGCGCGGCGGAGGCAGCCATTGCAGCGCCTCTTGCTGATCCGGCGACCGTTGAGCGCGACGTTTTCGCGGATGGAGGTTCGTCATGGCGGAGATAACTTACCGGGAGGCAATCGCTGCTGGGCTCACGCAGGAGATGGCCCGCGACGAGTCCGTGGTCCTGATTGGAGAAGATGTCGGCGTATCGGGAGGCGTGTTTAAGGCGACGGCGGGGCTCTTTGAGCGTTTTGGCCCACGTAGGGTGCGCGACACTCCTATTTGCGAGCAGGCAATCCTGGGGGCAGCGATGGGTGCTGCCATGACGGGGCTACGGCCCGTCGCGGAGATCATGTTCGGTGATTTCCTGTCTGTGTGTCATGACCTTGCGGCCAACCAGATTGCCAAGATTCGGTACATGACAGCCGGCCAGGTGAGCGTCCCTCTCGTGGTCCGCTTCGGTAACGGCGGTGGGCTCCACTTCGGCGCGCAGCATTCCCAATCGGTGGAAAGCTGGCTCATGGCTGTGCCTGGGCTAAAGGTCGTCGTGCCGTCTACGCCGGCTGACGTGATAGGCCTCATGGCGGCTGCAGTCCGGGATCCGGATCCTGTGATGGTTTGCGAGGAGAAGGCGCTCTATCCACTTAAGGGAGAAATCCCCGAGTGTGAACACGTTGACGAGCTCGGCTCAGCCGTGTTACGAAGGGAGGGCAGCGACGCGACGATCGTTGCCATCGGGACCATGGTGCATCGGGCGCTCGCAGCGGCTGAGGAGCTGGAACGGGAGGGAGTCGAGGTCGAGGTTGTGGACCTCCGTTCCCTCGTGCCGCTCGATGTGACCACAGTCGCCGAGTCGGTCGCGAAAACCGCCCGCCTGTTTACCGTCGAGGAGAACCCGCGGCTGTGTGGCTGGGGTGCCGAGCTGGCATCGATAATCGGCGAAGAATGCTTCAACGACCTCGACGCCCCGATTCGGCGCATCACAACTCCGCACGTCCCGCTCCCCGCAGCCGACTCGCTTGAGGACGCGGCGATTCCGAGTGCCGCTCGAGTCGCAGAGGTAGTGCGTCGGGGACTCGGCTGAACGCCGGGCGCTGGGGCCTGCATGGCGATTCGACCTGCTGTTTGGACCGTCGATGGACAAGATCCGTCTCGCTGGGCTCAAGTCGAGGACACGTGCTAGGCAAGCGTCTCCAGCGTTGCCAGGTAGCGAGGCTCAAAGAGTGATCCCGGACCCTCCTCGAGCCAGAGAACTGCGAAGAACGATGGGCAGTTTCCAGTTAGAGAGTGGAGAACACGGGCACATGACGACCGGGCGTCAATGGTCGCCGGCGGTCGCTATTGAATAACTGAAGGAGGTCCGCTTGATACCAAGCTACAAAGTCCACGCCTTACGCCTCGGAACAATTACGGCCGATAAGGGTGGTGTCACCTACGGCAGGGGCTATGGGACGCCGATCGACATTCCAATCTGGTCAGCTGCAGTGGAAGGAGGGGGCTATAAGATCCTCGTAGATACAGGGATGGCGGACGCTGGAAAATGGCTGCGATACCACCCCTGCAGCATTACACCGAGCCAGACTTTGCCCGCGGCGCTCGCGGAGCTCGGCTGGGTGGCCAAAGACATCGACATTGTCATCAACACGCACTTGCACTACGATCACAGCGAGAACAACCTCAAACTCTCAAACGCTCAGTTCTACGTTTCGCGCGCGGAATGGGAGTTTGCCGCGCATCCGATCGAGACGCAGGCATGGTCTTATGACGTCGAGTGGACAAGTCCGGAACTCACTTATATGAACTACACCCTGATTGATGTAGATCACTACGATATTCTGCCGGGAATACGAGTAATCAAGACGCCCGGTCATACGCCGGGCCACCAGTCAGTAGTCGTCAAAACGGAGGAAGGCCTTCTTTGTGTCGCGGGCGATGCCGCGTGCATCATGGAGAACCTATCTGCTCACATTCCACCCGCGGTGCACGTGTCAGTTGATGAATCGCTTCGGTCTATTGACAAGATTGGCGAGTTTTCGGAACGTATCCTTATGACCCATGATCCGGAGATAGGTGATTTTCAGGACTCGAATTTTCCGTTGATCCCGAAACAGCGGTGAATGCGCGGGAACTGCCTGGTGTCGCGCAGTCCGGAGAGGTAGGGATGGTAACGTGATTTTCTTCTTATTGGTCCTACCGAGGATCTTTACGGTCGAGGTTATCCCGAGATGAGCGCGGGCCCAGTTGGCGTTGTGTCCACTCCGCAGACGGCTGGAGGGAAGGTCGTGGCGTTGGAGACCTACGACGTGCGCTTTCCGACCTCGGTCACCCGGCTGGGCTCAGACGCGATGAACCCGAGTCCCGATTATGCGGTGGCTTACGTAATCCTTCGCACGGACGCGGGCGATGGGCTCTCTGGACACGGCTATGCCTTTACCATCGGGGCGGGCAACGATGTGCAGGTCGCTGCCGTGCGTGCCCTGGAGCCTTATGTGGTGGGCGTGGACGTGGAAGGGCTATGTGCCGACCTTGGCGGGTTTTCTCGCCGACTCGTTGGGGAGAGTCCGCTGCGTTGGCTGGGTCCGGAGAAGGGTGTAATGCACATGGCCATCGGTGCAGTGGTCAATGCTGCTTGGGACTTGGCATCCAAGCGCGCCGGCAAGCCGTTGTGGCAGTACCTTTCCGAGCTGTCTCCGGGCGAGGTGATTGCCTTGGCGGACTTCCGTTACTTGGAGGATGCGATCAGCCCCACGGAGGCCATTGAGATTCTAGAGGCGGTGATGCCGGGAAGAGCAGAGCGGACGTCTCTATTGATGGAACGGGGTTACCCGGCCTACACCACCGCCCCTGGCTGGCTGGGCTACTCGGACGAAAAGCTTGCGTTGCTCTGCGAGGAGGCCGTGGATAGCGGCTTCAAGCAGGTCAAGATCAAAGTTGGGGGCGACCTGGTCGATGATCTCCGCCGCTGCCGTCTAGTGAGGGACATTCTGGGACCCGAGGTAGCCCTCGCGGTAGATGCCAACCAGGTCTGGGACGTGCCTACTGCGATCCGGTGGATTCGGGCCCTGGAGCAGTTCGACCTGGCATGGGTGGAAGAGCCCACGAACCCGGACGACATCCTGGGCCTGGCCGCCATTCGTAGGGACGTCTTCCCCGTGCCTATCGCAACCGGCGAGAACGTGGCCAACCGAGTCATCTTTAAGCAACTGCTGCAGGCAAAAGCCCTTGATGTCATGCAGATCGACGCCTGTCGCGTTGCTGGCGTTAACGAGAATGTCATCAACCTGTTACTGGCAGCGAAGTTCGGTGTGCGCGTGTGCCCCCACGCTGGGGGTGTGGGACTCTGTGAGGCGGTGCAACATATAGCCATGTTTGACTTCGTGTCAGTGTCAGCCTCCATGGTCGGACGGCAAATAGAGTGGATCGACAATCTGCATGAGCATTTCGTCAATCCTGCCCAGGTCGTCGCCGGCCATTACAGGCTGCCCACGACTCCGGGTGCCTCGACCGAGATGCGGGCTGAGTCCATAATTGAGTATGCATTTCCCCATGGCCCGGCTTGGCAGGCGAGCGAGAGGACGGGAGCATGAGCGCGGCATTGCCTGGAAATGTCTCACGAGAGCGGCTGGCATTGCGCACGCGGTTGCGACCGGGTGCGGAAGAGGAGTACGAGGACGCCCACCGCCATGTGCCCGAAGAGCTGATAGCGGCCCTGAAGGAGTATGGGGCAACTTCCTGGACGATCTGGCGCAGCGGGCTCGACCTTTTCCACGTCGTGGAATGCTCAGATTTTTCTGAATTGCAAGCAAAGCTGGACGAGTTGCCTGTCAATCAGGTGTGGCAGGCACGTATGGATGGCCTCTTGGAGGCCGTTGACGAGAAAGCAGCGAAAGGGACGACAAGCGGACTCCCGGTGGTGTGGGAACTGTAAGAGCCAAGAGCGTCCCCAGCGCGGTGTGGGCTTGTCCGAACCATATGCCGAGGACTTTGGCGGAGAGTCCACGTGAACCGTTCCTGCTGCCCGCCGAGGTAAGCACGTTCTGGTGCTTATCACCCTCGAGCCGGTGCGCAGCTTTGGCGCCGTGCTCCCTGTGGCCGCGGTGACGGCGGCGTTCAAGGGCTGCATGAGCGCCCAGACCACGGCAATGACGACAGGTCGGCGCTAGCCCGGGCGGTCGTCGACGTTTCGGGCTGTGAACCGGTGGCGGGCGCGTACCGGTAACGACAATCTCAGGCCCGGTGGACGACAACGAACGGTGTCAGCTCGTCGCCTTGACCCATCGGGTTGTCGAGGAGGAGAAGTCGCGCCTGCGCCCCAGAGACGGGCATGTCGGCACTCATCCCGAGTACCTCCACGTTGATGTTGTTCCCGTCGATGATCACCACAGGGTGGCCGAGGAAACTGGCATAGGCCGCGCAAGCCTTGTCAGGATCGGCAGGCCCGAGCATCGCGAATTCGTTGAACGGCGCGATGGTGTCCGGGTTGAAACCGTCGATCTCCGCGATGCGGTGGCCGGCGATGCGATAGAAGTCACCGTGGCGTCCGAATAGCTTGGTCACGCCGCCGACCACCATGGCGAAAGCGGCACGCGCCGAGCCCGTTTGCATGATGGCGACCTGCATCTTGCGGGGGTCGGAGTAGGCGACGTCATGCTCGTACTTCTTCGTGCCCTTGACAATGAGCTTTGCGAGCGGCCCGGGCCTGACGACGGACTCGTGGACGACCCTGCCCTCGGAGATCGCCACGACCTTTTCCGACATCGCCACGAAGTCGCCTTCTTGGAGCAGCGGCCGGACGTGCTCGTCGAGGAGCGGCTCGAGGGGCTCTTTGATGTGGATCAGGTGGGTGTGCACCAGTACGCGTTCCCAGGTACACCCGTCGAGATCGACCGGCGGTGGGTTTCCGGGGGGTGCCGCCATCACCGCCTGCCTATAGGTCGCGGGGTCATCGCACCATCACCGGCGAGTCCACATACCGCCGCAGCCACAGCTCAGTCACGAGCACGCGCCAGAACGCGAGCCCGTCGCCCGGCTTGCCCGAAAGCCAGGCGTCGAACTCCTCGAGAAGGCGGCCAGAGTCGAAGATCCCCCGTGACTTCAAAGTGTCCGAGGAGAAGACGTCTCTGATCAGAGGGGCCCGCTCGCGCGTCCATGCCGTCTCGGGGTTCGTGAAGCCGATCTTGGACCGGCGGGTCCGGTTCGCCTCTGGCATCTTTCCCTTCATGGCCTGACGGTACACGTACCGGTTCCACCCCATCTTGATCTTCTGGTCGATGGGGAGCCGGAAGATGAACTCGACCAGCTCGTGGTCGAGGAACGGGACCCTGGACTCGATCGAGAAGGCCATGGAGTTCTTGTCCTCGTAGCGCAGCAGGTTGGGCGTCGAATACCGCAGCACGTCGTCGGCCAGACGGACGTTGAGGTTCAGGCTCGGCCGGTAGTCGAACTCCGCGAGGTCGGCCGGCGTGGCGGTGAGGAAGTCGGGCATCGAGAACTGGCGCGGGCCGCCCGGGCGGCCCCTCGCCACCAGTTCACGGGCGAATTTGGAGTAAAGGTCCCGCCCGAGCACCACCTCCCGGATAGCCGACAGGAAGTGGTGCTGGTTCATGGCCGAGCTCAGATAGGTGCGGAAATAGGGGAGGTACCCGGCGAGCAGCTCGTCCCCGCCGTTTCCGGAGAGGATCACCTTCACATGGCCCTTGGCGATCCGGTAGACGGAGTAGTACGCGTACGGTGCCGATGAGATGGTCGGCTCCTCCTGGTACCAAACCCATTCCGCTATCTCGTCCCAGAACTCGTCCACGGTCGGATATGCGTAATGGGGGACGCTGTTCACGTGGCGTTCGATCGAGTGCACGTACTTGCTCTCGTCGATGCTCTGGCCCGGGTACAAGGCGGAGAAGGTGTGCAGCGAGCCTTCGGTGTGGGTGTCCGCGCCCGAGCACATGAGAGAGGCCATGACCGACGAGACGCCGCTTGAGTCGAGCCCACCGGACAACGACACGCCTACGGGGACGTCCGCGATCATGTGCCGGCGGACGACGCGCTCGAACAGCTCCCCAAAGCCCGCGGCGTACTCGCCGTCAGGCCGCGACGATGAGAACTCCGGGTTGACCTCGGGTGTCCAGTACTTCGTGACGGCAGTCCGGCCGTCGGCGGAGACGCTCATGAAGTGGCCGGGCAGCAGCCGCTTCACGCCCGCGAAAAAGGTCTCCTCCCCTGAGTCATGCACGCGGTGGAGCAGGAACTGGTAGAGCACCCCTACGTCCGGTGAGCGCCCGATGCGCGGGTCCTGGAAGAGCGCCTTCAGTTCAGAGGCGAAGCAGAACCGTCCCGGTGTCGCGCAGTAGTAGAGCGGCTTGATCCCCAGGCGGTCGCGGGCTAGGTACAGCTGATGGCTGCGCCGGTCGACGATCGCGAAGGCGAACATCCCCGTCAGGTGAGTGACACAGGAAGCACCCCACTGCTCGTAGGCGCGAAGCACCGTCTCCGTGTCGGAGTGGTCCGAGACGAAGCTATGACCCGCGCGGGCGAGCTCTAGGCGCAGCTCGGCGTTGTTGTACAGCTCCCCGTTGAACACGATGCAGGCACCGGTCTCGGCGGAACGGATGGGCTGTTCCCCACCTTCGATGTCGATGATGGAGAGCCGCCGCATTCCGACGGTGAACTCCTCGCCCTCCTCGGTGCCCCACGAGTCGGGACCGCGGTGCTCCATCGAAGCCAGCATCGCTTGGAGCAGCTCCGGGTCACGGCCGGTGAACCCGGCTATTCCGCACACGGGCGCGCTGTCACGGCCTAGGAGGAGCCTGCGGGAACTGTGGTGCTTGTGGGAATAGTCGTGATCGTGGCTCCTACCGGTGTCTGGAACAGGGAAGCCGCCGGGGAGGAGGAGTAGCTCTTGATCTCGAAGTCAGCGGACTTGGCCGACACCGAGACGTAACCGAGGATCCCCTGGGACGTCACGCACCACTTGGAGTTGGTGGGATTGTTCTTGTTGCCGGTGATCACGACACACGAGAGGGCGAAGCCGTTGACCGACATGCTCGTCGAGTGGATGGTGATGCCCTGCAGCGCGGCGGCCGCCGAGTAGAGCTTCAGGAAGTCGATCCAGTATGCACCTGAGTAGAGGGCGTACATGGCTTTGTAGGTCTCGATATCTGCCGACCCGAGCTTAAGGCACGACCAGGTGCTACCGGGGCTTGACGACCGGGAGCAGGCGAACTCACCCGTCGAGTTCGAGACGACGTCGAGGACCTTGCCCGATATGGTCGTGCTGAAGGCGAAGTCGTGTGGCGGTGACTCGGCGTACTCGGTCACCACCGGGTAGCTGCCCGTTGTCACGTAGCTCACTTCGTAGGGCTTGTTGTCAGCCGCCTTGATCTTGTTGCTGAGTGCGCTGATCGCGGCGCCCTGGTGCAGCACGTTGTGCACGGCCTTGATCGCGTTGATCACTTTGCTGCAGCCTGTCAATCCGAGGACGGTCGTGACGACCACGACGGTCACGAGGATTGCCCGCCGCGACGGCTTGGGTGTTGCACCCGCACGAACAAACGGTGTCATTCCCCGGTCTCCCAGTCGTAGGCCTTGATGGCGAAAGAATAGATCGCACAAGACCTGAGGTCGCTCGACACGCGTCGGCGGGGTGGCCCGGGTCCCCGCACTGGATCGGACCAGCGGAGCACGAGCGGTGCTGCTTTGATTGCGGAGTGATTCGATCGGTAAAATGCAAATATGTCGGCGCCCCGCACGTCACAGGCGCTGCAGGCCTGCGCCGCGATTCGGGCACCTGGCCGACACGAGGACACTGGTCGCGCACCCGGTGAACATGGCTTGCCCAGCGATCGCGAGCTCGACGTAGCCGTCCGCGCCTTGAAGTTGTGGCGTGGCGGGAACGGCGCAGTGACGGTCGTCGCCATCGATGGGTACGGCGCCTCGGGCAAGTCGACGATCGCGGAGCGCCTTTGTTCGAGGACGGGGGCGAGCGTCCTGCGCACCGACGACTTCTTCCTTCCTTCTGCTCGACAGTTCAAGGTCTCGGAACCTGGCGAACAAGGGAGAGCCACGGCACAGTCCGTGGCACGGACCGGGCGGCGCATCGCGTCCTTCTACGACCTGAGACGATTGCGAGCCGAGGCGCTCGAGCCACTGCGGGAGGGGCACGAGGCGGTGTTCTGCTCCTTCGACTGGGACTCCGGGGTCGTCTCGGGCGAGAAGACCCGTGTCGGGCCGAACAACCTCGTACTCCTCGAGGGGGTGTGCTCGGGAGCGACCGAGCTTAGTGATCTCGTCGACCGGGCGATCTACGTGGACACGCCGGAGCTCGAGCGGTTGCGCCGCCTTCGCGACCGTATCGCCCCTGAGGACTGGGACGAGGAGTGGTTGCGGGCCGAGAAACGGTACTTCTCCGGCGCGCGTCCGCTGGAGTCGTTCGATCTCGTGATCCGCGGCACCGGAGAGGCAGCCCAGGTTCCACCAGGAGTGCGCGCGCCGGGCGAGGGCCGGCGCGCGCACACATCCGACGACGAGGCGCACAGCGAGTGACCAGTTCCGCGACGGAACCGATCGAACTCGGTTAGCCTACGGGTGCAAGTGCACGGGA
Source organism: Acidimicrobiales bacterium (assembly GCA_050015175.1). Lineage (GTDB taxonomy): Bacteria > Actinomycetota > Acidimicrobiia > Acidimicrobiales > Bog-793 > Fen-455. Next base: position 8,050 of record JBEKBX010000050.1, on the reverse strand, counting down.
GCTCGGGTGTACCGGGCTGAGAGGGTGGCTGGCCAGCAGGCCTGAATGCCACCGACCGTTCGAACCTGACCGGGTAATGCCGGCGTAGGGAGGTGGCCACAGTGGCGACATCGAGCCCGAAAGTGCTCAGAACAGTTTTCGGGCCTTGCCAGTCCGCAGTCGGACTCGATCCTTGCCGCCATGTCAGCTGCGCTCTCCGGTTTTCGTCCCGGCAGGGTGTCACGGAGTCGTGGCAGGTGACAGGGCCGGTTCCGAGAAGCCTCAGGCGACGTGCCGCGGCGGTCGCCCTCGTCGCGGTCTGCTCGATCTGGCTCGGGGCGTGCGGTTCGTCGTCGACGGCGCCGATGACCGGCGCGACCGCCTCGGGTCACGGGAGCGTGGTCACCGGCGGGACCGCCTACTTCGCGGAGCTGCCGGAGACGCCTCCCGACTACATCTTCCCGCTCGTCTCCGGCCAGTACTTCACAGTCGAGAACACCACCGACTTCCAGACGCTCCTCTACGAGCCGCTCTACTGGTTCGGAGACCACAACAGCACGTCGATCGACTACCCGCTGTCGATCGGGAACGCTCCGGTGTACAGCGACGGCAACCGGGTTGTGACGATCACGCTCAAGCATTACCTCTGGTCGAACGGCCAGCCGGTGAGCGCCCGTGACGTCATTTTCTGGATCAACCTGTTGAAGGCGAACCGTGACGACTGGGCCTCGTATGTCCCGGGTGGCTTCCCCGACGACGTCACCTCCGCGACGGCACTCGATGCGACGACCGTCCGACTCCGCCTCAACGCCGGCTACGACCCCGTCTGGTTCACCTACAACGAGCTGTCGCAGATCACCCCGCTGCCTCTCGCCTGGGACCGCACGTCGCTGTCGGCATCGCAACCCTCGTCGGGGGCCAGCGGTCTCCCCGACGCGACGCCTTCGGGCGCGAGATCCGTCTACAACTTCCTCAACGAGCAGGCACGGAACATCGGTAGCTACGCGTCGAGCCCGATCTGGTCTGTGGTCGACGGTCCGTGGAAGCTCGTCGGCCTGACGACCGACGGGACCGCCACTTTCGCGCCGAACCGGCGCTTCTCGGGCCCGAACAGGCCGCGCCTGGCGAAGTTGGTGGAGCTCTCGTACACGAGCGCCGCGGCCGAGTTCTCGGTGCTGCGCGCAGGCTCGGGGGTCGGCGGCCCGGGAGTGGCGGCGGGCGACCAGATCTCGGTCGGCTATGTGCCCGACAACGACCTGCCGCAGTCAGGGGCACTCAGGGCGCAGGGCTACCGGCTCGTGGACTGGTTCCCGTTCCAGTTCGACTACTTCGAGCCGAACCTCAACAACCCGCAGGTCGGTCCGATCCTGCGCCAACTCTACTTCCGCGAGGCGTTCCAGCACCTCGTGGACCAACAGGGCTGGATCCACGCCTACTACGGAGGGCTCGGGCTGCCCACCTACGGTCCGGTGCCCGCGAGCCCTCGCAACCCTTACGCGGACGCGAACGCATCGCTGAATCCGTACCCGTTCAGTGTCTCGGCGGCGAGGGCACTGCTCGTCGGCCACGGCTGGAAGGTCGTCCCGAACGGGGTCACAACCTGTGAGCGTGCCGGCACCGGCACGGGCGATTGCGGAAAGGGGATCGTTGCGGGAGAGAGGCTCGACTTCACGCTCCTGTACCCGAGCGGGCTGGTCTACACCGACGGCTCGATGGTGGACCTTCAGTCGGTGGCCAAGCAGGTGGGCATCGAGATCGCCCTCAAGGAGGTGACACCGACCACAATCGCCTCGACGATCCTCAGCTGTCTCCCAAGCCAGGCGGCTTGCAGCTGGCAGCTCGGCCAGTACGGAGCCGGATGGGTCTTCGAGCCGGACCACTACCCGAGCGGGGAGGAGATCTTCGAGACCGGCGCGCTCGGGAACGTCTCCAACTACTCGAACCCGACGACCGACAGGCTCATCGTGGCAACGACCAAGGCCACGGCCGCGGGAGCGAGGAGCGCCCTCGACGCCTACCAGGACCAGGTCCGTCTCGAGCTGCCCGACTTCTGGCAGCCGAGCCCGGGCACGCTTGTGACGGTCCAGTCGAACCTTCACGGCTTCGTCCCCAACGCCTACGGGTTTATAAGCCCCGAAGAGTGGTACTTCACGAAGGCTTGAAACGAACGGACGACTCGAACCGAGGCCAGGACCGTACATGATCGGATACTCGCTGCGACGACTTCTCCAGGCAGTGATCGTCCTGCTCGGCCTGACGGTGCTCGTGTTCGTGCTCGAGCACCTGATTCCCGGCAACCTCGCGCGCGCCATCCTCGGGCCGAGAGCGAGTCCCGGCGAGGTTGCCGCGTTCGACCGGCTGAACGGGCTCGACCGCACAGTCGTGTCGCAGTACCTGACGTTCCTCTCCCAAGTGCTTCATGGGAACCTCGGGTACTCCTACCGGCTGAACCAGAGCGTCGACTCGCTCGTGGTCCACGAGTTGCCGAACGATCTCATCCTCGTCGGCATCGCGCTCTGCCTCGCGCTCGTGATCGCGATCCCGCTTGGGGTTGCCCAGGCGGTGCGGCGCAACTGCGCGCTCGACCACGTGGCGACGGGGGTCTCGTTCCTCCTCTATTCCATGCCTTCGTACTGGCTCGGGCTCCTGCTCATCGCCGCGCTCGCGATAGGTGTGCACGTCTTCCCCCCTGAGGCGCCGCAGGCAGCGACGCCAGCGGGGGTTCTCGCTGACCCCCGTGCCCTCGTGCTGCCCGTCATGACTCTTACCCTTGTGAACGTGGCCCTATTCGGCCGCTACATGCGCTCGGCCGCGGTCGACACGCTCGCCCAGGACTACGTCCGCGTCGCGCGCTCGAAGGGCCTTCCGAAGCGTGACGTCCTCTTGCGCCACGTCTTGCGCAACTCGCTCGTGCCGGTCGTCACGCTCCTCGGCCTTTCCGTCCCGGCAGTGCTGACGACCGGCCTCGTCGTCGAGTACGTGTTCAACTTCCCGGGCCTTGGCCTCACGTACTTCAACGCGGCCGTGAACGCGGACTACCCGGTGGAGCTCGGGATCACCGTGATCGTCGGGGTCGCGACCGTCCTTGGCAGCTTCATGGCGGATCTCGCCTACGCCGTGCTCGACCCGAGGGTTCGCTATGTCTGAGTTCGTCCGGGAGGCAGTTCTCGACCAAGAGTCTCGGTTCGTCGCAGACGCGGGCCCGGTGGGGCCCGTCCCGACCTCGGTCGGGACGCTGCCCGTGCCGGCCGGAGTCGGGCGGGAGGACCTCGGCACCTCACGGGCAGCCGGGACGGCCGGCGTGCGCGGCGGGCAGTCCTTCGCCGCTGCGTTCCTGGAGAACCGGACCGGGTTCGCCGGTCTCGGGATCGTCGTCGCCGTCGCTGCGTTCTGCTTCCTCGGGCCGCTCGTCTATCACAGCGACCAGGTCCACGCGAACATCGCGCTCACGAATCTGGCACCGGGCCGGGGGCACCCGCTCGGCACAGACGCGAACGGGTTCGACATCCTCGGGCGCCTCATGGTCGGAGGGCAGAGCGCGCTCGAGATCTCTTTGGCCGTGGCGCTCGTGGCCACTAGCTTCGGGGCGCTGTGGGGAGCCGTATCCGGTTTCACCGGCGGCGTGATCGACGCCGTCATGATGCGGATCGTTGATGTCGTGATCGCCGTACCTGCCATTTTCCTGCTCATCTACCTGGCGACGGTGTTCAGGCCCACGGTCTCGCTGCTCATCGTTGTGCTCTCGTTGCTGTCCTGGCTGGGGCCGGCACGTCTTGTCCGCGGCGAGACGCTGTCTCTTCGGACCCGCGAGTTCGTCGACGCCGTCCGCGCAGCAGGCGGGCGCAGCTCACGCATCGTCAGCAGGCACATCATCCCCAACGCGCTCGGGACGATCTCGGTAAACGCCACGTTCCAGGTGGCAGACGCGATCATCATCCTTGCAACGTTGAGCTTCCTCGGCTTCGGCCTGCCGCCGCCCGCGGTGAGCTGGGGAGGCATGCTGTCGCAAGGCACGACATACCTGCTGGACGGCTACTGGTGGGAGGTCTATCCGGCCGGCCTCATCGTGATGGTGACGGTCGTCGCCTTCAACTTCATCGGTGACGGGCTGCGGGACACGCTCGACGCGAGGCTGCTGGAGCGCTAGCGGGGCTCACTCCCGCCGGACAAAAGCGACCGCCTCCAGGTCGGAGACGGCTGCGCGAGCGACCGAGATGAAGGGTGACTTCGCGGACCTGAACGACTCTTTCACTCACCGGGGTGAGGCCTGCTCCACGTGCGGGGCAACTGTCGCCGGTGCCGAACTCGCTCCGGGGCGGCCACGTCACGTTTGTCGAGGCCGCCCTCGAAGCACCCGTGTCCTGGTTCCTGGGCCCCTAACGCAGAGGGACGATGGCGGACGGGACGTCCTGAGGTAATACGGCTGTCCCGACGATCAAGGTGAAGCTCCAAGTCCCGGTGTCGCCGAGGCGGTCTTCCATGGTGCCGGTGATCTTGTAGGTTGCGGGCGCCAAAGTGGCCGGTGCCGAGATCTCGCCCGAGGGCAGAACGGTCATGATCTGCGCCCCAGTGAGCTGGGTATAAGTGACCGCTCCGTGCGAGCCCGAGACCTCAAGGTGGCCGGCAAAGGCTCGACCGGCCGTCGTCATGCCCGAGGTCGGGAAGATCTGGGTGAGCTTGGCGCCTTTCACGGTCAAGGTGAAGGTCCACTTCCCAGTGTCACCGTAGGCGTCTTTGACGGTGCCACTGGCCTTGTACGTTCCTGCGGCCAAGCCGGCCCCAGCCGAGACCTTGCCCGAGGAGGAGACCTTCAGATGAGGCGCCCCGGTCGACTGAGCGTAGGTGACGGTCCCGTGCGCGCCCGAGACACTGAGCTGGCCTGTGAAGGACTTGCCCACCTTGCTAGTTGCAGTATCAGGAGCGACTTGCGTGAGCTTGGCGACAACGACCGTCAAGTCGAAGCTCCATTTCCCGGTGTCGCCGAGGGCGTCGCGAGCGGTGCCCGTTGCCTTGTAGGTCCCCGCCACCAAGGTCGCCGCGGCCGAGATCCTGCCCGACGACGAGACGACGAGATGGGGCGCGCCGCCCGACTGGGCGTATGTGACAACTCCGTGCGCACCGGAGACCTTGAGCTGGCCGGAGAAGGCCTTGCCGGTCGTCGTGGTCGCGCTGGCCGGGGCGAGCTGAGTGAGCTTGGTGGCAACGATCGTCAAGTCGAAGCTCCACGTCCCGGTGTCGCCGACGCTGTCACGGGCGGTGCCCGTCGCCTTGTAGGTCCCTGCCACCAAGGTCGCCGCGGCCGAGACCCTGCCCGACGACGAGACGACGAGACGGGGCGCGCCGCCCGACTGGGCGTAGGTGACAGCGCCGTGCGCGCTCGAGACCCCGAGCTGGTCGGAGAGGGCCTTCCCGGTTGTGATCCTCGCCGAGTCCGGGGCGACCTGGGTGAGCTTGGTGGCAACGATCGTCAAGTCGAAGCTCCACGTCCCAGTGTCGCCGAGGCCGTCGCGGGCGGTGCCCGTTGCCTTGTAGGCTCCCGCCACCAAGGTCGCGGGGGCCGAGATCCTGCCCGACGACGAGACGACGAGATGGGGCGCGCCGACCGACTGGGCGTATGTGACAGCACCGTGCGCTCCGGACACCTTGAGCTGGGCGGAGAAGGCCTTGCCGGTCGTCGTGGTGGCGCTGGCAGGAGCGGCCTGGAGCAACTTGGTGAGGACGACCGTCAAGTCGAAGCTCCATGTCCCGGTGTCGCCGAGAGCGTCTCGGTCGCTGCCGGTGGCCTTGTATATCCCGGCTAGCAAGGTAGCCGTGGCGGAGACCCTGCCCGATGACGAGACGACGAGACCGGGCGCGCCGCCCGACTGGGCGTAGGTGACAAATCCGTGCGCTCCGGACACCTTGAGCTGGGTGGAGAAGGCCTTCCCGGTCGGAGTCGTCACGTTTTGCGGTGCGGTCTGGGACAGCGTCGTGGCGGTGACGGTCAAGGCGAAGCTCCACGCTCCGGCGTCACCGGAGGCGTCCTTGGCGGTGCCGGTCGCCTTGTAGGTCCCGGCCACCAGATTCGCCGGGGCCGAGACACTGCCGGAGGACGAGACGGTCAGCTGTGGCGCACCGGTCGTCTCGGCGTAGGTGACCTTTCCGTGCGCGCCAGAGAAGTCGAGCTGGCCAGAGAAGGCCTTCCCGGTCGTGGTCGTCGCGGTGGTAGGAGGGGCCTGGGCGATCGTCGTGGCGCCGACCGTTAGAGCGAAGCTCCAGGTCCCGGTGTCACCGGTACTGTCTTTCACGGTGCCGGTGGCCCTGTAAGTCCCGGCCACCAGACTGGCCGGGGCCGAGATCTTGCCCGAAGACGAGACGGTCAGATCGGGCGCGCCGCTCGTTTCGGCGTAGGTGACAGTCCCGCGCCCCCCCGAAACCTGGAGCTGTCCGGAGAAGGCCTTGCCGGGCGTGGTCGTCGCGGTGGTCGGCGCGATCTGATTGAGCGTGATGATCGCGACGGTCACGGTCAAGGTGAAACTCCAGGTCCCGGTATCGCCGAGAGCGTCTTTCGTTGTGCCCGTCGCCTTGTAGGTCCCTGCCGCCAAGTTGGTCGGGGCCGAAACCCTGCCGGAGGACGAGACGGTCAGCTGGGGTGCACCGCTCGTCTCCGTGTAGGTGACCGTTCCGCGGGCGCCCGAGACCTCGAGCTGGGTAGAGAAGGCTTTGCCCTGCACAGCCGTAGCCGTGGTCGGTGCGATCTGGCTGATCTTGTTGGCGGTGACCGTCAACGTGAAGCTCCAACTGCCCGTGTCACCGTAGGTGTCCCTGGTCATACCCGTGGCCTTGTAGGTTCCCGCCGCCAAGGTGGCCGAGGCTGAGACCGTGCCCGAGGATGAGACTGTCAGATGAGCCGAGCCGGTCGATTGGGAGTAGGTGACCGTTCCGTGAGCGCCCGAGACTCCGAGCCGGCCGGAGAAGGCCTTGCCGGTCGTGATCGTCGCCGTGGTCGGTGTCGTCTGGGCGAGCTTGGTGGCGCTGACTGTCAAGGAGAAGCCCCACGTCCCGGAGTCACCGGAGGTGTCCTTGACGGTACCTGTGGCCTTGTATTCCCCTGCCACCAAGGTGGCAGGGGCCGAGACCTTGCCCGAAGGCGAGACAGTCAGATGAGGCGCTCCGGTCAACTGTGCGTAAGTGACCGCTCCATGTGACCCCGAGGCCTTGAGCTGGCCGGAGAAGGCCTTGCGGGTCGTGGTCGTGCCCGTGGTCGGTGGCATCTGAGTGATCGCTGTGGCGCTGACGGTCAGAGAGAAGCGCCAGGTCCCGGTGTCACCGGAGCTATCCGAGTCGGTGCCCGAGGCTACGTAGGTTCCCGCGGAGAGCGCGCCCGTTGTCGTGACGACACCGCTCGAGGAGACTCTGATCCCGCCCGCGGACCCGGGTGGGGCCGAAGTGGTGGTGAAGGTGACCGCTCCGGTGTTACCTGTCGTCGTCAGCGTGTCGGTGAACGACGCGCTCTTGATCAGTGTCGTCGAGTTCGAGAACGGTGCGGTCTGGATGATCGTCGTATGGGCCGGCGGGGGCGGTGGGGGCGGGCCGGCGCTGGCGACGGTGCTGGTCTCAGGAAAGTTGAGCGTGCTCGGCGTCGTCCCCGAGGAGGTCGCGGCGACGTTGTAGGAGCCGGCCGTCGCGTTGGCCTTAAGGGTGAGGGAGCTGGCGAGACCGCTCGAGTTCGTCGTCGCGGTGCACGAGAGCTGCGCAGACCCACCGGAGGAAAGACATGTGTCCCCGTTCGTCGCCGCCAAGAAGGTGCCGCTCGCTCCGCTCGACGGTGCGGTGAAGGTCACCGTCGCACCCGAGACCGGGTTGGAGGAGCTGTCGGTGACGAGGGCCACGAGCGGGTTCGTGAAGTTCGTGCTGACCGTCGTCGTCTGGCTGCCACCAGACGAGATGGCGATGATCGTCGCCGCGCCGGCGGTGACGGTGAACTCGACCATGTTGTTCGAGACGCTGATCGTGTCGGTCGAGTCGGCGGCGGTGATCGAGACGGCGCCCGCCTTGTCGCCGGTGACGGTGACGGTGTAGGTGCCGTCAG
>JBEKBX010000049.1:0-21210 GCA_050015175.1 Acidimicrobiales bacterium | reverse complement strand
CCCGGAGCGAGCTCAGGGCCGGATCACGTGCCACCTTTGCCGTCGACACCGAGCGGCTCAACTTCTTCGACTACGAGAACGGGTCGGCCATCTGGAGCTGACGGCGTGGCCGGGCGGGCGGCTGGAGCCTGTCCCCGTCGATGGAGGACTCGGACCGGCGTTGACACGCAGAACGGGCATGTCCGCGGCGCGTTCTTCTGCAACCTGTAGTCGTGTCACGAAAGGACTTGTCAAAGATGGAGTACCGCATGCTCGGTCGGAGTGGCTGCGCCGTGTCGACTTTGGCGTTGGGAACGATGACCTTCGGCAGGGAGACTGACGAAGCCACTGCTTGGGCACAGTTAGACCGGTTCGTGGAAGTAGGGGGCGCCTTGGTTGACACCGCGGACGTGTACAGCGCCGGGGCATCAGAGGAGATCATCGGGCGCTGGCTCGCCGCGCGTCCGACAGATGTCCGTCGCCAGGTCGTGCTCGCCACCAAGGGGCGGTTCGCGATGGGTGCCGGGGCGAACAACGCCGGGCTATCGCGCATACACCTCGCATGCGCGCTCGAGGACTCGCTCCGCCGCCTCAACGTCGAGACGATCGACCTCTACCAGGTCCACGCGCACGATCCCTGGACGCCCATCGAGGAGACGCTGAGGTTCCTCGACGATGCGGTGCGCGTCGGCAAGATCCACTACGTCGGTCTCTCCAATTTCACAGCCTGGCAGCTGCAGAAGGCCGTCGACGTGGCCGACGCCAGGAGCTTGACCAGGCCGGTCACGCTGCAGCCGCAGTACAACCTCCTGGTGCGAGAGATCGAGTGGGAGATCATCCCGGCCTGCAGTGTCGAAGGCCTGGGTCTGTTGCCGTGGTCGCCCCTTGGCGGCGGTTGGCTCACTGGGAAGTACCGCAGGGACGAGCCCCCGAAGGGCGCCACCAGGTTGGGTGAGAACCCCAACAGAGGCGTGGAGGCGTACGACCGCAGGAGCCGCGTGGAACGCACTTGGGACGTGATCGCAGCGGTGCGTCAGATCGCCGAGGCCCGCGGCTCCTCCATGGCTCAAGTGGCATTGGCATGGCTGGTCGACCGCCCCGCCGTCACCTCGGTGATCCTCGGGGCGCGCACGCTCGAGCAGCTCGAGGACAATCTCGGGGCAGCAGACCTCCACCTTTCGCCGGCGGAGACCGAACAGCTCGACGCGGCCAGCGACCCTGGAGCCGCCGACTATCCGTACGGCCGACCAGGTGTCGAGCAACGCAGCCGGACGATCGCCGGCAATCGCTGACAGGTACGTACACGCAGGAGAAAAGGAAAACACGGCGAAACGCCCGACGACACCACTCGATGGAGCTGAGCACCTGCACGCGGCGGGCTTCAGGCACGACCAGGATCGGCGCCCTCGGCAGGATTCGAACCTGCGCACCCGGCTCCGGAGGCCGATGCTCTATCCCCTGAGCTACGAGGGCTCACTTGAGTGCATGTTGCATGCTAGCGGGACTTCGGCCATCCTCAGACTCCAATGACCACCGAACGAGCTCTGACCGACGGGATCGTCGCGGCTCTCGCGAACCTTGGCATCCCGATCGACCCTCTGGAGGTCCAGCTCGTTCGCCCGGCACGCCCGGAGCACGGCGACTGGTCCACGAATGTCGCACTCGTAGTTGCGAAGTCCGTTGGTCGAGCGCCGCGTGACATTGCCAACGACCTGGTCGCTTCGCTGCAGACCGCATCGATAGCTGATTTGCTCGCAGTCGAGGTCGCGGGGCCCGGGTTCGTCAATTTCAGGCTTGCGAACTCGTGGTTGCACCGTGCCCTGACCGACGTCGTCGACGCCGGCACGGATCGCTACGCGACCCCAGAGCTCGGAGGGGGCGAGCGGGTGCAGATCGAGTTCGTGTCCGCTAACCCGACGGGCCCGCTGCATGTGGGCAACGGCTGGCTCGGCTCCTACGGCGACGCTCTCGGGCGCGTGATGAGCCGCTGCGGCTGGGACGTGAAACGGGAGTACTACGTGAACGACACGGGCGGCCAGATCCGCCTTCTCGGCGAGAGCCTGCTTGCCCGGCGTCGGGGCGATGTGGTGCCGGAGGAGGGCTATCAAGGCGAGTACGTCTCCAAGCTCGCGCACGAGTACGAGGGGCCCGAGGACGTCGTCGAAGCTGGCCGGTTCGCGAGCGAGGCGATCCTCGCGAACATAAGGACGACGCTTGACCGGCTCGACATCCATTTCGACGAGTGGTACTCGCAGGCTTCGATCGAGGAGAGCGGCCAGGTAGCCGAGACGATCGAGTTCTTCCGCGAGCGTGATCTTGTTTACGAGGCGGACGGGGCTATCTGGTTGCGGTCCACAGAGGTCGGCGACAGCCGCGACCGCGTTCTGATCAGGTCCAACGGCGATCTCACCTACCTCGCAGGCGATCTCGCGTACCACCGTGACAAGTTCCTGGTTCGCAAGTTCGATCGAGTGATCGACATTTTCGGCGCGGACCACCACGGTCAGGTTGCCAGCCTGAAAGCCGGTGTCGCGGCACTAGGTGTCGAGGCCGACAGGCTGGAGATAAGACTCGGCCAGCTGGTCAACCTCGTCGGTGCCCGGATGTCCAAGCGCGCCGGGAACTTCATCGAGCTCGACTCGGTCATAGACGAGATGGGGGCCGACGCGACGCGGCTCTTGTCGCTCCTCAACTCGATCGACCAGTCCACCACGCTCGACCTCGACCTCATGAAGCGTCAGTCGATGGAGAACCCCGTCTTCTACGTGCAGTACGCACATGCTCGGATCGCCTCGATCGACCGCAAGCGGGCCGAGCGCGGAATCGAGCGCGTCCCGATCTCGCAGGCCAATCTGGCGCTGCTCGTGCACGACCGGGAGCTCGAGCTGATGCGCTGCCTGGTCGACCTGCCCCGTGTGGTCGCCGAAGCCGCCAAGGACCGCGCGCCACACAAGGTGACGAACTGGGTCCGCTTGCTCGCGGGCGAGTTCCACGGCTTCTACCACGACTGTCGCGTCCTTTCCGACGAGGTGCCGCCTGACCTCACCCAGGCGCGATTGTGGTTGGTTGAAGGAGTCCAGATCGGTCTCGCGATCGCTCTCAACTTGCTCGGGGTCCGGGCACCTGAGGCGATGTGACCGGCGCCCAGTCCTCGCCCGGGACGCCCGCGTCGGAGTTGCCTTCAGCGTCGCCATCCGAGGGACCGATCCTTCGGAACCTGCTTCCCGACACCGCCGCCGTCACCGCTGACGGTCACCTGAGCGTCGGCGGGGTCGACCTGTTGCAGCTCGCGGAGGACGTCGGCACGCCGGTGTTCGTCTACGACGAGGACCACGTTCGCCACCGCTGCCGCGAAGCTGTTGCGGGTTTCGGAGAAGGCGTCGCCTACGCGACCAAGGCCTTCTTGTGCAAGGCGATGGCTTCGCTCGCCATCGAGGAGAAGATGGCGCTCGACGTCTCGACCGGTGGGGAGATGGCCGTCGCGCTGGCGGGAGGGGCGACCGGAGAGAATCTCGTGTTCCATGGCAACAACAAGTCCTCCGAGGAGATCGCGGCCGCATTGCGTGCCGGTGTGGCCCGGATCGTCGTCGACTCGTTCGACGAGATCGACCGGTTGCGCGCCTTCGCCGTTGAGGACGTGGTGTCGGGCTCGGCAGGTCGCCGTACGCGGCTTTTGGTCCGCGTCACGCCCGGTATCGAGGCGCACACCCACGAGTTCGTCAAGACCGGGCAGGAGGACACGAAGTTCGGTTTCTCACTGGCCTCGGGGGCGGCTGCAGAAGCAGTTGACGCGCTCAGGAGCTTGGCGGACTTCGACCTCGTCGGCGTGCACGCGCACATCGGGAGCCAGATCTTCGAGGTCTCCGCCTTCGTCGAGGAGATTGCCGCCCTTGTGCCGTTCGTGGTCGAGAACCGGTTCTCGGAATGCTGTATCGGCGGTGGTCTCGGTGTCGCCTACGTCGAAGGGGAAGTCGCGCCCTCCATCGCTGAATGGGCGCAGGCTGCGCACGCGGCCGCACAGGCGGCGGGACTCCCCCCGATGGTGCGCCTGACGGCCGAGCCGGGTCGGGCCATAGTCGCGGACGCGGCCGTGACGCTCTACCAGGTAGGCACGATCAAACATCTCCCCGGTCTGCGCTGTTATGTCGCGGTCGACGGCGGCATGTCCGACAATCCGCGGCCGGTGCTCTACGGCAGCGGTTACGAGGCATTCCTGCCGCGTGCGCCGCTGGCGCCCCGACCACTTGCCGCCCGCGTGGTGGGCAAGCACTGCGAGTCCGGCGACGTCGTAGTCGACGACGCGAGGCTGCCATCGGACCTTGCCGTCGGTGATGTGCTCGCCACCCCGGTGACCGGTGCGTACGGATTCGCCATGTCCTCCAACTACAACCGGGTGCTGCGCCCCCCCGTCGTGTTCGTCTCAGGGGGCCGTTACAGGGTTGTCGTCCGGCGAGAAACCGTGGCCGACCTGCTCGCCTGTGAGGCTTGAACGCGTCCGTCTTGTACCTTGTGCACGTGGACGAGCCTCGATTGAGCGAAAGACGCGGCGCCGACGTCGTGCACGTCGGGCTGCTCGGTTACGGCAACGTCGGGGTCGCCTTCACCCGGCTCATCGATTCCCAGGCCGAGGCGATCTCGCTCCGCATCGGTCACGAGCTGCGCGTGACGCGCATCGCTGTCAGGGACGTTGCCAGGAAAAGGCCAGACTCAGCGGTCGCCGACGCCGGAGAGCGACTTTCCGGCGATGCCGATTCGCTCGTGGACGACCCCTCGATCGACATCATCGTCGAACTCATCGGAGGCATCGAGCCTGCGCGCAGCCTGGTGCTCGCAGCTCTCGCGACGGGCAAGCCCGTCGTCACGGCCAACAAGGAGCTTCTTGCCACCTTTGGGGCCGAGCTGCATGCCGCGGCCGAGAAGGGGGGAGTGGACCTGTTCTACGAAGCCTCGGTCGCCGGAGCCATCCCCCTGGTCCGGCTCCTCAACGAGTCCCTGGCGGGTGAGCGGATCATCCGCGTGATGGGAATCGTGAACGGCACGACGAACTACATGCTCACCTCCATGAGCGAGGAGGGCTGCGACTACGCCGTGGCCCTCGCGGAGGCGCAGGCACTCGGTTACGCCGAACCCGACCCGACAGCTGACGTCGAGGGCCACGACGCCCGAGCCAAGGCCGCCATTCTCGCCGGGATCGCGTTCGACGCGGACGTCGTCGCGAGCGACGTCTACACCGAGGGGATCACCGCCATCGGCGCTTCCGACATCGCCTTCGCCCAAAAGCTCGGTTACGTCGTGAAGCTCTTGGCCGTCGCGGAGCGCGTGAGCGACGGGCCCATACCTGCAGTTGCCGTTCGGGTCCATCCCGCCATGGTTCCCCATGAACATCCTCTGGCGAGCGTCCGCGGAGCGTTCAACGCCGTGTTCGTCGAGGGCGAGACCGCCGGCGAGCTCATGGTCTACGGCCGCGGCGCCGGCGGGACGGCCACGGCCAGTGCGGTGCTCGGGGATGTGGTGGCGGCCGCGCACCATCTCCGCGAGGAGACGAGGGGCCGTTCCGTCCGCCGCCAGCGGGTCGAGGTCCGCCCGATCTCCGAGCTCCGAACCCAGTACTACCTCACCTTGGACGTGAAGGATCAGCCCGGCGTGCTCGCGACGGTGGCGCACGTTTTCGGCGAGCACCACGTCTCCATCCGGTCCATGGAGCAGATCGGGCTCGGTGACGGCGCCCGTCTCGTGTTCATCACGCACACCGCCCGTGAGGCCGACGTTCAGGCGACCCTCACCTCGTTGGCGCGACTGGACGTCGTCGCGCTAGTCGGCGTGCTGCTGCGGCTCATCGGGCCGGAACGCTGACCGGGATGAATCCCTGGCGGGGAGTGATCGAGGAGTACAGGGAGTTCCTCCCGGTCTCTGAGTCGACACCCGTGGTGACTCTGTTGGAGGGCGGCACGCCCATGCTCCCGGCCCCTCGGCTGTCAGATCGCGTAGGTGCCAACGTGCTGCTCAAGCTCGAGGGAGCGAACCCTACCGGGTCGTTCAAGGACCGGGGCATGACGATGGCCATCTCCAAAGCTGCCGAGGAGGGCGTAAGGGCGGTCGTCTGCGCCTCGACGGGAAACACCTCTGCGTCAGCGGCGGCCTACGCGGCACGGGCCGGGATGAGTTGCGTGGTGCTCATCCCCGAGGGTCACATCGCGCTCGGAAAGCTGGCCCAGGCGCTCGTGCACGGCGCGCAGGTCCTGCAGGTGCGGGGCAATTTCGACGTTGCCCTCGAGATAGTGCGGGAGCTGCCGGGACGCGCGCCGGTGGTCGTCGTGAACTCCGTGAACCCGTTCCGCATCGAGGGCCAGAAGACCGGTGCCTTCGAGATAGTGGACCGTCTCGGCGATGCCCCCGAGATCCACTGCATCCCGGTCGGGAACGCCGGGAACATCACGGCCTATTGGCGCGGCTATTGCGAGTACCGCAACGCCGGGCGCTCGACGAGGCTGCCGAAGATGTTCGGATTCCAGGCGGCCGGCGCCGCTCCGATCGTTGTCGGTCACCCGATTGCCGAGCCCGAGACCGTCGCGACGGCGATCAGGATCGGCAACCCGGCTTCGTGGTACGGAGCCACAGCGGCAGCATCGGAGTCCGGTGGCGGGATCTACGCGGTGACCGACGCGGAGATACTCGAGGCGTACCGGTTCCTCGCCACCGAGGAGTCGGTCTTTTGCGAGGCGGCCTCGGCGGCTTCGGTCGCGGGTTTGTTGAATACACCGGTGCCGGAAGGGTCCATCGTCGTGTGCGTGCTCACCGGCCACGGGCTCAAGGACCCGGACCTGGTAATCAGCCAAGTGTCGGTGCCTGCTGTGGTCGATGCCGACCTCAAGTCGGTGCTCGCGGCGCTCGGGCTCTGACCCGGGGCTGGTCGTCCTCGAATCGACCACAGAGAGTGGCCATATAGGGTGACCTCGAGGGTGAATCTCGCTCTCAGTGTTCAAAGATCGTTCTTCCCGGAACGATCATCCTTGTGTGGAACAGCACACGGGGACGGCCGTCACAGAGCAGGACGAGCCGCTCGCCGTCGTTGACGGCCCGGCGGACTGGCGGGCGACCAGGGCGCCACAGACCCGGACCGGCCGGTGGTGGGAGGGGCACCCGAGGTTGCTGAGGACGGTCGTAGTCGTCGCGCTCGCCTGGGGAAGTGTCTACCTCGCCTGGCGACTCCTCGAGACCGGGCGGGCGGCCAACCCGGAAGCTTTCTACATCCTCTGGTTCGTGGAGCTGTACAATTTCACCTCGCTCGTGTTCCTGGCCTACTACGGTTGGCGCTGGTCAGAGCCTCAACGACCGCCGTCCACACCTGGCCATAGCGTCGATGTCTTCGTGGCGACCTACGACGAGCCACGTGAGGTCGTCGAGGCGACGCTCGCGGGATGCTCGGCCCTGCGCTACCCGCACGAGACCTACCTGCTCGACGACGGCCGGCGAAGCGAGATGGAGACGCTCGCGACGAAGTGGGGAGCACACTGGATCAGCAGGCCCGACAACTCCCACGCTAAGGCGGGCAACATCAACCATGCGCTCGGCTGCACGAGCGGTGAGCTGATCTTCTGCCTCGACGCCGACCACGTGCCCCTTCCCGACGCGCTCGACGCGACCGTCGGCTACTTCGACGACGAGAACGTCGCTCTCGTCCAGAGCCCGCACGACTTCTACAACCAGGACTCGGTGCAGCACTACGAGGCCGGCCGCCACGAGCAGAGCATGTTCTTCGAGGTGGTCTGCCCGGGCAAGGACCGGCACAACGCCGTCTATTGGTGCGGCTCGGCGGCGATCCTTCGCCGAAAGGCTCTCGTCGAGGTTGGCGGGGTGGCCACCGAGACGATCGCCGAGGACTTCCACACGACCATCAAGATGCATGGGGCGGGATGGACGACCCACTACCACGACGAGATTCTCGTCCAGGGGCTCGCGCCCTTGGACCTCGACGGGTATCTGCTCCAACGCGACCGCTGGGCGCGCGGCAACCTTGCCGTGTTCCGCCTGCGCGAGTCGCCTCTTGGGCCTCGTTCGCACCTTGGGGCGCGTCAGAGGTTCTCCTACTTCGGCAGCCTGTTCGCCTACGGCGCCGGAGCGTCGCGAATGGCCATGATCTGGCTGCTCGTGGCGGTCCTCTGGGCCGGTGTGCTGCCTGCCCGCATGACCATTCTCAGTCTCGCGGTGCTCTGGGCGCCCTGGACGATCCTCGCGGTGACGACGGCGACGGCACTTTGCCGCGGGCACCTGCGCACCGGGGAGTCGTCTCACTACACGCTCGTCACCGCCGCGATCTTCACCCGTGCGCTGCGATGCGCGCTCTTGCCGTCGAGGACGAAGTTCAAGGTCACTCCGAAGTCCGGCGCCGGCGCCGGAGGCCTCCACTCGCTTGCGCGCCTCAAGCTCGTGGCTGTGTCCGGTGTTGTGCTCGCGGCTGCGCTCGTGTGGCGGGGGCTCGCAATCCTGGGTTACCTGCACGCGCGGGCGCTTCCGGCGTGGGCGGCAACGTTCGCGATGATCCTTGGAACCTGGGAGCTGTATCGGGTCATCCGATCACTGCGGATTGTCTTTCGCCGCCGCCAGCGGCGCGAGCAGGTCCGCTTCGGATGCCTCGCCCCCGCGGCGATCACGAACGACGCGGGCGGGCACTCCTTGGGGCGAGTTGTCGACGTCTCGATGTCGGGCATCGGGCTCCTGGCCTCGACCGAGATAGAGAACGGTTCGCGCTTGCAACTCGAGTTCGCGTTGCCCGGGCTCGACGACAAGACCCTCCCTGTGGTGGGTACGGTTGTCGTGCAATCGGGGCAGGCCGACCAATCGGGAGGATGGCGGCTCGGCACGTCCATCGTGGAGATGGGCGCCGACTCGCGGGACAACCTCGTGCGTTACTGCTACGTCGTGCACCCCTGTGAGCGTCTTCGCAAGAGCCGCCTCGAAGCCCCGCAGAAGCCGGCACAGTCACCGATCCCGATGGCTAAGACCGTTTCGGTGGCCCGTGCAGCCGACGCCGCCGACCTGCCCTCGATGGAGCGACCCGCCACTGGCTGACGGCCCCGTAGCACCACCGGTGTTTGCCGGCTGGCGAACACCCCGCTAGTATGCGGTTGCCCTGGTTCGTCAGTGCGGACGCCAGCTTGCCCCCTTGGGGCGGGCGACCCGAATGGGGCGGCGGGAATCGCAGAGGCCCTTTCCCTGTTGTTGTCTATACCGGCGCTTCCTTCCGTGCAGACGCACTAGCCGCCGTGGGCATCCACTGATTGGGCTGTGCGATCCGGCGAAGTCGATGACTTGTTCTGTTCGGGAACTCCCAACGACGGATTGCAGGCTCGGGTCGATTGCATGACCCGAGCCGGTCCGGGTCACGGCCCGGGAGGGTATGTCGTGAGCACAACGGGGGAACACCGACATCGCGGGATCCCGGAAAGCCCGGGGACCACCTCCCAAGAAACACCTCAAGCAACAGAGATCCAGAGAGGAAGCTGATGAGCGAAGAACAGCTCGAACGTTCGATCCTCGAGCGCAAAGCGAGCGACGAGCTTCGGGCAATCGCGACCGCCATGTCCCTCGAGCCCGTCGCGCGCTTGCGCAAAGCGGATCTGGTGAACCAGATCCTGCGTGCCGCCGGCGTCGAGGTCGAGGGCACTCCACCGTTGAACGCGAGTGGCGCGGCATCGCTGCCGTCGCCGCTTTCCAATGGTGGCGCCACCGACACCAGCCAAGCAGCCGAGGCTGACGGCGCATCCGCGTCAAAGCCGGCGCGAGGTCGCACCTCGAGGGCGCGCACGGCCAAGACGCGCTCGACCGAGTCGGCGCCGGACCATGCCGAAGTGAACGGCAGTGGTGGCGTGCAGGCGCATGAGCTGGGTGAGGGCCACAACGACTCGCCAGCCGCAGGCTCTGCACTCGTCAACGGGAGCGATTCCGAGAGCTCGACCGAGGAGCGGGACGCGGTCGCAAAGGGCGCCGCAGCCGTCCTGGCGGGCTCCGGCTTCGGCCGAACCGGCCGGCCGTCGGCTCCGACCGGAGCCGGCCGTGCTTCAGGCGACTCCCGGCCCGCGGAGCTCACGTCGAACTCGGCTGGCGGTGCCGCTTCCGGCACCGAGACGCTTGATCGGGTGTCCGGGGACGTGTCGACCACGATCCGCCCCCAGCGTCAGCCTCAGCAGCACTCCCAGCCCGGGAGAGGCAATCAGGGCAATCAAGGTGGCCAGATCGGCCAGGGTGGCCAGGTCGAGACGGGCAACCGCCGTGGGCGTCGCCGTCGGGGGCGGGACCGCGAGCGTGGTGGTCAGGAGCCGCAAGGCGGAGGCCAGGAAGTCGCGTGGCAGGGCGAGCTCGTGCCCGTCCGCGGCCTGCTCGACCTGAGGGACGAGGGCTATGGCTTCCTGCGCACGAGCGGCTACCTGCCGAGCGGCAAGGACGTGTACATCTCGGTCTCGCAGGCGCGCAGGTTCGCGCTGCGCCGCGGCGACGCCATCGAGGGAGCGTGCCGCCCGGCGGGGCCGAGCGAGAAATACCCGGCGTTGCTGCGTATCGACACGGTTTGCGGGATGACGGCGGAAGAGGCCCGTGAACGGCCGCGCTTTGAGGACCTGACCCCGTTGTTCCCCGACCAGCGGATGCGGCTCGAGCTGAAAGAAGACCCGCTCAACACCACAGCGCGGATCGTCGATCTGATCTCGCCCATCGGCAAGGGGCAGCGGAGCATGATCGTGTCGCCGCCGAAGGCGGGCAAGACGACGGTCCTCAAGCAGATTGCCCATTCGATAGAGCAGAACGACCCGAGCGTCCACCTCATGGTCCTCCTCGTGGACGAGCGGCCCGAGGAGGCCACGGACTGGCGCCGATCGGTGAAGGGAGAGGTGATCGCCTCGACCTTCGACCGTCCCGCCGACGAGCACACGACCGTCGCCGAGCTCGCGATCGAACGGGCCAAGCGGCTCGTCGAGCTCGGCAGGGACGTCGTGATCATCCTGGACGGGATCACCCGTCTCGCCCGGGCCTACAACCTGGCCCAGCCGGCAACCGGTCGCATCATGTCCGGTGGCGTGGACTCGGGCGCCCTCTACCCGCCGAAGAAGTTCTTCGGGGCCGCCCGCAACATCGAGGAAGGTGGCTCGCTCACGATCCTCGCGACAGCGCTGGTGGAGACGGGCTCGAAGATGGACGAGGTGATCTTCGAGGAGTTCAAGGGCACCGGCAACATGGAGCTTCGCCTCGACCGCAAGCTGGCCGAGCGGCGGATCTACCCGGCGATCGATGTCAACGCCAGCTCGACTCGCCACGAGGAGCTTCTCTTCGACCGCTCCCAGCTCCAGCAGGTCTGGAAGCTACGCCGTGTGCTGAACGCCCTCGGCGGCGACGGAGGTGGCGGCGCCGGGCTCGAGCTCCTCATGGACAAGATCAAGACCACTCGATCCAACGACGAGTTCCTCGCCGAGATCGCCAAGGCGCCGATCCCGGGCGGATGAACCACTCGGGAGCCGGCCTGGCCGTGTTCTGCCCGGCCCGGCTTACAATGGAGAGATCATGAAGACAGACATTCATCCCGCCTACGTGACCGCGTCGGTGCGTTGCTCGTGCGGGAACACCTTCACCACGCGATCGACCAAGTCCGACCTGCACGTCGAGCTGTGCAACGAGTGCC
Source organism: Acidimicrobiales bacterium (assembly GCA_050015175.1). Classification (GTDB taxonomy): domain Bacteria; phylum Actinomycetota; class Acidimicrobiia; order Acidimicrobiales; family Bog-793; genus Fen-455. Next base: position 9,563 of record JBEKBX010000049.1, on the reverse strand, counting down.
ATCCCTTCTACACCGGAAAGCAGAAGCTGGTGGACACCGGTGGGCGCGTGGAGCGCTTCGAGCGCCGCTACGGCCAGCGCAAGACCAAGCGCTGACTCGCCTTCACTTGCCCCATCCACGCCTCGTGTCACCGCGGCCGCCGTATTCGACGCGGAACACTGGGTAGTGCTCCACAACGGCTTCGATCTCCTCTAGGGACGCGTCCGCGCCCACGCCGAAGAACGAGCTCGCCTCCTTGGCGACGGCCGTCGCGCCGGCTTGGCGCCCCCAGCGGAACAAATAGGCGCGGATGACCGGAGCTCGATCGGGGGGCGGTACTTCGACCAGCACGGCGGCGTGCCGTTGTTTGCGCCCGATCACCACCCGGCCTTGCGCGGCGCGGGCGTTGCGGACCCATTCCGACTCACCGGCCAGAGCCACGAGGTGATGCTCGCCGCCGTGGACGACCCGGACGAGGACCGTTCCTCGGATCACGCCCGACACCCGACCCGGGACCTCAAGAACGACGACGTCTCTCGGGCTCAAGCCGAGGGCCGTGGTGCGAAGCCCGATCCACTGCAGCCGCCGGTAGAGCGCCGGTGGCGGCCGGTAGTGGCTCCTGCGGGCGTAATCGACGGGCTGGAAGAGCCCGCTCAAGAAGTCTTGAACCCCGCGTGAGCGCGAACTCTGCGCCGGTCCCTCGCCTGTGGAGCCCGCGGGCCCGACTCGCCGCGGCGGTCGACCGGTCATGGCGCGACTCGATCTCAGTCTGCGGGAGGCCCGGTTAATTCCTGCGCAATCTCGCCGGCCCAGGCATCGATCTCGTCCCAGTCGCGGAAGTCTCCCTCCGGGAGTCCAGCTCGGGCGGCTGGGAGCTTGCGGATGGCCCGCTCGGCGAAGCCGAGCGTGTCGGGGTCGAGCGCCCCGAAAAAGACGCGGTGGCCGCGGGCCTCAAGGACTCCCTGGAGCTCAGGGATTTCCTTTGGCACTGTGGCGGTCCGCAGATCCCGCCCTTTTGCGTCCGTGGGCTCGTTGCCGAGCGGCCCGCTGCTGAACAGCCAGACCGGGACACGCTTCAAGACGGCGCTGTTGCGCTTCACGAATGCCTGTGCCTCGTCCATCCAGTGGAAGGCGTAGGCGGCGCTGCCGATCACGAAGGCGTCGTAACCCTCCAGGCCCGATGCCTCTTCCACGGAGCGGGCTTGGGCCGGGTGGCCGTTCTCGGTGAGTTTCGCGGCTATCCGCTCGGCGATGCCCCGGGTTGAACCGTGCTTGCTGGCGTACACAACGAGTACAGGCATGGCCAACCTCCGTATTGATCGCAGGATCCCGTCGGGATCTGACCTCGGGGAAGATCCCAACACGGAGGCTACGGCGTTCTCGGGCGCCGGAGCAGTGATTGTTCGAAGTTTGGTCGCTGCCTCGCCGGGCCTGGCCGAGGTCGGCCACGAGAGGGCCGGAAGAGCGCGCTTGCCATCTTGACTAGCCTGAGTCCGTGCTCGATCGCCTTGAGGCGCTTGAGGCCGAGTACTCACAGGTCCTCACCCGCCTCTCTGACCCAACGCTCTCCAACGACCGCAATGAGCTGAGGGAGCTGTCGCGCCGCCACAAGGAGCTCGAGACCGTCGTGCGCAAGATGCACGAGCTCAAGTCCGCGCAAGAAGACGTCGCTATCGCTCGCGAGCTGGCCGCCGACGCCGTCGGCGCGGAGCGCGAGCTGGGCCGTGACGAGCAGAGTGTCGCTGAGGCACGGGTCGTGGAGCTCGAGACGGAGCTGCGCGACCTGCTCATGCCCCGAGACCCACACGAAGGCCGCAACGTCATCGTCGAGATCCGGGGAGCTGAAGGAGGAGAAGAGGCGAACCTGTTCGCCAAGGACCTGTTCGACATGTACCAGCGGTACTCCGACCGGCGCGGCTGGCGCTCGGAGGTGATGGACCTTCGCGAGTCCGAGCTCGGGGGCGTGGACGGGGTCACCTTTCTCGTCAAGGGCGACGACGCCTGGCAGCGGATGCACCAAGAGGCCGGCACTCACCGGGTGCAGCGGATCCCGGTCACCGAGTCCCAGGGACGCGTCCACACTTCCTCCGCGACGGTGAACGTGCTGCCCGAGGCCGACGAGGTCGAGGTCGAGATCGAGCCCGGCGACATCCGCATCGACGTCTACCGCTCCACCGGCCCCGGCGGGCAGTCGGTCAACACCACTGACTCGGCCGTGCGGATCACGCATCTTCCGACGGGTCTCGTGGTGGCGATGCAGGACGAAAAGAGCCAGATACAAAACCGCGCGGCCGCGCTGAAGGTGTTGCGCGCCCGCCTATACGAGCTCGAGCTGCAGCGGACCGCGGCCGCCCTCGCCCAGGAACGCCGCGCCCAGGTAGGAGGTGGCGGCCGCTCGGAGAAGATCCGCACGTACAACTTCAAGGACAACCGGGTCACTGACCACCGTATCGGCCTCACCTTGAAAAAGCTCGATCGCATACTGATGGGCGACCTCGACGAGCTCGTCGACGCGCTGCTGGCAGACGAGCGGAGCCGCCAGCTGCTCGAGGGATGAGGAGGCGCGCCGACGTGAGCGGGGTCACCTGGCGCCAGCTGCGTCGTGAGACGGCAGAGGCGATCGCCGATCCGGTTGAGGCGAGGTGGTTGCTCGAAGAGGCAAGTGGCTTTGACGGCACACGGCTGTTGCGCGAGCTCGACAGCGAGGCACCAGCGGGAGCTGCGTCACGACTCGGCTCGCTCGTGCGCCGCCGGCGCTCAGGTGAGCCGCTCCAGCACGTGCTCGGACACTGGGGGTTCCGGACCCTCGATGTCGTCGTCGACTCGCGCGTGCTCGTCCCGCGTCCGGAGACTGAGGTCGTCGTCACTTTCGCCCTGTCCGAGGTCGACCGTCTTCGTGCCCTGCAGCCGGAAGCTCCCTTGCCCGGTGCCCAGGTTCAGCAGGTCGGAGCGGAATTGCTCGTCGTCGATCTCGGCACGGGCTCGGGTGTGATCGCGCTCTCGCTCGCGGCGGAACGGGACGCCGTGCGCGTCGTCGGCACCGACCGGGACCCGGCCGCTCTCGAGGTCGCGACCGCCAACCTGTCGAGGATTCCGGTTGAGGCGGCGGCGCGAGTCAAGCTCTGTCGGGGCGACTGGTACCAAGCCCTGCCGGTTGAGCTCGCAGGCCGGATCGCCTTGATCGTCGCCAACCCTCCGTATCTCGCCGAGCACGAGTGGGCGGGCCTCGACGAGGTGGTGAGTGGCTTCGACCCGTACGAGGCATTGGTGGCTGGCCCGAGCGGCCTCGAGGCCATCGAGACGATCGTGACCGGTGCTCTGGCGTGGCTCGCCCGGAGCGGAGCTCTCGTGGTCGAGATCGCGCCCGACCAGGCGGGACGGGTGCTCGAGATGGCGCGCGCGACCGGATTCCCGACGGCGAGCGTCGAGCACGACCTGGCAGGGCGGCCACGCGTGCTCGTGGCCGAACAGTGAGCCCGCCCAAGCTCGACGAGATCACGCAGGCGCTGGCGGCCGGGGATGTCGTGGCGGTCCCGACCGACACTGTCTACGGACTTGCCGTCGATCCCAGCGCGCCGGGCGCCGTCGACCGGGTGTTCGCGCTCAAGCAGCGACCTGAGCAGTTCCAACTGCCGGTTCTGATCGCGGATCCGACCGGGCTCGTGGGCCTCGCGCAGGCAACCGCGAGCGTCGAGCGTCTCATATCGCGCTACTGGCCCGGACCGCTCACGATCGTGCTGCCACGACTGACCGGTGTCACCTTCGACCTCGGCGGCGACCCGGCGACGATCGGGGTCCGCTGCCCCGACAGCCCGCTGCTGAGGGAGCTGCTGCGGAGGACGGGGCCGCTCGCTGTGACGAGTGCGAACCGTCATGGGGAACCCCCCCTGCGCACCGCCGGCGAGGTCCGCCGGCGCTTCGGGGCCGGCGTGACGGTTGTGCTCGACGGCGGCAGGTGCGACCGAACGCCGTCGACGGTGATCTCGCTCGCGAGTCCCGACGCGAAATGCCTGCGGGAAGGGGCGATCCCGTTCGCGGAGATCGCTGCGTCGCTCGCCGCCTGCTCGTGAGCCGGCCCGCTTGAGAACGCAGCGGAGCTCTCGCAGGTCGGACGCGCCGTCCCGGAGCTCATCGCGCGCCTCCTGGTCTACGACCGAGGTCCTCCCTAGGACCGGCGTCGCGGCAGCCAGCTGAAGCGCCTGACCGCGAAAACGAACGCCACCACACACCAGATGGCGAGGTTCTCGAGCCATATCGCGTGAATCAAGTCGGTGTGGACCCGAGGGTTCATCGCGTTGTAGCTGGCGAGCACGAACGGCCGTATCGGGAAGTAAGAGGCGATCTTCGCGAGCACCGAGCTCGACGAGAGCGGGAAGAAGGTGCCGGAGATGAACATGAGAGGGAGGTAGACGCCGTTCACGATCGCAGGTGCGGCATCCGCGTTCGGAATGATCACGGTGATGGCGACCCCGAGGGCGCAGAAGGTCGCCGCGCCGAGCACGACGATGGCCGCGATTGCTCCGTAGGAGTGTGCGGGGACGACGAGACCGTAGAAGGCCACGCCGACGCCGAGTGTCAGGGCCACCAGTACCAGGGCGCGGATCACACAACTCGCCACGGTTGCCACCATGTAGGCCCAGGGCGGGAGCGGTGTGCCCCGGAACCGCTTCAAGATCCCCTGCTCCCGCTGATTGGCGAGCGTCACCGAGAGGTTGGTGTAGCAAGCGGAGATCACCCCGAAAGTCATGATGCCGGGGATGAAGTACTGGTCGAGCTTGAGCCCTTGGTAGCGGTCGCCGCTGTAGAGCGAGGCGAAGATGACGAGGAACATCACCGGCATGAAGAACGTGAAGAAGGCTCCCATCGGGTTGCGCCAGTAGGCGAGCTGCTGGTACCAGAGCTCGCTCGCGACGATGCGGAGGGATTTCACGCCTTGTCCTCGGCCGTGAGCGAGAGGTACACGTCTTCCAGGCTCGGCCGGGCGACTTCGAGGCCCTCCAACTCGATCCCGTGCGCGACCGCCCAAGAGGTGATCCGGTGCAACAACGGCGTGGGCGAGTCGGTGTCGACCTCGACCATGCGGCGGCCGTCTATCGGGCTGATGATGAGATGGCTGTCGGCGAGCCCGAGCTCGGCGGCGCCGTCGGCCTGTTCGGGCAGCACGAAGCGGATCTTCGCGGTGCCAGTGTCCCGTCCGCCGATCGAGTCCGGTGTTCCCGAGGCGACGATGACCCCTTTTGCGATGACTGCCACACGGTCCGCGAGGACTTGTGCCTCGTCCATGTAGTGCGTCGTGAGAAGGACTGTGCGACCCTCGCCCGTGAGGCTGCGGACGATGTCCCACGCCTCGCGGCGCGCGTTCGGGTCGAAACCGGTCGTCGGCTCGTCGAGGAAAAGGAGCTCCGGGTCCCCGATGAGCGCCAGGCCGAGGTCCAGCCGTCGTTGCAGCCCGCCCGACAATGTCCGGACTCGGGCGCCCGATTTCTCGCGGAGCCCCACGAGATCGATCACGGCGTCGGGATCGCGCGGATGCGGGTAGTACGACGCCCGTCGCCGGAGCACTTCGCGGACGGTCAGGAACTGCTCCACGGCCGTCTCCTGCAGGACGATCCCGACGTGCTCGAGCATTCTCCGCCGGTCGTGCCGGGGATCGTGCCCGAGCACGGCAACCTTCCCGGCGCTCGCTGGCTGGTAGCCCTCCAGGATCTCGACGATCGTGGTCTTGCCTGCGCCGTTCGGCCCGAGCAGTGCGAGGACCTCGCCACGTTGGATCTCGAGGTCCACGCCACCGACAGCTTGGACGGCTCCGAAGTCCTTGCGAAGTCCGCTCACCGAGACTGCCAGTTCCATCCGGCTAACCTAGCGAAGCCGGAAGGGCGGGGATAACCGGCTAGTGGGCGACGCAGGAAGTGCTCGGTAGACTCCCCCTGTGCGCGTATCGGCAGGATCGGACCACGCCGGTTTCGAGTTGAAGAAGCTGCTGATCGAGCACCTCAGGTCCTTGGGGCACGAGGTTGTGGACCTCGGCACGTACTCGCCGAACCCGGTTGACTATCCTGACTTTGCGGCGTCGGTTGGCCGAAGTGTCGTCTCGGGCGATACCGATCTCGGAATCTGCACGTGCGGCACGGGGACGGGCATGGCGATAGCGGCCAACAAGGTCCATGGTGTGCGTGCGGCCGTTGTCCACGACGTGACCTCTGCGCGGCTCGCCCGCGAGCACGACAACGCGAACGTGATCTGCATCGGTGCTCGCCTCGTGGGCCCTTTGATCGCGACCGAAGCAGTGGACGTGTTCCTGCGCAGCGAGTTCGAAGGAGGCCGCCACCTTCGCAGGATCGAGAAGGTCGCCGCTCTCGAGCAAAGCCAGGCCTGACGCCAGGTACCTGGCCACGACGTCGTTCGAAGGAGCCAGCAGTGACACAGATCGCCGAGACATCTGGTGCGAGCGCCTTGCTGCCGGGCGCGCTCGCCGGGGACCCCGAGGTGCACTCGCTCTTAGAGCGTGAGATCGAGCGGCAACGGACGAGCCTTCAGCTGATCGCATCGGAGAATTTCACGTCCCCGGCCGTGCTCGCGGCGTCGGCCTCGGTGCTGACGAACAAGTACTCCGAGGGTTACCCCGGACGGCGGTACTACGGCGGGAACGCTGTCGCGGACCTGGTGGAGGACCTCGCACGGACTCGTGCGACGGCGCTGTTCGGCGCGGAGCATGCCAACGTCCAGCCGCACGCGGGCGCGAACGCCAACCTGGCGGCCTATCTCGCACTCGTCGAGCCGGGCGACACGATCTTGGCGATGCGCCTCGATCAGGGTGGACACCTGACACACGGGTCTCCTGTCAGCATCACCGGCAAGCTGTACCGGTTCGTCGCCTACGGGGTCACACCTGCGGCCGGCGACGGTTCGGGCGAGCGGATCGACATGGACCAGGTCCGGGACCTTGCCGTCCGGGAGCGGCCCCGGCTGATCGTCGCGGGGGCGACCGCGTACTCCCGTGCGATCGACCCTCAGCCGTTCCGCGACATCGCCGACGAGGTCGGGGCTCGCTTCATGTTCGACGCAGCGCATCCTGCAGGCCTCATCGCAGGCAAGGTTCACCCGAGCCCGGTTGGCATCGCGGACGTCGTGACGTTCACGACCCACAAGACGCTTCGCGGACCACGAGGTGGAGCCATTCTCTGCGGCTCCGACCTCGCGAAGTCTGTCGACTCGGCCGTCTTCCCGGGCCTGCAGGGCGGACCGCTGGAGCACGTCATCGCCGCCAAGGCGGTGGCGTTCGGCGAGGCGCTCAAACCCGAGTTCCGCGACTACGCGTCCAAGGTGGTCCGCAACGCGGCGGCGCTCGCGCAGGCGCTCACCGCTCAGGGTTTTCGGCTGGTCGCCGGCGGTACGGACAATCACCTCGTGCTCGTCGACCTGCGAACCTTCGAGGCCGATCTCACCGGCAAGGTCGCCCAGGAGGTCCTGGACCGCACGGGGATCACCTGCAACCGCAACGCGATCCCGAACGACCCGCGGCCTCCTTTCGTGGCGAGCGGGCTGCGGCTCGGCTCGGCGGCCGAGACGACCGCCGGGCTCGGTGAGGCGGAGATGGCCGAGATCGCGTCCCTCATCGCACGCGCCCTGCGCGGGCGGGAGGACGAGGGCGAGTTGGCGGCGGTCCGCGGCGAGGTGAGAGAGCTCTGCCGCCGGTTCGACCCTTACCCGCACGGCGTCGCGTCCGCCGGGTGAACCCGTACCCGCCACCCGGGACGGGTGCGTGGCGGGGACCGCCGCGAACAGGGGTATTGTCTTGCCGACTCGGTGGCGGCGATGCCAGGATTGGCGACCGGAGTGAGAAGCAAGCAACCGCCGAGCTTCAGCACGCTGATCGGTATGGGCGTCTCAACGGCCTTGTGCGTTGCCGTCGGAGTGGGCGGCGGGTACTGGCTGGACAGGACGTTCCACACCGGTGAGCTGCTCACGTTTGTTGGTCTGGCGCTCGGGGTGATCGCCGCAGTTGCGGTTGTCTACTTCGATGTCAAATCGTTTCTCTGAGAGCCAGCAGCGTGGCCGGCCCCCACGGGTCGTACGCCTGCTGTCCTCGAACCGATCAAGAAGAGGGCATGGAGCGACTCGCAGCAGTACTGGAGCAGCTTGACCTGCCGGAGATCTCGAGAATGCTCCGGCGCACGGTGTTCGCGGCCATCGGCGTCGGCATAGTCGCGCTCGTCGTGCTGTCGATAGTGGGCTACCCGCTCGCCGGCCTTGGCGCCTTGATCGGCCTCGCCCTGGGACTGGCGAACATCCGCCTTGTGATGTCGACCGCGTCGCGGCTGAACTCCTTGGGCACGGCCAAGGTCAGGCGCCCGATGGCGATGAACACCCTGATGCGTCTCGCGCTCACGACGGTCGTGGCGATCGTCCTGGTCATCGTGAACCTGCCCCTCGGGATGGGCGTGCTCGGGGGCCTGGCGGTGTTCTACCTCCTCTTTGTCGTGAGCCTCGTGGCTACGCTGTTGCGCCAGGGTGCAGTCACATGAGCGGTCTCGGGCTGCTGGCAAACGCGAGCTCGATCACCGTCGGCAACTCCCCGACGATCAAGCTGCTCGGCCTGACGGTCAATAAGTACGACGTGATCTCTTCCCTGGTCGCGGGCGCGTTCGTGATCGGGATCGGGCTCGCCGTGAGAGTGAACGTCACCGCCGGCGTGCCCGGAAGGATGCAGCTCGCCTTCGAGGCCCTCTCCAACGCGATCTCCGCCCAGGTCGAGTCGACCATCGGCTCCAAGGGGCGCCGGATCGTGCCACTTGCGATGACGCTGTTCCTCTTCATCCTGTTCTGCAACTGGCTGGAGATGATCCCGTCTGGTCACGCCCCGCAGCTCCTGCCGGCCCCGACCGGCGACGTGAACCTCACCTACGCGATGGCGCTGACCGTGATTATCCTCGTGCACGCGACATGGATCCGGACCCAGGGTCTGGGCCACTACCTCGGTCACTACTTCCGCCCCTACAAGCTGCTCTTCCCGATCAATGTGATCGAGGAAATCGCGAAGCCGCTCACGCTGGCCCTACGTCTCTTCGGCAACATCTTCTCCGGCGGGATCATGCTGCTCCTGATCTGGGCGTTGTTCCCCTGGTGGGTCGTCCCGATCCCGGACTTGATCTGGAAGATCTTTGACGGCCTGTTCGTCGCACCGATACAGGCATTCATCTTCTCGTTGCTGACGATCCTCTATTTCCAGACCGCGATGTCAGGAGAGCATTGAGCGCTCACGACATCACAGATCTCCAACCCGTTCAGGAAGGGAGCAGGTAAACCCAATGGCAAATGACCTCAACCAGGCGATCGAGCTTGCCGGCGCCATGGTCGGCGGCGGACTTGCCCTCGGCGGCGGCGCCATCGGGGCGGCCGTCGGCGACGGCCTGGCCGGCAGCCAGACGATCGCCGGCGTCGCCCGCCAACCCGAGGCGCAGGGCCGGCTGTTCACGATCATGTTCATCATCGTGGGCCTCGTCGAGGCCATGTACTTCATCAACCTCGTGTTCATGGTCCTGTTCGTCTTCGTCCTCGCCAAGAAGTAGCGACGGAGGTCTTGC
>JBEKBX010000048.1:0-21487 GCA_050015175.1 Acidimicrobiales bacterium | reverse complement strand
ATCTGCGAGTCGTTCCCCCATGCCGGGCTCGCCCGCCAGGCGCACGCCTGCACCCACATGACGATCGCCCCGACGATCGTCCACGGCGGCACGAAGCTGAACGTGATCCCCGATCAGGTCGAAGTGGACCTCGACGTGAGGACGCTTCCGGGCCAGAGCGAGACCGACGTGCGGTCGCTGCTCGCCGAGGCCATCGGTGACCTGGGCGACAAGGTCGAGATCGTGTGGACCCACAACGACCCCGCGAGCGAGTCGCCGATCGGCACCCCGCTCTGGCACGAGCTCGAAACCATGGTCAAGCGGTTCCATCCCGGCGCCGAAGCTGTGCCCTACTTCTCGACGGGCGCCACCGACGGGCGGTTCTTCCGCCGGCGTGGTGCGGTCGCCTACGGCTTCGGGATGTTCTCGGACAGGTTGAGCTTCGAGCAGTTCCTGTCGATGTTCCACGGCGACGACGAACGGGTCGACGTCGAGTCACTCGCCCTTTCCGCCGAGATGTTCGAGGCCCTCCCCCGCTCGTTCCTGGCCTGAGCCGCGCCGCTCAGGGCTCGGACTCCTCGTCGTCGCCGTCGTTGTCGCTGTCGAGCCAGGTGGCAAAGCGGCTCACGACCTGCTGCACGCCGCCACCGGCGCGCTCGACGATCTTCGCGAAGCGTTGCCTGTAGTGCCTGAGCGCCGCGTCGAACTCGGCCGACGGCGGCGGCTCCTGGCCGCGCCGGAGATAGCCACCGGATCGCTGCCGGTCGAACTCCCCTGAGGCCACCCACGCGACCAGCTCTCGTACCCTGCGCACGGGGAACGGGTGCGTCGTGCCGATCTCCGACCAGAAACGCGAGTACCGCGCGAACGGATCGCCCTCTCCCTCGTACTCGGTCGCCTGGCGTATGAACGCGTCGAGGTCCAGGCCCTGCACCGGGCCGCCCGCCATGCGCATCAGGGTCCGGCAGGTCAAAAGCGGGTCCCCAGTCCCGAGAGCGCTCGCGCGATCGGCCGTCAGCTCCGCGGCCCTCGACCACTCGAGCAGGGCGTAGTAGAGCGCTTTCAGGGGCAGGCCGGCCAGCGGGGCCCCGCGCAGCACTCCGTTCATGACGAGCTGCACGAGCTCGAAGGTCGTCATGAATGTCACGTGGTCCGCCAACACGTGGCCCATCTCGTGCGCGAGCACCGAGTTCAGCTCGTCGGAGTCGAACGATCTCGCCAGTCCCGAGGAGACCAGCGTCACGGGTTCGTTCGCGCCGATCGTGAGCGCGTTGCCCACCGGGTACTGGGTCACATACAGGTGAGGGCAGGTGGCGATGTCGAAGGTGTGGGCATAACGACGTTGCATCGCCCACACTTCGGGCAGCTGGTCCTCCCCGAGGCGCACGGCCGTGCCGAGCATCAGCTGGCGAAGCTTGCGCTCGTAGCCGACATCACTGAGCTTCTTGATCACGCGATCGAGCATCGGGACCGTATGCAGCGCAGCAGCGGCTGCCCGGTCCGCGGGATGCGCGAATCCCTGAGCACTGATGTCCGGGTAACTGAGCGATGTTTCGATGGCCATGTCGCCTCCCGTTAGTGGGAGAAGTCTCTCACCGATGAGCCGGTCGCGGTCCCCCGGGCGACCTCACAAGCCGACCGGCAGGTTCCCCTGGACGAGCACCGATGTCGTCGGCGTCGGCGTGCCCCCGAGCGGCTCTGCATTGATCATGAGCACCGTCATCGTGGGCTCGACCCGGAAGCGTTCCACAATCGCACGAAGACCTCTTGTACGACTTCTTCCGCAGCCGCGCGGTCGTGCAGCAACCGCCGCGCTAGGCCGAAGACTGCTCCGGCGTGCCGCCTGTACGCCTCGGCGAGAGCATCCTCACGACAACGGACCATCGCGAGCGCGAGGTCGGCGTCGCTCGCGTTGAGCAGGTCGGGTTGCCGACGAGGTTCCGGACGACCCCGCGCTCACCGGCCAGACGAGGACGGTGACCCGGGCCGTGATACCTCCGAGACGGTTGCCGGGCTTCACGTGCCCGACGTTTGATTGGTGCTCGGGAGCCCTTTCATCCCTGCGTGATCACCGACTCGACCTGGAGCACCCGAAGCGGCCGCGCGGCGCTGGACGCTGAGTCGGCGAGCAGCCCCTCCCCTCCGACAACTCCGGCGCCGTCGGACAGCGCCCAGTCGACCTGCCAGGAGATCGTCGCCTCCAACGGCTGATATGTCCCGAAGGTGGACTGGGTGAACACGGACTCGCACACGCTTGGCGGCCCGGCCGACGTGAGCGACTCGCTATATGAAGCACCGGGCCCGGCGCATACAAGGTCCAGGCTCTCGGGGGAGAACGTGATCCCGCCTTCCGGGTCGTCACCCGGCTCGGGGAAGCTCCACGCGGCGCGCCAGGTCACGCTCATGGGTGTCGCCCACACCGTGGCGACGAGCCCGCCACCTACCGCCCTGGCGGTGACCGTCCGCCAGGCCGAGGGCCGGACCCACAGCCACGTCGGGAAGTTGACGATGGTCGCGTCGGTGAACTCGTCGATGGACGACGGGGAAGTGGAGATGACCGGGGAGGGGAGCGCCGCCTTGGCTAGCGCCTCGTAGATCAACGGTGGGAGATCCGAGGAGGGCGGGTCCGGCACGGTGTCCCAGAAGATCCACAGGTACATCACCTTGCCCGTCGCGGTGCCTACAGAAGGCACGTTTGCCTCGACGTAACCCCCCGTCGGGGGCACCTCGTCGGGACTCGGGCAGGCCACGACGTCGAAGTGGTCCGACGAGCCGGCGTCTTTCAAAAGCGCCGCGGCCCACAGGTCGACCGACCAGATGCCGGGATAGCCGCCGGCCCGGGGTGGAGTCCAGAAGCTGGCAGGGAATCCGGCACCGGCCAGAGCGGCGTTGAGGCTGCTCAACGAAGAGCCGATGTCCTGCCAGACGCAGAGCCCGACACCGCCTGCGGCATCGCCCGTGTAGGGCCCGGGGCCCAGCGGACTGCCCAGCCACCACACCCAGGACCAGATGGACGAACCGGTCGAGCCTGCTCCGCCCCCATTCCCGGCACCGGCACGGTCGGCGGTCACGGCAAGCGCGGTGGCGCGTCCTGCCATGAGCCGCGACAGGAGGCGCTGGCAGGCACCCGGTAAAGCGGCGCCCGGCTGGTCGGACGTCATCGTCCTTTCAAGCCTCCACGAGCCCTTCACCTCGGCCATGTCGGCGAGGTACGCGGTCAGCGCGGCTCCACCGCCGAGACCACCCGGCGCGGCGATGTCACCGGACCGGAAATGGCTGCCGGGGTCGTACGAACACGCCGCGACCACCGCGGTCGAGCGGCCGAGCGACACGACACGCGCTCTGCCAATGTGCCAGGTCGAGGGCCCGACGACACCGGAGGCCGCCTGGGCCGAGAGGTAGGAGATCATCCGGTCGTCTGCCGGGCTCCCCGGGACGACACCGAGGCCGAGGCGGCGAGAAGAGAGGTCGCCCAGAGCGCTCGCCGTGTAGAACGCCTCCATCTCGGCCGTCCATGCGGAGAGCACCGACGCGGCGACGTTGGGGCTGGCGCGCACGCCCCGTGCGGTCAGCACGGCCTGGGGGACTGGCGCGCCGGGGGCACCGTGGTCGGATCGCGCGTCCCGGCTCGCTCGGGTCGCTCTGACGACGCGTTCGTGCCCTGTGGCTCGAGTGGTCCGGCCCACCGTGGAAGTGCAGGAGCCGGCAACGAGCACGAAGGCCGCCAATGCCGCGCAACGGCTCGCCCACCTGGGCAAACCATGGCCGCTGGGGCGGAAGGGACCGCCGGATCGGCGAGGACGGAGACTGGGACGAGATGGACGGCGCGCCATGCGGGCCATGGTCGCCGAGCCACTTACCCCAGCAGCTACCGGCCGCGGCTAGGCGGCTGTCATCCCACCTCGCTCACTCCGGTCATGACAGGCGCAGTGCGCCCGCACGTTGAGTTACGAAGTCTCCTCGGCATCGGAGGAATAGGTGCCCGTCGGGATGCCGCCGCTCGACTGGGGGATGCCGCCCACAGAACCGGGAATGCCCCCGCCGCCCGTCACAGTGGTCGGTGCCGGGCTCGATTCCTGCTCGGGGGTGGCCGTGGCCGTGGTCGGTGTCGGCACGAAAGAGCCGTCCGGAGCCGCCGGTGCCATCACCGTCGCAGAAGTGACTGTGATCGGCCCGTGCTCGGACTCGTGCTGACGGAGCTGGCTGATCAGGTCCGCGACCTTCGCGTCGGCGTCAGCAGGGGCGCGACCCGCTTGCTGGGAGTAGACGATGCCGCCGAGCTCCAACAAGAGAGCGTCCGCGTGCTTCTTCGCCTGCATGTCCGACAGCTTTGCCTGCCCGGCCTTGGCTCCCTCCTGGGCCTTCTCGGCCAGAACTGTCGCCTGCGCCTTTACCTTGTCCATGAAACCCATGGCCCTGCCTCCGATGACATCGTGGCCGCTTACGGCCAAACTTGGCCTGTCAGGACGTGACGCTATCGTGTCGAGGCCGTTGCCACCACGCGCAACCGGCCGATCGGCCACGATGTAGTCGTGGATCGCTGCGAAGAATGCCAATTCGACTACGACGCGCTGGGTCCTTCTGCTGTGCCCGGCACGTTGCGATCGTTGGGCGGCCGTTTTGCGATGAGGGTCTCCAACGAACGCTCCGACGCGACGCTCGGGCTGACCATCCGCACCCGGCCCTCCCCGAGGACCTGGTCAGCACTCGAGTACGCCTGTCATGTCCGCGACGTGTTCCTCGTCCTGCGCGAGCGCCTGTACCTCACCTTGGTGGAGGAGAGGCCGAGCTTCGCCCGGATGCACCACGAGGAGCGGGCGAGCCTTGCGCGCTACGCAGCCGAGGAGCCCGCCGACGTGGCCCGTGAGCTCAAGGTGGCGGCCGAGATGCTCGCCTGGGCCTTCGAGGGCCTCGACGAGGCGCAATGGCAGCGGCACTGCCTCTACAACGCCACCGAGCGCACCGTTCTCTGGCTCGGGCGCCATGGCGTCCACGAGGGCGAGCACCACCTGCGCGACATCGACGCGGCTTTGCGGTCCGCCGCCGCGGCCTCACGATCGACTCTGGCATCACAAGACGTTCACCCACACCCGACGCTGTGAGCGCATCGGCCCTCGGCGGCGCGCAGCGCCGCTCGCGTCCCCGCATGCCTGGCTGCACCGTGCTTCGTGCGGAGGACCGGCGTCGAAACGCCTTCGTCAGGCGCCGACGAGCTCCCGCCAACACCCGGGCTCGCTCTCCAGCCGCTTTGCGAGTCTCTCGGGATTGAGCCGGAAGGACGCCTCTGGGATCGCGTCGACGAGGGCCCTCCGGCGCCAGTAGTCGTGCGCGGCCTTTTCGAACCGCTCGCGACGCAAAGCGACGAGGTCACCCGACGGCCAGGTCCCCTCGTCGCCGATGATGTACTTGAAGAGACCCAGCGCGAGCTCGATGTCGGCAGCGATCGGGGCGCGGCCGAAGATCGCGGCCCGGCGCAGCGCGATGGCGACGGCGCCCGCGAGCACATCTTCGACGCGCTCGCCGGGCTCGAGCACGAGACGGTCCTCGAACCGGCCCGCCAGTGCCAGGGCGTAGCCCTGATCAGGCCCCGGGACACCCAGGCCGGGCTGCCGTGCTGGTCGGGGGGTGGGACGGCTCTCTCCCGGGCGGTGGGTCGTCCACGCCGCAGGGGCGCCGAGTCGCTGGACCTCGCGGACCTCGTGCTGCTCCATGATGGGAGCGAACTTGGGCTGGGTCATTGCGGGGACTCTGTCGTCGAGTTGCCCGCCTTGCCCGCCGCGGCACGGATCAGGCCGAAGACCACTGAGTCCACGAGCGCCTCCCACGAAGCCTCGATGATGTTCTCCGAGACTCCGATCGTCGACCAGCTGCCCTCGGCGTCGGCGGTGTCCAGGAGCACCCGCGTGACCGCCCCGGTCCCCTTTGAGGTGTCCAGGACGCGCACCCGGTAGTCGGTCAGGTGTACGTTGCGCAGCTGTTCGAAGTGCGGCTCGATCGCGAGCCGGAGCGCCGCGTCCAGCGCGTTCACCGGGCCGTTTCCTTCCGCAGTCGCCACGACTCTCTGGTCGCCGATGTGGGCCTTGACCGTCGCCTCCGTTGTGAGCTCGCCCGGCGAGGACCAGGGGTGGACCAGGACCTGAGCGTCGTCTTCGGTGGGCGCGTCGGCAGCAACTACGTCCCGGGCGCGCCAGTCCGTGATGACCCGGAACGACTCGATCCTGAACAGGTCCCCGAGCCGCCCGCCCGGCGCGCCGGCGGCGGCCCGCATCAACAGCTCCAGCGACCCGTCGGCCGCCTCGAAGTGGTAGCCGTTGTGCTCGAGGTGCTTGAGGGACTCGAGGACTCGTCCCAAAGCCGGCGAGTCGAGCTCGAGCCCCAGTTCCGCGGCTTTCATCTGCAACGTCGAGCGTCCCGCCAGCTCGCTCACGACAACCCGGGTCCCGTTGCCCACGACGTCCGGGGTTATGTGCTCGTACGCGTCGGATCTGCGGATGAGGGCGCTCGTATGCAGGCCGGCCTTGTGCGCGAACGCTGCGGTCCCGACATAGGGCCGTTGAGGGTCCAGGGTCAGGTTGACGATCTCGGCGATGTGGTGGGCCACCGAGGTGAGGCGCTCGAGCCGCTCGGCCGGGATCGTCTTCACGCCCATCTTGAGGCTGAGATTGGCGATGACCGCCGAAAGGTCTGCATTCCCCGTCCGCTCGCCGTAGCCGTTGATGCAACCCTGAATGTGGGTCGCACCCTGGCGAACGGCCACGAGGGAGTTCGCCACCGAGCAGCCGCCGTCGTTGTGGAAGTGCCCGCCGATCATCACAGACGAGTGCTGTCTCACGTCGGCCACGACTTGGCCCACCACGTGAGGCAGTGTTCCGCCGTTGGTGTCGCAGAGAACGAGCACCTCGGCGCCCGCCTCCTCGGCCGCCCGGAGGACACGCAGCGCGAACTTCGCGTCCCGGTCGTAGCCGTCGAAGAAGTGCTCGGCGTCGAAGAAGACGCGGAGGCCGGCTTGGCGCAGGTACGCCACCGAGTCGGCAGCCATGGCGACCGCCTCGTCGAGCGTGGTCCGCAACGCCTCGGTGACGTGCAGGTCGGATGACTTCGCGACGATGCAGACCACCTCGGTCCCCGCCTCGATGAGATGGCGGAGGGTCTCGTCCTTGCTCGCCTGCGCACCGGGACGGCGCGTGGAGCCGAAGGCGACGAGCGTCGCCGTCTTGAGCTGCAGCTCCTTTGCGGCCCGGGCGAAGAACTCCTCGTCCTTCGGGTTCGCGCCCGGCCAGCCGCCCTCGATGTAGGAAACTCCCAGATGGTCGAGCTGCTCGGCGACTCGCAGCTTGTCGTCGACGCTCAGCGAGATGCCCTCTTGCTGCGAGCCGTCCCGCAGCGTGGTGTCGTAGATGTCGACGGCTTCGGGGAGGTCGCGCTCAGGTGACATATTCGAGCCAGTCCTTGTACCGGTCCACGGTGCCTCGGACGGTCGCGTTGTAGATCTCCTGGATCTCCCGCGTGATCGGTCCGGGCTCGCCCGTGCCCACCATCCGGTCGTCGACCGAGCCGATCGGGACGACCTCTGCGGCCGTGCCGGTGAGGAACGCCTCGTCGGCCATGTAAAGGTCCGTACGCCGCATCTCACGCTCGGTCACGGAGTGGCCGAGGTCACGGGCGATTGTGGCAACGGTGTCGGCCGTGATGCCTTCGAGCGAACCTGCCCCCGACGGTGGCGGGGTGTAGAGCCCGCCGCCACGCACGACGAAGACGTTCTCGCCCGTGCCCTCGGAGATCAGCCCGGTCGTGGTGCACATGAGCGCCTCGTCGTAACCGGCGCGTGCCGCCTCCAGTTTCGCGAGCGAGGAGTTGACGTACAGCCCGGAGCACTTGGCGGCGGTCGGCACAGAACGCGGGTCGTTGCGGGCCCAGGAGCTGACCTTGAGGCGGATGCCCTTTCGCATCGCCTCGTCGCCCAGGTACGCGCCCCAGGGCCACACGGCGATCGCAAGACTCACCTTGCACGCGATGGGGTTCATGCCCATCTCGCCGTAGCCGAGGAAGGCGAGCGGCCTTATGTAGCAGCTGTCGAGTCCGTTCTCCGCCACGGTGAGCTTGATTGCCTCGAGGACCTCGTCCTCGGAGTAGGGCAGGTCCATCTGCAGGATCCGGGTCCCCCTGAACAGGCGCTTGGTGTGATCGCGCAGCCGGAAGATCGCCGGCCCATTGGCCGTCGGGTAGGCGCGAATGCCCTCGAAGACCCCCATCCCGTAGTGCAAGCTGTGCGTCAGGACGTGCACCGTGGCCTTGTCCCAGTCGATCAGCTCGCCGTCCATCCAGATCTTCGTCGTCGGGGTGATGGGCACCGTCACAACCTCCTTATGACTGCATCGCCAACGCCGGATGTGCTCCAAGGCTCGGAGGAACCGGCCATCTCAGTCTGCAACTCGAGCACCGCCTTGGTGACGCGCTCGGCCGCGGCGACCTCGCCGAGGTGCTCGAGCATCATGGCCGCGGACCGGATCGCGGCAAGTGGATTCGCCTTCTCGGTGCCGACGATGTCGTATGCGGCACCGTGGACCGGCTCGAAGACGGACGGGCCGGTGCGCGCCGGGTTGAGGTTGGCCGACGCCGCGAGCCCGATGCCACCGGTGACGGCGCCCGCGAGGTCGGCGAGGATGTCGCCGAACAGATTGTCGGTAACCACGACGTCGTAGCGGGCGGCGTTCTCGACGAAGACTATGCAGGCGGCGTCGACGTGGCTGTACCCGGTGGCGACGCCGGGGTGCTCGAGCGCCACCGAGTCGAACGCCCTCTGCCAGAGGTCGCCTGCATAGGTGAGCACGTTGGTCTTGTGCACGAGGGTCACGTGGTGGCGACTGCGGCGCTCGGCGAGCCCGAAGGCGTACCGGACACAGCGCTCGACGCCGTGACGGGTGTTGACGGACCCCTGCGTGGCGACCTCGAACGGCGTGCCACGCCTGAGCGCCCCGCCCTCGCCCGCGTAGGGCCCCTCGGTGTTCTCGCGCACCAGGACGACGTCGGCGTCGGGCGCGATCGAGCCCGGGACCCCGTTGAAGGGGCGGAGGTTGATGTAGAGGTCCAGCTCGAAACGCAGCCTCAACAAAAGGCCGCGCTCTATCACCCCTGGCGGCACCGCCGTCGACCCGATCGGGGGCCCGACGGCGCCGAGCAAGATGGCGTCGGCCTCTCTGAGCTCGTCGAGGACCGAGTCGGGCAGCACCTCCCCTGTGCGCGCGTAACGGCCGGCGCCGAGGTCGTACTCGATGGTCTCAATCGCGACCCCGCAAGCGTCTATGACCTTGAGTGCCTCCGCGACGACCTCGGGGCCGATCCCGTCGCCCCTGATCACTGCAACTCTGTGCGCACCGACCCTAGGTTCCACTTCCCGGCCACACTAGTCGGGGTGCTCGCGTCGGCGTCAGAGCGCAGGCCCATGGCTCAAGGTGCGCCTTGAAACGGCCGCGCAACACCTCGGTCGCCACCGCCGCCGGTCACCGGAGCCCGATCGCGGCCTGCGCCTCGGGCCAGGTGTAGACCTCGCCGGTGGGTTTCGGCCCGCATGCGGCAACGAAGATCTCGGCGAACGACGTGGCCCACTTGGACGAGCGTACGTACGCCGCCCCCATGACGAGCTGGGAGTCGGCCGCGCTGCAGCCGGTGAGATCGCCCCGCCATTGCCTGAGGATGTTGTCGCGGTGCCCCCAGCATCCTGCGGCGGCCGGGGAGGTGCAGCCTCCGTTGTGGCCCCCGTAGCCGTCGTCGTACATCCAGCCGTCGTCGGCGCCGAGCGCGCTCTCGCTGCCGCCGGCCCAGTTCGACCCCCAGGCGCGCACTTCCGCTCCCCCAGAAAGCGGCCTCTCGGTCCAGCTGGGGTCGTCATCGCTTCGAGCACCGGCCTGTGCCGCCTTGTCCAGCTGGTTCGTGAGTGCCGCGATCGGTGGCTCCCCGCGCGACACCCGCTCCAGGTCGGCGATCGCAAAGAGCTGGTCCGCGACGCTCAGCTTGAGGAACTTCCCCAGGCCGAACCGAAGCGGGCCGACGGGCTCGGTGCTACGCGCCCGGTCGACGGCCTGCAACGCCTTCGCGTTGCAGGCCGTCGTGTTGTCAAGGGCGCCGACAGCGCAGTACGCGTAGAAGTTCGGGTCCGGGCGGATGTTCCTGGGCGGGTTCCTGGGCGGTACGATGCCGGCGCGCGGCATGGCCTGGTCGCGGGGAACCGCCTTGGCGAACCCGGCGGCGCCGGCCGGCGCACCGCCCATGGCCGCGAGCGCGGCAATGGCCACTGCGGAGAGCGCGACCCGGCCAAGCCTCGAGGCGGATGTTCCGAGCATCGCCCCTGAGGGTACCCGGCCGTCGGCAGGCGCACCGGAGCTCAGCTGGAAGAAGACCACGTTGCCGCCAGCGTCACTCCGTCTTGCGGAACTCGCCTATGGCCACCGCACCCATGACGAGGCCCATGACCGCGACGATCCCCAACGAGACCCCTACCGGGACGACCCAGCCGCCCCATGTGATGCCTGGCGCCAGCCGCTGGACGTCTGCCGCGGGAATGCTCAGATGGTCGAAGACGGCGTGGCGCATCGGCCCGACGATGTAGGTCAGCGGGTCGATCCTGGTCAGCACGCTCAACCAGGTGGGCAGCCCGTTCAGCGGGTAGAGCGCCCCTGAGAGGAAGAACAACGGCATGACGAGCATCTGGGTCAGCGCCATGAACGATTGGAACTGCTTAATCCTGGCGGCCATCATCAACCCGAACGCCGTCAAGGTGAACGACAGCAGCAGCAGCTCGCCTATCAGCGTCGCCAGCAGCAGCGGGTCGTAGGACACGTGTGCGAAGCCCGCCAGGGCCAGGAAGACGAGGCCCTGGAATGTCGCGATCGTCGTGCCCCCCAGGCACTTTCCGATCACGAGCGAGGCTCGGCTGACCGGTGCCACAAGCATCTCGCGCAAGAAGCCGAACTCCCGGTCCCACACGATCGATCCCGCCGAGAAGACGGCCGTGAACAGGACCGACATCGCCAGCACGCCCGGATAGATGAAGGTCCTGAAGTCCACGCCGGGCGGCATGCCGTGCTTGGCGAGCGTGGAAAGGCCCGTTCCCAGCACGAAAAGGAACAGGAAGGGCTGGATGAGCGACGTGATGGCGCGTAGCCGGTCGGTGCGAAACCGGATCAGCTCGCGCCTCCAGACGATGTTCACGGCGCGGACGTTGTGCCACAGGCTGTGCTCCGGTACCGCGACCCTGATCTCGGCAACCAGCGCAGCCTCCGCCCCGGCGTCTACGACGGGTCCTCTGACCTGCGTGACCATGCTCAGCGTCTCCCCCCTCGCCAGTGTGCGGCCCTTTGTCGCATCACATCGAGGCCCGAAGCCTCGGCGTCGCGAATGGTGCTCCCGGTGTAAGACATGAAGACGTCGTCCAGCGACGGCCTCGAGACGCTCACCGAGCTGATCGCCACCGGCAGCTCGGCGAAGAGCCTGGGGACGAACTCCTCCCCCGAGGCCACCGAGAAGGTGACAGCGCCGTCGTGGACGGCCGCCTCGATGCCGAGCCTGTCTGCCAAAGAGGCGATCGCCGCGGGGTCGTCGACCGTGTGGATCTGGACGCGGTCCTTCCCGACGCTGGCCTTGAGCGCCTCGGGGGTATCGATGGCGACGATCCTGCCGTGGTCGATGATCGCGATCCTGTCGCAGTTCTCGGCCTCGTCCATGTAGTGCGTCGTCAGGAAGATCGTGATGTCCTCGCGCTTTTTCAGGTCGTTGATGTAGCTCCAGATCGACGACCGGGTCTGGGGGTCGAGCCCCACCGTCGGTTCGTCCAGGAACAGCACACGGGGCGCGTGCAGAAGGCCGCGGGCGATCTCCAGCCTGCGCTGCATGCCACCCGAGAACGTGCTGACCAGGTTGTCCTTCCGATCCCAGAGACCGACCATGTCCAGCACCTGGCGCGTCCGCGGCGCGACCGCCGCGTTGGGCACGGCGTAGAGAGCCGCGTGGAACCGCAGGTTCTGCTCGGCCGTCAGGTAGTTGTCCAAGGTCGTGTCCTGGAAGACCAGGCCGATGTTGCGCCGGACCTCGTCCTGCTCGGTGCCCGTGTCGTGGCCGGCGACCCTGGCGCTCCCGGTGGTCGGCGTGGCAAGCGTGCAGAGGATCTTGATGGTCGTCGTCTTGCCGGCCCCATTCGGGCCGAGGAAGCCGAACGTCTCCCCGCGGGTCACCTCGAAGTCGATGCCGCGTACGGCCTCCACGTCCCCGTACCGCTTCGTCAGGCCATGGACCGATATCACGGCCCGGCCGTCGCTGCTGGCCCCTGTCGCGGTCATGCCGCCCTTGCCAGGTGCTGTGCCGGCATGCCTCACCACCCTTGGCGCCTCCCTTGCCTGTCTGCCTAGGAGCCTAGGCGGCAAGATGCGCTGTGGACCCCGCCCGCCCGCGCTGGCAAGAGTCGATCTGCGAACCGGTAGCCTCGCGTCGGTGACTGAAGTGACTGAAACTGTTCTCACACCCGAAACCCACGCACGCCTCGTGGCCGAGCTCGAAGACCTCACCACGCGGGGACGCGTCGAGATCGCGCGCCAGATCGAGGCCGCCAGGGCGCTCGGAGACCTGTCCGAGAACGGCGACTACCACGCCGCCAAGGACGCCCAGGGCAAGATGGAGTCCCGCGTGCGCCAGCTGCAGCGGATGCTCGAGCACGCCGTGATCGTCGACAGCTCGGCTCACGAGGCCGGCGTCGTGACCACCGGCGTCGTGGTGGAGCTCCGTTACGAGGGAGACGACGAGACCGAGAAGTTCCTGGTCGGCTCAATCGAGGAGAAGGGCGAAGGCGTATCGGTCATCTCGCCCGCCTCACCCCTCGGGCAGGCGCTCGTCGGTCACAACCTCGGCGACATCGTCCAGTACGAGGCACCCAACGGCCGTCTTTTCACCGTCGAGATCGTCTCGGTAGGCCACTGACCGCCCATGGCCGAAACCCTGGCGGACAAGGTCTGGGACCGCCACGTCGTGCGCCACGGTGACGGCGCCGCCGAGCCCGATCTGCTCTACATCGACCTGCACCTCGTCCACGAGGTGACCTCGCCGCAGGCCTTCGAAGGGCTGCGGCTGGCCAAGAGACGCGTGAGGAGGCCGGATCTCACTGTCGCGACCGCCGACCACAACGTGCCCACGACGACCGCGAGCGGCCGCGTGGAGGATCCGGTCTCCCGGCGCCAGCTCGAAGCGCTCGACACGAACTGCGCGGAGTTCGGGTTGACCTGTTACCCGATGGGCGACGAGAACCAGGGGATCGTGCACGTGATCGGGCCCGAGCAGGGACTCACCCAGCCCGGGATGACGATCGTCTGCGGCGACAGCCACACCTCCACCCATGGTGCCTTCGGGGCGCTGGCATTCGGCATCGGGACTTCGGAAGTCGAGCACGTCCTCGCGACCCAGACCCTCCCCCAGCGCCGGCCCCGCACCATGGCCGTCAACGTCGATGGCGATCTCGCGCTCGGCGTGAGCGCCAAGGACGTCGTGCTCGCGATCGTCGGCCGGCTCGGCACGACCGGTGGCGTCGGCCACATCGTCGAGTACCGCGGTTCGGCGATCCGCTCGCTGTCGATGGAGGGCCGCATGACGGTCTGCAACATGTCGATCGAGGCCGGAGCCCGCGCGGGGATGATCGCCCCCGACGAGGTCACCTTCGAGTACCTCCATGGCCGGCACCACGCACCGAGAGGCGCCGACTGGGACCGCGCCGTCGAGGACTGGCGTGGGCTCGCGACCGACGAGGGCGCCCGCTTTGACGCCGAGGTGAACCTCGAGGCTGCCTCGATCCGGCCGCAGGTGTCCTGGGGCACGAACCCCGCCCAGGTGGTGGCCATCGACGGTGCGGTGCCGAACCCTGACGAGATGGCGACCCCGGCCGAACGGGAAGCCGCCGCCCGTGCCCTCGCCTACATGGGCCTTAGCGCCGGCACGCCGATCCACTCGATCGAGGTGGACACGGTGTTCATCGGCTCGTGCACGAACTCGAGGATCGAGGACCTGCGGACCGCCGCCGGTGTGCTGGCGGGCCGCCGCATACGGCCGGGCCTGCGCGCCATCGTCGTGCCGGGCTCGCGCCAGGTCAAACGCCAGGCAGAGGCGGAGGGGCTGGACCGGGTCTTCGTCGAAGCGGGCTTCGAGTGGAGGGAGAGCGGCTGCTCAATGTGCCTCGGCATGAACCCCGACCAGCTGTCGCCCGGAGAGCGCTGCGCCTCAACCTCGAACCGCAATTTCGAGGGCCGCCAGGGACGCGGTGGCCGCACTCATCTCGTGTCCCCGGCAGTGGCCGCGGCGACCTCGGTGGCTGGCCGGTTCGCCACCCCGGCCGACCTCGGGTCCTGACGTGGAACCCGTTCGGATCGTGGCGGGGCGGGCGGTTCCACTGGACCGCTCGGACGTCGACACCGACCAGATCATCCCGAGCGAGTGGCTGAAGCGAATCGAGAGGACCGGCTTCGGTGCGGGCCTGTTCGCAGAATGGCGCGACGATCCGGGCTTCGTCCTCAACGACCCCGAGCACGCGGGGGCGACGATCCTCGTCGCCGGCCCGAACTTCGGCACGGGCTCGTCCCGGGAGCACGCCGTGTGGGCTCTGGTCGACCACGGCTTCCGTGCGGTGATCAGCTCCCGTTTCGGGGACATCTTCCGCAACAACTCCACCCGTTCCGGGCTCGTTCCCGCCGAGGTGTCCGACCAGGACGGGCGGGCGATCCTGGAAGCCGTCGGCAAGGACGCGGCGCTCGAGGTCGTCGTGGACGTCGAGCGCAGGCTGGTCGAGGCACCCGGGGCGGGCATCTCGGTGCCGTTCCGTCTGGACGACGACGCCCGCGACCGGCTGCTGAGGGGCCTCGACGACATCGACGCCACGTCCCAGCACACGCCGGACATCGACGCCTACGAGGCGCAGCGGCCCACCTGGCTGCCCACCCTGAGGCCCCGCCGGACAGCCTCGGCCTAGGGCGTCACACCGCTCTCGCGAGCGGCGTCGGTCCCGCTGCCGACGATCCTGGCCTTGGCGCGGACCACGCGGTTGGTGGCCGCGACATAGGCGCGAGCGGCCGCCTCGACGACGTCTGTGGAGAGCCCACGCCCTGACGCCCGTATGCCGTCGGCGTCGAGCTGGATCACGACGTCCCCGAGCGCGTCGATGCCGCCGGTGACCGACGAGACGTTGAAGTCCGTGAGCTTGGCGTCGATGCCCGTCGCCTGCTTGATCGCCTTGCAGGTGGCATCGATCATCCCGTCGCCTTCCGCGGTCGCCTCGGACTTATGGCCGTCCCGGCTGACCACGACCCTGGCCCGCGGCATCCCGGATGTGCCGCCCTGGACGTCGAGCACGTCGAGGACGAAGCCCTCCTCGAGCGCAGTCCCGAGCTCCTCGGCAACGATTGCCTCGAGGTCGGCGTCGGTCAGCTTCACCTTGCGGTCCGCCAGCTCCTTGAAGCGGGCGAACGCCGCGTCCAAGGCGTCGCCCCGGACCTTGATGCCGAGCTTCGCCAAGGTGTCCGCGAAGGCGTGGCGCCCGGTGTGCTTGCCGAGGATGATCTGGCCGCCCTCCTGGCCAACCGAGGCCGCGTCGATGATCTCGTAGGTCGAGCGCTCCGTGAGCACACCGTGCTGGTGGATGCCGGACTCGTGGGCGAAGGCGTTCTTGCCCACGACCGCCTTGTTCCACTGGACCTGGTAGCCGGTCAGGCGCGCCACCATCCGGCTCGTCCGGGCCAGCTCCCTGGTCCTCACGTTCGTCTCCAGCCCGGGGAACAGATCCCCGCGGATCTTGAGCGCCATGACGACTTCCTCGAGCGCGGCGTTGCCGGCCCGCTCGCCGAGGCCGTTCACGCAGACTTCTACCTGGCGGGCGCCCGCGCGCACCCCCGACAGGCTGTTCGCGACAGCGAGGCCGAGGTCGTTGTGGCAGTGGGTCGAGATCACGTAGTCGCCCGCCACCTCGTCCCGGACGTGGGTCAGCAGGTCGCCGTAGTCCCAGGGGATCCCGTATCCGACGGTGTCGGGGATGTTCAGTGTCGTCGCCCCGGACTCGACCGCCGCCGCCAGCACCTCGAGCATGAAGTCGAGCGGAGTCCTGGTCGCGTCCTGGGGCGAGAACTCGATGTCGGCGGTGTGCTCGCGAGCTCGCGAAACCCCCATGCGCACCGCCTCGAGCACCTGATCCTCGCTCATCTTCAACATGTGCTCCCTGTGGCTCGGGCTCGTCGAGATGAAGATGTGGATGCGGTTGCGTTCCGCGTCACGCAGCGCCTCGTAGCACCGGTCCACGTCGGCGAGCTGGGTCCGCGAGAGCCCGGCGATCACCGGGCCCTCGACCGTGCGGGCAATTGCCTGGACGGCGTCGAAGTCGCCCTGGCTCGAGACCGGGAAGCCGGCCTCGATGTAGTCGACGCCGAGGCGCGCCAGTTGTTCGGCGATCTCGAGCTTCTCTCCGGGGTCGAGGGAGATCCCCGGCGACTGCTCGCCGTCCCGCAGTGTCGTGTCGAAGATGACCACCTTGTCGCTCATCGCTCGCTCCATTGTCGGGGCGCAACCGGGTCCTCCTGTCGCCGGTCTTCGCGTAGCCGCCCGCAGAACGCGCCCGGCCAACAAAAAACCTCCTGGCCTAAGGCGCAGGAGGCGTTGGCGAGCGCGAAAGGGCGCTCGCCGTCAGGTAAGGAGGAGGACCCGGATGAACCGCTCGTTCGTCATGTCACTGATGATTGTGGTGGACAGGTCGGGATCCGTCAAGCCTGCCTGGGTGCCGCCGACTGCTACCCCGCGGTGTCCGCGGGGCGGACGTCGCTCTCGGCGACGCCGCGGTAGGTGCTGCGATGGTGGAGGAGCGGGGCCTGGCCCGTCTCGACGCCCATCTCGCGCACCATGCCGAGCACGAGCAAGTGATCACCTGTCTCGACGACCCGCTCGACGTCGCAGTCGACGAAGGCGACGGCTCCCACCAGCACCGGATTCCCCGAGGGCGCCGGGTGCCACCCGACGCCCTCGAATTTGTCGGCATCGCTCGCGGCAAAGCGCGACGAGATCTCGGCCTGGTCGTGACCGAGGACGCTGACGCAAAACGACCCCGAGGTGCTGATGGGCGGCCAGCTCTTCGATGTCTTCGAGACGAAGAACCCTACGAGCGGCGGGTCGAGCGAGACCGGGACGAAGGTGCCCACCGACAGGCCCTTGGGCCGTCCGTCGACGACTCCGGCGACGACTGCAACGCTCGTCGGCACGTACGCCATCACCTGGCGGAAGTGCTCAGCGCTGAGGTCGGGCACCGCCGCTAGGCGCCGGCGAGGCTGTGGATCTCGAGGATGCCAGCCGCCGCGCGGACACGCCCGATCACATCTTGTGGCACCGGACGGTCCGTCGAGAGCACCATCAGGGCCGTGCCGCCACCGGAAGTCTGGCCGACGGCCATGTTCGTGATGCTGACCCCGACATCACCGAGAGCAGAGCCGACGAGCCCGATCATCCCAGGGCGGTCGTCGTTGCGCACGATCAGGAGGTTCGCGTCGAACGGGAGCTCGACCGCGTGATCGTCGACCATCACGATCCGCTCGGTTCCGGTCCACCCCAAGGTCCCCGCGACAGTGTGGTCGCCACCGCGAAGCGTCACCTGGCTGAGGTAGTTCCCCGCGACAGTCGTCGAGGACTCGCGCACCTTAAGGCCGCGGTCTCTTGCGAAGTGCGGGACGTTCACATACGAGACGGGCTCTTCGATCGCGGCCGCGAATATCCCCTTCAGCGCGCAAAGCGTGAGAATCCTTGTGTCCTCGGCCGCAAGATCCCCCTGGTACTCGACTTCGAGGTGGCTCGGCACCCCGTCACACAACGCCGCCAGCAGGCGGCCCAGTCGCTCCGCGACCCCGACGAACAGCCGCACGTTCTCGGATGCTCCGGTCGCGGCGACGTTGACGGCATACGGCACGAACTCGCCACGCAACGCGAGCACGATCTGCTCGGCGATCTGCTCACCAGCCTTGTCCTGCGCCTCGGCCGTGCTGGCACCGAGGTGCGGTGTCACGACCACGTGCGCGAGCTCGAACAAGGGCGAGGACGTGCACGGTTCAGTGGAGAAGACGTCGAGCGCGGCACCCGCGACGCGCCCTGACGCGATGGCGTCGGCAAGTGCCTCCTCGTCGAGGATGGCGCCCCGGGCGGCGTTCACGATACGGATCCCGGGCTTCGCCTTGGAGAGCAGCTCCTTGCCGACGAGCCCGATCGTCTCGGGCGACTTCGGCAGGTGGATGCTGACGAAATCGGCACTCGCGAACAGCTCGTCCAGCCCGAGGAGCTCGACCCCCATCGTGCGCGCCCGTTCCGGGGTCACATACGGGTCGTATGCGACGAGGCGCATCCCGAACGCCGCGGCGCGCTGGGCCACGAGGGAGCCCACGTGACCGAGCCCCAGGATCCCGAGCGTCTTGTCGTGCAGCTCGACGCCCTCCCACTTGGACCGCTCCCACCTTCCCTGGACCAGGGCAGAGTGGGATTGAGGGATGTTGCGGGCCTGCGCGAGCATCAGTGCGATCGCGTGCTCTGCGGCCGACAGGATGTTCGACTCCGGAGCGTTGACGACCATCACGCCTCGGCGCGTGGCCGCGGCGATGTCCACGTTGTCGAGCCCCACGCCGGCGCGACCCACCGCAACCAGGTCACGCCCGGCTTCGAGGACTTCGGCCGTCACTCGCGTCGCGGAGCGGATGACGAGAGCCGCCGCCCCGGCTACGGCGTCGACGAGCTCGGCCGGCGTGAGCGACAGACGCACGTCGACTTCGTGGCCCTCGCCTGCCATGAGCTCGAGCCCGCGGGACGAGAGCGTCTCGGTTACGAGGATCCTTGCCATCGCCTACTCACCTGCCTCCGAGAGGAGCTCGGCGAGGCGCTCGATGCCCCGCACGAGGTCCGAGTCCGACAGGGCGTAGGAGAAACGTCCATAGCCGGGGGCGCCGAAGGCCTCGCCTGGCACGAAGGCGACGCGGGACTCCTCCAGCACGAGCTCGGCGAGATCGAGCGTGGTCTTGGGCACCGAGCCCCTCAGCTCGCGCCCGAGGATGCCCTCGAACGACGGGAAGGCGTAGAAGGCTCCCTCCGGCTCGACGCACGAGACGCCTCTTGTCTCCGACAGCATCTTGTAGATGGTCCGGCGACGCCGGTCGAAGGCCTCCCTCATCTCGCCCACCGCGGAGAGGTCTCCCGTGAGCGCTGCGATCGCGGCACGCTGTGCGACGTTGTTGACGTTCGAGGTCACATGTGACTGGAGGTTCGTGGCTGCCTCCACGACGTCGGCGGGACCGATCAGCCACCCGACGCGCCAGCCGGTCATCGCGTAGGTCTTGGCCACGCCGTTGGCGACGACGCACCGGTCGGCGATCTCCGGCACCACGACCGGCATCGAATGTTGCGAATGGCCTGCGTAGACGAGGTGCTCGTAGATCTCGTCGGTGAGCACCCACCAGCCGCGCCGGACGGCAAGACTGCCGATCTCAGCGATCTGGTCCCTGCTGTACACCGCACCGGTCGGGTTGGAGGGAGACACGAACACCACCAGCTTGGTCCGGTCGCTGGCGGCGCTCTCGAGCTGATCGACGGTCACCTTGAAACCGCTCGCCTCACCTGTCGGTACCTCGACGGGGACGCCCCCGGCGAGACGGATCGCCTCGGGGTAGGTGGTCCAGTACGGGGCCGGGACGAGCACCTCGTCGCCGGGGTCGAGCAAGGCGGCAAATGCGTTGTAGATCGCGTGCTTTCCCCCGTTGGTGACGAGCACCTGTTGGGCCGTGATCTCGTAGCCGGAATCGCGCGCCGTCTTGGACACGATGGCCTCTTTGAGCTCGGGCAAGCCTCCGGCCGGCGTGTAACGGTGGTTGCGGGGGTCACTGCACGCGGCGACCGCAGCTTCGACGATGGCCGCCGGTGTCGGGAAGTCCGGCTCTCCGGCTCCGAAGCCGACGACGTCGACGCCCTGCGACTTCAGCTGTTTCGCCTTCGCGTCTATGGCCAGCGTGGCAGACGGCGCCACGCCGCCCACGCGGCGCGAGACGCGGCGCGGCGCCGACGACGGGTCAAATGGAGGAGATGTCGCCATCTGCATATGCTTGCACAAAGTTCCTGCGCTGCGATTTCCGAGCTGCCACGCTCGGCGCCGTGACAGTCGGAGCCGTACCCCCCGGGTCTAGCGACCCAGCGTCTTGCCTGGAGGCACACCTTGGCCGCACTCGTGATACCCGAGCACCTACTACCAGCGGACGGTCGTTTCGGATCGGGACCGTCCAAGGTCCGTGCCGAATCGGTGCGGGCACTCGAGGCCGCAGCGCCGACTTACCTGGGCACGAGCCATCGCCACGCGCGTGTCCGAGACGTCGTGGCGCGCGTCCGCGTCGGCCTGACGGAGCTGTTCGGCCTGCCTGAGGGCTATGAGGTCGTCCTGGGCAACGGCGGTACGACGGCGTTCTGGGACGCCGCCACGTTCTGCCTCGTCGAGGCGCGCAGCCAGCACCTGTCGTTCGGCGAGTTCTCATCCAAGTTCGCCGAGTGCACCCGGGCGGCGCCGTTCCTCGAAGACCCGGACGTCCTCGTCTCCGAGCCAGGCACATACCCGCGACCGGTCCCCAACCCGGCCGTGGACACGTACTGCCTCACCCACAACGAGACCTCGACCGGCGTGCAGGCAGTCGTGCAGCGGCCTCGCCGCGTTGACGGCACCGTCACGGACGGCCTCGTCCTCGTCGACGCGACCTCGGCCGCGGGCGGGCTCAGGGTAGATGCCGGCGAATTCGACGCGTACTACTTCGCTCCGCAGAAGTGCTTCGGGTCCGAAGGTGGGCTCTGGCTCGCGCTCTTGTCCCCTGCGGCGGTCGAACGCGTGGAGCGTCTCGCCGCCACGGGACGGTTCGTCCCGGCCTTTTTGGACCTGAAGATCGCGATCGGGAACTCGCGCCTCCAACAGACCTACAACACGCCTGCTCTGGCGACCTTGCTCCTACTCGCAGAGCAGGTGGACTGGTTCCTCGGCAACGGCGGCCTCGAGTGGGCCGCGTCGCGTGCGGACCGTTCCGCCGCGATCATCTACGGCTGGGCCGGACGGTCGAGTTTCGCTCAGCCTTTCGTGAGTGACCCGGCCGAACGGAGCCACGTCACCGCGACCATCGACTTCGAGGAGGGCGTCGACGCGCTCGCGGTGGCCTCGGTCCTCCGCTCGAACGGCATCGTCGACACCGAGCCTTACCGCAAGTTGGGAAGGAACCAGCTGCGTGTCGCTTTGTTCCCTGCGATCGAGCCCGCGGACGTCGAGGCCCTGGCCGCTTGCGTCGACTGGGTCGTGGAAAGGCTCGTGCCCGCGGTTTAGACCGAAGTTCACCCCGAGCACCCCAACGCGGACACCATCGCGAGATCGTGAGCAGCACTTCTATGCCTTCGAGGTGGTAACAGCGTAGGCATGTAATGAAGGCCCTAGCTAGGACAGAAGTCT
>JBEKBX010000047.1:0-21542 GCA_050015175.1 Acidimicrobiales bacterium | reverse complement strand
GCCTCGATCCTGTCACTGACCTGCTCAGGGATACCGCCGACAGTGGTGGCGACAACCGGAACGCCAGCGGCGACCCCCTCGAGCAGGACCAGCGGAGTGCCCTCGCTAAGAGACGGGATGACAAGTAGGTCCAGTTCGCCGATCAAGGCGGGCCCGTCCGGGCGGAATCCCAGGAACGTCACGGGCAACCCGAGGTCGGCGGCGAGCCTCTCCAACATGCCACGCTGCGGGCCGTCGCCAACGACGACAAAGCCCGCATCGGCCACGCCCTGCGCGAGCAGCGCCGCGGCTCGGAGAAAGATCGCAACGACCTTTTCTGGCTGCAGCCGGGCGACGACTCCGACCAACGGCCCATGTGGTCGAGGCAGGCCACCACCGGCGGCCGCAAGGCTCGGTAGCGGCGGCAATGCATTGTGGATCACGTGGATTTTCGCGGACAGAACTCCGTCGACATCGACGAGCCGGCGTCGGATCGCCGACGACACCGCGATCACGGCGGCGCTGCGGCGATAGGCCTCGGCGGCAGCGCACCGCGTCTCGAAGTCACGCCAGCCTGCCTCGCTGTGTTCATGCACCACCAGCGGGATGCGGGACTGTTGCAGGGCGAGCGTCGCAGCGACACTGCTCGCGTGCATGTGCGTGTGCACCAAATCGGGAGGCTCGTTCATGATCAGCCGGGTGAGCGCGCAGGTGAAGTCGGCATCGAGGCGCCGCTTAACCAGACTGCTACCCAGCACCCGGACGTCGACACCGGCCCGGTGCGCCTCCACCTCGAGCGGCCCGCCGACCGAACAGGCCACCGTCACTCGGGCACCCCGATCGACGAGCCCAGCGCCGAGTCCGATGAGCACCCGCTCGGCGCCCCCCATCTGCAGCGAATCGCTGACATGGAGTATTCGCCGGCCGATCATCGCGGTCAGGGTCTCGACGCGGCGAATCCGCCTACCGCAACTAGGTCGTTCTCGAACTCGTTAAGCGTCTGGTCAAGGTTGGCTGCCTTGATCTGGTGATTGAAGAGGCTTGTCATGGCAACCTCCTTCGAGGCTTGAAGTGCAGCATCAGGAGGGCGCGAGCCCAGGCCGCCCATATCGAGCTGGCGCCGATCGCCTGGCCAGGTCGGACCGTCAGCCCGAGGGACGTGTCGCGAGCTGCCAAGAACGACCGGGTCCCGTGTCTTATGGACCGTGCCGGTTCATCTCCACCCCAGTTCTTCTTCACTTCGCAGACGGCGACACTCCCGTACGGACGTGCCAGCCAGATTCCGTAGAGTGACGGGTCATCAAGCGCGGGAGTGCGACACTCTTCTGCGACAGGACACCGTGCGCAGATACGCTTCAGACGAGCGATCGCGTCGCCGCTCATCGGGAAAAAGAGATCGGATCCCATGCCCCGACAGGCGGCACGGGTTTGCCAATCTAGGTGGACGATCGGGTCGTAACTCTCAAACGGTTCCAGTGTGGGTGGCACTGGGGCCTCAAGGGCGTGAGGGCGCGAACCAAGCGCGATGGTGTCCAGCATGAAACTCCGGTGGTCGGCTTGGTCGCCCTTCCTTGGGAATGGCATCATTCCTCGCTCCGGTTGGTGCGCCCGCGAGGCCACGTCGGCCAACCCTGGTTCAGAGCAGACACGGCCGGACGGGCGCGCTGTCAAGCTAAGGCGCTGATGCTGTGAAGAGCCTTGGAGACAGCTCGGAGCACGCGGGGAGAACATCTCTGTCGCGCCGTTGACAGGAGAAGTCTCAGTTCGTTGTTCCCTTGGCGGTCCAAGAGCTGGCGAACCGGGCGGCCCGCATTAGCAATAACCTCCGCGCCCCTCGAGGGGCCCAGGTGGCGATGCGAAACAGGTTCGCGACCCGCAGGGCGGCTCAATGAGCCCCATTTCCCCTGGTCAAGGGGGCCTCGTCGAGGATCGGCAGGAAACTGAAGCCTCAAGTCAGGCTGCATTTCGTCGGATAACGCAAAGGTAAGGGGATTCTCGCGTCACGCCATGTAGCGGTAGTCAAGAACCATGCCGAGAGCCTTTCGGAGTTTGCGAGAAAGGCAGGCTCATGTAATGGAACGAACGGGCCTCGAGAAGGCGATCAGACGCGCCGCCGACCCGGTGGTGTTGATGCAGCGGGTCGCTGACGAGGCGGTGACCCTCCTCGAAAGTGCCGACGGCGTCTTCGTCGGGCTCGCCAACGACGCAGCGTGGTTGACCCTCGAGTGCTGCTCGGGCTATCTGAAGGAGCAGATCGGCGGCCGGATACCCCTGGACGCGAGTCTCTCAGGGCTCGCGTTTAAGACTGGCGAGACGCTCCGCTGTGATGATGTCGAAGGCGACTCTCGTGTTGAGCTCGACCTCTGCCATGGATTTCACGTTGTCTCGGCGGTCTGTGTGCCACTTTGGCGTGGCAAACAGACGGTCGGGGTGTTCAGCGTCACCTCGTCTCGGACGCGGGCGTTCGACGACCGCGATGTCGCGACGCTGACGACCCTCGCCCAGTTCATCAGCGTCGTGATCGCAGCTGCGGTCGACTTGGCGGGGGTCACCGACACGTTGCTCTCGGGCGCCTGGCACGGCCCGGCCGGCGCATAGGTGTTTGACGGGGATGGCCGGAAAGCAGAGGAACGATTCGTGGCCGACGTCCTGAACCCAGGAGCGTCGGGAAGACTCGAGACAAGAGGCCGGATCGACTACTTCCTCAACGGACGCGGACTCACCCATCTCTTCCAGCCGGTGTTCGACTTGAGAAGCGGGAAGTGCTTCGCAGTCGAGGCACTCGCCCGGTTCTCGGGACGACCGAGGCGAACCCCGGATGCCTGGTTCGCCGAGGCGCACGATATGGGTGTCGGGGTCGAGCTCGAAGTCGTGTCGGTGAAGAAGGCCTTGGCGTCGCTGTTTCGCCTTCCTGCAGGTATCGCCCTGTGCGTGAACGCAGGCCCCGAGGCGATGGGCTCCGACGAGGTCCGCCAGCTCGTCGCAGCCTGCGATTCGAGGCGCGTAGTCATGGAGCTGACCGAGCAGGTCAAGGTCGACGACTATCCGCGGCTGTCGCACGCCCTCAAGCAGATGCGCTTGATCGGTGTGCGCCTGGCCATAGACGACACCGGTGCAGGCTTTGCAAGTCTTGCCCACATCTTGAAGCTCGCCCCCGACCTCATCAAACTGGACCGGGAGCTGACCTGCGGCATCGAACGCGACCCGGTGCGCAGTGCTCTTGGGGCCGCGCTCGTGAGCTTCGCGTCTCGAACCGGAGCGGAGATCATCGCCGAGGGTATCGAGACCGCAGCCGAGCTCGAGGTACTCCGGGACCTCGGCATTCGTTACGGGCAGGGATACTTCCTCTGTCGGCCGACGTCGGCCGACTCGGTTCCCAGCCGACTCTCGCGAGAAGCGTTGTCGGCTTCGGCCACGCGGGCGTCGTGAGCCTCGACACGACCGAGGAGATTGCGAAGGCACAGCGTGAAGAGAGTAACCGGGAGCCGAATGCTCGTCGCCCTCTCTATTGTGATCGGGGTCCTGCTTGCGGCACTGCCGTCACCGATCAGCCACCCGGCAGGTCCCGGGCTTGGAAACTGTCAGCCACCTACCAAAGTCACGGCAGAACTGCGTCCTAGGTCTTGTGTGTCCACCTGTTCGCCTCGGTGCCCAATCGCGAGACCGTTGGCCGATACGCACGCAAGCTCGCATCTCGTCAGTGGCTCGTCGAGTCTCGACAACAGGACGGTCAGGATCGGTCGCGACGACAGTCGCGCCACGTACACGCGAAACCCTGCGCACACTGCGTCTCGTGCTCTTACCGGTTCGTCTGTCAGCGCCGGGTGAATACTGACCCCTTATCGCCGGGCGGATTCGAGGGCGGCGCTAGGGGGTCAGTTTTCGGGCGACGTTGACGTTCGTCAAACCTGGACCGCTAGATGACGTCTCGCATGTCGCCGAGTGCAGGTGATCCCCCTGGATCGTCGACGAAGTCATCATGTCTGCGTCAATGCCTGTCCGTGGGCATGAGATGGTCCCCGCCCCTCACTGAGCATCCACCAGAAGTGCCCCTCGGTCGGTGACGGCGGCGGTGTCTGCCATACACAGCACCAACCAAGGACACCCCCATGAAATCAGTGAGGGAGCGCATGGACATCAAGTCCGCCTGCCGAGAGATTCGGCACCTATTGACGTACCGCCGCGATCTGCTCGACGACTCCGAAAACCGTAAAGCGTGTCGTACTCTTCTCGAGCCGCAGCGGTGCTGTGGCAGAGACGCCGCACAACTACGTCCAGGCCCGGGCCTCGTCGCCGTAGCACCGTTGGAGCGAAGCCAGCCACTCGACGTCCACGCCCTTCCTGCCGAGAATCATCTTCTCCAAGAAGGGCCGTCAAGCCCACCGCGACCTTTGTAACCGAGTCAGTCCGCCCCTGCGTGAGGAGAACTGGCTAGGCATCGCCGTCATAAACCAACCCCGACTGGAGCTGGCCCGAATACGCCGCCCGTCACCGCTCACCGTAGCTTCCTCGCCTCCTGGAATGCCTCCCGCGGCACCGCGGCGCGCCTGACTCGTCCCGGCCCCCGGTTGGTTCCTAAGGACTTTGGGTCGTCCCTTGGGCGTCGTCTGCCTCGGGCTGCCCTGCCAGGTCGACCGTCAGCGCGAGACACGTGCGAAGTCTGACGAACCACCAAGAATGACCGGGTGCCATCGTCTCATGGACCGTGCCGGTTCATCCCCACCCCAGTCCCTCTTCCTTCACTTCGCAGACGACGACGCTCCCGCACGGACGTGCCGGCCCAGATTCCGTAGAGTGACGGGTCGTCCAGCGCGGTGGTGCGACACTCTTCTAGGACGGGACACCGTGCGCAGATACGCGTTGCAGGACCGAGCGCGTCGCCGCTCGTCGGAAAGAAGAGGTCGGATCCCATGCCCCGACAGGCGGCACGGGTTTGCCAATCCAGGTGGATGATCGGCTCGTTACGGTCGAAGGGTTGCAGTGTCGGGGTCGCTCGGACCTCGACGGCGTGAGATGGCGGACCGAGCGCGATGGCGCCGTGCATGGAATCCGGGTAGTTGGCTCGCCAGAAACTCATCGGGACTGACATCGCTCCTCACTCTTTTTGGCGCGCCCGCCGGGCCGCGGCGTCTAACCCGAACGACTGTCTCCGACACCAGGCGGATGATCGCGGATTCCATGAGACCAGAACCGGACCAGACGGGCGCACTTTCAAGTTAGGACACCGACCTGTGAAGAGCCTTGGAGACAGCTTGGAACACGCGGGGAGAACATCATTGGCTGACGAACCGATGGATGTCGAGGCGATGCCGATTAGGGGATACTTCGATAGCTGTCCGGCTGAAGAGGCTTGAAGTTCAGAGGCTTCCTCTGGGACCTACGCATCATCGTTAGCCGGCGAACCCAATTCCCATCTCCCGTCCTCCCTGCCGGTCGTTGGGTGGTCGCGTCTTGCGTTCTACCGAGATCTGTCCCTCAAGTCGCGAGGGTCGAATGACCCTGTTCGCTCAAGAAACTGGCCGATTTGACGATAAATGCGAGGTGAGAGCAGTCGCCCGGCGCCGCGCGGAACTCGCAGCAGCGGCGAGCGCGCTGTCGATCACCTTCGTGTTCTTCTTGTGGCTGGTCCTGCACGTCGGCGGCAACAACGGGGTTCGCTACTTCGACGACGTCATCACCGCTCTCGCGGCGCTGAGCGCCTGTGCGGCGTGCCTCTTGGCGGGAAGGCGCCAAAGCGGCTCGGAACGGCGCTTTTGGGTGCTGCTCGGCTTGGCGCTTGGGGCCTGGACGTTCGCCGAAGTGATCTGGGGGGTTTACGACCTAGTTCTTAACACAGCGGTGCCCGTGCCTTCGTGGGCCGATGTCGGCTACCTCGGGGCGATCCCGCTAGCGGCAGCGGCGCTGTTGTGCCATCCCGGCATGCGCGCCGCGGGAAGCCACAAGACGCGAGCGACCCTCGACGGCCTCGCGATCGGTGCCGCACTCCTTCTGTTGAGCTGGACCTTCGTGCTCGGGCCGCTGTGGCGTCATACTGACCTCACAACCGCCGGCGGCGTCGTGGCCCTTGCTTACCCCTTCGGTGACATTGTCATCATCTTCCTCATCGTCCTGTCCGTCCGTTCGATTACGGCCGCGGGACGCCGACCGCTGTTGTGGGTGCTCGTGGGGCTGTTCGCAATGGCAGTCTCGGACAGCACCTATGCCTACCTCGTCGAAGTCGGTCGGTACTCGACTGGCAACCTCGTCGACATCGGCTGGGTGGTCGGCTACCTCGCCATCGCCGTGGGCGCGTCGGCCGACGCCGGCCAGACGGTGCGTGCCCCGTCCGAAGAGCCGACCGAGGCGTCGCTCGCCTCGCTCGTCACGCCGTATGTACCCGTCCTCTTGGCCCTCTCGGTCATCACCTTCGAGCTGGAGCTTCACCACCATGTGGACCGCTTCTCGTGGCTGATCGGCTTTGCTCTTGCGCTGCTCGCGCTTGCACGCCAGGCGCTCCTGTTGGTCGACCGTCGCCGTGAGCTGTTCTCGTCTTCCGGCGAACCTCACGGGCCGGGCCCGAAGAGCACTGGCTCGCCGTCCTCACGGGAGAGCGAGCTGGAAGCTGCTCCCTGGCCTCAGTTTTTCAGGAGAGCCCCGTGAGCTATACCCTCGACAGTCCGGGAACTCTCAAGCGCCGCCAGGTGACACTAAGGCGGCCGTACCGAACGATCGTGTTCGTCCTCATGGTCGCCACGAGCACGATCGCGACTTTCGACCTCTACCTGTTCGCGTCCTCAGGGTTCCACTGACACCTCGATCTCGAGCAGTCCTTCCCCTCCTCTTGCGACACCAGCAATACCGTCTTGGGACGGGGGCCACCTTGCCCGCGACTTCACATCCGACCTCAGCAGGCGTAGTCCGGGTCGAACGGATAGTCGTTCGGGCCGGGCGTCTCCTGTAAGAGCCACGTGTCGCCGCCGGCGAAGGCGTACTTCACGCCGCAGTACGGTGCGAGCGCGGAGGGGGGGTAGTAGCCGAAGCTCGACGGATATGGCGGTGAGGTCCAGTAGGCGCCTGCGACCCAGATGGGGACCTGCGGGCCCGGGGGCACGTAGCCGCCGGTGATCCCCTGATACTGCACAGAGGTCGAGTAGATCCCGGCTGTGAGTCTCTGCGCATGCAGGAAGTCGATCGCACCCTGGATCGTCGCGGAGTTCAACGCTTGGTTGCACGACCAGTACTGGCCGCAGATGTCGTTCTCGACGTCGAGCCACCACACCGGGGAAGTCGCACCTTGGGAGTTCGCGTACTCCACCGCGGCCTGAGCCGCGTTGTAGCCGTAGTTGTAGGCGAGACAGCCA
This sequence comes from Acidimicrobiales bacterium, assembly GCA_050015175.1. Classification (GTDB taxonomy): domain Bacteria; phylum Actinomycetota; class Acidimicrobiia; order Acidimicrobiales; family Bog-793; genus Fen-455. Next base: position 14,223 of record JBEKBX010000047.1, on the reverse strand, counting down.
GGCTGAGCGGTGGCGGAGAGCTGCGAGCAGGTCCCCGCGGGTCCTTGTTGGTCGATCGTGTCGGATGACGTCGGCGAGTTGAGGAACATGTAGAGGTCGTAGGGTGCGCCGCCGGTCTCCTGGGCCTTCGCCGCCCATCCGACCTCGGCCTGCAGGCACGGGTTGTACTTGCCGACGGCCCATCCATCGACGCCGACGACGGCGACGGCGTAGTCGATGGTCCCCGAAGGATAAGACGGCGGTCCGGGGAGGGCGACCGTCTGTGACGACCCTGATGCGGCGCATTGGGGCCAGTTGATGTCGTAGCCGAAGCTGCCGTGCGGATACTGGAGCGACGGGGGAGGCGCGACCGGCATGGCGGCGATGGAGGTGACTGGCGAGCTCGCCGCTCGGCCCTTGACCGCGCCGTGGGCGGTCGCCGTGCCGAAGTTGAGGACGGTGCCGTTCTGCTCGGCCATCCAGTCTCCGGTGCCGTCGGGGGTGACGGCGAGACCCACGACGGGCGAGCTGACTCTCGCCGGATAGAAAGTCGCCAGGTGCACCGCGTCGCCAAAGCGGAGCACGTTCCCGTTTGCCTCGGCGAGCCAGTACCCGCCCCCGTCTGGCATCGCCGCCATGGCGAATATCAGCTGTCGGACGTTGCCGGGCCTCGCCGAGCCGTAGTTCTTGGCGTCGCCGAAGTTGAAGACCCGCCCGGTCCTAAAGGCGATCCAATATCCCTTGCCGTCGGTGGAGCTCACGATCGCGACGACGTGGCCCGTGATCGATGATCTGATCGAGCCGTAGTTCCTAGCGTCGCCGAAGGCCATGACCCCGCCGGTGACGGTGACGAGCCAGTACCCGGCGCCGTCCGGAGTCGTCGCGACGGCCACGACCGGGTCTCGCCGCAGCCTGCCTCCGGCGCCGCCCTCGTACTCCGCATCCCCGAACGGGTAGACACTGCCGTCGGCGCCGATCAGCCAGTAGCCCTTGCGATCAGGAGTGGACACCAGGTCAATGATGGACGCGACGAGGTGCTTGCCGAAGGCGGAGCCGTAATAGGCGGCTTTGCCAACCGCCACAACCCTGCCGTTGGCCTCGGCGAGGTCGTAGGCGAGGGTCGTGGCGGGCGGCATCAGCACCGCGGCGATGGAGACCACATATGACGTGGTCGGGACGCCCGTGAGCGAGCCGCGGTCGATCGCCGTGCCGAGGCTTAGGACAGTGCCGCCCCGCTCGGCCATCCAGGCTCCTGTCCCGTCGGGGGTGACGGCGAAACCCACGACGCGCGACCTGGCTTTCTCCCGCAGTGCCAGGTGCATCGCGTCACCGAAGCGGAAGACGCTCCCGTTCGCGTCGACGAGCCAGTAGCCGCCGCCGTCGGGAGTCGCCGCCATGGCGACGATCGGGAGACCAGGGGTGCCGGCCTTCGCCAGGCCGTAGAAGAGGGCGTCGCCGAAGTTGAAGACACCTCCGGTGCTGGAGGCGATCCAGTATCCCTTGCCGTCGGCGGTGGCCACTATGGCGACGACGTGGGCCCGCATCGGCTTCGTGATCGAGCCGTAGTTCTTGGCGTCGCCGAAGGCCATCACCTGGCCGGACGAGGTGACGAGCCAGTATCCGCCACCGTCGGGCGTCGCCGCTGCGGCCACGACCGGGTCCCGCCGCACCTTGCCGCCGGCACCGCCCTCCTTCTTGGCATCCCCGAACGGGTACACGCTGGCGTCGGCGCCGATCAACCAGTAACCCTTGCGATCAGGGGTCGGGACGATCGAGACGATGGGTGCTACCAGGTGCTTGCCGAACCTGGACCCGTAGAAGGCGGCCCCACCGATTGCCGCCACCTTGCCGTTGGCCTCGGCGAGGTCGTAGGCGAGAGTGCTGGGAGGTGGCACCCATATTGCAGCTATGGAGGTGACATGTGAGCCGGTCAGCAAGCCTGTGATCGGGCCGTGGGCGGCCGCGGTGCCGAAGTTGAGGACGGTGCCGTTCCGCTCCGCCATCCAGGCCCCTGTGCCGCCGGGAGTGACGGCGATTCCCACGACGGGCGACGTGGCTCTTACCGGCGAGAACGTCGGCAGTTGCAGAGCGTCGCCGAAGCTGAACACCTTGCCGTTTGAGTCGACGAGCCAGTACCCGCCGCTGTCGGGCGTCGCCGCAGCGGCCACGATCGGGAGACCCGCGGTACCGGCCTTTGCGGATCCGTGGAACTTGGCGTCGCCGAAGCTGAAGACGCCGCCCGTGCTGCAGGCGATCCAGTATCCCTTCCCGTCGGTTGTGGCCACTATGGCGACGGCGTGAGCCCTCATCGGTTGGGTGATCGAGCCGTAACTCTCGGCGTCACCGAAGGCCATGACCTGGCCGCGCGAAGTGACGAGCCAGTACCCGCGACCGTCAGGCGTCGCGGCGGCGGCCACGAACGGGTCCCGCCGCAGCCCGCCACCGGCACCGCCTTCATTGCGGGCGTCCCCGAACGCGTACACGCTACCGTCGGCGCCGATCAACCAGTAACCCTTGTGATCGGGGGTGGAGACGAGCGCGATAATGGGCGCGGTCAGGTGCTTGCCGAAGGCAGAGCCATAGTAGGCGGCTTTGCCAACTGCCACGACCTTGCCATTGGCCTCGGCGAGGTCGTAGGCGAGACCGTGCGTCACGGCGGCTTTCGTTGAACTCGGCTTCGAGGCGTTGAGCGCGGTGCTCGTGGCGAACTGGTCTACCGAGGCGGTACCGAGCCGCCGCGTGGCACCGGCATCGCCTGCGCCGACGAACGAACTGGTGCCGAGTCCGATCGCGAACACAATCGCTACAACCGAATTCATTGCAAGACGGCTCGGTCGGCACTGGCCACTTATGGTCGATGTCGCTGTCATCGCTCCTCATGGTCCGAAGCGTCCTCATTGCCACGAGACAGGCCGTGAGCCGCCAGACATACGCCGACCGTTCCAGACCGTTGGTTGACGAGCCGAATCTGTCGACTGCCTTGCTTTGAGACTAGGAGGCTTCTCAACCGGAGCGACGCAGTCAGACTGAACTGGACCGGCCCACCCGACGAGGGTCGCCCGCGAATACGAAAGATGTCAGGTACGAGTCCTTACGGATGACCGTTTGCCTTCATCTTATGGCGGTGCCGTTTCATCCCCACCCCAATCCTTCCTCACTTTGCAGATACTGACGCTCCGCTGTGGACGTGCCGGCCCAGATTCCGTGAAGTGACGGGTCTTCAAGCGCGGTAGCAAGACACTCTGCTGCGACGGGACACCCTGCGCAGATACGCTCCGCACGAGCGAGCGAGGCGCTGTTTGTAGGAAAGAAGAATTCGGGTCCCATACCCCGACATGCTGCATTCACTGGCCGCCTTAGGCGAGCAAACGAGTCACAACTCTCAAACGGTCCAGGTGTGGGCGGCGGAAGAACCTCAACTTCGTTGTGTCGCGGACCGTATGCGTTAGCGTCCCGCGCGGAGCCCGGGGAGTTGGCTCGCCCGCCACTCATGAGAAGTGACATCGTTCCTCCCCTTCCTTGGCGCGCCCGCCAGGCCAGGTCGACTAACCCGCCCGATGAAAGAGGACGACATCTGGCTCGGAGCAAACCTGGCCGTGGAGGCGCACTGTCAAGCTAAGGCGGAGATCTGTGACGAGCCTTAGAGACTGATTGCAGTCGGGTTTCAGCTCGTCGGGATACGCGCCGTCGCTCTTCTTGTCCGTGCGATCGTCGAGCAGCTCAACGATGAGGGTCTGCGGCCAAAGCGCGGCGAGCGCTGGCGGCGACGCAGGTAGTGCGCGTCCAATGGGCAAGTCGAAAGGGACCGAGGCGAAATCAATACCCTGAGATGCGGTGATTGGAGAGATGATGCCAGGGAACATTCGACGAGTTACTGGCGACGAAGCCGCTCCCGGAGCGTTCCCATGAGGAGGGCCAGCTGATCGGGAGTACCATCCCGCGCTACCCGGCGCAGAATGTGGTATCGGTGATCTGCCGTTCCCTGTGAAGCGCCTGAGTCCGCCAAGGTGGGCGGTGCGAGTATGCCGACGAGTGCGGAGGGTCGAGGGCACAGGTCTACGCGGTCACTGGCGACCCCCTCGCCGACGACCCAGCTTGCCGCTACCTTCCCTCGTAGGCGACACTCGTGAAGTCGCCGCGCGCGTTGAGCGACTAGTTCGAGCCGAAGGAGAGCCGAAGATGGGCGTTACTGTTTCAGGCGTCAAAGCCGTGGAGATTCTCGACTCCCGAGGTAACCCGACCCTGGCGGTCACGGTGACGCTCGGCGACGGCACCATCGCGCGCGCAGGCGTACCGTCGGGTGCATCGACCGGCTCGCGGGAGGCGGTCGAGCTCCGGGACGGCGATCCGGCTCGCTTCGGTGGCAAAGGCGTTCTCGGAGCTGTCGGCAACGTCAACGGTGAGATCGCCGAGGCGATCAGTGGACGGACGTTTGCTGATATCGCGGAGCTGGACCACACCCTGATCGAGCTCGACGGCACCGAGAACAAGGCTCGTCTCGGAGCCAACGCCACCGTCGGGGTGTCGATGGCCGCCGCCCGGGCGATGGCCGCCTCCGCCGGAGTGCCGCTCTGGCGCGCGCTCAACCCCCAAGGGGTGACGCCGCGCCTTCCCGTCCCCCACTTCAACGTCTTAAACGGCGGGGTCCACGCGCCGAACAAGCTGGACTTCCAGGAGTTCATGGTAGCCCCGCTCGGCGCCCCGACCATGGCTGAAGCCGTGCGGGCCGGTGCCGAGGTCTACACGGCACTGCGCAAACTGCTTACGGGCAAGGGGTTCGCGACGGGGCTCGGCGACGAAGGGGGCTTCGCTCCCGAGATCGACAAGCCCGAGGACGTCCTCGACTTGATCGTTGAGGCGATCAACAAAGCCGGCTACCGACCCGGACGCGAAGGCGTGGCGATCGCACTCGACCCGGCCGCGAGCGAGTTCTTCCGCGACGGCGGCTACCACGTTGCCGGGGAGACCCTCTCGAGCGAGGACATGATCGACCGATACGAAGCGATGGCAGACCGCTACCCGTTCTGGCTGCTGGAGGACGGCCTCGCGGAGTCGGACTGGGACGGTTGGCTTCGCCTCACCGAACGCCTAGGTGACCGGCTCGAGATCGTCGGCGACGACATCTTCTGCACCAATCCTGCCATCATCGCCGAAGCGATCACCCGCAAGGTGGCCAACTCGTCACTCATAAAGCTCAACCAGATCGGCACTGTCACCGAGACGCTCGAAGCGATGCGGATCTGTCGAGAGGCAGGGTACGCGCAGTTCGTCTCGCATCGTTCGGGCGAGACCGAGGACGCCTTCATTGCCGACCTGGCAGTTGGCACGGGTTGCGGTCACCTGAAGACCGGTGCACCGGCTCGTGGAGAGCGGGTGGCGAAGTACAACCGCCTCATCGAGATCGAGGTGGCCGAACCGATGCCTTACGGTCTGGCCGGCTGACCTCGCCGGTGTTCGGCGACCTTCTGGGTACTCGGCGGCCAGTTCTCAGATCGGATCGTCGGTTTCCTAGCAACGAGCCGGCGAGCCACTCACACCGACGGTGCTAGTGGCTCGCGTTGCCTCCCATCCTCCGACACGTTTTTTGTAGATCCTCGCCGTGGCTCGTGGATAACGGCTCACTTTCGACGAGCCTGAAGTCGCGCTGCCCATCGGGGTGCCGCTCGGCCCGGAGGAAGAGACCGTGTCCAGGCTCTACCGGTAGAAGGCCTCTGCCAGGGTCAACGGATGCTTCAACGGCTTCAGGTCGCATTCCTCTCGACCGGCAGTGGTGGCCTAGAGGATCAAGTCGAGGTTGAGATTGGGGTTGAGGTCCGAGGAGACCTTGAGTTTTGTCGGTCCTCTGTGGCCTCGCGACTTGCCTAGCTGTCAAACAAGGTGCTGTGAAATGCCATGTCGGGTCCCCTCCCGGTCAATGCTGACCTGCGAAGACGATCGCCAGGATCGCCGTGAGAGCTGCAAATACGGCGAATGCAACCAGAGCGGTCCGTAGCCCTTCCCTACGTGCCCGCGGTTTTGGGAAGCGGTGCAGCGCCTCGTCGTAGGAGATTAGGTAGGCCGTGCAGCCGGCGACCGTGCTGACGACGGCTCCTAGGAAGACAAAGAAGGTGGTCAAAAGGAGACTCTCCACAGCCTGCTTGCTCGTCAGAGGCCATTAGCCATGCAGCAGCAGTTCCCGGTTATCCCGGCGGGGGCTTCATCCCGCTGAACCAGATCGTAGTCGTTGGGTAGGCGTATATCGGCAGATCGCTGATCCCACAGATGTGGTTGTGACCTTGCCCGGGTTGCTCGAAGTCCTGAGGCTGTCAGACTGGGCGGACTGATGCGAAGGAGGACGGCGCCTGTGGACGTCAGGGGCGGACGAAATGGTGTCGCATCACTCGGGCGAGAACCACGACGACTCCAAGCCGGCCCAGCTGTTGTGACGGGTTTCGAATAGATCGAGAGCGATGCGCCAACGCGAGGTGCGCTCGTCGAGAAGTACAAACAGGTGATAGGGATCTGGCGAAGGCGAAGTTGGGTTGTGGAGTTCGACAACTGAGGTCGTCGGACTTGTCGGGCACCCTCGCCTAGCGACGCACAAGTCAGCTGAGGGAGACGTGATGAGACTCGGAAAGTGGCCGTACAACCAGGTTGAGATCGGCGACGAGCACCTCCTGCTCACGCAGCAATGCAGCGACAAGTTCGGCAAGGGGCTGCTTGCGATGGTCGCTGGACAAGTTCATGTGACGTCCGGTCAAGTCATCTTCATCCCCAACTTTCTCGGCATCCTCGTCGGCCGTATGCGCTGGTCCTATCCGATCGTCGAGATCTCCGAGACACGCCGCGAAGTCGTCGAACTCGGCCGTGGGTTCGGACCGGCTTCGGCGCTAAAGCTGACCATCCTGCGGAGATCGAGCGCCGAAACTCTGACGAAGACCCTTGTCATGCCGCGAGCCGAACATGCTGACGAGTTGTTGAGCGCGATCGAGCGAGCCCGCGGTCGCTGGTAACAGGTCAGTCGGACCATCAGCACGCACCGACGGCCATGTGCTCGTCGTCAGAAGGGCCAACACCGCCCGCGCTGGCGTGACATCGTCGAAAGACGGTCGGCCTCTCCGCTAAAGTGACGACGCCGGATGAGGCTCCGGCGGGTAAACAATGCGGTGTGCAGCCGAGAGACTTGTTCGCTGTACCGCCCGAACTGCCCTGAGGGCTGATGGCCTCTGCACTCGTAAGGCGATGCGTGGAGGTGCGAGTGACGGGAGTCGAACTGGACCCAGGCGGAGATCGGGATCCTCCGGGATTTGATGATTCTCCGCTTTGCACCGTTCGTGCGCGAGGCGACCGGCCATCAGGGAAGTTGCGATGAGCTCCTTTGATCCTCATCAGCGGTTTGAGGTCCGCGTACCTGTCAACACCGGCCTAAAACTGACCCGCTGCCACCGGGCGGATTCGAGGGATAGGGGGTCAGTATTCAACCGGTGGCGACAGTACCGACGATGGGCCCTGTATGCCCAATTTGTATGGTCGTTCAGAACGAACGCGTTCGCTATGCGTTCTGGTTTTTCGCCGAAGCGGCAAACGAGCCCGAAACAATCGGTGCGCTTCGTGCAAGCCGCTGTTTTTGCGCCGAGCACACGCGGCTCGTGCTCGCGGACGAGCGCTCGGCGAGGGTACTGCCGCGGCTCGTTCTCGAGTGCCTCGTCGCGGTGGGCGCCGATTTCGAATCGGCGTTCAAGACAGCCCCGTCACCGTGCCCGGCATGCGTGAGCGAAGTACTAGTTGCTCGTCGTGCGCTCAAGGCACTACGGGATGGACTCGACGCTCAAATTGGACGGTCGGCTACCCCTACAGATCCACTCTGCCCAAAACATCTTCGAGCACTTCTTCTCTCTGCCGACCGGCGATCAGCTCTGCGTCTCGCTCGACGTGGCGGTTCTCATTTTCGCTCCACCGATCGCGTGCAGACGGTCTTGCGGCTCGCGATCGGCGCGGATCCGGATCGCTCGTACCGCGCGGACATGAGGAGACAGATCGACCCAGACCTTTTGAATCAGCCGCGCTCGCCAGGAGTACTCGAGCGCCTGCGCTCCGACCTTAAGGTGTGCTCGTGCCTTGCCTGTCTTGCTGGCACGCGGGCGGAGTTTCGCTACCTCGAATGGGTGATGGCCCAAGACGATGAGCGGGTACTCGCGGAGGAAGTCGCTCCGCTCTGCCCACCGCATCTCAACGATGTCGCTCTTGTCGCGCCACACGTGGCACCCGCGATCGCGGAGGCGATAGCGAACCACATGACCGCCGATCTCGATACAGTCGCTGCCCGCCTCTCCGTGCTGCCTTCGCGTTCTCCGCTCAGTCGCATGCGCTGGATCCGTCGCCTGCAGCGCGACAGCATCGGACAATCCCCGATCGGGGTCGACCTCGCACTCGGGTCAGAGCGGCTCGTCGGAGGCCTGATGCGATCGGAACGTGATCTGGTCCGCCAAGCGACCGATCTGGTGAGCCACGCCAGGGGATGCTCGGCTTGTTCGGCACGCGACGACGCCGAGATGCGTGAGGTGAATCTCGTTCTCGCCGCGATCAGAAGTTCGATCGTCGCTCTGCGTTACGGTGAGAGCCACGGGCTTTGCCTCCGACACGTCCTCGGCGTGCCCGAGGCTTGCCAGGAGAAATTCATACGCGACGAGATGACTGCTCGGACCGGGCTTCTTGTTTGGCAATTGCACGAGGTGGAGCGCCAACGCCGCTGGTCGGCTCGCCACGAGTTACCCGAGGATGTGCGCTCTGTTCTCTCCGCCGGGCTAGCACTGCTCGACGACCGTACGTTCCTTGGCGCGCCACCGCCGTATAGGTGAGGGCGACGACCTTCAACGTGTCGGGCGAACGGTGCCAAGTTGGGCTCCGTTTTGGGCGACGAAAACGCGGTCGACTCCCACGCAGCGTCTTCAGTAGACACTTGCCCCAGGTCTCTGTCCTTCAGCCTGTAGTTGTCGCCTTTCGTTTCCACCGCCTCGGCGTGGTGCACGCGGCGGTCGATCATGGCAGCGGTCGCGTGCTAGGGGGTAGTGAGACTCGTCAGTCCCGGAGGTTAGGCCTGCCGCACTGCCTGTAGCGCGTCTCGGGAGCCGGGACTTCTTGCGGTTCGAGCACCGCGTTCAACCCTCCGACAAGGGCGGCACGCTCTCTTCGGTCTCGGCCCGTCGCGTAGCCAAGCTCGGTGCAAGGAGGGTACGATAAGGGTAGGGATAGCCTCCCTGCGGCGATGGATCCCGCCGAGACCCTTTGGGTCGAGCATGCCTGGTGCTGATGGTTCCTTCTCATCGAGAGGCCAGATGAGGAGGTGCAAATGGCCGGCGAGGTCCGACATAGTCCGCATGGTGCGCAAGACAGTGCCACGACGACCGCGGAGAACGAGTACCCTTTCTGCGATCGCATTGCAATGCGGCGCGAGCTGTTGGGCGCAAACAGCCTATGCATCGCGTTCTACGACACTAAGCCACTCAATCCCGGACACGTCCTCATCGTTCCCTACCGTCACGAGCCGGATTTTCTCGCGCTTTCTCCACCGGAGCGGAACGCGATCTTGCGCATGGCCGCAGAGGTGCGCTCTCAGCTCGACGAGGAGTATCGGCCGGACGGGTTCAACCTCGGGGTGAACATCGGAGGGGCCGCGGGCCAGACCTTCGGCCACGCACATCTCCATCTCATTCCCCGCCACTGGGGAGACGTCTTCGATCCAAGGGGTGTTATCCGCTGTCTGATCCCCGAGCCGACCGGTTGTCGGCCGGTGGGGGAACGAGGTGATCAGCGATGAACGACGCTGTGAGCGGCGCGCCGTTCACGCCGCCTCTCAGTTACGAGGTAGCCACCGACCACGAGGCGACCTCAAGTAACGGGGCCACACCCAACATCGAAGACCCGAGAGAACGAGACGAGGGTATTAGGCCACACGTCATTCAGGAAAGGATCTCCGAGGCGTTTCGCAGCATTCTCTTCGACGGATCGGCGCGCGCGGCCGAAGGAGAAAGACGGCCAGAGCCGGCGTACTTTTCCGATCTCAACCTTGACCAGGTTTGCAACTCGATTGCGATGGGCTATGAGGAATACGACTTGGCGCCCTTCTTCTATGAGCATCTCGACGACGCCAACACGATCTCCTATCGCCAGGAAGTGTTTCGGGATCTCGAGCGCAAGGCCGTGTTCGAGCCGATCGCTTCGTTCGTCCAACAGATGCGCGACATGCGCGCACATCTCAAGCAGTCGAACGAGCTCCGCTACCAGTACCAGAAAGAGAGCTGGTTCGTCGACGCGACCCAGATCTACTACGACGCGGTCGTGTCCCTGGCTCGCACGCTCGCGCCCATCGAACTTGAATCAGTGGGACTCAAACGCTTTCGGGAGTACCTCTGGAACTACGTACAGTCCCCTGCGTTCACCTCGCTCGGTGCTGATGTCGAAAGCGTAAAAGAGCGTCTGTCTGAGGTTCGATACTTGCTCCGCATCAAAGGCCCTCGCGTCACCGTCGCCAAGTACGACTCCGAGGCTGACTACAGCGCCGAGGTGTTGGCTACCTTCGAGCGTTTCAAGCAGGGGGCGGCGCAGGACTACCGGATCGGATTCCAAAACCCTCCCGAGATGGGCCACGTGGAGGCAAACATCCTCGGTCTCGTTGCCCGGCTCTACCCGGACTTCTTCCTGGCGTTGGATGACTTCTGCGTTCGCCATCGCGACTACCTTGACCCCACGATCCGGACCTTCGACCGCGAGGTGCACTTCTACCTCAGCTACCTCGCGCACATGAGACAGTTCACATCAGTAGGGCTGCGCTTCTGCTACCCGAAGGTCGCTCGGCACTCGAAGGAGGTGTTCGCGGACGACACCTTCGACCTTGCGCTCGCAAACAGGCTTGTGCCACAGGGATCAGTCGTATGCAACGACTTCCTCTTGAGGGGCCCCGAGCGGATCATCGTCGTCTCCGGCCCGAACCAGGGTGGCAAGACGACGTTCGCTCGGATGTTCGGCCAGCTCCACCATCTCGCAAGCATCGGCTGCCCAGTGCCGGGGCGAAGAGCCCAGCTCTACCTGTACGACCAGCTGTTCACTCAGTTCGAGCAGGAAGAGGACCTTACGAACATGAGAGGGAAATTGGAGGACGACCTCGTGAGGATTCGGGATGTCCTCAAGGAGGCGACGGGGAGCAGCGTCGTCGTCCTGAATGAGATCTTCACCTCGACAACGTTGAAGGATTCAGTGTTTCTCGGTACGAAGCTGATGGAGAAGCTCATCGAGCTGGACCTGCTCTGTGTCTTTGTCACCTTCGTCGAGGAACTCGCCTCGCTCGGGCCGTCCACGGTGAGCATGATGAGCACCGTCGTTCCTGAGAATCCCGCCGTGCGTACCTATAAGGTCGTACGCAAACCAGCCGACGGGCTCGCCTACGCACTCGCGATCGCCGATAAGTACGGCCTCGCCTACGGGGCCTTGAAGAAGCGGATCGCCCCGTGAAAGCGCACCTGATGTTCGAGGACGAGGACTTCGCCTTCGACGTCGCCTTCTCACCACGCACTGGCTACACCATAAGCGGGCCCGATCTGCCTCCGAACGCGAATGATCTGGTTCAAGACCTCGAGCTTGTAACGCTTCTGAGTGCGATGGCCCGCAGCGACAGCCTGCTCTTTGGAATCTCGAAGCGGGCCCTGCTCTCGAGCCTCACGGATCCTCGAGAGATCACCTACCGCCAAGACGTCCTCGCCGACTGCATCACCCATCCGAAGATCGTGAGGAAGATGTATGCAATCGCCACGGAGGCGATCACCGAGGAGCAGAAGATCTGGCACACCTTCGGGAAACACCCCACTGACCTTCTTCATCGATCCGTCCAGGTGCTCGAGTTGTTCGTAGGGTTACTGAAACGGCTCCGCCGGATCGCCGATGACAACGCCACTACGGTCAGCTCGAAGGGCATGACGACGCTTTTTGCGACGCTTGCCGCAGAACTCGACGACGGATACTTCCAGACGATCGACGATCACCTGAAGCGCCTCAAGTTCAGGGACGGCACCTTGATCAGTGCCGCGCTCGGCAAGGGCAACAAGGGTGTCGGCTACGTGCTCCGAGCGCCAAGCAACACGAAACGCAGCTGGAAGAAACGCATCGGTATCGGACCACGCGCGTCGTACTACTTCCAGATTCATCCGCGTGACGAGGCTGGCGCAAGGATGTTGTCAACGCTGAACGATCGCGGTCTCAACCTCGTCGCGAACGCGCTTACACAATCGACCGACCACATCCTAAGTTTCTTCAAGCTCCTGTGTACAGAGCTCGGCTTCTACGTGGGCTGTCTCAACTTGCACGAGCAGCTAGCCGAGAAGGGCGAGCCGATCTGCAGGCCTGTGCCGCTTGGCTTCGATGCCCTTGCACTTTGCTTCGAAGGCATCTACGACGTCTGCCTTGCGCTCCGGTCGCAAACTCGAGTGGTCGGTAACGATGCGAATGCAGATGGCAAGTCGTTGGTAATGATCACCGGTGCTAACTCTGGCGGGAAGTCCACATTGTTGCGCAGCATCGGACTCGCGCAACTGATGACGCAATGCGGCATGTTCGTGGGTGCCAAAGCGTTTCGCGCGAATGTCGGCGAAGGCCTCTTCACACACTTCATCCGTGAGGAGGATGACAGCATGACGAGTGGCAAGCTCGACGAGGAGCTTGCCCGAATGAGCGGGATCGCTGACCGGATCGCGCCACGCAGCATCGTGTTGTTCAACGAGTCGTTCGCAGCCACGAACGAGCGGGAAGGCTCGGAGATTGGGCGCCAGATCGTGTGCGCGCTGCTCGAAACGGAAATCAAGGTCCTCTTCGTCACTCATCAGTTCACGTTGGCGGACGCGTTCTACACGCAGCGGCCTGACGTGACCCTCTTCCTGCGGGCAGAGCGAGCGGTGGACGGGCGGCGTAGTTTCAAGCTCGTAGAGGGTGCGCCGCTCCCAACGAGCTACGGCGAAGACATCTACCAGCGCATCGGGGGTTTTTGAGAAGGTGGCCGTGGCGAAGTCCGTGCTGGCATAAGGACTTGTGGTCGCCGAGTCGGGGATCGACGACGCGGACGGCAGGTAATGGACCGTGCGGCGAACAACCTGGCGTGAGGTGACCCCCCTGTAGTGGTCCAGTGGTTGTGCGAGTCCGATGCTCCAGACTTGGAGCAAGGAGGACCGCACGTGCCAAGACGTCGGAGGCACAGCCCTGAGCAGATCATCCGCAAGCTCGCCGAGGGCAACAAGCTGCTCGCCGGCGGTGCCGAGCTCGACGCCGTCTGTCGCCATCTGGAGATCGCCGAGTCGACCTGGCATCGCTGGCTCGCCCAATACGGCGGCATGAAGGCCTCGGACGCCAAACGCCTAAAGGAGCTCGAGGCCGAGAACAGCCGTTTGAAGAAGCTCCTCGCCGAGGCCGAGCTCGACAAGGCGATGCTGAAGGAGCGGGCGGAGGGAAACTTCTAACCCCGAACCGTCGCAGGTCTGCAGCCACCATGTTGCAGCAGCGGTTCGGGGTCTCCGAACGAAAAGCCTGCCGGCTCATCGGCCAGCACCGCTCCACCCAACGCCTTGACCCGCCGGTGCCAAGCGAGAACGAGACAGAGCTACGCAAGTTCTTGCGGGACTTCTCGCGAAAACGCCCCCGCTGGGGATGGCGCCGTGCTGCCAAGCAGGCCCGACGAGAGGCTTGGCAGGTGAACGACAAGCGCATCCAGCGCCTCTGGCGAGAGGAGGGCTTGCGCGTGCCCTACCGCAAGCGCAAGGCCCCTCTGCGTGGCATCGGCGCGGAGGTTGGGGCGATGTGCCCGATCGCACCAAACGCCCTCTGGGCGCTTGACTTCCAGTTCGACACGACCGAGGACGACCGGACCATCAAGTTGTTGAACATCGTCGACGAGTTCACAAGAGAGTGCCCAGCCATCGTCGTCGAGCGCTCCATCGACGCCGACCTCGTCGTCGCCACCCTCGAGCGTGTTGCATTCGAGCGTGGCGCTCCCGCCTTTGTCCGCTTTGACCACGGCCCGGAGTTCATCGCCCAGGCGGTGGCCGACTGGTGCCGCTTCAACGACGTCGCCACCGTCTTTATCGACCCGGGCTCGCCTTGGCAGAAGGATGTGGTTTCATACTGCACCTCCTTGTGTTGGTTGGGTCAGAACTCGCCGGTGGAGACTGCTGCCTTGCCGTTTGACGAGTCGGGGATCACCGGCAGTAGGTGGGTCGAAGAGCCGGG
>JBEKBX010000046.1:0-22301 GCA_050015175.1 Acidimicrobiales bacterium | reverse complement strand
CCCGTGCAACGCGACACGACCCCGGCCTCGCCTCGCAACGCCGGGGTCGCGCCCCGTGGAGCGAAAGGCTACACGCCCTTGAGTGGTGCTTCAGGCCCTGACTCGAACAGTTCGGGAGCGACGCTGTGTGCGTGGATAAAACCGCAGTCCGAACAGATCCATAGCGCTACGGCCAGGTTTGTCATCTCCGTTCGACCCGGCTCATATGCACCGATCTCAGTCGTCGGCAAAGCAAGTAGCCGTGGACCAACCCAGTCGTCAGCCCCGCAGAACGGACACTCGGTTCGCGAAACTCGCTCGGCAACAGACTCCAGGATGTTCTCGGTACGGTCCGTCACTAGGCAAGACTATACGGCGGCACGACGCGTGGCTCCGCCTAGCTTCGTCAGCGCTCCCCACGTCGAAACATGCGGGGTCTGCTTCCCACGCCGGTAGTCGGACGCGGACGCCTTACAACACCCGGCCGCCTCCATGATCTCGGCGAGCGGCACGGTCCTGAGCCTCGGCAGGATCTCCCGCTGGAACAGCTCCGGGTCGTAGACCGTGCCTGGATTCGCCTTGTCCCACGCCGTGAGTGCTCGCTTTCGGGACGCGATGGCGGCGCCACGCCGGCCCCTGATGTCGGGCGAGTGCGCCGGGTCGGCGGCGATACACGCCTCGCAGCGGACGTGACGAGGATTCGTGACCGCTCCTCCGCAGTCGGGACAGGTCCACAACGGGAGAGCGGCCGGCTGGACTGCTGGGTACTGGAGCACCCTGCCGGCAGCCGCACGGCGCGCCGCCTCGACCTTGCGCGCCTTCACGACCGCCTGCGCATCGCGATGGCGGCGTGATGTGAGCGGGGTGGCCGCCGAGTACGTACCGTCCATCGCCTTGCCGAGGACGTGGGCGACATGCTCGGCGATTGGGCCGAGCGACTTGGCCCACTGCGGCATCGTCTCGGCCAGCTCGTGGGTGAGCGGCGCGAGCAGGCGGACGTGCCCGTCGGAGGTCTCGGTGAACTCCGCCTTTCGGAATGTGCGACGCTCGACCATGTCGAGCACGAAGGCATCGACCTCCGGTCGCACCGGTTCCATGAGGTCGAGGGCGACGGACTGCCGTCCCTTGGTGTCCGCGTGGACGATCCCGAGCCCAGGGTCGAGCCCGACGACTTGGCAGGCGAGGATCGCCTCTGCTTCGACGAGGGAGTACAGGTAGTTCAGCATCGCGTTCACCGGTCGCTCGGCCTTACGGTTCGAGGCGGCCGAGGCAAGCACCGAGCGGCGCCCTTCGTAGCGCGACCAGTGGGGCGGGATGCGGCGTCGGTCCTTGGCCGCAAAGGTCGGAGCACACTCTGCGCGGCCCGACCAGGCTCCGAAGTAGAGGGCGGCTGCGCTCGCTTCGAGCTGGCGCAGCTCGTCGATCGTCTCGACCCCTTCGGTGGCAAGAGCGAGGTCGCCGATCGTCTCGGCTGTCCCCGAGTCGCCGAAGCGACGGAAAAGGAGCTTTCCTTGGCCCATGACCTTGCGAGACATCAGCCAGTGGGCGACGTCGAGGCCGTATGGCTCGAAAGGAGCTAGCGCCTGGGTGCGGCGGAGCCGGGCGTCGTCGGTCATGCGAGGCGTCGAGGTCAGCTCCGCCGAACCGTCTCGGCCGAACACGACGACGCCGACACCGAGGTTCGCACACCACCGAAGGGCGTCGAGGGAGACGATCCCCGCGGCGTTGAGGATGACGAGGCGGCGAAGGCCATGGGTGGCCCGGTCGTATCGGCGAGTACGACGGTGCGGGCCAATGCCGTCGTGGACCTCGAGGGCGCCACGCTCTACGACGACCCGCACGCCGAAGCCGTCGGCGACACAGACACCAGCCGCGTCAGGACGCCGATAGGTCTCGGTGAGCGCCACCATCGAATCGGTGACGTCCTCAGGCGTAAGGGTAAGGACCGTGGTGCCAGCCGGAGCCGACAGGTAACCTGCGGAACGCATGGGAGATAACGCCTCCTGTGCCAGTCCCCGGGCCGTGCAACCGGCGCCGGGGACACTTCCTCTCGCGTGCGGATCGCCGGAGGGTGCCGGCGGGTACGGGCGGGCGGTTCGAGGAGTGGCTTTCTTATCTCGCCGAAGAGCAGCTCCATTTCGCGGAGGATTACGCACTGGAAGCGCAGGCACTCCTCGCAAGGGTGACCCGGGTACTGCGCGAGGTCCTCGGGGAGCGACAGCTCGACGTGCTTGCCCGCCCAGCCCCGGAATGGTTCGAGGAGCTTCTCACGATTCTCCACGTCCAACGCGCTGTGGTGCTCACCCTGAACTACGACAACTTCGTCGAGTGTGGCCTCGAGGCGTTCCAGATTCACGCGTCATACGGAGCGGGGTACGTGGGCGAGGAAGACGTGCTCGACGGACTGCCGCCCCCGATAGTCCGTCCGAGCGACTTCGACGAAGGACTGCGCGGCTTCCTGGAGATGCCGGAACCGTCGTCCTCGCGACCAGGGATCGACACCTTCCAGCTTCTCAAGCTGCATGGCTCACTCTCGTGGTACTGGTCACCGGGCGATCTCACTGGCCTTTCGATTCAGCGGTGGCGGCTGCCGGGCGCGTTCGGGAACCTTGTGATCCCCGATGAAGGGGAGCGCAACCGTGCGCTGTTTGGGCGCGAGCCCTACGTGGTTCCGCCGGCCGCGGTGAAATCGACGTACCTGCGTAGCCCGCTCATCCGGGAGCTGTGGCGGCGGGCAGATCGCGCACTCCGGGACGCGTCGCGCGTGGTGCTGATCGGGTACTCCGTGCCGCTTGTCGACCAGTCGTTTAGCGGGATGGTCTCAGACGCGTTGCGAGGCCGGAATGTTCCGGTCGAGGTTGTCGACCTGAGGCCGTCGCCAGTCGTTGCTCGTCTTCGCCGTCTCGGAGTGCGCCACGTGAGAAGCGACGGCGGCGGCGGCGAGCACGCGGTCGAGAAGTGGGTTGGCGCGGAGCGGGACCGCCTTGCGGAGGGAGTGCTTCCCCGTTTGCTCGCTGTGGGACTTAAGGGCGACGAGCTGATGTTCCTCGACCTTCGTGATTCGACCGGAGTGGTCGCCGTGCGGCCGTCGCAATCGGGGGAAGAGGCCGTCGTGACGCCGAACCCGCCAGGCCCGGTGCCCCGGCCCGCGACGACCGCGGAACTCCTCAACGTGGCGTCGGGGGCGCGTCGGCTCGTCGCTGAGTGCGGTGATCGCATGATCCCGATTCTCGACTTCTCGATCCACCGCCAGCAGGTGCCTTTCAGGTCGATGCTCGACCAGGTCCGGTTCGTTACGGCACGCGGTTGACTGCTTATGGGAGCAACAACGCTCCGAACCTTCAGGTGTGCTGTTGCTGGGCACCCCGCGTCCGCGCCCAGAACATTTGGTACGGCGCGCTCGCCGCTCAAGCAGGCAACCGGCCAGATTGAGCGCCGATCGACTGTTATTTCTCCCCAGCACTTGGGTTCCGCACGAGGCTCGTTCTGCATCCCGCGGCGCCCGCCAGCTCATTCCACTAACCCGCGGCTCCCGTCGATACAAGCAGGTCAAAAGCCTCTTGACCCATGGTCTCGTAGTCCCTCTCCGAGAGCACTGCTAGCACCCGTGTCGCGGTGACTGTGGCATCTGTGTCCGGGCACTCCCACTCGTACCGCTTGAGAGTGGCGGCAATCGACCTGCCTGGATGAATGATCACGACGGCGGGATGGCCGCAGCTGAGCAGGACGACGCCGAAGGTGTGCTCTCGACTAGAGCCGGAGCCATTGGGATTCCCGGCCGAAGCTGGCACACGCACGACGGTCCGGCAGCGCCGACAGCGAGTGTTTGTTGTTGCTTCGGTCTCGAAGCTGCATCCGCAGCGCTTGCAGGTAATCGTGGTCACGGCTCCGATCATCGCTCCATTTCGCCCGAGCGAGCGGCACCGGAACCGTCGTTACGTGTGGCTCCTCGGCATGCCGTCCCATGACGGACTTGCTCCCGAAGAAGTATTCGGTGGTGCTTGCCAAGGGCGCGATTCATTACCTGCGTTCCCAATCGGTTCGAGCTTGACGTCCGCGCCCTCCGGAGCGGTTGAAGAACCCGCCGATGCCAACCAGCAACGGAACTCATCCAGACAGCTCACACCCGGACGATGCCCTTCGGGCTTACTATCTGTGCAACTGTGCCGAGCCCTATTGCCGAGACGCTCGCGCTCATGCTCCTCGTCGCCACGCTCGTGTGTGCCGTCGCCCGACCGAGGGGATGGCCAGAGGCCGTGTTCGCTCTTCCGGCCGCCGCCTTGCTCTTGCTTTTGGGAGTGCTGCCGCTCAGCCAGGCCGGCGCCGAGGCTAGGAGCCTCGCTCCAACCATTGGTTTTCTCGCTGCCGTCCTAGTTCTTGCCGATCTGTGTGATCGCTACGGCCTGTTCGAGGCCGCTGGGAGCTGGATGGCGACCGGCTCTCGCGGCAGGCCGGTCGCGCTCTTGGCGCTGGTGTTTGCAGTCGCAAGTGTCGTGACCGCCGTGCTCGGCCTCGATGCGACGGTTGTGCTGCTCACCCCCGTCGTGTTCACGACGGTGGCGCGGCTCCGGCTGCGGGCCAAGCCGCACGCCTATGCGTGCACTCACCTCGCGAACTCGGCCTCACTACTCCTGCCTGTCTCGAACCTCACCAACCTCTTGGCGTACCGCGCCAGCGGGCTGAGCTTCGCTCGCTTCGGGGCGATCATGTCGCTGCCGTGGCTGGCGGCGATCGGCGTCGAGTGGATCGTGCTGCGGCGTTTCTTTGCCACCGACCTCGTCGGGAGCGGTGCGACCGAAGTCGCTGCGCCGCTGCCGATGCCAGTCTTCGCATTCGCGGTAGTGGCGCTCACTCTCGTCGGGTTCTTCGTGGCCTCGCTCCTACACATCGACCCCGCGTTCGCGGCACTCGGCGGCGCCGTCACGCTCGCGGTGCCGGCCCTGGTGCGCCGACGCGCAAAGGCCCGCGACATCGGCCTTGCCCTAGATGTCCCGTTCCTAGCCTTCGTGCTGGCCCTCGGGCTTGTCGTCAAGGCTGTCTCGCTGCATGGGCTGAGCTCGCTGGTCGTCCGCCTCATACCTAATGGGACATCGCTCGCGTCGCTCCTCGTCGTCGCCGCGATCGCTGCAGTGCTTGCCAACGTCATCAACAACCTCCCAGCCGTGCTCCTCCTTCTCCCGGCGGCAGTGGCCGCTGGGCCAGGGGTGGTGCTCGCGGTGCTCGTCGGCGTCAACGCCGGCCCCAACCTCACCTACGTCGGCTCGCTTGCGACCCTGCTCTGGCGGCGTGTGCTGCGCAAGCAAGGAGAGGAACTGCGCACCTCGGAGTTCCTCCGCCTAGGCGTTGTCACTGTGCCCCTCGTGCTGCTGGCGTCGAGCTTTGCCCTGTGGGTATCACTGAGATTGGTGGGATGATTGACCGATGAGGGTCGTCGTCTGGCTGGTCGAGGGAACATGGCAAGGCTGCCTCGACGCCACCGTCCAGATCCTTCCCTCCGACGCGGATGTCACTCTCCTCCACGTCACCCCCTCCGATGTCGGCGAGGTCACCGAAGGGGCAACCGCCGGACTGCTCGGTCGGGCTTTTCGGGGACACAGGCCGGCCCACCTTTTCGAGGAGGTCGCGGACCAGGAGGCCTCAGAGATCCTGGAGGCCGCGGCAACGCGACTCGGACGGGAGAACGCGGAGCTTGTTTGTCGTCGGGGACGGCTAGAGCGCGAAGTGCTCGGAGCAGTCGCCCACGGCGTCGACCTTTTGGTTGTGTCCCGCGACGGTGACCGTTCGCGTCTCGGTCCGCACAGCTTGGGACACGCCACTCGCTTCATCGTCGACCACGCCCCTTGTCCGGTGCTGCTTGTGTGGCCGGAAGAGCCACCGGGCATCGAGTCGATTCCGCCGCCACCTCCGGGGCACCATCCGCCGCCACCTCCGGGGCACCATCCGCCGCCGCATGGACCTCACCGCGAGGGCCCTTAACTGGGCAATCTGTGCGGGTCGTTGTTGCAACGCAGTCACTGCCGTCAGGAACGGCGATCTGCACCTTCCGAGTCACGCACCGGCCTCGTCGTTGTCATGGTCGGCCGCCAGCTCCTCCAAACGCCGCCGAGCCTGTGGGTGCCGAGAACCCATCCGCCCAGATCAGGCGGCCATCCGGTACTCGTGGATGAGGCCGCCCAGACAATCGGTTCTTCGTAGCCTTGCGCCGTCGACGTCGTCGAGAGGCGCAGGAGGCATATCGGGTGCAGACGGCGAACGCTGACTGAGAGAGCGGTGGGGACGGTGCGAGTTGTAGTGCTCGACGTACTCGGCGAGCACGATCTCGAAATGGCGGCGTCCAAGGATGAGCATCCGGTCGAGGCACTCACGCCGGAGGGTGCCGATCACCCGCTCACAGATAGCGTTGGTCCGCGGCGCCCGGACCGGGGAGTTGACGATTCTGATTCCGTCGGCGGCGAACACGGCGTCGAAGGAAGCGGTGAACTTGGTGTCGCGATCGCGGATGAGGAACTTGACCGCGCGTGCCCGGTCGGCGAGCTCCATCGATAGGTTGCGTGCCTGCTGAGTCACCCAGTCGGCGACCGGCTTGGCGGTCACGCCGGCGATCCGCACGAAGCGGCTGTCGTGGTCGATGAAGACGAGCACGTAGAGCCGGCGGAGGAGAACGGTATCGACATGGAAGAAGTCGCAGGCCATCAGCCCTTTCGCCTGGGCGGTGAGGAACTCTGCCGGTGGGTCCCGATCGTCGCGGCGAGGGTTCGATGCCGTGGCGCTTCAAGATTGACCAGACGCTGGAGGGAGCGATCACGATGCCCATAGTGGCCAGCTCGCCGTGAATGCGACGGTATCCCCAGTATGGGTTCTCCTTCGCCAACCGGAGAACCAGCGCGGTGGTTCCCTTGGGGACGGCCGGTCGACCGGGCCGACCGTGCGGGTAGGTCCAGTGCCTGGCGACCAGGTCCCGGTGCCAACGCAGCAGAGTTGCCGGTTGGACAAAGAAGCGCCCGAGACGCTGGCGGGGGAGCAGTCGTGCGAGTCCGGCCAAGACGGCCCGATCCGCTGGCTGGAGCGCCGGTCGACGGACCTGGCGCCGGAGGACTGCTACCTCGTGGCGGAGCAGGACCACCTCGATGGCGAGGTCAGTGTTGCTGCGATTGATGAGGCGGACCAGATGGAGGAGGCGACAGAACGCCCGGTTAGAGGAACGAGAGGGCCATCGCCGGATGCTCGCCGCGTGGGAGTCAGGGCGTCAAAGTCCAGTTCACATCCGATGGATGGCATTCTTGGCACCGACAGGGCGGCGAAGAGCTGCTCGCCGGTCACAGAACCCCGACCGGCACGAGGCTTGCTCACTGCTTCGTCGCCAGGATCACCGGCGGCGCTCTGGTCGAAGACGGTCCTGGGGGACCAGCACGGTCGTACCCGCTCAAGGCTCTTCCCGCCATCATGCCGATCTGGCGTTCCGACGACCGCGATCGGAATATTCGTGCCCTACACCTCGCGCCAGCTCAGGGTAGCGATCGAGGTTTTGGTGCCTTACACCTCAAACACTGCCAGCTCAGGGCAGCGATCGAGGTTTTGGTGGCCTACCGCTCCACATCAGCGTTGTGAGCGACTCGATAAACGCTTGCAAAACGGCGAGCTCCTTCGTATAGTAAACGAATGCCGCGGAGACGGGGTACGCCAGAGCTGATGCGGGGCCTGAATCGCAGCATTGTCATCAGTGCAATTCGCGAGCGTGGAACGCTTTCTCGTGCTGACCTGGTCCGCTTCACCTCGATTAGTCCGGCCTCGGTGTCGGCGATCGTCTCGGATCTCATGGAGGAAGGGCTGGTCCGCGAGGAAGGCCGGGTGTCCTCGGACGGCGGCCGGCCTGGGCGTTTGGTGCGATTCGCCGACGACGTCCTCCTTCTCGGCTGTGATCTCGCTTCGGCGGAGGGATTCCGAGTCGGTCTCATGCGCCTCTCCGGTGAGCTAGTCGAGTCGCGGGTGCTTGCGGTCCCTGCTCCGGTTCCGAGTACCGAGCGTGTCGCCCGACTTCTCGCTGACTATGTCATCGAGGTGACCTCGCGTTCCGCCGCGGGCCGCATAGTCGGGGCCGGGATCGGCGTGCCGGGCGTTGTCAATCCGGCGACGGGGCACGTACAGCTTGCTCGGCTTCTCGGATGGGAAGACGCCGAGTTCGGCGAACTACTCAGCGACTGCCTTCGCATCCCGGTCTCTGTCGACAATGACGTGGCGTTCTCCCTCGCCGCGGAGGTCGATCGTGGCGCCGCGACGAAAGCCCGCGATGCCGTCCTCCTGACCTTCGCGGAGGGTGTCGGCGGAGCGGTGCTCTTGGACGGGAAGATCTACCGCGGACGTGGAGTGGCTGGCAGGGCGGGCTACATGGTGACCGACGCCTCCGGAGCAGACGGGGTCTACCACGGTTTTGGCATGCTCGAAGGGAAGCTTTTCGAGTTGGTAACCGAGGATGCCAGTCGGGACGGGATTGACGCGGCACTCTACGAGCGGCAGACGGCTCGGCTGATACACCAGCTCGGGCGTTCGCGTGGAGCCGTCGAGTTTTCCGAGGACATCTCGAGTCAACTCGTCCGAACGATTGCCGCCGCCGTGGCCTCTTCGATTGCGCTCCTCGACCCCGAGGTCGTGTTGCTCTCGGGTTGGATCGAGCTCGGAGGTCAGGCGATGCTCGATCGAGTCGTCGAACAGGTCCGCCGCTTGGTGCCGAGTATGCCGGACATGCAGTTCTCGTCTTTGGGCGACAACCGCGTCGTGATTGGCGCAGCGCTCGCCGCCCGTAGGAAAACCCTCGCCGACGTCCGGGTTGTGGAAGCGGCAATCTAGGCCCCGGCGAGAACCTCGCCAGGGTTTCATGGAGGCACTGACCGTATGGTTCTCTTTGACCCTATTGGTCGGATTATGGCTAGGAGGTTATTACAGCATGTTGTGGCGGACAGGCCGACTCTCTACGAGGGTCTGCACGGTAGGAGAAAGGAGTGATGGGGTCGGGACATTCACTTGGACGTCGGAGACGTCCAAGCAACGACGAGGCCGGTAACTGTAACTGTCCTCTGTCAACGAACTGGAGGCATCGCAGTATGAATCTCATTTCAAGGAATCGACGCGGTTGGCGGCAGTGCATCAAGCCGTTCATCGCTGTGGCCGTCGTCGCCAGCGGCGTCGCGACGACCGCGGTCATCGCCGCCCCGCAGGTCGGAGCGTCTTCCCCGGTGACGATCACCTACCTAACCCACTGGGGGCCGACTCAGGTCAACATGTTGAAGGCTGACGCCGCGGCCTTCCACAAGATCAATCCGAACATCACCGTGAACTTCCAAGCGGTGCCGTTCGGGAATCTCCTTTCTACGATCGACACCCAGGGTCCATCCGGAAACGGGTGGACGATCGCGGGCATCTATGACCTGTGGCTGCCGGCACTTGTTGACGGTGGTCTCGCAGTCAACGCACCGTCGGCCGTCGCGTCCGATGTGAAGGCGCACTGGCCGACCAACCTTGTCACCGACGTGACGAAGCAGGGCGCGGTCCGCGGTTACCCGAACGAGGTCGACCTCTACGCGCTCAACTACAACAAGGCACTCTTCAAGGCGGCAGGCATCTCCAAGCCGCCGGCGAACTGGACCGAGCTTGTCACCGATGCGAAGATGCTCACCGTCCCGAGCAAGGGGCAACAAGGTTTCGGCGTGATCACGGACTGGGCTGCCGGTGTCGTTCACCCGTGGCTGTCGCTCGTGGACTCAGACGGCGGGTCACTGCTCACTGGACTAAAGCCCAACCTCACGAGCAGAGCGGCCATGGCCGCGGCGAACCTCTACGCTGAGCTCGTTAAGGCCGGTTCAACGGTCGCCACGATGAGTACTGCCAACGCGGAAACAACCGGCCCATATCTCGACAACTTTACGTCGGGTAAGACCGCGATGATCATCATGGCGAACTGGTGGGAGGCCGATCTCCAGACGGCAATGGGATCCAAGTTCTCCGACGTCGGCGCTGCTCCGATTCCGATCGGACCGAATGGCACCAAGTCATCGAGCGTCTCGTACTCGTGGTTGACGATTGTGAACGGGAAGGCGAACAGCGCGAAGCAGGCGGCCGCGTGGAAGTTTCTCCAGTACCTCAATGGGCCGACGAGCGGTAAGAGCGGATCCTCGGGGATGGGCGATGCCCTGATCTCGATGGGGATCCTGCCCAGCCGCCTGAGCGATGTCACTGCGCACAAGGCTCAGCTGAACAGCCCGTTCCTCAAGGTCTACGTTTCAGAGCTGAAGAACGCGACGCCGTTCCCGACGGTGCTCGGTGGCGAGCAGATGACCGACACACTCCAGACGGCAATCGAGTCCATCGACTTCGGAACGGCATCACCTGCCGCGGCGATGAAGTCGGCTCAAAGTCAGATAACTTCGATCCTAAAGAGCGCGAACAGTTAGTCAGGAACGCGGACGATGACTGCCGGAATCCAATCGGCAGTGTCGTTCCCCTCCCGCCGACGTGGCGTCGGCGGGAGGGGAACGCGCCGTTCTCGACGATTGCATGAGGGAAGGTGGGCGGCCCTCCTGCTTTCACCGGCGCTGGCCATAGTGATCTGCTTCGTGTTTGCACCGATCGCTTTGACCATTTGGATCAGCTTTCACAACTGGTCGATGCTGACGCCGATCACCCAGATGCCATGGGTCGGCCTCTCGAACTACCGGACCATATTTGATGATCCGGTGTTCCGATCCTCGTTGTTGGACACCCTCGTCTACGTCGGCCTCGTCGTTGCTGTGACCGTTCCGCTGGCGACTCTCATCGGGATGCTGCTCTACTTCCCCCGGAACCGTCTAAAGGGGTTTGCGCGCACCGTCTTGTTCGCAACCTACGTCATCCCCACCGTCGCAGTGGCGATCGTGTGGGGAGCCCTCTACGAACCCTCGTACGGTCCGCTCGCCGAGATGTTCAAGGCAGTCGGCTTGTCCGCGCCCGCCTTTTTGTCATCGCCGTCGACGGCGCTCGTTTCGCTAGTGGCTTTCAACATCTGGCAGATGCTCGGCTACTACACAGTATTGATGGTCGCCGGACTCACTCTGATCCCCGGCGAGCTCTACGAGGTGGCCAGCATCGACGGGGCGGGAATCGTCCGCCAGACTTTCGCGATCACTTTGCCGCTCTTACGTCGCACAACCACGTTCGTCATCCTCATCGCGTTGATCAACGCCGTGCAGGTGTTCGACCCTGTGTACCTTTTGACTCAAGGCGGCCCGATCAATTCGACGGACGTCATCTCCTACGAGATTCAAAGAACGGCCTTTGAGTATGGACTCGCTGGCCAAGCGAGCGCGATGTCCGTTTCACTGCTCGTCGTGCTTGCCGCCGTGGCGGCCATTCTGATCGGCCTCATGCGGGCAAGATCACGATGAGCGCGCTTGGCACCACTTCGATGACCGACCCGGTTGCGGAGGATCGGAGCCGCACGAAGGTTCCACGACGCCGGCGGCGTCCGATCCGCCTCTCGAAGGTGCTCATCAGCTCCGCGATCGGCTTGGTCATCCTGTTCCCGCTCTTCCCGCTCTACTGGCTCGTGATCTCCAGCCTGAAGAGCACCCATGAGCTCTTGCAAGCTCCTCCGAGCTGGTTTCCCGCTCACCCAACGATCAGCGCCTTCAAGGAAGCGTTCGACGCGGTTCCCTTCGCCCATTCCTTCTTTAACAGCTTCCTCTACGCCGGCACCGCGACGATCTCGGTGCTCGTTACCTCGATGATGGCTGGCTACGTCTTCTCCAAGTACCACTTTCGCGGGCGCAACGTCCTGTTCTGGGTGATCGTCGCGACGATGTTCATGCCGCCGATCGTGACGCTCGTGCCGCTTTACTGGATGATCTCGCGCCTCGGTCTCTCCGACTCCTACCTCGGCGTCGTGCTCCCGTGGCTCGCGAATGCCTTCGGCGTGTTCTTGATGCGCCAATTCATAGGAGATCTGCCCGACGAACTCCTCGACGCAGCGCGGATCGATGGCGCGAGCGAGTTGCGCATTCTCTGGCGAGTCGTAGTGCCGTTAATGCGACCCGCGATCGTCACGCTCGGCGTCTTCTCCTTCGTCTACTACTGGAACAATTTTCTCTGGCCGCTCACCGTGCTCGAGACGTCAAGCAAGTACCCCGTTGTGCTCGCGCTCTATCAACTACTTTCGTTCAACATGAGCGCCCAGTATGAAAACGTGGTGCTTGCCGGTGCGTTGGTCGCGAGCGTTCCGACGATCATCGTCTTTCTCTTATCGCAACGAGTCTTTGTGCAGGGCATCGCGAGGGTGGGCGTGAAGGGATGAACACCGCGGCCACCTGGCGGGTGGGCATCGATCTCGGCGGGACCTCCCTGCGACTGCTCGGCGAGAGCGAAAGTGGCAAGCGATCAGAGGTCACAACGGTGCCGACTGCTCGCGACTATGAGGATCTCCTCAAGCAAATCGAGTCACTGCTCAACTCTGTTGTCGCTGGGCCGATCCTCTCGATCGGGTGCGGGATCTGCGGGACCTTAGATGGCACCCGCCCGGTCTTTGTCCCGGCCCTTCCGTGGATCGAAGGCCGTCCCCTCAGAGATGACCTCGCCAAGCTCTCGGACGCCTCGGTGGTGCTCGGCCTGGACGGCCACTTCGCGCTCCTCGCCGAGGCAGCCGAGGGATCTGCAATTGGCCACGACTCTGCTGTGCTCGTCGCCGTCGGAACGGGCATTGGCGGGGCGATCATGCTCGCCCGCAAGATCTGGCGGGGCGAGCGAGGTACCGCGGGGTCTTTGGGGTGGTTGAGCGCCCTCGGCGGGAAGGACGATGCCAAGCACGGCCTGTTCGAACAAGTCGCCTCCGGTACTGCGCTGTCTCAGGCTGCCCACGCGTATCGCCCGGGCTGGACGGGAGAGAATCTCGTCACTGCGGCGCGTGCTGGTGACACAGGCGCTGCGGCGGTGGCCGATCGGTTCGGACGGCACCTCGGCCGCGGCTTAGCCGCACTGGCGAGCGTGCTCGATCCAGAGATGATCATCATCGCTGGTGGCCTGTGCGACGCGATGGACGTGCTCAGCCCGTCGATCGATCGCGCCATGCTTGAATGCGCCTCACCGAACGGACGCCACGTCCCCGTACGTGCCGCTGCGTTCGGGCCGCACGCCGGAGTCGTCGGCGCGCTGCTTGCAACAAAACTCGACAAGGAGATCTGGCTGTGACGACCCTGACCGCTTGTGAGTCGATCAAGGTGTCTTGGCCCATGGCGCTCAACAAACTAATGGCAGATGAAAAGGAGAGATCATGACAACCGAGAAGTACACCGATCGGGTCATCGAGCTGCTCGAACAGCTCGTCACTACCCAAGACGGAGTCCTCGACGAGGTGGCGCGCCGTTGTGGCGAAACGTTGTCCTCTGGCGGACTCGTCCACCTGTTCGGAAGCGGGCACTCAGTCATCCCCGTCCTCGATACGTTCCCCCGCTATGGGACCTTCGTCGGCTTTCATCCACTCACCGATCCGAACCTCATGTGGCACAACGTGCTCGGCCCTGGTGGGGTCCGCGAGCTGCAGTGGCTCGAACGTGCCGAGCACTACATCCCGAAGTTCCTCGATCATGAGGCGATGAATGCTGGAGACGTGCTCATCGTCTACTCCCACGGCGGCCGGAATTCCGCTGGTATCGAGGCGGCGCTCTACGCGCACGAACGCGGGATTTTCACTGTCGCGGTCACCTCGCTCGCCAACAGGGAACTTCCCCAAGAGCATTCCAGCGGGAAGCATCTCTCTGAGGTCTGCGACTTGAGCATTGACACTGGCGTGCCGGTGGAGGATGCCGTCGTCACCGTCACGGGTTGGGATCGACCGGTCGGCGGGTCGTCGACGGTGGTGGTGTGCGTCGTAAGCCATGAGATCGTCACCCGCACTGCGCGAGTGCTCGCAGGCCGGGGCGAGACCCTGCCAACCTTCGTCTCGCCGACAGTGACCGGTGCCTCCCTCGCGTCAAACGACGAGGTCTTTCTCGCTCATCGTCGCCTCATGCATGCAGCGGAGGAAAAAACGTTGCAATGAGCTCTGCTCGTTCGTCCGAGACGTCCGTGGTCGACGTGAAGTCTGCCTTTGATGGGCAGCGCATCGTTCCGGGCCGCGTCGCGCTAAAGGACGGACGCGTCCTCGCGATTGGAGTCCAGCCGCCTGGCGAGCGTTTCCTCGCGGCACCGGGCCTTGTTGATCTACAGGTGAACGGCTTCGCCGGAGTCGATTTCCTTGCCGCGTCGGTCGCCGATTTCACTACCTCGAGCCTGGCCCCGCTGGCCTTTGGTGTCACTGCGTTCCAACCAACGTTGATCAGTGCCCCAGAATCAGGGCTGTGCCACGCTCTCGAGACGATCGCCCGGGCGGGTCAGCTCGCCGGCGGAGCTCGGATCCTTCCTGCCCACCTCGAAGGACCGTTCCTCTCGCCGAGCTGGCCGGGCGCGCACGACCCCCGCTACCTGTGCGCTCCGGACCACCTCCTCCTCGACCGCTTCCTCGATGCTGGTCCGGTCGGGTACATGACAATCGCGCCGGAGCTGCCCGGTGGTATCGATCTGCTCGCGCACCTGCGAGAGCGGGGAATCATCGTCGCGCTCGGCCACAGCGACGCGACACTTGATCAAGCCAACGCCGCCTTCGACGCCGGAGCACGCGCGCTCACCCACGCGTTTAATGCCCATCGTCCGCTGACGGCACGAGAGCCGGGTCCCGCAGGGGCCGCGCTCGTGCGCGACGACGTCTTCGTCGAACTGATCGTCGACGGAATCCATCTCGACGACGCGCTGATCACGATCGTCGACCGTTGCGCGCGCGAGCGCGTGATTCTCGTCACCGATGCGATTGTCGCCGCTGGGATCGGTGATGGGGCCTTTCAATTTGGCCCGCTTGAAGTCATCGTTGCCAACGGACGCGCCACGCTGTCCGACGGCCGACTCGCCGGAAGCGTAGCAACGCTCGACGCGTGCCTTCGGCGGCTCGTCGCCGCGTCCGTTCCCCTCGAGCAGGCGCTGCGAGCCGTGACGTCTCGACCAGCGGAGCTGATTGGCCGGAACGATCTGGGTCACCTACAGCCAGGAGATCGCGCTGACCTCGTGGTGTTCGATGAAGAACTCTTTCCCGCGCAGACCTTTCTCGATGGACGACTCGTCTGGCAAGCGAAGGTTTCATCATGCGCGTGAGGCGGCGGATTCACAACGCGACCTGGCCGACGGGACAATCGAACGGAGCTCGCAATGCCTGAGCTTCGCTTCGAGAAGGCGACGCTGACCTATCCAGGCAACGATCGCCCCGCGGTGAACGCATTCGACCTAACGGTCAAAGACGGTGAGTTCCTCGTACTCGTCGGACCATCTGGCTGTGGCAAGACGATAGCACTGCGCACGGTTGCTGGGCTCGAAGACGTTGACAGTGGAAGCATCTTCATTGGGGACCGGGACGTCACCGATCTGCCTCCCAAAACTCGGAACGTTGCTATGGTCCTTGAGAACTACGCGCTCTATACCCACATGACCGTGGCTCAGAACATGGAGTTCGCGCTTCGGATCGTGCACATGTCAAAAGACGAGATCGCGCGGCGTGTCGCGCGAGCAGCCGAGATGCTCGACTTGACCGAGTATCTCGAGCGGCGCCCCGCCGCGCTCTCGGGCGGTCAGCGTCAGCGCGTCGCGATGGGGCGTGCGATCGTTCGAGAGCCACGAGCCTTTCTGATGGACGAGCCGCTGTCGAACCTCGACGCGAAGCTCCGGGTACAGACTCGCACGCAGATCGCTGACCTCCAGCATCGGCTGGAGATCACGATGCTGTACGTCACGCACGGTCAGGTGGAGGCGATGATGATGGGCGATCGCGTCGCTGTTTTGCGCGACGGTATTCTGCAGCAAATCGACGCGCATCAGGTTATCTACGCGGCTCCAGTCAACAGCTTCGTTGCGGGCTTCGTTGGCTCCCCGCCGATGAACCTGCTCACGTTGACATACACAGCGGATGGACAACTGGTGCTTGGCAATACATCGATCATCCTGCCCCCTTTGATTCGAAAGGCCGCCGAATCGGCGAATCTCAACGCGATCGTCGTCGGGATCCGACCGGAACGCTGGCAGCCTTGTGCCGAGGAGGAGGGCGTAAAAATCGAAGTACTTGTCGTCGAGGAGCTCGGCTCGCACTCCTACGTCCACGGCACGGCGGAGATCGAGGGAGCGAAAGTGCCGAATACCGCACGTCACAGAGAGGTTCCGATCCCTAGAAAGGGTTCGACGATTCGTCTCGCGCCTTCCCCTCGCGAGCTTCACTTCTCTTCTGCGGCATCTGGGGAGCGGCTCGGGCCATGAGACATGCCGAACTCGGACAGCACGTGCGCGAGGAGATGGCCGAACAGCCTGACATTGTCGAGAGACTCTTCGCGCGCCATGAGGAGTTCGCGAGCGAGATTGCAAGGAAAGGACTCCTCCCGGCACGCGGCATAATGCTTGTAGCCCGAGGATCCTCGGACAATGCCGCGACCTATGCGCGCTACCTCCTTGAGTTGGCGACTCAGGTTCCCGTCGCGCTATCGGCACCGAGTCTGTACACGCGGTATCACAGCCAGACGCGAGTGGACGGTTGGACCGTCATCGCAATCAGCCAGTCGGGTGCCACACCCGAGATCGTGACCACCGTCGAAGCTCTTTGTACGCTCGGTGCTCGGGCGATCGCCATCACCAACGATGCCCGATCGCCACTCGCTGATCAGTCCGATCTCACGATCGCGCTCGACTGCGGACCCGAGCGAGCCATACCGGCGACGAAAACCTTCACCGCCTCCCTCGCCGCGATCGCCGCGATCGCCCGCGCGGTCTCACCTGATGCGTGGTCGGAAGGCGACGAACACCACGTGGTTGAGTCGCTCAGGGTCGTCCTTGCAGATCGTGGGCCACTCGAGGCAGTTGCCGACGAGCTCCTTGGCGCGGAGATGATCTCCCATCTCGGCCGAGGATTCAGCTTTGCCGTCGCGCTCGAAGGTGCGCTCAAGTACCGGGAGATGACTGGGCGCGTCGCCGAGGGGATTTCGGCGTCGGACTACCTCCACGGTCCGATTGCCGCCGCGAACTCACGAACATACGTCGTGGCCTACCTCAACGCTGGTCCGACGACCGCCGACGTTCGCTCCACGACGAGCGCGGCGAAGGGCCGCGGGGCGCACCTGCTCTTTGTCACCGACGATCGGGAACGCGCGAACGGAGAACAAGCGCTTCTCGTTCCTGCTCAACCTGTCGAAGCGCTCACCGTTTTCACCTTCGCGATGCGCGCCCAGCAGCTCGCGTTCGCCTGCGCAGAGCGAATGGGCATTGACCCCGACAAACCGGTCGGGCTGCACAAGATCACGCTCACCGCGTGACGAGAGCGCGGGTGAGCGATGGCGATGTTTGATCGCGTTCCGGCGGCTCTCGCCCCTCGTCGGCCAGAGCCACTGCCCGATCGGGTACCCGAGGTGCTGGCATCTGGAGCTGACTCTCGTCTTCGGAGTGATCTCGGTCGGCTCGTCGGCGAACACAATGTGTTCGGGAAGGCGAGCGATCTCGTTCGCTACGCGACTGACGCGAGCCCCTACCGGCTGATCCCACAGGTTGTCGTGTCTCCGGAAAACGCCGCAGACGTCGCATCGGTCCTGTCCTATGCAAAGCGCGAGCAGCACCGTGTGACGTTTCGGTCGGGTGGCACGAGCCTGAACGGCCAGGCACAAGGAGACGGCATCCTCCTCGACGTTCGCCGCCATTTCCAGGGTGGTCAGGTCCTCGAGGACGGTCGGAAGCTGCGCCTCGCGCCCGGGACGACGCTCGCACGGGCGAACACTCTCCTCGCACCCTTTGGCACTCGCCTTGGACCGGATCCCGCCAGCGGCATCGCCGCCACTGTCGGCGGGGTCGTCGCGAACAACGCGAGCGGCATGACCTGCGGAGTGAGCTGGGATAGCTATCACACCCTGCACTCGGCAGTGCTCGTCCTCGCTTCGGGAACGGTGGTCGACACCGCGGCATCGGACGCCGATGCAGCTTTCGCCCGAGCAGAGCCACAGATCGCGGCCGGTCTCATGGAGATAAAGGCGCGCATCCAGGCTGACGCCGAGCTCACCGAGCGGATTTGCTCCAAGCACCGCCTGAAGAACACGAACGGCTACCGGCTCGACGCCTTCTTGGATGGCGACGCGCCCGTCGCCATCCTCGAACGCCTCGTCGTGGGCTCCGAGGGAACACTAGCTTTCCTTGCCGAGGCGACGTTTGACGCCATTCCGGTTCGTCCATTTCGTGCAAGCGCACTGCTGTTCTTCTCGCGTCTCGAGGATGCCGCTGGTTGCGTACCGGCGTTCATTGAGGCAGGGGCTGGCGCGCTCGAGCTCATGGACGCGACAACGATCGCCCGCGTCCGGCCGGAGGGACATGAGCGGGTGTTCGGCGGTATCGACAAGGATGCCCACGGTCTCCTCGTCGAGTTCGAGGCGAGCGACATCGACGAACTCTCCATGCGCGAACAGGCCGCTGAAGCGATCCTTTCGGGACTTGACCTCCTCGCCCCCGCAACCTTTACGAGAGACCGCGAGATCACCGACGAGCTCTGGCGGGTGCGCTCTGGAATCCTCGTCACGACTGGCAGCCGCCGTCCCAAAGGAACCTCGCTCATTATCGAGGACGTCTGCGTTCCATCCGATCGCCTCGCGGAGGCCGTGCACGAGATCGAAGCCCTGCTCGAACGGTACGACTTTGGCGGCGCCGGTGTCTTTGGCCACGCGGCGGCAGGGAACCTCCACTTCCTCCTCACCCCTTGTTTCAATGACGAGCGCGAACGGGTCCGCTACGGAGAGTTCATGGAGGAACTCGTCGATCTTGTGACGCTGCAGTTCGACGGATCGCTCAAGGCTGAGCACGGAACCGGACGGAACATGTCGCCGTTTCTCGCACGAGAGTGGGGTCCGAAGGCGACCGAACTGATGTGGGCGACCAAGCGCCTCCTCGACCCCAACATGTTGCTCAGTCCCGGAGTGATGTTGAACGCCGATCCGCAGGCGCACATGGAGCACCTTCACTCCTCGCCGCGGATCGAACCGCAGGTCGACGGATGCATCGAGTGCGGGTACTGCGAACCATCGTGTCCGAGCCGATCCTTGACGACGACGCCGCGCCAACGGATCGCACTCCGCCGGGAAATGCAACGCCAGCCGGCTCGCTCTCTCGTGCTCGCGGAGCTGCTCGCGGCCTACGAATATGACGCCATCCAAACCTGTGCCGGCGACGCTTCGTGTGCGCTTTCTTGTCCGATCGGAATCGACACCGGAAGCCTCATGAAGGAGTTCCGCCACCTCGAGCACACGCGCCGCTCCGAGTTCGTCGCGCTGGCGCTCGCACGACACTGGAAACTAGTCGAGGGGCTCGCGCGTACAGTGTTACGTGTCGGACACCTTGCCGAGCGCACCGTCGGGCCGCGACGATTCGGCGCCCTCTTCGCGGCCCTGCGCCACTTGGTCAGCCCTGAGCTCCTCCCGACCTGGATTGAAGCGATGCCCTACTCGCAGATGGCCCAACTGCCCGCCACTGATCGAACAGCGGCCGTCGCGGTCTACTTTCCCGCATGCGTCAATCGGATCTTCGGGAGCTCGACACGAACCGAGAGAGAACGGACGGTCATCGAAGCCCTCGTCGAGGTTTCTCGGCGCGCCGGGCTACCAGTATGGATCCCAGACGATGTAGCCGGTCTGTGCTGTGCAACGGTGTGGCACTCAAAGGGATTCGAACGAGCGAACGAGTTCGCGGCGAATGGCGTTCTGGAGAAACTCTGGGAATGGAGCGACGGCGGTCGACTCCGCGTTGTCACCGACGCGAGCTCCTGCGCTCTGGGTCTTCACCGGGAGATCTTGCCCTATCTCAGTGAATTGAATCGCAGTCGTCACGAGCGTCTGGAGATACTCGACTCGGTCACG
The DNA here is from genome assembly GCA_050015175.1 of Acidimicrobiales bacterium. GTDB lineage: Bacteria > Actinomycetota > Acidimicrobiia > Acidimicrobiales > Bog-793 > Fen-455. The sequence goes on along the minus strand of JBEKBX010000046.1, from coordinate 2,352 downwards.
TGGGCGACCCGCGAACTGCTTCCACGTCTTCACATCACCCACCGCGTCAAGCGAGTCATCGTACATCCGACCTGTTCTGTTCACCATCTCGACGAGGTCGAGGACCTTGTAGAGATCGCCCGTGGGCTCGGTGAGGAGGTTCTGGTTCCAGCCGAGTCAACATGCTGTGGGTTTGCCGGCGATCGCGGCTTCCTCCACCCTGAACTGCCTGCCGCTGCAAATGCTGAGCTCTCGACGAAAGTCACGCCGGGCGCAGCAAACGCCTATCTCTCCAGCAATCGAACGTGCGAGATTGGTCTGCGTGAGACGACAGGGGCACCTTACGAATCGTTCCTCTTGCTCCTTGAGGAACTCACGGCCCCGAGCACCGAAGACAGCCGTGGGTAGTCATCGCTGACCAGGACTCCAATGTCGAGCACCATGCAAGGCGGTGGCAACGGGGCCGTTGGGTGCCAGCTTCGTGTTGTGGGGCGCCAGTATTCCGATCGCGCTTGTCGGAGCGTCAGATGCACGCCGGTTTCGGGAAGATCGTCAGGGATTGTCTTTGAAGGCAGCGCGCGACCCAGTAGCGATGGCGATGTCGTCGCGCGGTCTTCCAATTGAGAAGGCCAATGCCGGTGACCGCAAACTTAGCGGCCAGAGGCGTAGACAATTCGGCCGACGTGAAGCTGGACTACGCGGCGGCGTGGTACTCGTGGATGATCCCACCCAGCACGTCGCGACGGCCGATGTCGCTGAACGACGGGGGAGCAGAGGTCACTGCGCTGACCGGTGCACGCACTCGGAGGCGAAGGCCGCGGTGAGGTCGATGCTGGTTGTAATGCCGGACGTAGTCGCGAAGGACTGCTTCGAGGTGATTGTGACCGAGAACGAGCGTCCAGTCGAGGCACTCTTCTCGTACGGTCCGTACCCACCTCTCCGCGACGCGCGTGGCGATCTCACCGGTGTCCTGATCACCTCGATACCTTCGGAGACGAACACCTCGTCGAAGCCGGCGGTGAACTTCGCGTCGCGGTCTCGGAGCAAGAACCGGAACGACCGAGCGTGCTCGTTGAGATCTCCCGCGAGGTTGCGGGCCACTTGGGTGACGAAGGAGGCGGTCGGATGATCGGTGACCCCGAGGATGTGGACTATGCGGCTCTGGAGCTCAGTGACAAACAGCACATAGAGCTGGGTGAGACCGATCGTGTCCACGACGAAGAAGTCGGTGGCCAAGATGCCGCTCGCCTGGGCGGTGATGAACTCCTTCCAGGTTGGTCCACCGCGCGGAGCTGGTCCGAGACCGTGGCTGCGAAGGACCCGGCGGATCGAGCTTGCCGAGACGCAGACCCCGAGCCGGCGAAGCTCGCCCTGAATGCGAACACAACCCCAGCGGCGGTTCTCACGGCCGAGTCTGACGATGAGCTCGACGAGCTCATCGCCGAGCGGGGGACGTCCAGGGCGCCTCGCAGGGCTCGCCAACGCTTCCACTTGCGTCTCGAGAGCTCCCGGTGCCAGCGAAGCAGAGTCTCGGGCGTGACGAGGAAGCACCGCCAGCGCCACCTTGGACGAAGTCGGCTGAGCACAGCGAGGATCGCTCGGTCCGTGGTCCGGTAGCGGACGCGGCCATGGAGCTGACGCTTCAGCACGCGGACCTCGTGGCGGAGAACCATCAGCTCGATGTCCTTGTCCAAAGCTGTCCGCCGGCGGGATCCCAGCATCTCAAGAACGCGGCACGCGACGAGGTAGCAGAGGCCGAGGGCCATAACTGATGATGGTTGACGGCGCTGAAGAGGGTCAGCTCAGGGGCTCGATCGACCTTTTGGCGCCCTGCACCAGCTCCTTCACTCCGGCCAGCCCGCCGGCCCGTCCGGCCAGCTCCATGGCGCCCACTCGCGAATGCCCGGTACCGAAGACGTAGATGTCGCCCCCGGCCATCAGCCTGCCGGCCGGGAGCTCGCCCGCCCGACCCAGAACCGGCAGTTGTTCGTTCGCCAGTCGCTCTAACAGCTGAGCAGCAACCGCAAAGACATCAGTGGCACTGACACCCTCGCGGCCACTCAACGCCTTGTCACCCTCGGGTCTGGGAGCACTGTCCAAGCCAGGTGCCGCACCGTAGCGCAAAGAACCCCTTCCTCTCAGCTAAGAAGCAAACCACAACAATTACTGCCATGTTCAGCCGGCTCCGGCGATCGGGGCCGTCGGTGGCTGCAGCCGGGTAACAAACTTGTAGCGGTCCCCGCGATAGAAGGAACGGGCGAACTCAACCGGACGCCCGGAGGTATCGCGACTGTGGCGGGAGAGCAGGAGCATCGGGTAGCCGACGGTGGTGTCCAACAGCTCAGCCTCCCGAGGCGCCGCCGGGACTGTCTC
>JBEKBX010000045.1:0-23310 GCA_050015175.1 Acidimicrobiales bacterium | reverse complement strand
GGCTCGTTATTGAACGACTCCCGCCATATGGACATGACCTCAACCCGATCGAGCAGGTCTGGGGAAACGTGAAAGGACAAGAGCTCGCGAACCTCTGCCCCGAGTCGATCGACGAGGCGGCCTGTACAGCCGACACCGGGCTCTCGCGCGTCGGCGGCGACGCCCAGCTCTGCTTCGCTTTCCTAAGGCACTGTGGCCTTTCTTTATGACCAGAGTGTCAGTGTATTAGCGAAAGATCTTTAGTGATGCGCCTACGGGCGCCTTCGCAGGACGACGATGGACATCAGGCGATTAGGCAGGGGTGTGTAGCGCTGGCGAGACCTCGAGGAGGTTTTGCTGTGCGCGCAGTTACATCGTCCGAACCAGGGCGGACATCCAAGCCGGCTCGTGGAGCCAGCCTGAATCGGGCCGCTCGGCGAGAGGCGACTCAGCAGAAGCTTGTAACGCCCCTTTGCCTCAGCGTTGAGGAATCGGCCGCCGCCATTGGTATCGGTCGCACTCGGATGTGGGACCTCGTGCGGTCCGGGCGCATCCCAGCAGTGCGGATCAACCACCGGGTGCTCATCCGTATGGATGATCTCGAGCGTTTCATCGACTCACTGGCTCCGATCGAGCCGAAAGTGCCGTGAGGGCGTCGAAGAGCGCCGCAGGGCGGAAGCCAGGAGATCGCTCCGCGTACGAGAAGGAGTCGGCGGCCACGCCAGCTTCTGCCAGTGAGGTCCACTATCGGTACTCGGACGCTAGCGGGTGCCTGCTTTACGAGGTGGTGCGTCGGCCGCCTAAGCGGTTTACCCAGCGGCGACCTGCCCCGGGTCAAGCAGGCGGATGGATCTACAACCTGGATGGCGTCGAACGCGTTCCCTATCGACTACCCGAACTCCTCCAGTTCGTGACCGAGCTCGAGCAACACCCGGAACGGATCGGAGCCGTTTTCGCCGTCGAGGGCGAGCGAGACGCCGACCGCCTACACGAGCTGGGCCTTGTGGCAACAACCAACGCTCAAGGAGCGAAGACGGTGTGGCCCCTCAAGTGGGCTGATTACTTCAAGGGATATGAAGTCGCTTACGTGCTCCCTGACAATGACGAGGCGGGGCATCGGCACGCGCAACAAGTCGCAAGTGTCCTCACCATGGCCGTGCGCGATGTTCGAGTGGTGGAGCTCCCTGGGCTCGAGCCTGGTGGCGACGTATCGGACTTCCTCGATGTCGCCGACCTCGACCGACTCTGGGCGCTCTGCGACGCTGCCCCGGCCTGGCAGCCGACTCGCCCTGAGCCTAACAAGTCCCCGCCGGCCGTCGAGTATCGCTTCGGACCAACAGGCATAGTGCGAATCTCGCGAGGCGGAGGGAGCAAGAACGAGACGCGGCTTTGCAACTTCCGTGCTGAGATCGTGACGGACGAGGAGGTCGACGACGGCGCAGAGGTTCGCAGGTACTTCGAGATAAAGGCGTCCCTGAACGGCACGTCGCCTCCCCCGTTCACTCTCGCCGCTGATCGGTTCGCCGACGTGGCTCGTTGGTCGACTGAGCATCTCGGTGCTCGCGCCGTCGTCTACCCAGGACAGAGCATTGCCGCGCACGTCAGGGTCGCGATCCAAGAGCTCTCTTCGGCGATCAGAAAACGGCGAATATTCGCCCATACGGGATGGCGACGGATCGACGGGCAGTGGGCCTACCTCCACGGCGGCGGGGCCATCGGCGCCGACGGAGCGGTCCAGGGCGTAGAGGTCCGTCTGCCTGAGGAGCTCGCCAGCTACCGACTGCCCGCGCCTCCTTCCGGGAAGGTCCTTCAGGAGGCCGTCCGGTCCTCGCTCACCTTGATCGAGCTCGCGCCGGCTCCGACCACTGTCGCAGTGTCTGGAGCCACTTATCGATCCGTCCTCGGGCCGGCCGACTTCTCGCTTGCCGTGATTGGGGCGACCGGTTTTGGAAAGTCCGAACTCGTCGCACGCGCCCAGCAGCACTTCGGTGCCGACTTCAACGCGAAGAACTTCCCTGGCAACTGGAGCTCGACTGCCAACGCCCTCGGGGAGCTGTCGTTCATCTTGAAGGACGCCCTCCAGGCAATCGACGACTTTGCCCCGGAGGGATCCCGGGCCGACATCGATCGCGCTCACGCCGCTGCGGCGCGAGTTCATCGTGCACAGGGCAACAGGGCTGGCCGCCAGCGAATGCATCCGGACATAACGATGCGGACCGAGCGACCACCACGCGGGCTGGTGATTTCGACAGGTGAACAGGCGCCTCGAGGAGCCTCCGTGCGTGCCCGGATGCTCATCACCGAGCTCACGGTTGGCGCCCTCCGCTTCGATTTGCTCACCGAGGCTCAACGCGCCGGAAGGCAGGGGGACTACGCAGCTGCGATGGCGGGTTTTCTGCGCTGGCTGGCTCCTCGCTACGAAAAGGAGCTCGCGGGTGCGCTCCTCGAGACCCAGACGGCCAACATGCGCGAGGAACTCGCGCTCTCCGGGAAGCTCCACAGAAGAACGCCTGATGCCGTGGCGAGCCTCGCTCTCGGCTGGCGCTACTTCCTGAGCTTCGCGCTCGAGGTCGGGGCCATCTCATGTGAGGACCACGATGCATGGTGGCGACTCGTCATCGCCGCTCTGGCGGATCTTGCTTCCGCGCAAAGTGGTCACCAGGCGGAGACCGACCCTGTCGTTCAGTTTTTGGAGTCGCTTCGTTCGGCGCTCATCTCAGGCGACGCGCACCTCACGGACTCCGAAGGTCGATGCCCGGACGCTCCAACACGCTGGGGATGGCGTTCGGAGGTGAAAGCTGGGCTCGGTGGCCTTGACGTCTCGGCTGCTGGCCACCAAGTCGGTTGGGTATCCGGTGAACATGTCTATCTGGACCCCGGGGCCGCTTTGGCAGTCGCCGCTCAACTTGCCTCGCGCTCAGGTGAGCCCTTCGCCTTTAACTCCACGATGCTGGGGAAGCGACTGAATGACGCCGGCGTGCTCGTGGAGCGCGAAAAGGACCGGCGCGTGCTAACCGTTCGCAAGAGCCTGAGCGGTGCTCGACGTCCTGTTTGGTCGCTGAAAGTCGAGGGTCTCTTCCCTGCGCACGAAAAGCTGCCCATGCTGCCCAATTCGTCCGCTGAGGACGTCCAGTGACCTTTCTGGGCAGCTACCCGCACGACAAATGGGCAGCTGACAGTCGTGGTTGGGCGGCGACGTGAGCCAGTTTGAGCAGCAGGTCGAGGCGGCCGCAAAGAGAAGCTCGTGGGCGTCTAGCAGCCAGTTTGTCGATCGTTAGGAGACACTGGGCAGCATGGGCAGCATTCTCGAGTAGTAGAGAGAGGAGCGAAGTTGTCCCCCGGCACATCCCAACGTCAGTTTGGGCAGCATCGTGGTTCACAAGCTGCCCGAACGCTGCCCGGAAACATAGAAAAGCTGCCCAAGGCCGCGTGCCGAATGGGAATGCGGCAACTGCGCGTGACCTCGGCGCTGTGGATCGCGGATCCGACTAGGACGTGTACGACGGTCTGCTCCAGCAGTGCGGCCCGGGCACTGGCCGCCGCCTCGTGTCCGGTCAGCCGTACACGTCTTGACAAGGACATTTAGCCAATGTCCGGTCGACCGGACGCAGAGTCCGGCTTGACGGACATAAATACCGGCCAGCGCGCTGGCCGAGGAGGTGCGCGTCACGGTGGATCAGAAACCCTGCCAGTGTCTCGACCGAGTGATCGAAGCCGCCGTTCGACGACGCGAGGCCGAGGATGCCAAGCGGCGCGCTGTAGCGGACCTCCACTGGGCCGTTGTCGAGGCAATCGATGCTGCCGGTTGCAGCCACTCACAGCGAGCCATTGCGCAGGCAGCCGGACTCAGTCTGGGAGCCGTTCACAACGCCCTCCTCAGGGTTTTGTCTGGCGAGGCGCCTCCGCCGGTAGAAGAGGAGTGAACCTCCCGGTCAAGACTCGACAGGAGTCGTCGACCGAGCAACAAGGGTCCAACATTGACCAAGCACTCGCTCGCGACGCAGCTTCAACCGCCGAGAATCGAGAAAAGGCATCGGCCGAGCCGAGGAGGCCCGAAGTTGTGCGTCCGATCAGGCGCCGGCAAGAGCCACCCTCCGAGGTCTTCGAGGAGGGTTTCAGCAAAACGAGACCGGATTGCCGCAACGGCCGGGCCGACCGGGTCCCGCCACGTGGTCATTAGCGTCGAGACCGTGCTGCGCCCACCGACGCTCAACGAGCAGTTCCTCTTCGATGTGCTCGCCGACGTATATCTCAAATACGGCGAGTGGCCGAGCTGGGCCTACGTCGAGGAGATGCTCGACCGGCGCGGGGTCGATCCCCTCCGCACCCTCTACGGTCTGCCCCATGAGCTTCCAGTTCACTACGGCTACGTGCACCCGGCCCGGCCCGGCGCGCCGGACGCGAACTACCGACTCGGATTGACCGTCGCCGGCCTCTCCTACGTCGACCAGGCGAAGCCGATCGTCGAGGGATACTTGAACTTCCTCGATCGCCTCGGCGAGGTCCGAGCCGCAGCGACACTTGAGCCCTTCGCGGAGACGCGCCCTGTCGTGTTGCGGGCGCAGCTGCTGGAGGGGCGGCTCGACTTCGGTGTGCACGGGCCGCTCGTTTTCCCGCTCTTCAGCCACGAGCCAGCAACGTGGCACAGCATCTTCTCGCCGATGACGGCGGAGTGGGAGAGCGTTGAGCTCGCGCCCGAGCTCCGGCGATTCGCCGGGGTGTCATCGGTCGAGGACTACTTCGACCGTATGAGCGCGTGGATCGGTGCGCCGGAGCCGGTGGCGCCGCGCACGGAGCACTCGCCGTTCACACTCGGAGCGGCGATCGACTACCTCGACTTGGTCTGGCAGCGCCGGTTTGACTCCTCGCTCGTAATTCCGCCCGGAGTCGAACGGTCGCAGCGGCTCTCGATGCCGGCGGGCGGACCGGAGGAAGCCGACTCGCGGCTCAGCGCCCTCGCCGAGCTCTTGAAAGGCCTGCGGGTGCCGGGTGTGCCTGGGCTCGACGGCCACCCTCTCCAGCGGCTTGCACCGTTCCTTGAAAGTGAGTTGCCTCCCGAGTCCCACGAGCGCGTTCGCGAGGCGGTCGCCGTGCTCGACGCGGCGCGCCAAGTCCGCACCGCTGCGCAACACACTGGGGCACGGGCCACCGTCGAGGACGCCTGCGCGCTCCTCGGTCTCCAGTACCCGGTAGTCGATTGGGCTGCCGGGTGGCAACAGGTTCAGATCGTCGTTGCGGACGCTTGCGCGGCGCTCTCGGACGAGCTACGCGCTGCGCCGAACGGCGAGTAACCCGCACGTTCGGTCGAGGCTGGTGCCAACGGACAGCGTCGACCCGTGGCTCCACGCCACGAAAGCTGAGCTGTCGGATGGTGACCTCGTTCTCCGCTCGTAAGGAGGCCAACCGATGTCGGATAACAGTGAGCAGGCCTTGAGGGCGGCACGCCATGTTCGGCCCTGGGGGACCCCTCAGCCAGCTATGGCCCGCGCGCTATGGGTCACCGATCCAAGCGCAGATCGCCGAATATTTCCGCCAGCTCTCGACTCCCGGAGTGCGACCTGGCCGACGTTCTGTCGCGACGCGATCCGCCTTATGCATAAGCTGACAACGGCGGGGTGCATGGGACTGTTTTCAAACCCGCTCGCGTCTGTCATATTGAACCCTCATATTGAACCCTGAAAAAGGGCCATCTACTAGGGAGAATCTATAGGCTTCCGTGTCCGATCGCTCGGATGAAACTCTTCCTCCGAGCAGCAGCAAAGGGTGGGCCTACGCGAGGCATCCGCACCAAGCGTTCCCGCTCGTGTCGATCGAGCATCGGCTCACGTTGCCGAAGCGCGTTGCCGAATCGGGCGCGACGAAGTGACGATTCGGCGCCGTCATTCTGTTCCTTTGCCAACGGCATGGGATAGGCATCAGGAATCGCGCCAGCCCAGTGCTGAGGAGGTCGACCCTCGGTCACCATCTGCCGGCAGCGATCCGATCGAGGAAGTCCTCGTGTGGCATGGGGCGGGCGTACAGGAAGCCCTGGGCCAGGTCGCAACCCAGTCTCCGTAGTGCGGCGGCCTGGGTTTCGGTTTCCACGCCTTCGGCGATGGTCTTGATGCCCAGACGCTTCGCCAGCCCGATCACGGCTGCGACCACCGTGTCGCTCTTCTCCAAGTCGCGGTCGAGCCCCTCGACGAAGACCCTGTCGATCTTCAGGTAGTCGACGGGAAGCCGCGTGAGGTAGGCCAGGGACGAGTAGCCGGTGCCGAAGTCGTCGATGGCGGTGAGGGCGCCAAGGCCCTTGATGACCTCAAGCAGCTCGGCTGTGCGCTCGACGTCTCTCATCAGGAGTGTCTCGGTGATTTCCAGGCACAGTCGGTTGGCCGGGAGACCTGAGCTCGTTAGGGCGTCGGTGATGTGCTCAAGAAGGTCCGGGTCGGTGAACTCACGCGCCGAGAGGTTCACCGACACCACAGCGGGACCGGCGGTCGCGGGCCACGTGGCCGCATCACGGCAGGCCGCTTCGCACACCCAGCGCCCAATCGCAAGGATGAGGTCGCTGTCTTCGGCGGCTGGGATGAACTGCATCGGGGGGATCAGGCCGCGCTCGGGGTGGAGCCAGCGCACAAGGGCTTCAGCGCCGACCGTCCGCTCGTCCTCAAGCCGTATCTCGGGCTGGTAGTGCAGCACCAGTTGGCCCTCTCGCAGCGCCGTCAACAACTCCGACCTCAGCTCGAGGCGGCTCTTGGCGGCGCCGCTTGTCGCCAGGTCGAACACCTCGAACCGCCCCCGGCCTCTCTCCTTTGCCTGCAAGATGGCCACGTTGACGTCTCGTAGGAGTCCCTCCGCGCGAACAGGCCGGTCGCCTGGATCGAGCGCAACTCCGACGCTCGCAGTGATGGACACGTCATGGTGGTCGGCCGTGAAAGGTTCGCCTATGGTTCGGACGACTCGATCGGCGAACTCGCGCGCGGCGTCCGCGGTGCATTGCTCGCACCAGATGGCGAACCGGTCGCCGCCCACTCTGGCGACAGTGTCCGTCGCCTGCGCCAGGTGCGACAGTCGCTGCCCCAGGCCGATGAGCACTTCGTCGCCGATCGAGTAGCCGAAGGCGTCGTTGACCGCCTGGAAGTGATCGACGTCAAGCAGGAGGATCGCTCTGCCTCCATGAGCACCTCGTCGGAGCCCTTGTCCGATCCGGTCAACGAGGAGGGCGCGATTGGCGAGACCCGTGAGCGGATCGTGGAGTGCCTGGTGGGCAAGCTGCTCGCGGTACTCCACGGCCTCGGTGACATCGCGGGCGTTGAAGACGATCCCGCCGACCTCGGGCACGTCGATCAGGTTGGTTGAGATGGCGTCGAGGTGCCGGACGCCTCCGTCTTTGTGCACGATCCGGTACGTCAGTTTGACGCGCGATCCCGGGCTGCGCACTAGCAGCTCGAGGAGGGCTTCGATGTCCTGTGCGTCGTCGGGGTGTGCGAACTCAGTGAATCGGCGCCCGACCACCTCCTGGGGGTCTCTCCCGCTGATCGCCGAGAGCGATGGGCTGATGTACCGAAGTGTGCCGTCCGCGTCGATCAACCCGATGAGGTCCGAACCGCGCTGCACCAACGCCCGGAAGCGCTGCTCGCTCGCCCTGACCTCGGCGTGGGCCTCCTCCAACTCCGTGACGTCCCGTCCGATCAGTGCCGCGCCGACAATGCTTCCCTCGTCGTCGCGCAGTGGCCAGGCCGACGCGGACATGATGAACGGCGTTCCGTCCTTACGGCGACGGTGAAGCAGCTGATGACGATGGATCTCGCCGGATGCGACTCGGCGCAGGCGCTCATCTTGGTCGTCAACCTTCTCCGCCGCATGCTCTGGGTCGAAGACCTGGCCGGTGATGAACGAGATTTGGTGGCCCACCACCTCGTCGGCCGAAATCCCATAGAGGCGTTCAGCCCCCGGGTTCCAGCTCGTGATCGATCCGGTGAGGTCGGTGGTCAACATGGCGTCATCGCTGGATTCGACCAGCGTCGCCAGGAGGCGATTTCGCTCTTGGGAGCGCACCTCGGCGGTGACGTCTCGCACCACGCCCAGCACCGAACGGGTCCCGTCAGGGTGTTCGTCGACCGCCGACCTCGTCTGCACCCAGATCACCCCGCCGTCGCTCCGCACCACACGACTCGTCAGCCAAAGATCGCCCCCCCACCGGTACACGGGTTCAGCGGTTGCCACACCAGAGGCGAGATCATCGGGATGATAAAAGCGTCGCCGGTACTCTTCAAGAGACAGCTCGATCTCGTCATCACCAGCACCGAACATCGTCGCCATCTCTCGCGACAGCAAAATTGTGCGGCTGCCGAGATCGATCCTGTAGGTGCCAAGACCAGCGATCTCCTGAGCCTGCTTCAGCAGCTCATTCTGCTCACGTAGGCGATCCCAGTCGAGGTCCTGGGCTGAAACAGAGACGCTCGGCAGCAGCGAGCCGCCTCGGCTCGCATTTCTATGAGCCGCGTTTCTGATCTTCACTTGGCCGCCTCTAGGGCTTGCCTATCCGACCACTCCACTGTACTTGTATTCGACCTCGTCGGCCGTCGACTGAACCGCGGGTTCTTTGCCCCCAAACGGCCCCTCGAGACCGCCCGGCGGGGTGACAGCCGGGGTGAAGCTTGGGGTGAATTCACCCATCGACCTGCCCTCTCTGTCCCGCGCGTTCGGGACGATCGCTTCTCGAAGGAGGGAACATAGCGACAGGGGCGGACGTATGGTGCGCGTGAGCAACATCGAGCAGTCGAGCGCGGCCAAAGAGCGGATGAGCATCCCCCACTGAGCCGGACACTCCAACTAGGAGGAGTGTCTTGGAAGAGCAGGGGAACGAGGACAGCCCGCGCCGACGCGGGCGAAGCCGTTATCCGAAGGAGTTCCGCAGAGACGCTGCCGCGCCCGTGATCGACCAGATCATCGAGCCGCCTGTCTGTGCGTCTGATATGTCCCATTATCGGGCGCGCACCCCCGGGGTACCGTCCGATAATGCGGGCCATGGGCGCTCGTAAGGAGGCGGACCGATGTCCGATAACAGCGCGCAGGCCTTGGGGCGGCGGCAGTCCCCACTTGAGACCCTGATGCGAGCAACCGAAGTCGCATTTGCCGAGATCGGCGTCGAAGTGGCTGTGAGCGAGGAGATGATCGCGCTCACAGCATCGGCAGACGGCGCCGCCGCCTGGGCCATCCTGTTGGTTGGCCCTGCGGCATTCCAAGCTCACTTCGCCAAGCTTTTCGCCGGCGATGCTTACGCCGCCGCGAAGAAGCTCGTGCAGCGCCTGCGGGAGAGCGGATCCGGCGATCTTCGGGTCAGCGACGGGACCGTCTATGCAGTGATCGAACCCGATCTACCGGACGGCGCCATATTGCGACTCGGTGAGCCGTTGCCTCCCGCTCCGTCTGGTGAACTGCGTTACGACCGGGTAAGGGGCGCATGGAGGGACTCGGAGGCGGACACTCCGCCGGAGGCATCGGTCGGCCCGGAGCGATTCCGCGAAGTCATGGCGCCTACGGTCGACGTCGTACGAGAGCTCACCTCTGCCCTGTTTGGCGTTGCTGATCGCCACGGCGACCAGCCGTGGGTACCCTCGGTCGCTGTAGCAGAAATCGCGGAAGAGGTTACGCGCCTCGGCAAGCTCACCAACTGGGACGGCCCGATCCGAGACAGCCACAGTCTCGGAGGGATTAGTCTTCTTGCCGCTTGCGACTACGTGCGGTGTTTCGGGGACGCGTTTGATGCGAGCCGAACGCCCGTATTCGGGCACCTCGTCCTGGCTCGCAGTGCTCTTCAGGCCTGCGTCATCTCGGCTTGGCTAAACGACCCGACCATCACTCCGGACGAACGGGCAGAGCGCGGCTTATGGGAGCAGCTGTATAGCGCGATGGAACTCGAGCGGCTCGACCTCGAGGATAATGCCGCGGAGCGAGTACAGCGATTGGAAGTCGTCGCTGCGGGCTTCGGTTGGACGGTGACGAAGAGCCGGGGCAAGCCGGCGATCGACGGAGTCACGCGGCCAGTGATCGCGACCGGAATCGATGAGCTCGTGCTGGGCGACGGCGTCTGGAGACTCGGCCGCGCTCAATGGAGCTATCTCTCTGCTGTCGACCACGTGACCTGGTGGGGACTGAGGCAGGCTATTTTGGACCCTCCGAGCGAGCCGGACGCATCGGGCCGGTCTTTGGCCGGGATCGGCACGAAGTCCTCATCTGTCTGCGCCCAAGCCATTTGCGTGTTGAAGGCTCTGAGGAAAGCCGGGGCAGTTCGGCTCGTGCTCATGGGGTGGACAGACAGGGAGTGGGAGGAAGCCTGTCGCCGCTCTGAGGCTCACGAGACGGTCTTGGTGAGAGCGTTCACGCCGCCGCAGCTATGAAGCTCTCCTCTACGCCAGGTCTACTGCCGAGCAGAGAAGTGATCGTGCTGGGCGCCGGCTTCTCGAAAGCGGTCGCGGCCGAACTCCCGATCACCGATGAGCTCGGTGCTGAGGCGACAAGGCTGGCTAAGGTGCCGCGGTCTCGGCTCCCACGTCGCGCATTCAACGGAGGCACGTTTGAGACATGGCTCTCTCGTCTCGCTGAGGACCAGCCCTACCTGTCAGCCGCAGAGAATCTGCACAATCGTGGCATCTTCTCGGACGTCACAGCCGCTCTCGTCGAGGTCCTTCGGACCAGAGAACAGTCGGTATTCGCAAGAGACGCTCCACCATGGCTCTTTGAGTTTCTTAGCGTCGCCCACCATCGAGGGGCAACGCTTATAACCCTCAACTACGACACAGTCGTCGAGGTCGCAGTCGCCAGCTACGGGCATTGGCTCGAGGCGCTTCGCCGACGAGTCACGCCTGATGACATCCTCGGAGACCTGCCACCACGCGGGTGGCCCGGCCAAGGCGCCGGTTTCGAGAGCGTTCGACGGCCAATCCAGATGATCGGCATGTTCTCGGGCGTCCAGCACCAGCCGGCGCCTCACGGCTCAACCTTTCGCCTCCTCAAACTCCACGGTTCCCTCGACTGGTACTGGTCCCCAGGCGACTCGAGTGGAGCGACGCTGCGGCGCACGACAGTGCAAAGTCGCTTCGGCGCGCCGCGAGATGACTGGGAACAACGTGACCGCGAAGCGCCGGGCCTCGAGCCATTCATCGTGCCACCGACCGCGACAAAGTCCGCGTACTACACCAACCCGATCACCCGCTGGGCATGGAGTCACGCAGCCCAGGCGATGCATGAAGCCGAGCGAATCTCACTGGTGGGCTACTCCTTCCCGCAAACCGATTTGGTCATGTCTGGGATGGTCGCTGATGCCGCTCGCTCAAGAAGAGTTGCATTTGAGATTGTCAACCAGGACCCGTTGCCACCGAAGGGTCATCTTCAGTAGCTGGGCAGGGTGCTTCTAAGAGTGATCCATGGCGACGACTGCGTCGCCAAGTTCGTCGGGACCTACCGAGACCGCGTCGCTGGCGAACTGGTCGCGGGCCTCAGGTCATGCTCGCTCGACTCAAGTGAGTCCCTTGTCGTCCTCAAGTGGATAGAGCGACGCGGCAACTTTTGGGAGCCTGACGAGCGATATGCACGCCTGACCTCTCAGTCGGCGACGCAGGGCGGGGATCTCTTGCTACAGCCGGTCTCGCGCAGAGAGCTTGTCGATCCGAGTAAGGCCCCATCGTTAGGCGAGATCCTCGCGAGACTGAACGGCGTCCGGCGACTCGTCGTCAAAAGGACGGACGGCACACTCACTCCGCTGGTAGCGATGTCTCTTCCGCGGGTCGAAGGCGATCACCCTGGAGCCTTCACATGGGCGCGATTCTGGCCGGCTAGCGCAGGTCCATTCGAAGAGGTTGCTACCTCTGAGTAGAAACTCGTCACGGCTCGCCGTTATGTGTATAGTGATGGGTATATGGCGACGAAACGGCCAGCCCGGATCATCCAGTGCGCGTATTGCGGCGAAGCCACGACCGTGCTCTCTGCTCGTGGCCCTGCGCCGATCTACTGTTCTCCTGCTCACCGACAAGCCCGCTACCGTCAGCGGATGCGCGAGGAAGGCCGCACGGCAGGATCACCGGCGCCAGCACCGAGTCTGCGAGACGAGCTCGAGACATTGCGAGGCGCACTGCGAGAGGCGAGCGAAGCGGCGAACTGGACGGCGGCGCGTCGGATCATCGCCAAAGAACTTGCATAAACGAGCGGAGGAGAGCTGCGATGACCAAGCGAAGAGGCACGGGCGAAGGCGGCATCCGCGTACGGGCGGACGGCCGATGGGAGGGCACGATCGATCTCGGCTACGTCGACGGCAAGCGGAGGCGCAAGTTCGTCTACGCACACACTCGCGCCGAAGCGGCTACAAAGCTACAACGCGCTCAACTAGCTCTCTTGCAGGGCCGGCCAGTGCTCGACGAAAGAGTCCGCGTCGGCGAGTTCCTCGAGCGGTGGCTTGCGGAGGTCGTGAAGCCCGGTCGAGCTCCGGAGACTTGGCGGGGCTATCGGTCCAACGTTCGCACCCACATCGTCCCCGCCCTTGGCCATCTCCGTCTTGCCCGACTGAGCGCCGCGGACGTGCAGGCGCTCGTGAATTCGAAGCGAGAGCAAGGCCTCAGCCCGCGCTCGGTCCAATACGTGCTAGCGGTCCTCCGAGCAGCCCTGTCGACGGCCGAACGATGGGGGCTCGTCGCTCGCAACGTCGCGAAGTTGGTCGAACCGGTCCAACTGCGTCGGGTGGAGGTTGTGCCGTTCACGCCCGAGGAGGCCAAACGCCTCCTGGCGGTAGCCCGAGGCGAACGGCTCGGCGCGCTCTACACGGTTGCCCTAGCCCTCGGACTGCGGCCAGGCGAAGCCCTGGGTCTGTCGTGGGCCGACGTTGATCTCGACATCGAGCATCCGCGTCTTCGCGTCCGACGCGCTCTCCGGCGCCAGGACGGCCAGCTCGTACTAAGCGAGACAAAGACGCCTCGCAGCCGGCGCGACATCCCGATCCCACCTGTTTGCTTGCGAGCTCTACGCGAGCATCGCCGTCGGCAGCTCAAAGAGCGGCTTGGAGTGGGGAGCGCGTGGAGCGACAGCGGCCTCGTCTTCACAACGCGAATCGGGACGCCGCTCGACCACCGCAACGTGGCACGGGACTTCGAGCGCCTGCAGGCCGTCGCCGGCGTGGATCGTCATCGGCTCTACGACTGCCGTCACACCGCCGCGACCCTCCTACTAGCGCAGGGCGTGTCGGCTCGAGTCGTGATGGAGGTGCTCGGCCATTCGACATACCGACTGACGATGGACACGTACGCCCATGTCATCCCGACGTTGCTTGAGGACGCTGCCGACGCCATGGAGCGGGCGCTCGGCGACGCACGGTAACAGCTGCGATCAGTCGCTTAGTGCCATGGGTGCCACTCGAGAAGGCCGATGATGGCGGCAATGACGGTTGCGCCTCCTGCTACCCAGAACATGATGCGACGCGACTTCGACTCCTGCGCCGCTGACGCCACAGATGCGATCCCGCCGGTATCGGCCACCGCGTTGGCGACTTCTACCCTGTTCCGGTCGCCGTTGATGACGATATTGACCGCTCTGTCCGCCAGATCCTTGTCTGGGAGGTCGCTGCCCTTGCCCAGGCCGGCCCGCATCTCCGCCACGAGCTCGACAAGATTGGTGTGCACTGTGTCGATCACACCCACGATCGCCGTAATAGCGACGCGCCGATAGACACGCTCGACTGTCCTGTAGCTGTCCCCGCCTGCCCGGATGTCCGAGTTCACCAGTACCGCGAGACTCGCACCACCAGGTATCCCGAGATCGACGCTCACAGCGCCGGCCCGACGTCGCTCTGCGACGAGGTCGGTTAGTTCGGCGATTGGCCCCCGAAGCGCAACCTCCTCTTTGATCAACTCTCGTGCGGGCTCCGGCAGGTTCGCCGGTGATATCTGTTGGCCAGTGACCCGGTGAGTCATTGTCCACCCGTCGATAGCGAGGATTGCTGGCACCGTGCGATAGCTCGGGAGTTCGTCGTCCGATCCATACCCCTTGAGTTCCTTCGTCGCCCAGTCACGGAGATCGGTGCTACCGGTTTGACCGCCAAGCGCTATGCACTTGCGAAGCAGCGTGGGCAGATCGGGCTGACCACTCACCGCCTCTTTCTCGATCTCGTCGAGGATCCTGGAGCTCAATTTCGTAGAATCCTCCTTCCGCGCAGCGACTGGTCAGCGACTGGGCTTGGCAGTCAACTTGGCGGTCAAAGCGACTGTTTGTCGCGCAAACGCTGAGTACGCACCCACGTTGAGCTGGACCTTTGCCGAGCCGGTGGTGGGACTCGAACCCACGACCTGACGATTACAAGTCGCCTGCGCTTCCTCTGCGCCACACCGGCCTCGTCGTGAGCTTCGCGCGGAGAGGCGTTGATGACCAGCCTAAGTTCAGTTTTGCGCCCCTCCGGCACCGGCTCCGGTTCCTGCTTCGTCAGGCGGCAGGATCCGGACGGTGCTGGCCTCGTCGGGTGGCAGGACGCGAGCGGTTCGAGTCCTGCCCGATGGCAGCACGCGGACGGTTCGGGCTTCGTCAGGCGAAAGGATCCGCACGGCACCGCTTTCGCCGACGAGCTCAGGGTGGGCAGCAGGTCCTGGACCGATCGGCCTTCGATGGTGTCCACCTCCGACGAGGAACCTGAGGGGCGATCGCGCGACCGACTGCACCAATGCCCTCAGCGACCCGATCGCAAAGGGATAGATCACAAGGCTGACGAGGGTCCCGATCAAGAGACCGCCAACTGCGTCTCCTGGGTAGGCAGTACCGGTGTAGACGACCGCCAGGGCGATGACGATAGCGACCAGCGTCGCGACGGCAGCCGTCAGCCGGGCTCGGCTCAGCCAGAGGCCCGCCGCGAAGGCGCCGGCGATGACGGCGTGCTCATTCGGGAAGCTGAAGCCGGTCGGTTTGGTGACCAGCACCGCTGCCTGCGGCATGGCGACGAAGGGTCGGCTACGTGCGACTAGGTGTACGACCGGGAGTGACACGGCGTAGGCAAGCGCGGTTCCGACGACGGCCCACCCAAGGCCCGCGATCTTGTCAAAGTCACTACCACCAAAGCCGACCAAGCGGGCGCGAAGCAGAGCGGCGAGGAACAGGATGGCGAGGATCAGGAGCACTGCTGGGCGTGCGAAGAACGCCATCACCCCGTGTGCCCACGCGGTTCGCGTGACGAAGCGGTTGACATCGATGTACCAACGTCTGTCCACTGCGAAGGCTCCCGGGCCCAACCTGAACGCACGCCCTGGTGGCGAGACGCCCAGGGTCCTAGGGTATCCACGAAACTCGCATTGCGGCGGCTGGCTCCGGTAAACTCCCGGCCGGGCTTCTATAGGGGGCCGCGTTCCGGTATCTCGAGAGTTCGGCTTGGCTTTCAGTTGCTACGGGTCGTGGTCAAGAAGTCCCCAAGCCACTACGCCGACTGGGCAGCGTAGCGACCCGCGATCTAAACAAGGAGAAGAAAGACCGATGAGGATCCTCGTACTGGGTGGCGACGGTTACCTTGGCTGGCCGACCGCACTGCACCTGTCCGCGCGAAGCCACGACGTCGGTGTTGTGGACAATTTCGCCCGGCGCTTGTACGACAGCGAGATGGGCGTCGACAGCCTGGTGCCCATCCGGCAGCTTCAGAGGCGGGTCACGACCTGGAGGGAAGTCTCCGGCTACACCGTGCAGCCGTTCATCGGTGACCTCACCGACAACGTGTTTGTCGAGCAGACCATCCGCGAGTTCGCCCCCGAGGCGATTGTCCACTTTGCTGAGCAGCGGTCCGCTCCATACTCGATGATCGACCGCAGGCACGCCGTGTACACCCAGGTGAACAACGTAGTAGGCACCTTGAACCTGCTCTACGCGATCGCCGAGATCGATCCCACGATCCATCTCGTCAAGCTCGGCACAATGGGCGAGTACGGGACGCCGAACATCGACATCGAAGAGGGATTCATCGAGATCACTCACAAGGGCCGTACCGACGTGCTCCCCTACCCGAAGCAGGCCGGCTCCTTCTACCACTTGTCGAAAGTCCACGACAGCCACAACATTCAGTTCGCCTGCCGCATCTGGGGCCTCCGGTCGACCGATCTCAACCAGGGGATCGTGTACGGCCAGGAGACTCCCGAGACGACGTTGCACCGTGACCTGCTGACCCGTTTCGACTACGACGGGGTGTTCGGGACTGTCCTGAACCGTTTTGCTGTTCAGGCAGCGGTTGGCTACCCGCTCACCGTTTACGGCAAGGGTGGCCAGACGCGCGGCATGCTGGACATCCGCGACACGCTCGCCTGTGTCGAACTTGCCTGTATCAACCCGCCGGAACTAGGTGAGTACAGAGTGTTCAATCAGTTCACCGAGTCCTTCTCGGTGCTCGAGCTTGCAGAGTGGACGGCGAAGCTGGCCGGAGACGGCGTCACGATCGACAGCCTTCCCGACCCACGCGTCGAGAAGGAAGAGCACTACTACAACGCCGTAGCGACCCAGCTTCCTGCTCTCGGCCTCAAGCCTCACTTCCTCGAAGATGCCACCATCGAGGTTCTCATAGAGACCGCCAAGCGGTACAAGGACCGTGTTGAATTCGATGCCATTCTGCCGATGGTGAACTGGAGGTCGACCAAGAGCCAAGTGAGCGTTGCCAAGGGTGCTGCCGGAGACTGATCCGCGGGGTCGACCGTTTCTTGAGGAGATCTGCGACAGCGTGACCACGGACACGGGCGGACTTCCGACTGTGCGCCGTCTGCTGAAGGTTTCGGATAACCGGCAGCACAAGGGCTAGCTTCTTCGGCGATGACTGCAGGTTGGCAACGGGGGACCTTTCCGTCCACGCGCCGGCCAACCAGACGTGTCGTGTTTGTGATCGTAGGCGTGATCGTGACCGCCATCGTGGTCGCCGAGGTCGCTGCCGACGTCGTGAACTCCGGGACTCGCGCGAGTCGTATCGCGGCTCAGACCTACGTCGCCGAGGTCATCCCGGTCATCGAAGAGTCGACGACGCTCGCCTCCACGATGCATCTCGTGCGCGACAGCACCGCCTCCTTGGACCGGACGGCCCTTGAGGAGGATCTCGGCAGCCTCGTCGCGGGAACAGCGGAGAACCTGGCACAACTGGGATCGCTGGGTGTTCCGGCGCCGACCCCCCTGTCCCAGCAGCTGCTCCGGGCAACGCTCGCGGTCCGAGCCTTCGCTGCACGGACGCTCACCGGGGCTGTCATCCTGGCAATCGGGCCGACGGCCTTTGCTGCGAGCTCCACCAGTTCGTCCGGCGGCGGTTCTGGCGGAGGGACCCTCCCGACTTCGGTCGTTCAGGCGCGTGCCAATGCCGCGAGGATCATCGTGGATGCGGGCAAAGCCCTGGCGATCAGTGACCGGGACTACCGCAGCTTCGTGTCTTCGCTTCCCCGCTCCAGTGGTCGGGACCGTCTCCCGGCCTCGAGATGGGTGACCCACCCGGTGTCATGGGACGAGGCGTCTGTGATGTCCTGGGTCTCGGAGCTGTCCAGCTCACCCGCGCTGCAGATCCACGAGGACCTGTCGATCATCGCGGTCACCGTACAGCCCCCCGTGGTGCGGATCACCGGGCTACCGACGACGACCTTCGCGACGACGACCTCCACGTCTACTTCGACGACACTCCCCTCCGCTCCGGGCACGTCGACCACGTCGACCTCGACTTCCACCTCGACGACGACATCGACGTCCACGACCCTGCAGCTCCCGCCGCTGAGCTCCACCTCCGTCCTTCCGCCGACCCATCAGGTCTCGGTCATCTTGGTGGTCGCAAACGCAGGAAACGTTCAGATTTCCCGCATCTGGGCAGCGGCGTCCGTCGTTCCCCACTCATCTGCCGGAGGGCATCTGAGCCCGGCCGCACCGGCTGCCTCAACGGCCGTTCGAATCGGTCGCCTTGCGCCGGGGGCGTCGGTCGAAGTCACCCTGCCACCGCTCGCCGTCGTCGCGGGCGACGCTTACGTGCTCTGGGCTTCCGTCGGCACGGGCAGCCTCCCGAGAGCGCCCGTCACGAGCCCCCCGAAGGCGGTTGGTCAGACCGATGAGGTGAAGATCAAGGTCGCATCGGGGTGACCGGTCCCCCCGGTCCGGTGTCGTGTCGCGGCGATTCGGGCTCCTCGACCCGCTGGCGCCAGGCGGCCTCGGCGCGGGCGGCAACCTCCCGGAGTGGCCGACCCGTTTGCCCGGCGACACGGGCTGCGTCGGCATGTTCGACCTTGACTCGACCTGGGCTGACCTTCACCCGTACGCGGTAACCGTCAACCTCTACTTCGACGAGCTCGCGCGGTGCCGCCCAGCGCTCGACGGTGTGTGCACGCACCCCGAGACTGCCTGTCTCTGCGGCCAGCCGATTGCGGAGATCGCCAACGAGCACCGGGTCACACAGCACGTTCAAGACGTGGCCTGGTCTGCCTTTCTTCATCAGCACCGGTATAACCCAGGCATCGAGCGCGCCGTCCTCGAGCAGCGCCGCGACGGTATGTGCGAGAGTCTCGCCGGTCACGTCATCGAGATTCGTCTCGAGCTGGACGAGTTGCTGACCCTGTCCCGGGGACGAGGCGCGGAGAGAGTCCGCCGGGAGACCGACGACGACCTGGGTGCAGTTCGGCAGGTCGTCCAGCTCTCGGGACCCGGCCCCGAAGCCTGTCGCCTCGATCGTCATCGCCGGCATCGGACCGAAAGTCGAGCCCCATGCGGCGAGCATGGCCGCACCCGTCGGGGTCGTCAGCTCGACGGCGACGTCTCGACCCTCCGTCGGGATGCCCTCAAGAAGCTCGACGACTGCCGGCGCGGGATTGGGCAACAGGCCATGGGCGCTTCGGACCATGCCGAGCCCGGTGGCAACCGGGCTCGCGGAAACAAAGCTCACCCCCAGCAGTTCGAGAGCCGAGGCAGTTCCGACGATGTCCACGATGGTGTCGTGGCCGCCGATCTCATGGAAGTGCACCTGTGATCGCGGGCGCCGATGCAGGCGACCCTCGACAGCAGCGAGAAGGGAGAAAGCTGCGACGGCACGTTCGCGCACGCGTTCGGGCATCCGAGCCTCCTCGAGGATGCCCATCACATGCGGGAACGTCCTGACGACGGCGTCATCACGAACCTTGACGACCGCTCGTGTGGCGGCAATGCCGTTGCGCAGCACGGGTTCGAACCCGAGCGACCATCCGTCAATCGGGAGCCGATCGAGCATGTGCCCCAGCTCCACGGGATCGGCTCCGGCATCGACCAGGCTGCCCAATGCCATGTCCCCCGCTATACCCGAGAAGCAGTGAAACCAAGCGACGCGCCCACCACCGCTCCCGGTCGCCGCGACGCCCTGGCTCGGCTCTCCGGCGCGTTTGTCGCCTCTGCCGGTCACCGGAGCAACCTCGCCGCCGCACATGCCGCACCGAAACCGTTGTCGATCCCTACGACCGTAATCCCGGCGGCGCAGGAAGCGTGCATGGCGAGCAGTGCCGTCACTCCCTCCAGGGAGGCGCCGTAACCGACGCTCGTCGGGACTGCGATCACCGGCGCCGGTGTTAGGCCGGCAACGAGGCTCGGCAGAGCTCCTTCCATTCCGGCCACGACGATGACGACATCAGCGGTTGTCACGTCTTCGATCGACGCCAGCAGGCGATGCACCCCCGCCACCCCACAATCGCCAAGCAACCCGGGATGGAAGCCGAACCCACGAAGGACCGCAGTGCACTCCTCGGCCACCGGCAAGTCTCCTGTCCCGGCCGTGCAGACGAGCACGCTCCCGGGCCGATCCGGTTGACGACGCCAGACGACTGTGGACAGGCGTCCAACTTCCGGTTCCGAGGGCGTCCGGTGGCCGTCCGGCGAAGCTTGGAGCGATGCGGCGACCTGCTCCTCGTTAGCCCGAGTCAGAAGAACCGGGCCACCGCTACCGACTGCGAGGAGCTCGGCGACGATTGCCGCGCACTGCGCCGGAGTCTTGCCTGGTCCGTAGACGGCTTCAGGCAGTCCCTGGCGGAGGGATCGGTGATGATCCACCTTGGCAAAGCCCAGCTCCGTGAAGGGCAGTTTCCTCAGCCTCCTCACGGCGTCGTCCGGCGAACACGCTCCCGATCGCAGGTCGTCGATCAGTTGCCGGATTTCGAGCTCGTCCATGGGTATTACTATCCTGCCCTCATGTACAAACCGGTGCAGGCTTGGAAGCGGATCGCGTTTCTCGGACCAGAGGGCACCTTCAGCGAGGAAGCCCTGCTGTCGATCTCTTCCCTCGCCTACGCCGAGCCGGTCGCGATGTCTACGATCGCCGACGCACTCGATGCTGCGAACCGGCGCGAGGTCGATGCCGCCTTCGTTCCGATCGAGAACTCGATCGACGGCACGGTCAGCGCCACCCTCGATCACCTCGTATTCGAATCGGAGCTCTTTATTCAGATGGAGCACGTGCTGGACATCCATCTGGATCTTCTTGCACCCGGAGGCACTGATCTTGCCGACGTCCGCCGAGTCGTCTCGATCCCTGTCGCGCTCGCCCAATGCCGTCGGTTCCTGCACCAGCACCTGAACGGCGCGGAGCTCGTGCACGCGACCTCGACAGCCGAGGCGGCCCGGCTCGTCGGTGAAGCCGAGCCGGACGGGACTGCCGCGATCGCCCCCGCGATAGCGGGACGCCTTTATGGCCTCGAGACAGTAGTACGGCGGGTGGAGGACCATCCGGGCAATCAGACCCGTTTCGTGCTCGTGGCGCGGGGGATGTTGTCACCACCCACGGGCCATGACCGCACGAGCCTGGTTTGTTTCCAACAGGCCGACCGTCCAGGCAACCTGCACCAGATCCTCGGCCAGTTTGCTGCCCGGAACCTCAATCTCACCAAGATCGAGTCGCGCCCGACCAAGCTCGGCCTCGGCGACTACTGCTTTGTCATCGAGCTCGAAGGTCACCTGAACGACGAGGTCGTCGGCGACTGCTTGAAGCAGCTGCACAGCGAGCTCGCCTCCGTGAAGTTCCTGGGCTCCTATCCGGCCTTCGGGGAGCGCGGGCCCGAGCGACGCGAGCAGCGCGCCGCTGCGCGTGCGGAAGCCGATACCTGGCTGAGAACCCTCAGGTCGCGCGTGCGGCCCGAGGAGGACTAGTCGTCGATCCCCTCTCGAGGTTCCCTCTTCGATCCCCGGACTACTTACCCTGCTTGCCCGAGCGTGGAGACTGGTGCGGGCCCTTCCGAGCGCAGGGACCCGTTGCTGACCTAGCCGCGGCGAACGGTGCAAGAGTGACGGCCGGTGGCGGTCTCCAAACGCCCGTGGCTTGCTCGGTATCCTGGGCAGGCTGAGACGCCGTTAGCGGTCATCGGGATGGAGTTGGCACCGAACGGAACGGCGTAGCAGGGAGGGATGGCAGAGCGGACGAATGCGACGGTCTTGAAAATCTCCTCCCGGCGTCCGTCGCGTTAGCTGGGATCGGCTGCAAGCCTCCTGAGATGCGGGTTTCGTCCACCGAGTCAGCCCCAGTCGGCTCCTGTGATCCTGGGTTTGTGGGATGGATTATGGGATGGCGGGACTGTCCGGAGGCGGGCTGTCGCTTCGGGCGAAGTCGATGAGCGGCTGATAGTTGCCGCGCTCGGCCTCCACGATCGCCGCGATGTACGCCGCGTGAGCTGGCCCTTGGTTGTCCAGGCTGACCGCTTCGCCGCCCCACGGCAGGAGGAGCAATCCGATCGAGTGGCGATACAGGCCCGCGACCAGGCGGGTGCAGCGGCCGTTGCCGTTCGCGAATGGGTGTACGTGCACGAGCCGGAAGTGGATCCGAACTGACAGCTCGTCGGTCTCACAGATGGCGTTCTCGTGCCAGTAGCGGGCGTCGTCGAGCGCCTGCCTGGTCTGTGTCGGGATCCGGGCCGGGTCGACCCCGACATTGGTTTCGCGTTGTCGCTGTTTCCTGCCCACGTCCACACCTCTCCGAACATCCTCCGGTGCAGCTGGAAGAGAAAGGTGAAGTCGATTACTCCCAGAGGACCTTGGAGGCGCGCGTACCGCAGTGTCCACGGGAGGGCCTTAGCGATGTTCTGGCGCTCGTAGCGATTGAGGTCGCTCCGGGTCGTCATGTCCAGTGGTATGGCGCCCGTCAGGTCCTCGTCGGAGAGGGGCGTGGCGCCGATCGGGTAGGGACCGAAGGCTGACCCCGTCAACCGGCTCACTCCGGTCGCCACAGCGTGTTACGGGCGATGACGCCTTCGGCGTACTCGGTCAGTTGTTCCGCGCGTGCATCCGCGTCGACCTCTTGGGCCTCGAGGGCACTGGTAGTGCCGACGTACCTGAGGCGGTCTGACGCTGCCTCTGTCGCCTGGCGGCGAACGATGTCGTCGATGGTGGTCTCGGGGATGAGGGCATAGACGAGCCCGCATCCGAGGGCCGCTCCCGCTTCCTCCAACTTCGCCAGCGATATCGTGCCGGCAGCTTCGCTGTGTTCGAGCTTGTCGACGGCCGCCTGAGACCCTCTCGGAAGGAGGCGGACGACCCGCGTTACAACCGCAGCCGTGCTGCTACTTGAAGCCTCGGACGGTAGGCATGAGGGCGGCTACGGCCGGATACGTCCACGCAGAGGTCCACAGATATGTCCACACCGAGGTCCTCTGGCCATCTTGCCTGGGCTATATCTGCAGGTCACAGCATGTGTAGCCTTTCTGTGGACGTATCGAACTTTCAATCGTCGCAGTCACGAGGCCGGACGAGCAGGGCACCGAAGCGTGCGACGCAGGCGAGCCCCCACCAGTGTGAGGCCCTCAGCTCTCGCGATCGCGGGGAGGTCAGTCAAGGCAGCCCGCAGGGCAGTCCACCAGGACCGGGCGAAGCGAGGCCCTCGACGGACCGGTCACAGTCGTCCGAGATGATTGGAGCAGGAAGCCCGCCAGGGCTTCCTGGGTGCGTCTCCTTGGTGACGCCGTTGGCGGTCCCGGAGGACGTAAGGCCGCGCTCGCACCCGTGGTGCAACTGCGTGTGTCTCCGTGCATCAACGCGTCGTCAAGACCGATTATCCTCACTCGCTGATGATCGACATAGTTGCGGGTTGAGGATTCCCAGAGAAGCACGGCGCGCGTCGGTCCAATGAACTAGCGGAGTCCGACCGCGGAGATCATTCCCATGCTAGGCCCAAGGTGCTCGGGAAGATATCCGTGTGGCGCGGAGTGCCGCCGTAGCGAGGGCGTCATTGGGTGCGTCGCTCTGTTCCAACACAAGTAGCTGACCCGCCTTGCCCGAGCACCGGGGCAGGCAGCCGGGTACTCTTCTGTCAGCGAGGAGGACCAAACATGAAGAAGACCCTCATCACCATCATCAGCGCTATGTGCATCGTTGCTATCTCGGCAA
>JBEKBX010000044.1:0-27664 GCA_050015175.1 Acidimicrobiales bacterium | reverse complement strand
CCCGATTCGGCACCCTCGCCACATACATGCCGACAACTATATCACATCAGTATAGTTAGCGTCAAGAATTACAAGACTTCTGCCCTAGCTAGGGCCTTCATTACATGCCTACGCTGTTACCACCTCGAAGGCATAGAAGTGCTGCTCACGATCTCGCGATGGTGTCCGCGTTGGGGTGCTCGGGGTGAACTTCGGCCTAGGGGACCACTGGATCGGCCATCGGGGCTGAATGCAGGCGGAAGGCGAACAGGCTGGGCACGAACACCATGGTGAACGAGTCGAAGGCCGTGCCGCTCAAGGAACCTGAGACGCCGGTGATCTCGATTACGAAGGAGCCGGCACCGAGCTCCAGGTCGCTGGCCTCGATGGGAGTAGCAAGCCGGGCGATCAGGGTCTGCTCCTCGTTGGTTTCGCTGAGCCCGTAGTCCCGGGCCAGCACCTCGTAGAGGCTCTGGTCCTCCCGCGCGAAGCGGGCGTCTAGATCAGGGGCGAGGATCCGCGGGATCACGGCAACCTCGCGCACGGCGCGCCGGTCGTCGACAAGGCGAACCCGGACGATCCGCCACACGGCAGCGCCCGCCGGGATCGACAGGCGCGCGGCTATGTCTTTGTCGGCCGGCAACTCGGCGAAGGACATCACCAACGTGCGCAGCGAGACGCCCTGCAGGGCCAGGGTCTGCTTGAGGCCGCCCATGATGGTGGACTCGGCGTGAATGCGGGTGGACCGGACGAACGTCCCCTTGCCCTGGATGCGCTGGAGGGTCCCCGCGGCACCGAGCTCGGACATCGCCCGGCGCACTGTCATGAGGCTGACGCCCGCCATAGCGGCGATCTCGACCTCGCTGGGGAGCCGGTCGCCCGGGCCCAACTCCTGGTCGGCGATCAACCGGCGCACAAACTCGATTGTCTTCTCGTAGAGGGTGATGACGACTCCTCCCGGCTCAGCGATGTGGCTTCACGATACGGCACTCAGGGGCTGAAAACCCTTGAGTAGGGGCAGGCGTCGCGGGTGATGACGGCCACACTGCCGTGACGAAGCGGCCCGGCGACGAGCCGCTCGGGCAGCCAGGGATCGTCTCCGATGCGCCAATAGCCCTCGTCCAGCTCGACGAGGGCGAGCTCGTCGGCGGGCGCCTCCACGTCGTCGCCCGCAGCCAGGTAGAGGCGCCCGGAGCGACGGTAGATGCGCAGTTCGCGGTACCACGGCGAGTAGCAGCGGTAGTGGCCCTCGAGCGGATGCGGGGGTCCGTCGTCGACAGCCCGGCCGTCGCGGCGCCAGGTGCGGGGACCGCAGGTCCACGCGTCATCGTCCGGGTCATAGTCCAGCGGGAACGTGCGCAACGCGGGGTGGTCGGAGACCGTGCGGCCCTCGGGTGGGCGAAACAGCGTGCCGCGCGAGTCGGCCAGATCCACCTGGACGCTGTCAGGGCCGGAGCGCACCTCGAGCACGCCGCTTCGTCCCATGAAGCGACCCTCGCCCGCCAGGGGACCGCGGACCCGGGTGTCCAGGGTGATCGTCGGTACGGTAGCGGAGAGGTGTCCGACGACGGCGGCGTGCGTGGCGCGGGCCAAGAGGTGAGCAGCCAGGGAGTTGCCGTTCGCGTTGGTGAGCACCGTGACGGCGAAGCCGCGCCCGACATCGACCAGCCAGAAGGTCGAGTAGCCGACCATGCCCCCACCGTGGGTCAGGCAGGTGGATCCGTCGACGGCCTCCACGTTGATGCCGCGGCCGTAGCGGCTGCTCGAGGCGCGAGCGATGCCGGGGACCGCGTAAACGGGCTCGCCGCCGGGCGCGAGGTCGCTGACAGCGCGGGCCAGCGACGCCGGGGTGAGCGCGGAACCGGCGGGCGCCGGTGCGCCCGCGTGGGCCGACAGCACTGCGGCGCCGAAGCGGTCCATGTCGGCCACCGTGGCCGTCAGGTTGCCGCTCGCCGAGTCGAGCTCGAACCAGGGGGCGGTCTCCAGCGCGTCGCCGGGCACCCAGGGACGGTCGGGCCGGGCTGACCAGTGGCCCGTGGCCATCGTCCCGCGGTCCGCGTGGCTCGCCTGCGATCGGGCAGCGTGCAAACCGAGCGGCGAGAGGAGGCGTGCCGCGACGTGGTCGGCGAGAGGGCGCCCGGTGGCAATGAGGACGGCCTCGCCGAGCATCAGATAACCGAGGTTGGAGTAGTGGAAGCGCCTCGCGGCGCCTGCTCGCCCCACGCCCCGGGCGACCGCGATCTCGCCCGCGTCGTCGGGCAGGACGTCGCCGCCGAGCGGGAGGCCCCCCGTGTGGGTGAGCAGCGCGGCCAACGGGATGTCGCCCAGCTCACGGGGCAAGTCTGCCCAGGTGAGGAGCGATCCGATCGGATCGTCGAAGCGCAGCTCTCCCTCCTGGACGACGGCGTCGACGACGAGGGCGGTGAAGAACTTGCTGATGGAACCGATTGCGAAGGCCCGGTCGGTGGTCATCGGGACCCCGGCGACGTCCTCACCGAACGCCACCGCCGCGACCGCCCCGTCGGGGCCGGCTACCGAGACGACGCCTCCCGGGACGGGGTAGAAGCAGCGCGCCTCGTCGAGGAGGGGAGCGAGCCAGTCCCGGGTCGCCGCCGCGGCGTCGCTGAGGAGGTGGGCAGTCACCTGAGCAGCGTTGTCGCGGCCGCAGTTACGAGGCCGACCGTGGCCACCACCTCGGGCAGGGATACCCACTCGTGGGGGCTGTGGAGATTACCGCCCAAGGGGCCGAGCATCACGGTGGGGGTGCCGGCGGACTGCAGCAGGGCGGCGTCAGTCCAGGCGTTCAGGCCCACCGGCTCGAGGCGGTGACCCAGCCGCTCCATGGCGGCGTGATCGAGCGCCGCCAGCAGCGCCTCGTGGCCGGCGGCCTTGAACGGCTCTCGCTCCAGGCGGACGACGACCTCGCCGCGCAGCCCGGTCATCTCGTCGGCGACCTCAGCAATGAGAGCCTCGATCTCGGCGACGCGGATCGCCAGCGTCTCGCCTGGTTGCGTGCCGATCTCGACGCCCACCATGGCTTCGCTCGGGTACGTGGCGTAGTCAGTCCCTCCGCGCACGGCGCCGGTGTGAAAGACCGTCCTGCCGTTGCGCGGAACGGGGGGCATGGCGAAGTGGTCGCGGTCCCAGGCCCGGAGCCGCGTGAGGACCTCGGCCAGCCCCAAGATGGCGTCGATGCCCTCGCCGGGCGCCGAGCCATGTGCCGCCCGCCCGTGGACCACGATGTCGAGCCAGCCGAATCCCTGGTGCTCGACCACGACCCGCGGCAGCGCATCGGCCTCAAGCACGATCGCGTAGTCGAATCGCCGGTCGCGCGCCAGCTGCTCCGAACCGAGCGAGACACCTTCCTCGTCGGCCACGCAGGCCACGACGAGGTCGCCGCGTAGGGACGGGCCGTCGAGAGCCAGGGCGCGCAGGACCATGAGGGCGACGGCGCAACACCCCTTGTCGTCGGCCGCACCGAGTCCGTAGAGGCGGTCGCCGTCGCGTCGGGGGACTAGCGCCTCGTCCGGCCATCCGGCGTAGCCGACGGTGTCGGTGTGGGCGTTGAGGCACAGCGAAGGACCGCCGCCCGTGCCCCGCAGGGTCGCCAGCAGGTTGGGCCGGCCCGGCGCGACCTCCGTGATCTCCACCTGTACGGGCAGGTCCGTGAGCCAGTCGGTCAAGTAGGCGACGACAGCGCCCTCTCCGGCGCCTCTCGGCACCAGCCACGGGGTGACGGACTCGCGCACGACCAGGTCACTGATCAGTTGGGCGGCGGTGTCGGGGGTAACGGTCATGGTGCTCCTCGGTCGTCGGTGTTGGGGAAGTGGCACGCCACGAGGTGCTCGCGCTCTGCCTGTGCGGCCTGGCCCACCCCGCACAGGACCGGGTCTTGCGTGCGGCACACCTCCGGCTGGCCGCGCTCGGCGTACAGCGGGCAGCGCGGATGAAAGCGGCAGCCCTCCGGCACGCGGGAGGCGGAAGGCGTCTCACCCGCGAGCACGGCGCCCTCGCCGAGCTCGTCGTCGCCGCCGGTCACCTCCAGAAGTGCTCGGGTATAGGGATGCGCCGGGTTTGCCACGACCTCGGGTGAGGTACCGATCTCGACTACCCGACCCAGGTAGAGCACGGCGAGCCGATCGGCCACCATCCAGGCGACGGCGAGCTCATGGGTGATGAACAGGTAGGAGACGCCCGTGCGGTCGCGCAGGTCCATCATCAGCCGCAGGATCCCGGCGCGGGCGGAAACGTCGAGCATGGACACCGGCTCGTCGGCGATCACCAGCGCCGGTTCGAGCACCATCGCCGAGGCGATGGCCACCCGCTGGCGCTGGCCTCCGGAGAGCTCGTGAGGGTAGTTGGCAGCCAGGCGCTCCGGGGGGCGTAGGTGGGCCAGATCCAAGGCCGCTAGCACCCGCCGTCGTCGCTCCCCCTCCTCGCGGCCGAGTCTGTGGACCACCAGGGGTTCGGCCACCGATTCGTAGACCGTCTGCCGGCCGTCCAGCGAGCCGAAGGGATCCTGGAAGATCATCTGGATCCGCTGTCGGGCCCGGCGCAGCTCTCGGCCCCGCAGCGCTGCGAGGTCCTGACCCTCGACCATGATGCGACCACTCGTGGGCTCCAGGAGACGCATCACCGACATGGCGATCGTCGACTTGCCGCAGCCCGACTCACCGACGAGAGCGAGTATCTCGCCCTGTGAGATGTCGAAGGAGACGCCGTCGACGGCGCGCACCGTCGTGCGCTGGCGAAAGCCGCGTCGGGTCTCGAAGTGGACGACCAGATCGGTCACCTTAAGGACGGGGGACTCGCTCACGTTGCCTCCAGCAGGTGACACGACGCGAGGTGGCCCGGGGCCAGCGTCACCGGGACCGGCGCGATCATGCGACAGCGGTCCTCGGCCTTGGGGCATCGGTCGGCGAAGCGGCAGCCGACCATCGGGCGCGACAGATCCGGTGGGTGACCCGTCAGGCCCTCCGCCAGCTGCCGTTCGCCTTGGAGGTCGGGATGGGACCGGATGAGGGCTTGGGTGTAAGGGTGAGCGGCTTGGGCGTCGCGGATGCCGTGGCCCAGCAGCAGCCGCGTGGGGCCGGACTCGACGACGATGCCGGCGTACATGACCAAGAGACGACCGCACACCCGCTTGATGGCTGCCAGGTCGTGGGAGATCATCAGCAGACTGAGGGATTCGCGGCGTTGCAGTGACGCGAGGAGCGCCAGGATCTGGGCCTGACTGATCACGTCGAGGGCCGTGGTCGGCTCGTCGGCAATGAGTAGCGATGGTTGGCACGCAAGTGACATGGCGATCATGGCCCTCTGACGCATTCCGCCCGAGAACTCGTGGGGATAGCTGCGAGCGCGCGAGGGCGCGATGCCCACAAGATCCAGGAGGCTGAGTACCCGGTCGTCCGCCTCGTCTTTGGTGGTGGTCGGCTCGTGGGCGCGGATGGCTTCGCGGATCTGACGATCGACGCGCTGTACCGGGTTGAGGGCGTTCATCGCTCCCTGGAAGATGAAGGCGACATCGGTCCACCGATGGCGTCGCATCGCCTCCTCGGACAGCCCGACCAGCTCCTCGCCGTTCAATTGGATCGAGCCCTGGGGGATTGTGGCATTGTCGGGGAGCAACAGGGGGATGGCCAATCCGAGTGTGGTCTTGCCGCAACCTGACTCGCCCACCACACCCACGGACTCGCCTCGTTCCACCTCCAGGCTGACCGAGTCGACGGCGCGTAGCGAGCCCCCACCGAGCGCGTAGTCGACGCTCAGTTCGTGGATCGCCAAGAGACTCACGGTCGACCTCGCCGCAGGGGATTGAGCACGCGGTCCAAGGCGTGACCCATCAGTGAGAAGGCCAGCACCAGGGCGACGATGCCCGCACCGGGGGTGAGCACGTACCACCACGCTCCGGCGCTCATGGCTCCCGAGTCGAACGCGTTGTGCAGCATGGTTCCCCACGAGACCTGCACGGGATCACCTAGGCCCAGGAAGGCCAGCGCCGCCTGAGCCAGAATCGAGCCCGAGAGGACGAGGACGAGGTTGGCCAGGATCAACGGGGCGACGTTCGGCAGGATGTGCTTGCCCATGATGCGTACGTCCCGCGCGCCCATGGAGCAGATGCGCATCACGAGTGGCCGCTCGCGCAGGGAGAGCACCTGGGAGCGGATGATGCGGGCGGTCTGTGGCCAGCTTGTGAGGCCGATGACCAGGCTGGTGACCAGAATGCTCTGCCCGAACAGGGCTGCCAGCACGATGATCAAAGGCAGCGTCGGCAGCACGAGGAAGAAGTCGGTGAAGCGCATCAGCACGGTGTCGCGCCATCCGCCGTAGTACCCCGAGATCAGGCCGAGACCGGCGCCCAAGACGATGGCGATGATCGTGGCCGATATCCCGACGTACAGGGAGATGCGCCCGCCGATGAGGAACTCGCGGAAGACGTCCTGACCCAGCTCTGTGGTGCCAAGCCAGTCTGCGCGCGACGGACCCTGGAGGATAGACGCCGCCGAGGTGCCGAAGGCTTGGGCGTTGAAGGGCAAGATCACGGGTCCCGCGCCGATGATGAGCAGCATCACGATCGCCATGATGATGCCCGCGCGTCCCATGCGGTCGTGCCAAAGCTCCCGCGCGAGTCCTGGCCGCGAGCGTCTCGACTCGCCCTCGGTTTCCTGCACAATCTCGGTCAGGCTCATCAGTTTCGCCTCACGCGGGCGTCGAGCATCTGGTAGACGATGTCGCTCACGAAGTTCGTCAGGATCACTGCCATGGCGAACAGGAGGAAGCAGCCTTCAAGGGCGGGGTAGTCGCGTTGCTCGACGGAGCTGTAGATGAGCAGACCCATGCCCGGCCATGAAAAGACCGTCTCCACTTGGATCGCCCCTCCAAGGATCATCCCGACGTAGAGGGCCGTCGCCGTGGTGATGGGCAGGAGAGCATTGCGCAGCGCGTGGTGCCACACGATGGCTCGACGCGAGAGACCCTTCGCCCGGGCCGTGAGAACGTAGTCCTCCGTAAGCGCGTCGACCATGCTGTTTCGAGTGATAAGAGAGAACTCCGCGGCGTTGACCAGAACCAGGGTGAGGGCGGGCAGCACGAGGTGGCGCGCCACGTCGAGAACGCGGCCCCAGGTGTCGGCGACCAGACCTGGCGTTTCGATGCCCGAGACCGGCAGAACGTGGGTCCACACGCCGGCGATGAAGATGAGG
The DNA here is from genome assembly GCA_050015175.1 of Acidimicrobiales bacterium. Classification (GTDB taxonomy): domain Bacteria; phylum Actinomycetota; class Acidimicrobiia; order Acidimicrobiales; family Bog-793; genus Fen-455. The sequence continues at coordinate 20,483 of JBEKBX010000044.1, read as the reverse complement.
ATCATCCCGGTGAAGAAGTCGGGCATGGACCACAGGCCAAGGCTGATGACCGTGATGGAGGCGTCCGGCATCGAGTTGGCGCGCGTCGCCGACACCACGCCGAACCACACGCCGATCACGATGGTGAGCAGCGTGGCCGTGCCGACGAGTAGGACCGTGTTGCCGATCGCCGAGCCCATCACCGTGGTCACCGGAACGCGGTACACGTAGGAGAAGCCCAGGTTGCCATGGATCATGTTGTTCAGATAGATGACGTACTGGGTCACCAGAGGGTGGTTCAGCCCGAACAGCTTGACCAGCTGAGCCCGCGCGCCGGCCGTGTAGTGGCCGGAGCGGGCTAGGAGCTGAACGGGACTACCGGGCAGGACATGGAAGAGGAGGAAGTTGGCCGAAACAGTGAGGTAGAGCGTTAGCGCCAGGGTCGCGGTCTTGCGTAAGAGATAGCGCGCGCTCACGGTTCCGACCGGAGGGGGGCAGGCAGCTGGACCCGGTTAGAGCGGTGTCACGCGGAGGTAGTTGTATCGCGTGAAGTTGTAGATCATGCCGCCACGCGTTGGCGTCCAGCCCGTCCAGGTGCTGGTGTTGTAGGCCTGAAGCTTGCTCTGGTACCACATGATGCAGTAGGCGGCACCGTCGTAGTACATCTTCTGCATCTCGTGGACGATCTCTTGGCGCTTGGCGGCGTTTATCGTCGTCGACTGCTCGACCCAAAGCCGGTCGTAGGTGGGATTGGAGTAGTAGACGTCGTTGTTGTTGGCGATCTGGTCGGTCAAGTCGATGCCCATGAGGTAGTCGGGGTCGGGAACGTTCGAATCCCAGCCCCAGATGAAGATGTCCCAGTTGGGCGCGGCTGCGTTGTAGACGGTGTTGCTCAACGTCGTGGCGTCGAGCGTGTTGAAGGTCAGCTTGACCCCGATCGCGTTGGCCGCCTTCACGAAGACCTGTCCGGCCTCTACGTCCACGTCGGTCGTCTCGATGGCGATCAGTCGGAAGCTGAGTGGCCGCCCTTGCTTGTCCTGGCGCACCCCGTTCGGTCCCATCTTGTAGCCCGCAGCGTCGAGAATCGACTTGGCCATCTCGGGGTTGGCGTTGAACTGCTGGTCCAGCGGGATCTTCTCCTGCCACGCACCGAAGGAGGGCGGTAGCAGGACGCTGCCGGGACTGCCCCGGCCGGCGAGGCAGAGGGCCACCAGTTGTTCGCGGTTCAGCGAGTACTGGAGGGCCCGGCGAACCTCGACGTCTTTCAGCAGCGGGTTGCCGCCGGACTTCGGGTTGGACGACACGTTGAAGCCGATATGGTGGAAGGAGAATGACTCCATCTCTACTGTCTTCACGCCGGAATCGCGCGTGAGCCCATCGAAGAGGATGGGGGGCACCTCCGTCAAGATGTCGACTTGTCCGGAGGTGAGGGCCTGCACCATGACGTCGCTGTTGTCGTACTGGATCCAGATGATCGAGTCGGCTGCGGGGCGCGGTCCCCACCACTTGGCGTAGCGGTCGACCTGGACGTATTGGCCGGACACCCACGTGTTGAAGGTGAACGGGCCGCTCCCGATCGGATGGGGGTTGGCGTAGCCCTCGATCTTGGTGAGGGACATCGAACCCCAGATGTGCTGGGGCACGATGGCGATGGCCAGGGCTGGGTCGAAAGCTTGCGGCGACTTGTACTTGATCTCCACAGTGTGGTCGTTGATGACACGCGAGGAGTCATACTCGGCGACGGCCCAGGCCGCCTGGCCAAGGTTGTGGTAGGCCGTCATGTCGTAGGTGAACTTCACGTCGGCCGCCGTCACCGGCTTGCCGTCATGCCACGTCGCCTCGGGCCGCAGGTGATAGGTGAACACCGTGCCATCGGCGTTCACGTCTTCGCTGGCAGCCAGGGATGGGACCGGCTTGAGCTCGAGGTCGTAGGTCATCAGCGTGTCGTAGATGAGCCACAGGATCTCGTTCGAGGCCGTCGACGTGAAGGTGAAGGGATTCATCACGTCAGGCGGCGAATTCCAGCCCACCCGTAGGGTCGCGGACGCGCTGGCTTCGGCTTGTGACGGAGTGCCGAGGGCAGCAATTCCCACTGCACCGGCGGAAGCGGCGGTCAGGGAGAGGAAGCGCCGACGGCTGAGAATCGGCTGCTGCGGGCCCATTTCGCGATCTCTCATGGTGCCCCTCTTCTTCGGTTCCGCGACCGGGGATCATTGTCGTCTGGCCCCGTCGGGACAGACGTTATAAGGATAGTATCTTTCACGTCAGATACCGTCAAGGGAAGGGCAGGAGTGCCCGTGCAACTGACTGACCTCGAGACCCCGGCCCTGGTGATCGACCTCGACCGGGTCGACTCCAACGTTACCGCCATGGCCGAGTTGGCGCGCCAGTCCGGCGTCGCGCTGCGGCCGCACGTCAAGACGCACAAGATGCCCGAACTCGCAACGCGTCAGATGAAGGCCGGCGTCGTCGGATTCACCTGCGCCACTCTCGCCGAGGCCGAGATGGTGGTCGAGGTCGGTTGCGACGACGTGCTCGTCGCCTTCCCGCTGGTCGGTGCCATCAAACTGCGGCGTCTCGCGGCGTTGCGCGAGAGGGTTCGAGTAACCGTAAGTCTGGACAGCGTCGAAGTGGCGGAGGGCCTGGCAGCGTTGGGGGCGTGCACCCCAGTCGAGGTTCTGGTCGAAGTGGACACGGGGCTTGGTCGCCTCGGTCGTCCGCCTGGAGCACCCACCGTGGCACTCGTCGAGGCGGTGGCCCGCCTCAAGGGCGTTCAGGTCGTTGGGCTGCTCACGCACGCAGGTCACGCCTATCGCGTCACCGACCCCGATGCACGCCTCGAACTCGTTCGCGCGGAGGTGGAAACATTGGTCGCCACCCGCGACGGCTGCGCCCGTCACGGCATCGAACTGGGAACGATCAGCGTGGGATCTACGCCCACCGTGCGAGCCGAACTCATCATGGAAGGTGTCACCGAAGTGCGACCGGGCACCTACATCTTCAACGACACCACCATGGTAGATCTCGGGGTCGCCACGGAAGACGAGTGTGGGGCCTCCGTGCTGGCGACGGTCGTTGGCCGGCCGTCAGGCGACAGGTTCGTCATCGACGCCGGAACCAAGTCTCTTACCAGCGATGGAGTGGGTCGGCCGGGCTGGGTGCGCGTCGCGAGCCACCCCGAGCTGGTCATGTCCTTCCTGAGCGAAGAACACGGCGTCGGCTACGTCACGCGGGGCAGTCAGGGTCCGGCGGTCGGAGATCGACTGCGCTGCATTCCGAGCCATGTCTGTCCGGTCGCGAACCTGTTCGACCTGGCCTATGGGGTCCGCGGTGACACCGTGGTGGCAACCCTGCCTGTTGTCGCACGCGGTCACTGAGAGCAGGCCCAAGGGACGGCTCGGCGTCGGCACGCGAGGCATCAGGTCTATCGACTGTGAAGTGGCGGTTCACGAGGTCATCCGAGAGAGCCGCTTTGGGATCGCGCATGGTGGTGAAGTGCTTCTTCCGTCGATAGATACCCTCGATCCCGGCTTGTCGCATGAGGCGTTCGACGCGCTTTTTGCCGAAGTGGATGCCCTCACCCAAGACGAGCTCGGCGTGCATACGCGCGATGCCATAGGTGCCGCGAGACTGGGTGTGGATCTCACGGATCTGCTCGGTCAGGAATCCTCGGGGCTGGTCACACACCGCGATCCGAGCGATTCTCACCAACCCCGTCTACGGCGGGCGCAGAGTCTGGGGCAAGCAACGTCGCTTCGAAGAGCTCCTCGACTTAAACGACGTCTCAGCAGACCACGTCACGCAGATGCGCTGGCGTGCGGCGTCGGGAGTGGATCGAGAGCACAACACCGTGGACGGAGAGCCTGGTTGACGAGGCGGCACTTGCAGCGGTCGCGAACCGCATCGGTGGCGGTGCCCGGCGAGAGAAACTGCGGGATGCCGTACACCCGTACTTGCTCCGGGGCATCGTCCGCTGCGATCTCCGCGGCCGGAAGATGCAGGGTTCCGCGCGCCGATCGAGGATCGCGGGTTCGCCGACGAGGGTGCTCTACCGCTGCGAGTTTGGCGCCAGTCGGTCTGTGCCGGTCGGCATGGACCACCCGCCGACGGTGTACGTCCGCGAGGACGCGATCGTCCCGAGGCTCGACGCCTGGTTAGCCGAGATAGTGACCCCCGAGGCCCTCGCCAGCGCGCAGGCGATGCCGCCGGACGTCGCCGCTCAGCACACGGCCGCCCGGGCAGCGATGGCTGACTGTGATATCCGCATCAAACGTCTTCTGGATTCGATCGAAAGGGGCATCGATCACGAGCTGGTCGCGCCACGAGCCAGAGAGCTGCAGGCCGAGCGTTCGCGGCTTCAAGCGACGCTCGGCGTCCACAACCAGTGGCGCCGGTTGTCGGCCCACGAGATCGCCGAGTGGGCCGATTCGCTCGGAGGAGTGGTTCAGGTGCTCAAGCAGGCGAATCCCGAGGACCGTGCAGCTTTGTACGCGGACTTCGGCCTGACGCTGCGTTACGACCCGACGAGACACCAGATCAAGGCCACGGCGGAACTCTCGCGTGTCGCCCGTGGTGTCGGAGGACCGACTCGAAACTTAGCTCCACACCCTCTCGAGGCGGATAATGGCTGTTCAGAGCTTTGCAGGGTCGCCTGAACCCGCGGCCTGAGAGGCTCAAAGTAGCCGGAGCTCCCCCACTTCGATCACATTCCGATTCGGAGGGTCTCAACCACCGACTCGAAACGTGGGTCCACACCCTCGCGCACTCGTTACCACTAGCCGATCCGACTAGTGCGCCCTGTGTGGCGGTGCAGCCTGAAGACCTATCGGTGCTACCCCTTGACAGTTACTACATCGCGATATATCGTTATACAACGTGAGCGGTCGGAAGATCAGCTCCCACAAGCCCTCGGGACCGGCAATCGGGCCGGCCCGGAACGAGAATTCAAGGAGAACAGCCTGATGAATGGACACAAGAGATTCGATGACAGCAACGCCGGCCTCGAAGGAGGACCGGGTTTCCCCGGTCGCCGTGACCGGTACGACCGCCTCGGCGATGCCGCGCGAGGACGGGTGGGCGGCCGCGGCAGAGGATGGGAGGACGCCTTCGGCTTTGGAGGCGGGCGCCACGGGGCCTTCGGCCCGGGATTCGGGCACCCGATGTTCGGACGGGGCCAGAAGCGGGAACGGGGGGACGTGCGAGCGGCCATCCTCGCCCTACTGGCCGAGGAGCCGATGCATGGTTACCAGATCATCACCGAGCTCACGGAGCGCAGTGGTGGCGTCTGGAGCCCCAGCCCCGGCTCGGTCTATCCCACCCTCCAGGCCCTGGAGGACCTGGGGCTGGTCACCGCGGACAAGAGTGAGGGCCGCAGGGTCTTCAGCCTGACTGCTGAGGGCCGCACGGCAGCGGAGGAGGTCGCTGACGGCCCAGCGCCGTGGGAGCGAGCGGCCCGGGGAGCCAACCGCTCCCTGCTCGACCTGCGGGGCCTCATGGGTGAGGTTGCCGCGGCCACCATGCAGGTGGGCCGCTCCGGCAGCGAGAGCCAGGTGAAGACGGTCGGCGAGATTCTCGCGGACACCCGCCGGCGCATCTACCTGGTGCTGGCGGACGGCGCCTCGGCCACGGACGACACCGAGGCCGAGCCCGGTTCGTGAGTCCGAACACCAATCGGCTGGGCCGAGCAGCGGCGGGCCGCCTCTCACCCGGATCGTCCGGCGAGCGTGCTAGGCCCCGGCCGGTACCTACATTCCCGTCATCGACACGCCCGGTGCGAGGGGAAGTGGGACTGCAATTGGGGCCTGCCTCGCACAAGTTTGGAGCCACAACATGACAACCGGCACTCCCCAAGCCGAGCGGTCGAGCATCAGCACCGACCAAGCTGGGCGCGACTGCTCCGTTTCGGTCAGTGTTGCTGTTGAGGCCCGTGGCCTGACCAAGCTCTTCGGCTCGAATCGCGTCGTGGACAACATCGACCTCACCGTCATGGAAGGTGAGGTCTTCGGGGTGCTTGGCCCGAACGGCGCTGGCAAGACCACCATGCTGAACATGCTGGCGACACTGCTGCCGATCGATGGCGGCGAAGCGAGGATCTTCGGCTACGACGTTCGCAGCCAGGGCCATGCTGTGCGCCAATTCATCGGTGTCACCGGTCAGTTCGCGTCGGTCGACGAGAACCTGACGGGCCGAGAGAACCTCTGGATGTTCGGCCGCCTGCAGGGATTGTCGTCAAAGAGGGCCCACAGCATGGCCAACGACCTGCTCGAGCAGTTCGACCTCACGGAGGCCGCTCGCCGCCCGATCTCGCAGTTCTCCGGCGGCATGCGCCGCCGCCTTGACCTCGCGGCCAGCCTCATCACCAAACCTGCACTGCTCTTCCTCGACGAGCCCACGACCGGTCTCGACCCCCGGAATCGCAGCCAGATGTGGGACACGATCCGCGACCTGGTCGCTCAGGGATCGACCATCCTGTTGACCACCCAGTACCTCGACGAAGCCGACGCACTCGCCGGCCGGATCGCTGTCATCGACCGCGGTCGGAAGGTCGCCGAGGGCACCCCGAGTCAGCTCAAGACCCAAATCGGCACATCAAGCCTCCGTGTCCAGATGGCCGAAGGCACCGACACCGCAGCCGCGGTCGCGCTGGCTGCGGACCTGACGGGCGACACACCGATCGTCTTCCCAACCGGCTCAGGATTCAGCGTCACGCTGAGCGACGCCAACCAGGCTGCCGAGGTTCTGATCGATCTTCGGAACCACCGACTCGACATCGCTAACGCCACCGTCGAGCAACCGAGCCTCGATGAGGTGTTTTTCGCCCTGACCGGCTACACGAATGAAACCCGTATCCCTGAAACCGAGACGAGCCGATCATGACCGCAGCCATCACGATCCCAACCACCACGTCTCGACCGGCCGCACGCACCGTCGAAGCGTCGGTATCCATTCGCGACGCGCTCACCCAGATCACGACGCTGGCATGGCGCGCCCTAACAAAGATGAGTCGCAATCCCGAGCAGCTCGTCGACGTCACCTTCATGCCCGTGCTGTTCACGGTGATGTTCGGGCTCATGTTCGGTGGCGCCGTCTCCGGCAGCACCGCCCACTACCTGCCGACCCTCATCCCGGGCATCATCGCCATGACCACCATCACCGCGTGCGTAGCCGCCGGCATCCAACTCCGCGAGGACATGGACAAGGGCGTGTTCGACCGCTTCCGGTCGCTGCCCATCGCCCGGATCGCCCCGCTCGCCGGACCGATGATGGCCGACCTCGCCCGCTATGCCATTGCGGCCGGCATCACCTTGACCGTGGGCGTAGTCATGGGCTACCGCCCCGGTGGTGGTGTTCCCGGTGTGCTCGCCGGAGTGGTGCTCGCCGTCATCACCGGCTGGTCTATCGCCTGGATCTTCCTGTGGATCGGCACCAAAGCCAGGAGCGCCGGCGCCGTCCAGGGGATGTCCATGATGATCATGTTCCCTCTGGCCTTCCTCTCCAACGCCTTCGTTCCCGTCGACAGTCTTCCGGGATGGCTCCAGGCCGTGACGCGGGTCAATCCCGTCTCTCATGTCGTCTCGGCGTTGCGTGACCTGATGAACGGCGGTGCCTTGACCGCTCAGGTCGGATGGGCGCTCCTCGGATGCGCCACGGTGGCCGCGATCTTCATTCCACTCGCAGTTCGTTCGTACTCCAAGCGGGTTTGACCAGCCCGGCGGGGTGGATTCGTTTGTCACGACGCTAGATCTCCGGTAGAAGGCATCCGGCGCCAGGACCTTGAGCTGTCGAGACCCGCTCTGGTGACAGAGCGTTTCCTTCCCCGCGGAACTAGTGGCCCAGCCGAGCGACAGCCTGGCGTGGAGCTCTTCCCGTCGAGTGCGTTACGAGCCGACGAGACACCAGATCAAGGTCACGGCGGAACCCTCGGCGTGTCGGCCGTGGTGGTGTCGGAGGGGGGACTTTCCCACATACGACACGCGAGACAATCTGGGATCTGGCCGCTTGACGAGGGCTTTGTCCTCAGTTGGTCCCACTTACGGCGAGGCGCACACAGGTCCAGATAATGCCCGGTGCGTCCGCTCCCCTACCGGCGGGCCCAGACCTTGAGGGTGTCTGAGAAGCTGAGATCACATTTCGCCTATGAGCATCATCATGGTCATGGGGTCGACCGGCGACTCGGCGAACCCATAATGCCGGTAGAAGCTCTTGGCCTCCTCATCCTTGGCGTGGACCAGCACCAGTCGGACGCCGACACTCCCGGCCACCTCGATGGCCTTGAACATGAAATGCTTGAGGAGGGCGGCACCGAGACCCCGCCCCTTGTGTTTAGCGTCGACCCCGATTCGGCCGAGAAGAATGGCAGGCAGCTCCTCGGGCTGGTTGCGACCAAGTCTCTTGGGGGCGGATGAACGAAGGACCGACGCCGTTGACGAGGCATAGAAACCGACGACGCGTTGCGTCTCGACCTCTATGACCACCCACGTCCTGCTCGTGCCACCAGACTGGTTGCCCAGCGAATGGCGGACCAGCCAGTCATTCAGCGCCGGCTTGCCGCAATCGAACCCTGTCAGGACGTGCTCGCTGGAGAGCAGCTGCGGTCCTGCATAGGTCACCGGGCTAGGTCTCCTCGAGCACCGAGGAGCTGGACAAAAGCTTGGCCATTTGTGGCGGCAGTCTTGGAGGAGCGGAAACAAGTGCCTGAAGCTCGGACCAAGCAGCGTCGTCGACCATGAACACTCGTCGATCGGCAAGGTCCATCTCGGCCGCCTCGACAGCGTGTCGCAGCACGTAATCGCTCGCAGACTCGCCACGGGCCTCTGCTGCACGACGCAGGACGGCGTCCTGGGCAGGAGTCAGACGCAAGTTGAGACGTTCTGTCTTAACGGCCATGAGGGCATGGTACACCGTTTGACGTACAACTGGGACGGGACCTACGGCCGAGTGGGAACTGCCGAGCAAGTGCGCCTCCGTACCTCACTCCGTGCCGTGGAGCTGGAGCGAGTCGGTGTACGAGACACAGACACAAACTCCCTGGTACCAGCTTTGTGAAGCGTGGACCTGGAGCGTGTCGGAGGGCCGACTCGAAACCGAACTCCACGCCCTGTTCAAGCAGATAATGGCTGGTCGGAGCTGCAGCGGGTCGCCTGAAACATCGGCCCGGGAGTCCCGAATCGGACCTCGCTCTCCTGATTCGACAGGTACCGCCGTCACGCAACTTCTACCTCCAGTACGACCTGGCCTTCGCGATTCGACGACCTCCCATCGAAGCGCGTGATTACCGCCCTGCGGTTATCGTTGCTGCGCCCTGGCCAGTTGATCGGAGCACAAGATGCGCTGAGTGAGCCCGCTCCTCCGCGTGAACGTCTCGAGTTCGATCAGCCTTGGCAGTCCACCGCGACAGCCAGCGCCGCGCAGACCTCGCGCATCCTCTCGTCGCTGAGGCGGCCCAAGCGCTCTACGAGCACGGCGATCGAGACGCTCTCGATCGAATCGAGGTTGACACAAGAGCGCCGCGTGATGGGGTCCTCGCTGGGTTCTAGCAGGACCTCGCTCGATAATCCCCGAATCGTCGTCGTGCACGGCGCGACCACGGCGCGGCGCAAGCGCGGTATAGCCGCATCACGCGACAGGATCACGACCGGACGGCGCCCGACCGCCTTGAGCTCGCACCACCAGATTTCGCCCCGAGTCGGAAGTAGCCTCACGATGCTGCGGCAGCCTCACGGAATGACGCGAGGTCACCCCATTCATCGGCCTGCTCAAGCGGATGTTTGTCGTATGCCGCGTAGCTGGCGTCCACCTCCGTGGCGCGGTGCCTCGCAATCAGCGCCGCGAGCGCCTCGTCGAGAAGTGTGGCGTCCGGAGTGTTCGGACGGACAAGACGCGCATTAGCAAGTCGCTGTTCATCGACGGTAGTACTGACTCGTACTCGGCTCATGCCACAAGTATGCCACGACTGTGCTACAGCTCACAGTGATCAGAGGGTCAAGGTGTCGCTACTGGCAGTCTCGGGGGTCGACGTGAACAGATCCGTGCGTTCCCGCCCCTGCCGACGTCGGCGGCAGGCCATGCGCGGATCGAACAAATGTTCGGTGTCGGAGGGGGAACTTTCCCACATACGACACGCGAGACAATCTGGGATCTGGCCGCTTGACCAGGAAGTCTTCCTCAGTCCTTCCCGCTTACGACGAGGCGCTCACGGCTCCAGCTGATGCCTGGTGTGTTCGCTCCCCTATCGGCGGACTCAGACCTTGAGTCTGACCGAGAAGCTGAGATCACACGTCACCGATGAGCACCGTCATGGTCAAGGGGGTCGATCGGCGATTCGAAGAACCCGTAGTACCGGTAGAAGCTCTTGGCTTCCTCATCCTTGGCGTGGGCTAGCACCAACCGAACCCCGACGGTCCCGGCCACCTCGATGGCCTTGAACATGAAGTGCCTGAGGAGGGCGGCTCCAAGACCCCACCCCTTGTGCTTACCGTCGACCCCGATGCGGATGGCAGGCAGCTCCCCAGGCTGGTTGCGTCCAAAATTCCTCGGGGCGAATGACCGAAGGATCGAGCCATTGACCGCGAAAGCTGCGCTTCGAACTATCGACCCATGCTCGGCCCGAGATCTGGCGTGATCTGAGGAAGTCCCAGCTCGACTCCAACAGCTCGCCTCCAAACGCCCTCCATTTGGCGCAACCGAGAGCGAGCCTGCCTATTGAGCTCTGGCTCACCGGTGAGGAACACGAACGCCTCGTGCATGAGTTTGTCGATCTGAGCTGGAGTACGAGCCGACGCCGCGGCAATGATCGAAGGGGTTTGAGAGGTCGCCGGGTCCTTGAGCAACTTCAGAATCTCGTAACGGTCCTTCCTGCCAGGAAGGCTGTCAGGCCGATCAACAAGTGCGGCGATCTTGGTGGCCGTGTGTGCCGCACTGGTCAGCACGCTGTAGCCGTTCACCATCTCAGCATGGGATGTAAGTAGCTCGACGCGCAGTTGCAGGTTCGCTCCGAGACGGGACTGGAATGGCACATACAAGTCGAGGTGGATAGAGCGCCACGTTGCTCGCCACTTCGTACCAGCCAGGTGGTGTGACTCGGAGAGATCACCAACAATCGCTTCGAGGATCGCCAGTTCGCCACGGGTGACGATCAGATCGACGTCGTGACTCATCGGGCCACCAGTACGGACCCAAGACCCCCAGCCACCGATCAAGATCGCGGCCGGCACCGCTGCTAGCACCTCCCCGAGCACAGCCCGCGAGAGGTCGGTCTGTTCAGACGAGTAGAAGTGGTTCGTCACTAGCGGCAACTTTCTGCATGTCGAGCTCGGCAACAAAGCGAGCAGCCTGCCATCCTGGCAGTGCGAACAGATCTACATACGCCTGACAAAAGGGCGTCACGCGGCCGTAGCTGCTGAGGAGGCGATCCGGTTCGGCTACCAATACCTCGGTGCCATGTCCGCTTCGAGCGGTTGGTAGGTCCGGAAGGCAGGGATCGCCATAGAAGAGGACGGTGTCATAATCGGCGATGGAGTTGACACCGTGCAGGTGGGAAACGACAGCCCCGAAGCCCCCGAGAATCACCTCCGAATTCGTCGCGGACCGCTCGACGTCCACAGCTGGTACATCGACCCGAAATCGACTCACGATGTCGCGGCTTACCCAGCGGTGAGCGGCAAAAAGAACTAACAGTCTCGCTGGATCAAGAACCTGCAAGCCATCGAGAGGCCCCACGGCGACCGCACCGATCTCTACGGGGTGCCCCAATGAACGGTGGGCGGTTGAGACTGGGATGTCGAGCTCGCCCGCGAACGCCGTGACCGACGGCCACCGACGATGACCCTCTCGAGCACCCACGAGGAGATGGCGCCACACGACCTCGATCACTGGCATCATGGCTTGATTCTACCCGGTTTCCACTATTGTAGGGAAGCAGGGCACAACTAGGTCCGGGGTGCGACCGCTTGTTCCGTGCGCGAAGCATGGCATTGCGCCGAGAAGTGGCTTTCCCGGGCCGCCTTCGGCGACGAGGAGTGAGAAGCACTCGGCCAGCGTGATGTAGCAGGTCAACGAGCAAGGCGTTCGAGCAGCTCCCGGTCGCGCTCGAGCAGCCGCTTCGCGCGATCGGTGAAGTCTTTGTCGGCGCGCACGCGCTCGGTCTCCGCTCTCAGCGACTCAACGAGCACAGCGTTGACGGCCTATACGACCGGGCCGCCCAGGGACGTCGTGTTCGTGGTGCAGTGGGTGGCCAAAACACTCTGCGTCACTATTGTTGAACCGAGGCAGGGTCCGAGAGACGGACTTTAGTCTTGACTGCCAGTCACATCAGCAAATGTACCGTCCGGCTGGTGGTGCCCAGTACGCGTCAGTCCAGGTAAATCAGCAATTCCGCCGCAGTCACCGTCCGCCCAGTTATGTCCAGTCCGGCTAAACGTAGCCAGTATGGCCATCTTCCTCGCAATGACTGGCAGCCGACGAGGCGAGGCCATCGGCCTGCACTGGGCCGACGTCGATCTCGGGGCCGGTACGGCACGGATTCGGACGACCATCACCGCCATCGAGCACCGGGTCAAGATGGGTGGACAGACCAAGAGTGGCAAGGAGCGCGAGATTGAGCTCGACGCCCCAACTCTCGGCGTGTTCAGGTCATGGCGCGCCCCCCAGGCACAAGAGCGCCTCTTGTTCGGCACCGGCTACCAGGAGAACGATCTCGTCTTCTGCCATCCGGACCGCAGGCCCTATCACCCCGAGCGGGTGAGCCGAGAGTTCGATCGCATGGTCCAGCGGCTCGGCGTCCGCAGAGTCCGCCTCCACGATCTCAGGCACGGCTGGGCGACCATGGCGCTCAAGGCCGGAGTGCACCCGATGGTTGTGCAAGAGCGGCTCGGTCACGCGACCGTCGGTGTGACACTCAACACTTACAGCCACACCGACCCAGAACTCCGTGCTGGAGCCGCCGAGAAGGTCGCAGGGCTCGTATTCGGGGCGTAGTCGCCTGCGAAGTGGCGAGGGTGGCTTGCCCTCCGATTCCGCCCCGAACGTCGATTCCGCGTCAAACATGAGCGGCTGCGCCGGCTCCTGCTGGTAGCCGGGATGGCCTCGTTATGTGTCCGGGGGCTGCTGCTGCGTGGTTGCTGTGCGGGCAGCGAGCCTCTCACCGACTTGCATCGTTTTGCCTCCGAGGCGCCGTCGACGCGTTGCCACATGACAGCCTGGTTCGCCGCGGACTCACACGTCGCCAGGTGAGGCGAGCATCAGTAACTGAACGTCGTTGCGCCGTCACCGATCCACTCCCATAGTTGCACGGTTCCAGCGAGCTCGGCCTGATCGACCAATGCCGCTTTGTCGAGCCGTTTGGCGTTGAAGCAGATCGGGCAAACCATGAAGGTGCCTCCCGCCTTGGTGTAGCGGTTAAGAAGGTCCGACAGCGGCGGGCAGCCATCGCATGCGATCCCGGTGGCGACTCCCTCGAGTGCTAGGCGGACCGCCTCTTTGGTGAGGAACATAACTGTCGAGCGTCCCTGTTCGGCCGCTCCGACCGCGACGAGGAAGGCAACGGTGACCTTCTCGGGGTCCTCGAGTCCGGTCGTGAGACTGATGGCGGCTTTGTTCGTCATGGGTTCGTCCTCCCCCCTTGGTGCCGTTAGACGTATCGTCCTCCGCCGGCGGAGCGCGATCAAGTACAGATACTGAAGCGAACTAACATCTGGGCGTGTCCGGCTACGGCCAGTTCTGCCCGGTGTCTAAAGCCGCTGAGGTCGTCTGTCAGCGATGGATGCCGCTCATCTTGAGGGAGTTGTTGGTCGGCAGCACCCACTTCAACGAGATCCGGCGGGGCGTACCGAACTGCTCACCCGCGTTGCTCTCCAAGCGCCTCAAAGAACTGGAGCGGGCCGGTGTGATCGTACGCAGCCGGGCGGGAGCCTCCTACGCCTTGACCGAGGCCGGGCGGGAACTGTTCCCGCTCATCCAGGGGCTCGGGGAATGGGGCCAGCGATGGGTCCGCAGCGACTACAGCGACGAAGATCTCGATCCAGGCTTGCTGTTGTGGGATGTTCGCCGATTCCTCGATCCACGGGGCCTTGGCGAGGGCCGCGTCGTTGTGCAGTTCGTGTTCCCGTCCATGCCAGCACGGCGGCGGTACTACTGGGTCGTGGCCGACGGGCGCGATGTCGACCTGTGCCTCACCGACCCGGGAATGGATGTCGACATCACCGTCGAAGCAGACCTCGGGACGCTGACTCGGGTCTGGATGGGCGACGCCCGCTTTGATGACGCCATGCGAGAAGGTCAGGTCAAACTCACGGGTCCGGGCAAGCTGGCTCAGATCATCCCGCGATGGTTCGGCCAACACCCAGTCCTAGCCAGCGTCGCACGCGCCCGCTGACTCGGACCCGCCTCGACCGACATCCCGAAAGATCGCAGATACAGATCACCTGATCTAGACGCATCGAGAACGACGGTCACCAAGCTGCACATGAATACCTAACGACGGTTCTTGGCTGGGCGAACCTCTGGTGAACGCCGCCGCAACTCCCTGAGCGCTTGCACAAGCTGCCCAGGATCGCGAGGCCCCGCTCGCGGCTGAGACCGCTCGGAGCTTGCGGGGGGAGCATGGCAATCAACCAGCGCAGTATCTCAGCGTCCTCGGGGGGACAGGTCAGCCACTCGCAACGCGTATCGAGCACATGTTCGAGTCAGCGGGTCGATCTCTCAGCTGGCTGCTCTCAAGGCGGAACAGTGTTCCCACGATCAGGGACGCCGCAAGTGTGCTCAGTTGAACAAGAGCGACAAATGTGCGGAACTGTGTAAATGGATCGGGCCGCTGAAACGTAGACAGGGTGTGGACCGCGACCGCCAGCAGGAAGGCTTCGCCGAGTTCTACGAGTCCAGCCGGGACTCTTGTCTCCGGGCTGTATTGGCAAGCGTCGGCAACCGGCAACTAGCAGAAGACCTCGTCGCAGATGCCTTCGCGAAGGCGTGGTCCTCTTGGCCGAAGGTCGCTCGCCATCCCGCTCCGCAAGCGTGGGTGGTGCGCACCGCGCTCAACACAAATGTCTCCTGGTGGCGCAAGCGACATCGAGAGGTGGAACTGACGAACCACGACGGGGCGCTTCCAGAAGTGAGCGATGACATGGATGACGCCTTGATGGCTGCGGTAAGGCACCTGCCGGACCGACAACGTGAGGTTGTCGTGATGCGCGTCTTCCTTGACCTCGACACCGCCACGACCGCAAATGCTCTCGGTATCGCCGAGGGAACGGTCATGTCACATCTGTCACGGGCCGCAGCGGCGTTGCGTCGAAGTTACACCGAGGCCCGCCCGACTGAGCCTTGTGTTCCGAATGTGAGTCTCGCACGACCAAGAGAAGGGCAAGCAAATGAATGATGTCGACATCCTCGACAGGGTAAAGGAGACCTTGCCCGAGGTTCACATGGCCACGCCGCTCGAGGCGATCGTGGAACAGGGTCGGACACGCCGGCGACGTTCAAGATTGGCGAGAGGGGGCCTCGTAGCTGCCGTCGCGCTCACCATCAGCGTGGGCGCCTTCGAGGCGACGGGAACAACGCCGCGGCCCGGCCGGATAAGTGTGCTGAAGCTCGGTCACGGCGCGGTGCACGTTCAGCTCGCGGGCTACTCGATAAACAGCAACACCGACGGAACCGTCACCATCAGGTTTACCGACGAACAGTCCATAAACCCCACCTACATGCAGCAGGTTCTCGCCAAGGCCGGTGTGCCAGCCCTGATCCGTATTGGCTCCTTCTGCCATACGCCCACTCAGCCTTCAGGCTTTGAGGTGTCAGATAGGCAAGGCCCGCAGGGAAATGTCATGGTGATCACGCCATCGGCGATGCCGGCGGGCGCCGAGCTTAGCCTCGGCTACTTCTCGGACCAGGTTGCCTGGACCATGATCGCGATCGGTCAGCCGCTGAGCTGTGTCACTAGCCCCTGAGCGATCCGAATGGGGTCGGGGGTGGGCCCGACAGCCGGCGGTAAGGGGCATCCTCCGGCTCTCCGGTGTGGATTGTTCACGGCGGCCAAGCATACGGAGGCGAGATTTCATCAGCTTGTTGCTATTCTTCTTACGCCGATCTGTGTAAGACACAAATATGAACCACGATCGATCCGATGTTGTCGCGGCAACCAGGGGCGGGGACACCTCGCTGGGCATGGATGACGCGACCATCCAATTACGGCGAGCCCCGAATCGAATTTGGCCCGCGTTTCCGACTCTCGTTGTTGTCCGGATGGTATCCCGGCTCGGCCCGGGCCGGGCCCAACGCCGGAGCCCTGACGGCTCGAAGGTGGGCGCCATCTCACCCCAGCAGATCAAGACGTACCAGGTCTCACCTGGGGAACATTCTTTGAGTCTGCACTTCCTCGGGGGCTTGCGGCGATCGAGGAATCTCCATGTCCCTCTGACCGAGAGCGAGGAGAAGCAGTTTGTTTGTTTGCTGAACGCGTTCGGGTGGCCCTCCATCCGGCCCGCCACTCCCAACGATGTCGCTGCAATGGGACGCCTGCACTCTGCACCTGTTGACGGCTCGGAGCCCGCCTGAGGCGATTCCGAGTTAGTGCATAATGCCTGCGAGCAGATCGACTCATCTGTGTGCGCGTCGAGCGATCGTCACTGAAGGAAGTGTGCGTACCGATCGACGGTTCCGGGACGGTTGGCTGATCAGCGCCTAACGATGCTCCTTATCTACGTATGTCAAGGGGCAATTTCTTTTAGTTGGCGGCCAGCTCAGACAAGACAGGGATGAGCCACTAGATGAGGGCAAGCTCTTACTAGGCCAGGGTTCCGGCCGCTCAACGGCGATGGTGGGCTCCCAGCAGCGGACCGGCAGATCGTTATAAGGGCAGCCAGTAGGCGCCAGCCGATTCTCGGGTCAGGCCCGCTGCTGGGAGTGAGCTATGCGCGAGGCAGGCGGTGATAGACCTCGCGGGCGACGTAGCGCTTGAGGACCCGGATGACCTCGGGCTTGGAGCGGCCCTCTTTTAGGCGCCGCTCCATGTAGGCTTGGATCCGGGGATCGGAACGCAATCTCGTGATCACCACCCCCCACAAAGCAGAGTTGGCCTGGCGGTCCCCGCCACGGTCGAGCCGGACGCGGGTCACCTTGCCAGACGAGGCCTGGATCGGGGCAACGCCGCAAAGATGCGCCCAGGCGGCCTCTGAGCGGATCCGCCCGGGGTTGTCCCCGGCGGCCACGAGAAGCGTGGCCGCGGTGTCGACGCCGACGCCGTGGATCTCGAGCAGCTGGGGCGCGGTCTTTTTGACGAGCTCGCCAAGAAGAAGGTTCAGACGCTCTCGCTCGGCGTCCAGCACGAGCACGCGGTGGCCAAGCAGGCTAAGGGCGGTCTTTGTGGCAAAGACCACTGGGTCGCCCCCGGCACGCGGTCTAAGCGCAGCAGCTATTGCGCCAAGGTGCTGGCGCGAGACCCCCTTTAGGCGTGATCGGAGCTCTTCTGGAGCGGTGAAGCCGAGGTGACGGATCTGGTTGAGCGTCTGGATCTTTGTCGAACGCGATGAACGCTTGGCGACCACGAGCGCCCTGATCGCCTCCGCGTTGCCGTCGCGGCTCTTCCCTTCCCCCTGGGCTCTGCCTGACAAAGCGGCACGGGCCGCCTCGACGGCATCAACTGGGTCGGACTTGCCCGTGCGCCGGCGGGACTGGCGATTCGGCCGGTCGACTTCGACCACCTCCACTCCAGAGCCTCGCAAGTACCTGGAAAGACCGGCTCCATAAGAGCCGGTGCCTTCGACCCCGACGCGGGTCAAGGTGCCGAAGCTCGCCAAGAACTCGGCAGGGCGACGATGCCCCGCTGGCGTGGTCGGGAACTCGGCCACGCCTAGAAGCCCACCGATCGCATCGAGTGCGGCGGCGACGTTCACATCGAGGTGGGTGTCCACACCACCAGTTACCGGGCGCGTCGCATCTACAGTGGTCATCGCCATCCCTTCCTTCTCATTTGGTCAAGGGGTGGCACGTGCAGCCCAATGCGTGCGGCGCCGGTGCGATCATCCTGTTGCTACGCCGACAACCGTGACTCCGGAGGCAAGAACGCTCCGCGAGCCGCCGCAAATGGCGCACCCAACGTCGTGAATCGAAGGTGCTCGGCGTCGCGGTCGAGGGTGTGGGCGCCGCCTTTGAGGCGCGGCCTCAAGTGACGAACCGACTTCCCTCGGGCATTCTCAGCCCCACGCAATTTGCCATACCAAGTGCTAACTTCCGCGACATGAGAACACGGAGAGGTTTTTTCCCACAGTGCGGTCAAGCCATGCGCTGGGCACTGCTGCCTGGCCTGGCGGCTCTCACTGTTGCACTGGGCTTGGTGGTCGTGGCGCCGCCAGTGGCTGCTGGCGCCCAGACCCAACACTTCACTGTGGAAATGTTCTGGGGCGCAGACAAGCCGTCCAGTTCTGTTCCCGACGAGGTGCTTGGCGCCTTTTCTTTCTCACCGTCACCCCAAGGAGGGCTGCCATCCTCCGAGAGAACTGGAAGCGTGACGGCGACGATGCCTGTCAATGACGAATCGGCGTCTCTACTGCTGGCTGAGTTTCTCACGAAGGCACAGGAAAAGGACGTCTGCGTTGGGTTCTATCCGGCGGCGAGAATGGTCACTACAAAGCCGATCGTCTTCTATTGGTTCCGTGAGGTTCTCATCACAAGTTACCTGTTACAGGACGAAGCCGGGACCGGCGCATCGGTGCAGATCACGTTCAGCTATCAGTCATTTTTGGTTGACTATCCTTCGGCGGGGTCGACGTCGCCCTCCATTCTGCCAGCCGCTTAGCCGCGCCTGGAACCGATATGAGCGTGCACAGGATCTGGTCGCTGGTGAACTGTCGGCACCGTCGAGCTGGTCGAGTCCCGGCGAGCCTCCTGTTTGTCCTGCTCGTTACTGGCGTGTGCCTGACCGTGACGAGCCCGACGGCCTTCTCGCAAGCACCTGGGAGGCCTCAGGTAGCAGGGCAGGGCACTGGCGCTAGCCAAGGAGTTGCGGATCTGTCGCTGACGACGAGTGCCGGGATGGTGACCACCGAGGTTCTGACCGGCTTTTCGCTGTCGGTTTCGGGAACCACGCCGACCGTCGTGCTGACCGCGACGATGCAGGTGGACTCGGTGAGCGCCGCCGACTTCCTGGAAGCAACTCTTCAAAACACCGTGTACAAGAGCGCCCTTCTCAGTCCTCACAACCTCGCCGTCAATGTCTCCTATGAGTTCGCGGGACTCTCTATCACCGCGCATACGTTGCAGAGCGGCGCCAGCGGTGCGCTGGTCCAGGTCGTGCTCGCCGCCAAGTCGGTCCAGGTCGTCCTCGCACCCAAGTTCGGGGGGGAGGGGTGGACGGCCACGGCCGCGCAGTTCGAGGCCCAGAACGGTCAGCGCTACACCTATAACTGTCCGGTGCCCGGGCCGAGAGACGACGTCTCGGGCAACAACGTCTGGGGGACGACCACCTACACCGATGACAGTTCGGTCTGCGCCGCCGCTGTCAACTACGGCCTGATCACCATCAAGGCGGGCGGCACGGTGACGATCCAGATCGAGTCCGGCGCCAAGTCCTACACCGGCTCGAACCGCAACGGCACGACCACCGAGTCGTCCGGCCCCTCGACCGGCAGCTTCGTCTTCATAGGCCAACCCATCTACAACACCGACGTCGGCTACGGTGGCCGCGGCTGGGACGCCTATCCCAGCAGCTTCCCCGCCAAGAACGGGCAGCGCTACCTCTACATCTGCCCCCCCAAGGGCGGCCCCGAAGAGATCTTTGGCACCGGCACCTACACCACCGACAGCCCCGTCTGCACCGCCGCAGTCCAAGAAGGGCTGATCACGTTCGCCAAGGGTGGCAACGTCACGATCGAGATCGAGCCCGGCATCGGCACCTACACCGGCTCTACCAAGAACGGCGTCACCAGCATCAGCGGTTCCTGGTCCTACGGCAGCTACGTCTTCGTCACCACCCTGCAACCAGTTGCCTGAACCTTGGGGATCCTTACCGGCACCTGGCATAGCGACAGCTACGGGCGCGGTTAAGCGATCGCTGCAGAATCGGGCGCAGGGCTCGCGACCGCTGGCGCGGATACAAAGCCGTGTTTTGTGCTTGACTCGCCTGACCTACCGGCAGGTCTGGGCTTCTCCAGGTTGTTCGCTCGCCTCTGTGGTCCCGGACTCGGCAAGGGCGGCAGCTACCAGTAGGACTTGAGAAGGACCTCGGCCAGGGCCTCCTCGTGAGCGGCACTGACCAGGGTCTCGATGACGCACTCCAACGTTCCGTACTGAACCGAAAGAAGATACGGGGGCATCCGGTACGCCGCGACCCCTTTGCCTAGGGTCACGATCACGATGCTGGTCTTGGGTAGCGCGCTCTCCGCTGCGAGAAAAGCCTTCCGTGTCTCCGAGGTGTAGGAGAGCGTCGTCTTGCCTTTCTTGCTCATGTACTTGCACTCCAGAGCAAATCCCTTGGCGTACATGACAACAGTTGGCTTGGAGACGGTCAGCCCGAG
>JBEKBX010000043.1:0-28900 GCA_050015175.1 Acidimicrobiales bacterium | reverse complement strand
GACAACTACTGGTTCACCGTCGAGGCCCTGGTGGGCACCAAGTGGGTGAGCGTGCAGTCGGCCGCGACCGGTGAGACCACGATCGCAACCTCGGGGACGGAGTGCCAACAGCCATGAAAGGCGAAAGTGAGCGGTCAAGCCCCAACGCCGGTGAGGTGACAACCCTGACTGGCTTGCCGGTGTCAGCGCCGCGCACGTCGGGAACGTGAGGATCATGAAACCCTTCCAGCTCGAGCACAACACACGGACGAACAGCGAACCGGGCATCGCCCCAGAAGAGCCGAACGACTGCAGGGCGCTGTCCTTCCAGGCGGAAGCCGATCGGGACATTTCGCGCGCCGAGCTCGCCGGGGCCCTTGAACAGGTGGGGTACTGGCGCACGCTCGCCGAATACCGTAGGAATCGGCTGATGGAACGGCAAGACAGGTCGGGCGGCGAAGCGGACCGCTGCTAGGAACCCGACGCTGGTCCACCGGTCGCTGCAATCCATCTGGACGCTTCTCCCGTACTACCTCCCGACCAGACCTAGACGTGGGGGAGGAAAGCGCGTGGATACAAGCTCGTCGCACTCATCAACAAGACGACGCCGGCGCCTCGCAGTAGCAGGCGTGCTCGCCGCGGCCGCGGTCGGAGGGACCATCTCCGCGCCGTTGTTCGCCGGTGCGCAACCAGCCACGCAGTTGGGCGCGAAGTCGACGCTCCAAGAGGTGAAGATCGTCAAGTATGGCGAGGTATTGGCCAACTCCGCCGGCTACTCGCTGTACGTCCTCAGCACCGAGTCGAAGGGCACGCTGCACTGCACTTCCAGCGCGTGCCTCGCGGATTGGCCGCCGCTTCTCGTAGCCAAGAACTCCATGATCAGTACCGGTCCCGGGGTCAAAGGCAAAATCTCCCATGTCACAAGGGGATCCCGGTGGCAAGTCACTTTCAACGGATGGCCGGTCTACACCTTCGTCGGCGACTCAGGTCCTGGAAAGTCGAGCGGCGAGAACTTCGTCGCCTTCAGTGGTACCTGGTACCTCGTGCATGCGGCGGCGACGACCAACTCCGGCACTCCCATAAAAGCAGCTGCCAGCAGCGGCACGACGAGTGGCGGGGGCACGACCACAACGACGATGGCCGGCTACGGCTACTAGCGCGACCGCTCAAGTGTGAGTCAGGCAACGTCTGGGAGACACATCACAGCACAGGTTCGCATCCTGACTCACACAGGCGGTCGTCCACTCAGGTTCGCGCGGGAATGACTGGACGCGGTTGTCAACGCCGCTCAGCGCTGACCGTGCCAGTGCGAAAGTGGGCCATCTCGAGCCTGGGAGTCAGGTGACCCTCGGGCGGTCTTGCACCACGTCCACGCCGGCTTGGAGAACCTCGGCCATCCGCTGCACGGCGTCGAACACGTCCACGAAGCGCGTATAGAGCGGCGCTGGGCCAAGCCTCATCACGTCTGGTGGCCGGAAATCTCCTATGACCAGCTGACGGTCGATCAAAGCCTTGCACAATGGCCACGCCCCGGGGTGAGCGACTGATACGTGAGCTCCTCTCCGACCCGGATCGGTCGGAGAGGCCAAGGTCGCACCAAGCGGCTCAAGTTCGCTGTGCACGAGATCCACCAACATTGCCGTGAGTCGCTGCGACTTAGCCCACAGTGCGGCTACGCCGGCCGATTCCACGGTCCGGGCCGCGGCATCGACGGCCAACAGTCCGAGCACAGGCGGAGTACCTGCGAGAAAACGACCCATTCCGGCCGTTGGAACGTAACTAGGACCCATGGCGAACTGGTCCTCCTGTCCGAACCAACCCCACACCGGTTGGCGAAGCCGGACCTGCAGGTCACGCCTCACGTACGCGAAGGCGGGCGAACCGGGGCCTCCGTTCAGGTACTTGTAGGTGCAGCCGACAGCGAGATCGGCTTCGGCCTCGTCCAAGCCGACTGGAATCGCGCCGGCACTGTGACACAGGTCCCACAAGACGAGTGCGCCATGGCGATGGGCTGCCTCGGTGATGGCTGGGAGGTCCAGTCGGGCGCCCGAGCGGAAGTTGACGTGCGACAGGCATACCAGTGCCGTGCTCGCGTCAATTGCCGAGTCCACGACTTCGGTGTCCAGGCCGTCGACTGCACTGCCATGCAGAAGGCGCAACTCACGGCCGCTGGCTTCAGCGAGCCCCTGCAGCACATATCGGTCCGTTGGGAAGTCGTCCGCGTCGGCCAGAATTACCTGCCGGTCGCACTGGTCAGCCAGGGCGGCCGCGGCCAGTTTGTAGAGATTGACAGTAGTGCTGTCACAAACAACGACCTGTCCGGAACCTGCGCCGACCAGGCGGCCGACCCGGTCACCCACCGCAGCAGGCAGGTCCATCCACCTGGACCACCCACCAACCAGGTTCTCCGACCAGTCGCGCACCGCCACTGCCAGTCCCTCGACGACAGAAGCAGATGGACGACCCAAGGAGTTGCCGTCGAGATAGATAGGTCCTTCCGCGGTGAACTGGCTCCGGTAGGACGCCAAGGGGTCTTCAAGGTCCATGATCACAGCAGCGGCGCGGTCCACCGTCTCATTCTGCCGCCTCCAGGCAACCGGATCGTCCCGATGATGCTGCTCCTGACAAGCAAGGTGGCCGCGAGCCCCGACTCCCAGACCCCTCTCGGTCCGCGCCGTCTTGTCAGCCGCGACACAGGCTCTCACCGTTCGTTGCAACCTTCGTCGACACGAACGGTCCCGAGAATCTTCACGCCCGCGCGCTGTCGGGCACGCTACTGTCTGCGGGCGCTCCCCGTCGTGGCGCAAGCGAGCGAGAGCAACGACCTAAGGGGCCAACGAGCGCCATCTGAGATGCTCTCGAGACGACGGCCAACGTCAAAGAGACTTTCGGCCCTAGCTCCCGTGACAGCCGTCGGCCAACGTGAAGGCATGGGCGGTCCGAAGCTCGAAGAGTTGTCGCGCGGCGAGTGTTTGCGCCTGCTGGCCAGCGTGTCCGTAGGGCGGGTAGGCCTCAGCATCAAAGCACTTCCAGCGGTATTACCAGTCAACTTCGCTCTCTTGGACGGCGAAGTCGTGTTTCGCACCGTGGAAGGCACAAAGTTCCACGCCGCCGCCGCCGGCAGAGTCCTCGCCTTTGAAGCCGACGGCTATGAGGCTGACGGCCTGAGTGGCTGGAGTGTTCTTGTCCAGGGCGTGTCGAGGGTTGTCACCGAAGCGACGGAGCTGTATCGGGCCCAACAGCTGACGGTAGAGGCCTGGGGAGTCGACCGAGCAGCCGACCGAGTCGTCCGAATCACCTCCACGCTTATCAGCGGACGCCGGTTCCAGAGGACACCGCGATAGAAGGTCGTTGCCCGGCTCGCCACATTCACACAGCCTGCTAACGCCTGCAGGCCGTCCTCGACCCGCCCCGGTCCTTTGGACGACTCCCCGGTCCTCGACCTGTCCGCGCGGCTTTGGGTCTCGACTTCGGTGCCCTGTCCCGGTCTGCGTCGTCCGCTCTCTTTGGTCGGAACGCGCTTCGACCGTGGAGTAGCGGTTCACCTGTCGTCCATACGGGCATCTTTGACGGGCTGAGTTCAGGTTCGTCCTTTCCGCACTCCCACTTGGGACAAGGTGAGCGCTCGCGTAAACGAGACACTCCAGTGCAGCGTCGCCGAAGAGTCCCTCGTCAACCTCTCAGTCGATGCGTAAACGGCATGGCCGGAGAGAACAGCGGGACTCTTGGAGGGTCTGAAACGCAGCGCGCATTTCCAGGAGCAAATCAAAGGAACTGAACGGGCCCTCAGCGTTCCTGGTACTTCCCGAGGCGCCTTGCCTGCCGGAAGGAGCGAGCACGTCAAGTCGGCTTGGGGCACACAGGTAGCATCGAGACCGAGAACCGATCGTCACGCCGTCGACCGAGCAGCAAGTTGCGCCAATGTCCAACCTAGAAGGTGAACGGCAACGCCAGCAGACCAGCTATCGAGGCGCGCCGCGGGATAGCCGGACGGTGGGTAAGCCTGTACCCCGTTGGCGCAGAGCGCTCGCAGTCGCCGGCAGCCTGGCGCTGCTGGTTCTCATGTTTGTCGGAGTGATCCCGCGGTTCACGAGCTACTCAGATACTTGGGCCCATATGGCCGGCCTCAGCCCTCTGTGGTGGGCGGCGATCGCCGTGGCAACCACGGTCAATCAGATCTCCATCGTTTGGCCCTACCAGGCTGTCCTGCCTGGGCTCCGGTTCCGGCTCGGCTTTCTCGAGACCGAGACCACCTCCGCAATCTCAAGCACCGTGCCTGCCGGCGGCGCTGTGGCGATCGGGATGACCTACAGAATGTTCTCGTCCTTCGGCTTCACCGACCTCGACATCTCCACAGCGGTCGTCATAACAGGCGTCTGGAACCTGGCAGCCAAGCTCGGTCTGCCGATCGCCGCGGTCGCTCTGTTGGCGGTGACGGCACACCCGCCTCAAGGTGCCCTGGCAGCCGCCGCCCTGGGCATGGTCGTCCTCATAGTCGCGGGAGTGGCACTGTGGCTGGTTTTCCGGTCCGAGACAAGCGCCCGCTGGCTAGGTCATCTCGCCGATCGGATTGTGAACTGGGTACTCCACTTCTTCCACAAGGTGGAGGTGGATCGGACCGAGCAGGCAGTGTTGCACTTCCGAAGCCAGACCGTCGACACAGCCTACCGTCGTGGCTGGCGTCTCACCTGGGCCGTGCTGGCCAGTCAGCTCGCGGTCTTGCTTCTGGTCCTTATCATCGTGCGGGCCGTCGGTGTCACGTCTGCCCAGGTCGGCTTCCCCGCGGTGCTCACCTCGTTCGCAGTGGCCCGGCTGGCTGGCGCGGTGCCGATCGCTCCGGGTGGCCTTGGAACAGTCGACGCTGCGTTCGTTGCCATGATGACGGCGTTCGGGACGAACGCATCCCATGCTTTGGCGGCGGACTTCGTCTGGCGGCTGACGACCTATGCGCCGCCGCTGATTCTTGGCGTGGTGACCTATCTCATCTGGATCCGCCGCGCGGAGCGTGCGTCAATGCCGCCGGCGTGAATTCGACGCTGCTTGGTCGAGGTTGAACCCAAAGAGCAGCACTGGTCAAGGGTGAGCCGGGCGCCCACTTGCACCAACGGTTTCAAAGCGGAAGTTCAGCTCTCGCAACAACCGCGCGATGAGGGGCCTCAGTTGATGGAATCGTAGGCGATCGGTCGTTGCTCGAAGAACTTGCTCGTGCTCCTCTGTCGCGCAACGACCACCAGCGGGACTCCTAGGGCGTAAGCCACAAGGACCGGAGCCGACGCGCTGAGGCCCGACTGCCTGACCACTTCGTACCCGACCCAGAAGCAGAAGAGCCCGGCCAGGAATGGGAGGAGGATCCCCGTGAAGAAGAAGCTCGCCTTCTTGAACATAACCGTGCGGTAGGACCAGGCACACGCCAGACCCGTAGCTCCGTAATAGAACGCGACGAGCACACCGATGTTGTCGATGAGATTGCCGTACACCGAGTTGACCGTCGGGGACCCTGCTCTGACCAGAATGCCGAGCTGTGCCACGAACGCGAGGATGAGCGTCCCGATCATCGGCGTCTGGAACTCGCCGTGGATGACGCCGAAGACGCGCGGGAAGACTCCGTCCCTCGCCATAGACAAAGTGACACGCGCTGCCGGCAGCAGTGTGGTCTGAGTGTCGGCCACCGTGGAGGACAGCACGGCGATGATCATCAGGTAGCCCATCCAGGGACCACCGGCGCGTTGCGCGAAGTAGAAGAGCACATCCGGGCCCTGGCTGGAAAACTCCTTGGCGGGAAGCAGCATCTGGGCAGACACGATGTTCAAGACGAAAATGAACAACAAGAGGAACATTGAGATGATGCCCGCCTGACCTGGAGTCTTTGTCGAGCTCTTCGACTCTTCGTTCAAGTTGACGGCGGTGTCCCATCCCCAGAAGAAGAACAGGCCGAGCACGCATCCGACGGCCAGCCCCTTGTAACCATGGATCGAGAGCGGGTCGAGCCACGACCAACGGAACCCAGTAGACCCCACAGGATGGTCGGCAGCTACCTTGACTATCCCCCAAATGGAAGCGCCGAGCAGAGCCACATACTGGATGAGCAGGAAGAACCATTGGCTGTTGGCGGTCCAGCGGATCCCGTAGATGGTGATGAACGTGATGACGGCGAGCCACAGCGCCCCGACCATCACCGTCAGCCATGTATTGCCGGCGGTGCGCGCGTTGATCCAGCCGACCGTGTGCATGAATTGGAGCGTGTATCCGCCGGCCAGGATCGGCGCCGCCACACAGAACAACACGCTCGCCGCCACCTGCACCCAGCCGCTGAACCAACCGACGGAAGGGCTCACGAGCTTGGAAAGCCACGCGTAGCAGGCGCCGCAATTGGGGTCCCTGCGGTTGAGGTAGAAGTACGCGACGGCGATGAACAGCACCGGGATGAAGCTGACGATGATCACCGCCGGCCCCGCGTAGGCGACGGCAGCGAAGAGCAGGCTGAGAGTCGCCGCCAGGGAGTATGCGGGCGCCACCGACGACACAGCCACAATCGTCGAGTCGAACAGGTTCAGCTCGTCGGATCTAAGGGTGGTCGCCTGCTCGGGTTTCGATGCGCGATCACTGGAAGGCGTTGGGACGTCGGTCGCCATCATGAGCGTGTGACGTCCTCTCAGGGTTCAAACTTCTACGCTGCTCATGACGAACTTGGTGTCGCGGCGGTCACAGATCGCGAAGCTATTGTCTGGCGCGCTATCTCCCGGAGCTCGTCTCCGCTCATTGTCTCTTTGTCGATCAGCCTTGCCACGACCGCATCAAGGACGTCACGGTTAGCCGATAGGAGGCTGCTGGCGCGCTCCTCTGCCTCTGACAGCAGTCGGCTGACCTCCTCGTCGATCGCCTGCTGGGTGCCCTCAGAGAACGGGCGCGACTGCAGCTGCGACACGCCTAGGTAGCCCGGGCCCTGATCGCCGTAGCCGATAGGACCGAGCCGGGGCGAGAGTCCCCAGTCGCGCACCATGTGGACAGCGAGTTGCGTGGCCCCTTCGAGGTCGTTCGATGCACCCGTCGAACCCTCGCCGAGCACGAGGACCTCGGAGGCCCGGCCGCCGAGGCGGACCGCGAGCGAATCCCGCAGGTAACTCTCCGGGTACAGATGCCGCTCGTCGAGTGGAAGTTGCTCGGTCACGCCGAGTGCCTGGCCAGCGGGCAGGATCGTGATCTTGGCGACCGGGTCGGCGTGTTCGGAGAACACAGCAACGAGGGCGTGGCCCGTCTCGTGCACCGCCACCGAATACTTCTCCTCGGGAAGCAGCATGTTGGACCCGTCGCGCCTGCCCAAGATGATCCGGTCCCTCGCCTCGTCGATGTCCCGGGCCTCGATGACGTCCCGGTTGTCGCGCACCGCGACGATGGCCGCCTCGTTGATGAGGTTGGCGAGGTCGGCACCCGAGAAGCCGGGGGTCCCGCGCGAGACGGCGTCGAGATCGACGTCTGGCCCGAGGTGCTTCTCTTTCGCGTGCACTTTCAAGATGGCGGCCCGCTCGGCCTGGTTGGGGAGGGGGATCTCGACCTGGCGGTCGAAACGCCCTGGGCGCATAAGCGCTGGGTCGAGCACCTCGGGGCGGTTGGTGGCGGCCATGACGACGACGCCGGTAGACGAGTCGAAGCCGTCCATCTCCGCGAGCAGCTGGTTCAGGGTCTGCTCACGCTCGTCGTTGGAGACTATCGAGCCGCCCCGCTTTTGGCCAATGGCGTCGATCTCGTCGATAAAGATGATAGAGGGTGCCCGCTTGTGGGCGTCCGCAAACAGGTCTCGGACCCGGGACGCCCCCACACCGACGAACATCTCGACGAAGCTCGAGCCTGTCAAGGCGAAGAAGGGGACCTCGGCCTCGCCCGCCACGGCGCGTGCCATGAGGGTCTTCCCACTACCGGGAGGCCCGACCATCAACAGGCCCCGGGGCCCGATCGCGCCGGCGCGGGTGTAGCGGCCGGGGTGCTTCAAGAAGTCGACCACCTCGCTCACCTCTTGTTTCGCACCCTCGTAGCCGGCAACATCAGAAAAGCGCGTCGAAGGCCGCTGCTCGTCGTAGACCTTCGCCTTGGACCCCCCGATACCCATGATCCCGCCCGCCATTTGCCGGCGCGTGCTCCGGCTCAGCCACACGAAGATCCCGATGAAGACCAGGAGTGGAAGGAGCGCCAACAGGTCGCCCACGAGGTTCGAGCTCGGGCCGATGCCGGTGACCGCGACGTCGTGGGCCTTGAGCATCGGAGCAAGCCGTGCGTCGTTGAGGACGACTGGGATCTGGGTCGTGTAGTCGTCACCGTTCCTCAAGGTTCCCGTGACCCCGCCGTTCGGGTCGATCGACGCAGTCTTGACCTTGTTAGCCGCTACGCGGGACAGAAACGTGCTGTAGTTAAAGTTGACTGTTGTTGTGCTCTTTATGTCCGGCGACCACAACAACAGGACGGTCGCGAGCAACCCGAGAGCAAGGAGCCACCAGCGCATCGTCGGTGGCGGAGGGCCTGCCGGCTTCGGCTGTGGGTCTCGGGGCGGCCCCGAACTGGCGGGACTGGTGAAATGGCGATGCTGCATGATTAGGACCTGCCATTTCCTAGATGGGTCACTTCCATATGGCGTAAGCGACACTAGCGGTTGTCTCCAGTGACTCGAGATGGATCAGCCACCCCGTCGCTGAGGCACTCGATCGAGAACATACCCAAATCGTCGCGCTCCACCCCGTGGATGTCATGAGCGAACCCTGGGAACTGGGCATCGAAGGCCTCCAGAGCGAGCAGGTAGCGCAACACTGGGCCGTCGAGCGCTCCGGCGCGCTCACCGGGCATGAGGATGGGGATGCCAGGAGGGTAAGGCACGACCATGACGGCAGACACCCGGCCCGCCATCTCCGAGACCGGTACTCGCTCCGTTCGGGCGCGCACCAGACCACGGTAGGCATGGCTCGGGGTTGTCGCCGGCAGCGGCAACTCGGCAAAGGCCCTGTCCAGTAGCTCGATCGTGCCGCGAGCCCGGACCTCAGAGTGCATCTCGTCACAAAGTTCCCGTAACGTGGTCTTGCCGTAGCGGTCCGGGTAGGCGGCAGCGAGGTCCGGGATCGCCGCGGCGACGGATTGTCCTGAGTCGTAAGCGCGCTTGAACCCAAGAAGGCCTTCGAGAAGCGTTCCCCACTTCCCTCTCGTCGTGCCTATCGAGAACAGGAAAAGCAGGCTGTAGTCGCCCGTTTTCTCGACCTCGACCCGATGGCTGTCCAGGTAACTGGCCACAATCGGAGCAGGAATCCCGGTCTCTGCGAGATGACCCGCAGCATCGACGCCGGGCGTTGTCAGAGTGACCTTTGTGGGATCGAGCATGCAGTAGTCGGAATCCAGCTCAGCGAAGCCGTGCCATGGCTGACGAGGTTCGAGGCTCCAGCACGATGGTTCTGTCTCGAGCAGGTCGTCGGGGGTGTCGGCAAACGGCGACACCACGTTTGACAGGGGATCGTGCACCTCCTCTGGCTGCCAGACCCCGAAGAACCACGGCGCTACCCCGTCGGGGCTTTTCGCGAGCTCCCGGCCGAGGGTGACGATCCGCTTTCGGAACCGGACCGCCTCGCGGATCGCTCCCTGCACGAGGGCGAGACCACCGGGGCCGTCCATCATCGCCGAGGCGACATCCAAACAGGCAATCATCGGGTAGAACGGCGATGTCGAGCCGTGCATCATGTACGCCTCGTTGAACCGTGATGGCTCGACAGGCGCGCGGTCGCTCGGGCGGATATGGATCATCGAACCTTGGGAGAAGGCGGCAAGAAGTTTGTGCGTTGACTGCGTCGCGAAGAGAGTCGGATCCCCCGCTGCAGGCGTCCGGTCGTACATCGCGTATCGATTGACATACAGCGGGTGAAAGCGCGCATATGCGAACCACGCCTCGTCGAAATGCAGCCTCGGAACGCTCTGGCCCAAGAGCTCGACAACCCGATCCGCGCGATAGCACAGTCCGTCGTAGGTCGAGTTGGTGACGACGGCGTAGACGGGAGCCTTAGACGCAGTGCCTTGAGCAAGTGGGTTCGCGGCCACCGCGGCCGCGACCGCCTGGGGCGACAGCCTGGCCGGAGGGATAGGACCAATGATCCCGTAACCGTTGCGCGACGGCATGAGGTAGACCGGGATCGCGTCTGTGACGGTCAGGGCGTAGTTGACCGACTTGTGACAGTTGCGGTCGGCGAGCACGAGATCGCCGGCCACGACGCAGGCATGGGCGACGATCTGGTTCGAGGTGGACGTCCCGTTCAGCACGAAGTAGGTCGTATCGGCCCCGAACACTCTCGCGGCGTTCTTCTCCGCCTGGGCCACGACTCCTGAGTGATCCAGCAACGAGCCGAGCTCTGCGACCGAAACCGAAAGATCCGTGCGGAACAGGGTCTCGCCGTAGAAGTCGTAGAAGGCCTTGCCAACTTGCGACTTGCGAAATGCCGTCCCCCCGGCGTGGCCGGGCGTGTGCCAGGAGTACTCGTGGGACTCGGTGAAGGCGACCAGTGTCTTGAAGAACGGGGGCAACAGGTTCTCGGTATGGCGGCGCCAGGCGTAGTCGATCCTTCCGGCGACAAAGCTCGGGGTGTCCTCGAGCACAAGCACGTACTCCTGCACGATCTCTTCTACTGCGAGCGGAACGTCTTCGAGGTCCTCCCGCTCGACCATCAGGAAGACGGGCATACGCACGTTGTGGCGACGGGCTTGGTCGAGGACAGCCTCAGCGGGATGGCGGTCACCTACCTGGTCAAGGTTCCAATCGAGAAGGAGGCAACCAAAGGACGGGTCCGAAGCTACGAGCGCCGCGGCGTCTGTGATCGAGCTGGCGCGCACGATGTAATGTCCAAGGTCACCCAGTTCGGCGACGATCCGCCGCAGCGTCTCGCCAGCAAGACGCTCGCGCTCAGGACCGGCCACTATGAGGATCGGAAACGCGGCGCGGTCCAGCACCCCTTGGCCAGTCATCGGGACGCCCCTTTCAGAGAAGATCTCGTGGGGGCGGAGTGGTGTTCCCATTGCATCTCCGCAGCCGTGACAGGTGCCATACGGGTGGAACGTATGAAACGTGCTTGAGCCTTGCGGCTGACCGTGGCTTGACGAGCCATGGGGTGCTCAAGACGGGCCAGGCTTTCTGTGCGCATGTATCCCCTTCCTGCTATTGGTCTCTCCCACATGCAAGTGTGCACCGTTGGCACGTTTCTTGACATCCCGTGGTTGCGCCAATTCAGGTTCGCGAGACCGCGATTGTGCAACCGACCTCTGAGAGCGCCTGTCGACTCGAGTTCTCGGCACGTCCAAGGTCGGTGTCGACGAGTCGACGATCGGCGAACAAGCCTCCAGGTGGGGAGCGACGTGTCACCGCCTGTCAGCGACGTCCCGAACTTGTTTGATGGCGTCACGAGTCGACTGATCTCCGGCTAACCGCGATCCCGCTCGGTCGATCGCCCACAACGCGCGCAAGACCGGCCAATGTGGACACCGCTACGGGTGCATAGAGAAAGGCTGGTGAGGCGCCGCGATCCCCGGGGACGATTCGAACCCGGAGTACGCCCGGTCGTATCACGAAGGGGAGCGGAGGCTCCCACGCATGCGCCTCGCCATCGGCAGCGACCGCAAGCAGGAACGACCCTCGCAGACGAATGGCAAACCGTGATCGGCGGCCACTGCCGCCACGACCGCCTGGGAGCCGTCGCCACCGGCCATGTCCAACGCGTCCGCCCCGCGAGCCACCATCGCCGGCCTGCCACCCCTGTCGGCCGGTGAATCGGTGATGCCGGCGACATTGCGAGCACCGCGTTCGAACAAACGCCTCACGTCTCCACCGGCCCGGTAACCGAGAGATCGTTTCTCGTGAACATTGACACCCGTAGTGGACCGTGCGCGATTCGATCAGTCCTAAGCAGCCACTACCAGATTACAGGGAGGACCACCGCCCGCATCGGTCAGGCGTTCAGTTGTTCACATGGCGCATCGACGATCTCACTGCGCGCGGACATCTCGACTCCCTGACAACCGGCACAGTGGTCCGCGACAGTCGAACGGCCGATGCCAAGGACAGTCGCCCCGCTCAGCGGCGGCCGTCACGGTCATGCGAAGCCGATTCCGAACACTTCAGTAGCTCCCGCGTCCGAATCCAGTAGCGACTACTGAGGATCTGTCGTATCCAAAGTGGTCGGCTGTAAGCATGAACGCGGTCCTCGGCATGCTTCTCCATCCGGGCAGCGCGACCAGACCATAGGAGGGCGGATGTACGGCGATCTAGATCACAGAACCAACGTCGATGAGATACGGGGTATGGGAGGAGACAGTCGCTCGCTATTTAGCCACACAATGGGGTACGTAGCCGTGACGGTTGGTATTTTCGCGCTCGGGACCTACCTCGGCCGTACTTTGTCCGACGGCTGGGGATGGCTATTCTTTATTGCAGCCTTCGCATGCCTGATTGGCATGAGGTTCGCAGTTCGGAGTTCGACTTCCTCAGCTATTGGCTTGTTGTTCGGATTCGGGCTCTTGATGGGATTAGCGACTGCGCCGACTGTCGTCTACTACGCCGGTGCGAATCCCCAGGTCCTGTGGCAGGCGGCCGGGGCCACAGCACTGTTCATGACCGGACTTGGCACAATGGGCTATGCGAGCCGACGAGACTTGTCAGGGATTGCCCGAATCTGTTTCTGGGCGCTCTTGGCACTAATTATCTTCGGAATCGTCATAATCTTCGCGCAGATTCCAAACGGCTCAATCATCTACTCTGTCATCGGACTGGTGGTCTTCGCAGGTCTCACGTTGTTCGACTTTCAGCGCTTGCGTATGACAAGCGACTTCGACTCCGCCCCGCTTCTCGCTGCATCTATCTTCCTTGATGCGCTCAACGTTTTCCTCTTCTTCCTGAACATCTTCAACAGGCGGAAGTGATGTCACCGACTGAGCCCATCAGCGCTTCCTGGGCACGGTCGCGCTGATGCGAAGACTCAGCTGCTCGACTTGGTAACAGTCGAGTTAACGGACCGGTAACGCCGGCGAAACAGGAAGTAGGCCGGCAACCCAGCCAGAAGAGGGAGCCAGTAGGACGCGATCCTGTAGGCGAGCGTTGCCAGGAAGGCGTCGCCCGCGCCAATACCAGCGAGCACGAGCATCCCGCTCAAGCTCGCTTCGACGATCCCTAGGCCTCCAGGAGTGATCGGCAGCAGGCCCACCACACCGGCAACGGCATACGCGAGGAGAACCAGCGACGGACGGGGATGACTACCGGTAGCCCACAGGACAGCCAAGAGACAGCCAAAGTCGGTGCCAAGCCGAGCGGCACAGAACACAACTGCCTCCTGCCAGTGAGCGCCAAGTGCGGAGCGTATGGCATTCCTGTCGCGCAGCAACCGATCACTCAGCCCTGTCAGCGGCACGTGGTGACGACGGATCCGGTTCCACAGCCGTTGGACGATCTGGCCGAGCAACGCCAAGGGACGGTCGGTGCGCAAGAAGACCAAGCTGAAAGCCGCGAAGAGCACAAACCCGGCGGCACCCACAAGTGCCGTGTTCACGAGGCCGCGACCGACCGGCGTTCCAGCAACCATCGCAGGAAGCGTGAAGATCGGCAGCGCGAGGAGACCGCCGATTTGGATGAGTGAGAAAGCGGTGAGGCCGCTCACAGCGGTGTCGGCATCGATTCCGGCAGTTGCGAGCATCCGGAACTGGACGACGGCGCCGGCCGCGTCGGCACCGGGCATGATATTGGTGATGGCGTTGCCGGTCAGTTCCGAGGTGACGACGGCGAACCAGCTATTGGTGCGAAGCGCCAGGCGTTGCAGGGCGAAGGTGCAGATAAAGTGCGCGACCTCCGCGGCCAGCGCGACGGCGAACCAGACGAGGTTGAGCCTCGACAGACGCGGCCAGGACGACAGGACGCGAGTAACGCTCGGCAACACAATGTAGATGGTCACCCCGGCCACCGCTACGGCCGCCGCCCGCTTGGCTAGGGTCCTCCAACTGAAGAAGCCTTCCTGTTGCGGCTCGGGATCTGCTGTCATCGTCCGGCCCAGCCCGAAGACATCGCGAGCTGCAGAGCAACCGAGGACCTCGCGAACATGAGAACACGATATGCCAGTCGTACGACGCAAAACGAGTGCGGCGCCCAAACTCGTCGCAATTCCCGCAATCGCGTGATGCACCGGCCGAGTTCGAGTCGCACAATGACCTTGCACTCATCTCTACATTCCGAAAGGACCATCGTGCACAAGCCAACGAATCTCCTCGCAAGTGACGTAAGAGACGAACTCGACTGGGACCCGCTGCTTGACGATAAGCGCATCCTCGTCGAGGCAAATGAAGGGCGAATCACCCTGACCGGCGCGGTAGACACGTACTTCGACCTGATCCGAGCCTCGGAAGACGCCCAGAGCGTACGTGGCGTGAAGTCCGTCGACAACGAGCTGCTCGTCGGACCGATCGGCGAAGCCATAGCCGATGTCGGCATCGCAGCAGACTGCAGAGCCGCGCTCGACGCTGACCGATTCGTTCCCGATGGAGCGGTGACGGTCCAAGTGACCAACGGTTGGGTCACCCTCAGCGGCCATGTCCACAGGCACTACCAGCGGCGTGCCGCGGAGCGTGCGGTCGAGAGGCTCAAGGGGGTGCTCGGCCTCTCCGACGACATAGTGGTCTCGGACGAGCCTCTGCCGAGCGATGTGAACGACAAGATCCGTAAGACGTTACGCCGCAACGCCATGATCGACGACACACTGATAAAGGTCTCCAGCTCCGATCACACGGTGTACCTCGACGGCACGAGCGGATCCTGGGCTTCAAAGAAGAAGGCCGAGGATATAGCATGGGGGGTGCCAGGAGTGACTGAGGTCGTCAATCGCATTACAGTCCTTCCGTAGATTTTCTTGGTCCCATGCCACGTTTGAGCTTTCTTCGGCGGTTGGCCGGTCGTCCCTCCAGACTGAACAGCGAATCCGACAGGCATAGAGCATCTTATTCAAAGGAGTTCCCGTGATCGCAGCAACATTCGGAGTCGGACAGGTTGTGTATTCGATCCTCTGGTTCGTCCTGTTCTTTATCGAGATCTGGTTGATGATCTCGGTGTTCATCGACATCTTCCGGAGTCACGACTTGCAAGGCTGGGCAAAGGCTCTCTGGGTTCTCCTGGTGCTCGTGCTTCCCATCATCGGAATCCTTGCCTACTTCATTTTTCGCGGCGACAAAATGCGAGTCCATCAAATGGAGGCACAGCAGTTCCGCCTTTCGTCGCAGGACCCTGTGCGACACGCAACCGACGCTGGTGAGTCCCCAGCCCAGGAGCTCTCCCGCCTCGCTGATCTGAAGCGGGATGGAATGATCACCGAAGACGAGTTCCAGCTCTTGAAGTCACACGTCATGCAGCGAGCCTCGGACTCAGACGCGCCATAGAGTCGGCAGCGTTCGAGTGAGTCGGCCCGGTCCTCGCCCGTGTTGAATCTCGCGACGAGTCGGCCCGCTACCAAGTGCTCTGCTCACCATCCCTTACCCTTTTCAACGTCGCCACCTTAAGCAGTCGAGGGTCGCCGGTCTGAGGGACCAGTACGGATCGTTTCGGAACTAGTAGGCACTACTGAGGACTCACCACCGGCCTTTGTGGTCGGCTTTACATATGAACGCGGTCCAGTGCTTTGAGTGGGAAGGCTTGACGGCTCTAGGGCGGTCTCGATCGACGACCAGCCGGCTCGATCCGACTGACAAGGTGCTTCGATCGTCCCCAACCTCCAGGGAATCGATCATCCGAGAGTGCGCAAATTTGAACGAAGCCGTCCGCGGCACCTCACGACGAACTCCCCACGCCGACGTCTGCCGCGCCCAGACGAGCGCGAAACGGGGCATCCGATGACCTCTTGCGCGAGTTACGGAGAGAAGGTTCTGACGGCCGAGAACATATCGGCCTGCATCCAGACCACAGGAGGGCTAAGGACGATCGTCTCCCTGAACAAGGTCGGTCCGCGAGTGGGCTGTTACTGGCACGTTCACACCCAACGGTCATTCACGCGTGCTTCTAAAGGCGACGGAGGCATGCCACCGAGCACTCAAGATCTGTCTCAGGCACCAAGCGGCTGGGCCGAGAGCGAACTACGCTGCGTGACCAGTTTTGACACGGCAAGAGCCGATGGGCTCGTGTTCGACGGTTTTCTCCGACTGCGAAAGCGATCCCGGGGCGCAATCGTGGCCCTGAGCGAGCGGATCATGATCACAAACCTGAGTGCCGCCGAGCTGCTGTTGCCCTCCGACCGCGAACTTCTGTGGGCGCAAGCCCAAACTGCGCTGGCCGACGGGTGCAGACGGACCCGAGACATTGCGCTGACTTGCGGCCTAGCCGCAATCGCCCGTTACAAACCCGTTCTCGCACAGAACGCGATGGTGGGAGCTCTTGTACAGCTTTCGATCCAACCGCGGACAATTGCGCGATCAGTGTTAGTAGACCCAGGAGTCGCCGGTTGGGAAGCCCTGACCGATGCTGAGCGGACCGTCGCTGAGGTCGTGGCTCGTGGACTGACTAATCGCGAGGCCGGCCGATGTATCTGCCTGTCTCCCCACACCGTTGACTCGCACTTGAGGCAAGTCTTTCGCAAGTTGGGTATCAATTCACGAGTCGAGCTCGCGCGGATTGTCGGCGAGCATCACAGGCCACTCCACGGTGCCGTTCAAGGGGTCGTGGTCCTAGAGCCGTACGAAAGCCCGAGCACCCGATCAGCATGAAAGCTGGACGTCGTCGAAACAGGTACGTGTCGGAACCGACGGGGTTACACGTCCTCGGAACTATCGGTCGCTTTGCGGTGCCGTCACAGTATTGAACACCAGGGCGTCGATGCGCGTCATGTGCGCTTCCTTTTCTTCTTCTGAAAGAAAGGATCCGAGAACGGAGTTCCTAACAAGCTGAACTATCTGACCGTCCGTCAAACGGAACGCCTCGGCAACGGCGAGGAAGTTGTCCGCAATGTAACCACCGAAATACGCGGGGTCGTCCGAGTTGATGGTGACTCGTAGACCGTGGTCGAGAAGCGCCGGCAGGTTGTCCTTCGCAAGCGAAGCGAACACGTGAAGCTTCACGTTCGACAACGGACACACGGTGAGCGTTGTCTGTTCCGAGGCCAGGCGCGCGACCAGTCGTTCATCGTCCAGGCACTTGACCCCATGGTCGATTCGAACGGCGTGGAGGATCTCAAGAGCCTGCCAAATGTACTCAGGTGAGCCTTCCTCTCCAGCGTGGGCCACGGTGAGGAGACCCATGCCACGGGCTCGATCGAACACAGCTGCGAACTTCGAGGGCGGATTGCCAGCCTCGGAAGAGTCGAGCCCAACCGCAGAGATCCACTCGAGATACGGCGTGGCTGCGTCCAAGACTGCAAAGGCATCCTCATCACTGAGGTGGCGAAGAAAGCAGAGGATGAGCCGAGAAGTGAACCTGAAGCGACTCTCGTATTCCGCCAGCGCAGAGTGAATGCCACGTATGACGGTTTCAAAGGGAACTCCACGAGAGGTGTGCGACTGTGGATCGAAGAAGACCTCCGCATGGCACACTCCTTGTGCGGCCGCATGTTGAAGATAGGCAATTGTCAAGTCGTAGAAGTCCTGCTCTTCCACGAGTACGGAGCACCCGGCGTAGTAGACGTCGAGGAATGACTGGAGATCCTTGAAAACGTAGGCAGCCCTGACTTCGTCAACGGTTGCGTACTTGATCGGAATACTGTTGCGAGTCGCCATCGTCATCATCATTTCGGGCTCGAGGGTGCCTTCAAGATGAAGATGGAGCTCCGCCTTCGGTAGGGCCCAGATGAGTTCTTTGTTAGCGACGTAGGGTTCGGGCATGCTCGCCTCTCGAAGTGAATGAGTGGGTCGGCACAAGGGTGTTCATGTTGATAGCCCACCACAACTGAGGTATTTGGTCGTCAGTAGTCCCTACTGATTTCGGCGGTAGGGAGCGCCGGCGTCGATCGCTGAGCATCCGCCTGAACGGTAGGCGCGCCACCCGCCTGCTGCGGTTCCGGTGAGCCGTCCCGGACCGAAGGCGACACCGCCCTCGGCCACCAGTCCGAAGCACAGATGTCGAATTCGGGAGAAGATAACTTCGCGCCCAGTCAGGAGTGTTATCGGGCCCCCATGATGAAGAGCCCGCACGCGGAGCAACAGATAGCAGCCATTAGGGCGGCGGTGCCGCTTCAATGAAAACTGGGGGATCAGCGGGATGATGGCACCGATCGAGAAGAGGAGGTGGCGGGCCGCACCGGTTGCGTACGGGGAGCGACCAAGCGTGTCCGGGTCGAGCCCAAGCCGTCACGTGTTGCGGGCGTCTGACCAGCGAGGCCCTGCGGGAAACCGCCGACGATATCGCGCAAGACCCGCGCATGGGAACGCTGCTGGTCGGGCACGTTCCCGCCCGCTGTCTCCGGCTGGTCGTCGTAGCCCGCCTGATCCACTTGCTCAAGAGAGACGACGGTCGGCAGGACAAACCTGGGACCGAACCCGCCCTGGCAAAGAGCCTCGTACGAGCCCGCCATGAAAGCTCGCCGCGGACCACCAGGAACGACTTCGATCGATCGGAGTCGTTCTTCCCAAGCAAGACAGATGGTGATCCTCGACCTCAACTAGTTGGACGTAAACCGGGCTACTCGCGCCGGCCGCCATAGCCCGATAGACAGCGGTGGCATCGATCTCGCCCTGCAGGTTGGCCAATAGCGGGCCCGGTCGGACGCTTTGCTTGTAGCCATCGGGCGCCGATCCAGAAGTCGGTTCGAGGACTGGACCTGTGGTACCGGCGAGCTGGCGGTCTGGGGCACCGTTGAGCGATCTCCATGAGTGCAACACGGCGGGAAATGCGCCTCGGGACGACGGCAAAGGCTATCTTCCAGCCTGTTCGTCTGGCGGCCCCCCGAACAGGCTTCTTGGCCGCCGTCGGGATAGAGGACCGCGTGGACACCCTCGCGCGATCCATGCAAGCCCTGGATGGCGCGGGCTCGACTCGGTCGACCTCGTCGTCCTCCCCCAGGCTGGCCCGACATCTTCGCGACGCGGCGGCGCCGTATGCGACGCTCACCGCGACGCTAGTCTGACCCACCAAGGAGGTCCGCACCCGCCGGGGCTGCTGACCGCAGGCGTCGCGTCATCCCCCTCCCGGCGGCCGATGCGGATGCGGTCGGGTAAGGGATGGAGTGCTTGTTTCCCCGATGCCGGCCCAGTCGCTTGCAGCATTGATCGCCAACGGTGAAGCTAATCACATCGTTGTGGACGCGCTTGCTCCATTCGAAGAGTTGGACTTGCCAAACGCTGCCGGACTCTCGCCCGACGAGGTGCTTTCGCGTTTGAGGAGTGGCCCGGATGGGCTCTCGTCCAACGATGTGGCCGAACGGTTACGACAGTTCGGGCCGAACGCGCTCGCTACCCATCGCGTGCGTGTCGCAGCCGTCCTCTTCCGCCAGGTTCGAAACCCGATCCTGGTCCTACTTCTCGCCGCGGCGCTGGTGTCGGGGCTGACAGGCGGTGGCACGAACGCAGTGATCATCGCGGTCATCGTCGCCCTAAGCGTCGGTCTGGGCTTCTTCAACGAGTTCCGAGCGGAGACGGCAATGGCCTCTCTCCGCAGCAAAATCCGACGCGAGGCCGATGTCCTGAGAGACGGACGGATGACCCGGGTTTCGGTGACCGACCTCGTGCCAGGCGACGTGGTATCGCTTCGCATTGGCGCTCTCGTGCCGGCCGACCTCCGCCTACTGAAGGTCGACGAGCTCGAGTGCGATGAAGGCACGCTGACAGGCGAGTCGCTGCCGGTAGCCAAGTCGGTGGCAGCCGTCACCGACCACCGGGCACTGGACCAGCCCGGATGCGCGTTCATGGGAACCATCGTCCACCAGGGGTCAGCCCTTGGCGTGGTGGTTCAGACCGGTGCCCACACGGCTTTCGGGAAGATCGCGGCGGGCCTGTCCGAAAGGCAGACTCAAACAGCCTTCGAGGTTGGCCTGTCGCACTTCTCGCGGTTCCTGTTCGGGGTGGCGGCCGTGCTGACGGTGTTCATATTCATCATGAATGTGGCGCTTGCACGGCCTCTCCTCGAGGCGCTGCTCTTCTCGCTTGCCATCGCGATCGGCATCGCCCCGGAGATGATGCCGGCCATCGTGACGGTAAGCCTCTCTGCGGGCTCAAAGGCCCTAGCGGCGAGGAAGGTGCTGGTAAAGCGCCTGGTGGCCGTCGAGGATCTGGGCAACATCGAGATTCTCTTCACCGACAAGACTGGCACCCTGACCGAAGGAGTGATCACCTTCGAGCGTGGGCTTGACTCCGACGGGGGGGAGGGCGATCGCGCGTTCCTGCTCGGGCTGGTGTGCAACGAGGCGACGGTCGCCGGGGAGGGACCGGTAGGAGGGAACGCGCTGGACCAGGCCCTGTGGTCGGCACCTGGGGCGGCTGCGGGAAAAAAGGCGGCCGCCACGGCCGCCAGCTACGAAAGACTGGGCGTCCTTCCCTTCGACCACGAGCGCCAGCTGGTCTCCGTGCTGGTCAAAGATCCCGCTGGCAAGCCACTGCTGATCACCAAGGGAGCTCCCGAGGTAGTGCTGGATCGGTGCACGAACCTCCCCGAGGGGGCTCGGCCGGCGCTGGAGACACTGTTCGACGAAGGGGCCCGGGTGGTGGCCGTGGCCACCCGCTCGGCCGAGGGCCTGGAGACGGTCAGCGCCGAGGACGAGCACGGGTTGACATTCGTCGGCTTTCTGACCTTCGCCGACCGCCCTAAGGCCGACGCCGGTTCCTCGATCGCCCAGCTCCAACGACTGGGCGTGGACGTGAAGATCATCACCGGAGACAACGGTCTAGTGGCAGCCAAAGTGTGCGCGGACATCGGGTTCCATTGCGCGGCAGTACTCACCGGCACCGAGGTCGAGTCGCTCGACGACGAACACCTCGCGGCGGCGATCCCGGCCACCACGGTGTTCGCCCGGATCAGCCCCGACCAGAAGTCGCGCATCATCAAGGTGGCCCGCGGCACCGGAAAGGACGTGGCGTTCCTCGGAGACGGGGTGAACGACGCAGTGGCACTGCACCACGCCGATGTCGGAATCTCGGTGGACTCAGGGACCGATGTAGCCAAGGACGCCGCCGACGTCGTGCTGCTCGACAAGGATCTCGGGGTGCTGGCCGAAGGGGTAATGGGGGGTCGTCGCATATTCGCCAACACCATGAAGTACGTACTGATGGCTACGTCCTCGAACTTCGGCAATATGTTCAGTGCGGCTGGTGCCTCGGTGTTCTTGACGTTCCTGCCGATGCTGCCAACACAAATACTCCTCAATAATCTCCTCTACAACGCCGGTCAGATGGTAATCCCGACGGACCGAGTGGACCCCGAGGCGTTGGCCCGACCGGCGGCATGGGACATCAAATTCATTAGGCGTTTCATGTCCATATTTGGACCGGTGAGCTCGATCTTCGACTTCCTTACCTTCTGGATCATGCTCGCCGTCCTGCACGCTGGCCACGTCGAGTTCAGGACCGGCTGGTTCGTCGAGTCGATCGCCACCCAGACATTGGTCATCTACGTGATCAGGACCCGTAGGGTCCCGTTCTTCACGAGCCGGCCCAGCATGTCGATGCTTCTCGTGCCGACCGGAATGGCCCTGGTCGGCGCGATCCTGCCGTGGACAGGGTTAGCGCACCTCTTGGGATTCACCCCTTTGCCGGCGAAATTCTTCCTCCTGCTGTTCGGGATGGTCGTCGTCTATCTATTGTTGGTGGAACTGGTGAAGACTCGCTTCTACCGGATCACCCCCGCCCCAACTCCCCGACCTGCCTCTACCCATGCTGAACGCTTGCAGCGAAGCCGGCGCCGCCGGGCGTCCCACTTCGTCCGCTTTCGTGCCCACGAGGAGGAAGGTCGAGGAGGGGACAAGACTTAGGCTCCTTGGCGTATCACCTGCCATCGGCAAACGATCGGAGAGAGACACGCCCGCCCAAGATCGAGAACAATGTCAGTGTGTTGTGACGGGAATCTTCTTCCCAACTTCCAGTTCGGGCTCCACGACGGGAATGCGAACCTCGAGGATCCCGTCCTTGTAGCTCGCCTTTATATCGTCTTGCGAGGTTCCTTTCGGCAACACTAACTCACGATGGTACGTCCCATAACGATGCTCCCTGCGGACGTAGTCGCGTCCCTCTTTCTTCTCTTCTTCGCGTCGTTGCGCATCAATGCGCAGCGTGTCGCCCACGACAGAGATTTCTAGGTCCTTGTCTGGATCGATGCCGGGGAGTTCAGCACGAACGACCTCTGCTCCATTCTCTCTGAACTCCTCAACTCGAATGGTGCCAATCACTCGCCCAGGCCAGAAAACAACCGGTCGAAACATGTCGGACCAGCCCTCGAAGAACTCATCGAAGAAGTCGTGATGCTTCGGCTCAACCTGATGCTTGGATTCGTCATGTTTGATTAGTGCCATTGCCATTTCCTTTCTCTTTGACACGTACACCGACTGCTTCGTGGTCAAGGCAGAACGGGGCGATGCCCATCGCAGCCCCGCTGGACGAGCTGGGAGTCAGGGCTGGATAAGGAGACGATCCTCGATCTCGCCAATTCCCTTTGCTTGCCACACGGCGTTCCTCGCGATGCGGTCCTCGGCGAGCGAGTGCACGTGACCTGTGAGCACTGCCTTGTTGCCCAACGTCGTGACATGGACCTGGCGAGCGTTGATCGCAGCATTACGGGTCAGAGCGCTTCTGATGTGCTTCTCAACCTCGGAGGCCGGGACACGTGGCTTTACGACGGTCCGGTTCGCCACCGACTTGACGCCGAGGACGTACTCCGTCGCGCGACTCGCTTCTTGACGCACGTAGTCCCAGTCCACCTCCCCCGTGAGGGTGACGTGACCGTTCGACACTGTTGCTTTGATCTGTTGGCCAGCAAGCACAGTGTTCCACGCAAGAATGTGCGCCAACGACTTGGCGATCTCTGAGTCCTCCTTCACGTGCGACGCGTGAAGGCGCACCTCTATCTCGTCTGCGACAGCGCTGACGCCGTAGACCTGTTCCGCGGTGGATACCGCACGCATCTTCTCGTAAAACGACGATACATACCCGGAGAGCGTTACTGCACCATGTTCGACTGCGACCACTATGTTGCGGGCATCGACCTCCGGACTCCACCTGAGCTCGAGTTCCACGTCACTCTTCAGCTGGTTATCAGTCATCAGAAAACAACCTCCTTATTCGGGGCCGATGGCCTGCACGGCTATGCGGCTTTGTCTGTCCATGTATATAGCCAAGCACGACAGGGGTGATTGCTCCTCAGTAGTCGCTACGGGATCCCGGAGTCAGCAACTACTACAAGACAATGACCTCTCGTCAGTCCACGAGCGTGGCGATCATTGCGGCTTTGATCGTGGGCATCCTGTTCTCTGCTTGTTCGAACACAATTGACGCGTCTGATTCGAATACCTCGTCTGTGACCTCGAGCCCGTTCAGGCCCCATTTCTCGAAAATCAGCTTCCCTATTTCGGTTTCCGGGTCGTGTAGGGCGGGAAGGCAGTGCAGGAACCTGACGGAGGGATTGCCGGTCGCCTTCAAGAGCTCTGTGGTCACCTGGTAGGGAAGCAGCTGTTCAATTCGCTGACCCCAGCCCTCCTCTGCCTCGCCCATCGAGAGCCAGACGTCGGTGTAGAGATAGTCCACGCCCCTAACGGCCTCGTGAACATCGGCTGTGATCGTCACTCGGGCACCTGATGTGGCGGCAAGTCGCTTGGCGATGTCGTGCACCTCAGTCGACGGCCACAGCTCCTCGGGGGCCGCCAAGCGGACGTCAGCTCCAAAGAGCGCCCCGGTGACGAGCAACGAGTTCGCCGTGTTGTTCCGGGCGTCACCCAGGTAGCAATAGGCGACCTCCTCGAATGGACGCTTCGAGTGATCCCGCATCGTCAGGACGTCGGCGAGCATCTGGGTCGGGTGCCACTTGTCGGTCAGCCCGTTCCAAACTGGGACGCCGGCAAAGCGAGCGAGGGTCTCTACGTTCTCCTGGGCGGAACCTCGGTACTCGATCCCGTCGAACATGCGTCCAAGCACGCGGGCTGTGTCCTTGATCGATTCTTTGTGACCGAGGTGGGATTCCCCTGGACCGAGATAGGTGACGTGGGCACCCTGTTCGTGTGCAGCTATCTCGAAGGCCGAGCGCGTACGCGTCGAGGGTTTTTCGAAGATAAGCGCAATGTTGCGACCAATGAGCTGCGGCACTTCGAATCCCAAACGCCTGTCGTCACGCAGCTGCTCCGCGAGGTCGATCAGGTAGGTGAGCTCCTCCTTGGAGAAGTCGACCTCCTTGAGCAAGCTCCGTCCGTGAAGATCCGTGGTCACGTCTACACTCCCTTCTTCTAGGCCGGGTCGCGCTCGATCGGGCAAACCATGCAGCGAGGGCCACCT
Source organism: Acidimicrobiales bacterium (assembly GCA_050015175.1). Taxonomy (GTDB): domain Bacteria; phylum Actinomycetota; class Acidimicrobiia; order Acidimicrobiales; family Bog-793; genus Fen-455. The sequence goes on along the minus strand of JBEKBX010000043.1, from coordinate 4,489 downwards.
CGCCCGCGACCGAGCTCGCCTCCTGGGACACTCACGACCTCGATCCCGTGCTTTCTGAGCATCGTGTTCGTCGCGACGTTGCGGTCGTAGCCGAAGACCAGGCCCGGGGCCACCGCGAGGTAGTTCGTCCCGTCGTCCCACTGTTCGCGCTCAGCAGCCCGCATGTCCTCGTCGGTGATCAGGACCGTGACCTGCGCGACACCGAACACCTCCGCAAGGGTTTCCCACAGGTTGTGGTTGTGCGAGACGTCCAACCGGCCATCCTCGCCCGGGGTGATCGTCCACGAGCGGAGGTGCCTGTCGAAGTATGGGTAGAGGACGAAGGTCGCGCGATCGACCATCGTCATCGCTGTGTCGAGGTGCATCATTGCATGCGACTTCGGTAGCTCTACGGCGAGGACGGTGTGCGCCTGACCGGAGGCGAACAGCTGTCCTGCGAGGATCTCGACTCCCATCGGGGAAGTACGTTCCCCCATCCCGATCATCACCGTGCCGTTTCCGATGACGTGCACGTCACCACCTTCGACTGACGCCGGAAGGTGGTTCAGGTCGTCATCACCGTAGTAGGTGACGAAATCCGCTTTGGCAAACAGCGGGTGGAAGCGGTATATCGCCCTGCTGTGCAGCGTCTCGCGCTGGCGGGCAGCCTTAGCCATGGGATTGATGGACACTCCGTTATAGATCCAACAGGAGTTGTCTCTTTGGAAAAGGTGGTTCGGCAGGGGCGCGAGAAGGAAGTCGTCGGCGCGCAGCGTCTCCCATTTGAGGCTGCTTCTCGAACCGATTGGGTGCATGTCGCCCTTCAACACCCCGCCGACGAGATACGTGGCGAGTCCCTCGCCGTCGAGATCCTCAAAGAGGTGCCGCAGTGGATCGACCAGCATCGGCCCGAGGATCTCCGGAGTGCACAGACGGTCGAGCACGAACGCTCGGCCCTCGCTCATCTCGAGCACCTGCGCGAGAAGCTCCGCGTAGTAATGCACTCGGACGCCCTTTTCCCGTAGCGCCTCGGCGAAGGCGTCGTGTTCCTCCTTTGCCTTCTTGGCCCACATCACATCGTCGAAGAGCAGTTCGCCGATGTTCTGTGGCGTGAGGCGAGACAGCTCCAGACCAGGACGATGGATGATGGCCTGGCGGAGCTGGCCCACCTCTGAATCGACACGAAATGTCATAGCAGTTCCTCCTGTCGGGTCTTTGTCGTCGTTTGTTGCCTGCATGTTCAGACCGACCTGGACGACGCGACTGCCGGTCCGGCCATGAGCTCGACCTCCGGTTGCTCGGGGGGGTTGTCCACGGGTTCGCCGATCTCACCGAGACGCTCCCGGCGGGCGTTCAAGAAGGCGTAAAGGACAAGCCCCACGAGCAGCACGACGAGTGCCTGGTACACGACCTGGTAGCCCGAGGCGAAGGTGACCCACATCGAGAACAGGACGCTCGTGCCAGCGACGGACAGGTCGCGGGCGAGCAGCCAGCCGTGAACACGCCGGCGACGTGACACGAGGTAGGTGAGCTGGGCGATAGCCGACATGAAATAGGGGATGGCCACGGTGACCACGGTGAGGTCGACTAGATAGGTGAACACTGTGAACCCCGAGGTGGTGGTGTAGCGCCACAGCATGAGCAACGAGGGCAGCGCGGCTCCGACGACGATGCCGAACCAGGCCGTGTCCTTGCTGTCCGCCCAGGCGAATGGCCGGGGGAACAGGTCGTCCTTGGCGATCGCCCGCGAGGTCTCCGTGACAATGAGAGTCCAGCCGTTCAGGGCGCCAATGCCCGACACGACCGCGAGCGCAGCGATGAACTTCCCGGGCCAGGTCCCGTGGGGGAACATGGCCTGGAAAGCGTTGACGAACGGCGAACCGTTGTTCAAGAGCACGTGGTGGGGTACGAGCCCCATGACGGCCGCCGACACGAGCACGTACAAAATGGCGCTAGCGGCAGTTCCAAGAACAGAAGCCCGACCGACGTTCTTACGCGGGTTCTTCACTCGCTTGGCCGTGATCGCCGCTGCCTCGACACCGATGAACGCGAAGAGCGCCACACCGGCCGCGATCCCGATGCCGCTGTAAAGGCTCCCACCAGAGGCGTTGAAGGCTCCGAAGTTGGCAGTGCGAACGAAGAACCACCCGGCTACGCCCACAAAGAGCAGGGGAAGGAACTTCAAGACGACTGTGAGGTTCTGGAACCATGCCATCTGTCGGACCCCGACCAGATTGACGACCGCAGGCACCCACAGGCCCAAAAGGGCGATGCCCCAGTTCTCCATGTCACTCGGGTGGTTGATGGAGAACAGGGCGTCGACGTAGAACACCCAGGACGCGACGATGGCCGCATTGCCGGCCCAGGCTTGGACCCAGTAGCACCAGCCAACGAGATAGCCCGCGAAGTCACCGAACTCGTGGCGAGAGTAGGCATAGACGCCCCCATCGCTGTTGGGGACGCGCTTTGTGAGTTGGCCGAACAGCACGCCCAGGAGCAGCGCACCTACAGCGATTACTCCCAGGACAACAAGCGACATCGTGCCGGCACCGGCCAACACGGCCGGCATCGTGAAGACGCCGGTCCCGACGATGCTGCCGATGACCAGCCCTGTCGCCGAGGTCAGTCCCAAAGTATGAGCTTTTCTCTCGTTACGAGACGACATCTGGTGATCGAGGTCAGCGGTTTGCTCAGGCACCGGTCGTGTGCTGAGGAGCGACATTGAGTCCCCCTTCGTGAGTTGAAAGTCCGTGATTGAAGTTGTCCTCCCCCTCCCCCGTTGAGGGCGGAGCGGAGGGGGAGGGACGAGTGGTGAGGAGACTGGAATGAAAGGGCATCTGTGATTCGTCCTCCACCTTGGCCCCGAGCACCAGCCGGGCAACGTCCATTTCAGCGGCGAGATCCGGTCGGGCATCAAGCCAACGTGCCCAGGCACGAAGGTCCCTTTGAGCGCCCGTGTGCAACTGCTCGGAGTACTCGACACCCTGAACGCAAGCGATGATCGAGATGGCCTTGTCGGCCAGATCGAGAAAATCAGCAATCCAGCGGAGCCGATCAGGAGCCGTGCAAGACAGAGGGTGAGTTGGCAGTATCGCTGTCACACCTACAGCGCACCACAGCGAAGGCGATCGGTCCTCAGTAGCCGCTACTGGAATTCCGAAACCGGTACTACTGATCTGGGCCGTTCACCGGTCTCGAGGGAGCCGGCACGCTCCACGCCGGCGGTCCCAGAAACGGTCGTGTCAGGAGCTTCTGCGAAACTCAGGGAGTCGATTGGTCACGAAGGGCTTCGGCCAACTCATGGCGTCCCGAGATCCCGAGCTTCTCGTAGACGCGCTGGAGGTGGCTTTCGACGGTTCGAACCGAGAGGAACATGTTGCTCGCGATCTCTTTGTTGGTGCGACCCGCTGCCGCCTGAAGCGCCGCATCGAGCTCGCCCGGTGTGAGGCGCGCACGCGCCGTGATCGTGCGGACCGGAGGCGTCGTTGCCCCTTCGCAGCGGGCAAGGAGTCGCGCCGCTTTCTGCTCGGCAGCGGCAGCCTTGCGAGCTTGGCTGTCTCGTCTGAGCATGACGGCGGCTTCTGCGCTCGCCTCGGCCGCGTAAAGGATCGTGCCCAAGTCCTCGAAATCCTGGCACACCTTCTCGAAGGCGTTGATGTCTCGGGCGGCGACGGCATTCGCGTAGGCGGCGCGGGCGGCCGCCAGGGGGCCGTCAACACGAGTGGCGAGATGAGCGAGACGGGCCGCCACCTGTCGGGCGTGGCCAAGACGGGCGAGGCTGTGCAAGGCGTTCGTGGCGCCGAGGAGGTCCCCAATCTCTTCGCCGAGGTCGGCCGCCGCTTCGAGCTGATGACGGGCTGCGGGGAGGTCGCCACCTGCTGCTGCCGTCCAGGCGCGGGCCCGGAGGAGGTCGGTCTCGTTGAGCAGAATCGTGGGGAGCTCAAGCGCGTCGTGTGCGGCGAGGGTCTCGGTGGCGCGATCGACCTGTCCGGTCATTGCGAGAGCCTGCGCTGCGGCAATATACGGCCATCGGGCGGCAGACGAGCGCCCGAGCTGGAGGAAAAGGGTGTAGGACTCGCTGGCCCGGCGAAAAGCGCTCAATGGGCGTCCCTGCTCGAGGTGTAGGAGGGCGAGCCCGTGGGCGACGTGCGCTCTCGCCTCGGCCGCCGGTTGATCGACGACCAGGTCGTAGGCGCGAACCAGGAGATCTTCTGCCTCGCCGAGGCGCCCCGCGTAGACGAGGGCGGCGACAAGGCTTTCGAGCATGCCCCATTGGTCCCACGACTCGTCGGTCGCTGGCAGCGCGCCGCTGTCCGCCAATGGCCTGAGCAGCTCTATGGCTTGTTCGAGGCGACCGACCCGGACCAGGCCGTAGGACGGCGCCACGAGAGCGACGCTGAGCCGTCCTGAGCTAGGACGCTGGAGCAGGTTCGATGCTGCCTCCACCGCGGCGCGCGGCTCGCCGCTGAAGCTCGTGGCGAAAAAGCGTCTGGACAAGAGCTCGTCCAGC
>JBEKBX010000042.1:0-56307 GCA_050015175.1 Acidimicrobiales bacterium | reverse complement strand
TGGCGGGTCAGCGACAGAACTCCCTGACCACGATCTTTCTCGTCTCCGGCTCGGTCGTGTCCCAGCTTTAGCCGGCGCTTTGCACGCCTAACCGAGAAGGTCGTCCACCTCGCTCACCGCAAGGGCCTCGAGCTCTCTTACGAGCTGACGCAGGCGCCTGTCGGCGGCTAGCAGTGGCTGGAGGCGCGCGGCCTGCGCGGGGCTGAGAGTCCTTGTCACCTGATGGTCGCCGTCCTGTCTCATCCAGGTGGGATAGGGCCCGTGCAGGCGAGGTGGATCGCCATGGCAGTGGCAGCCAGAGCTCTGACAGCGTGTGGAGCGCTCGACGAGCGAGCCGGGTAGCACGACACCGAGTCGGGCGATCTCGTCCAGGATCTCGCGGCGGCGCTGCTGTGGTCCCATCGCGTTCAAGCATCCCTCATCTGTGACCTTGATCGGTATACTATTCAAGGTTACGGATGCCGTCCTGCCCGAGCGCGAGGCCAACGTGGTGCGCGCCGCCGCTCGGTTTTGCGACCACCAGGGTCTTCATGCGCCGATCTGCGAGGAGATCGTCGAGGCATTCGTTCAACAGGGCCTGTGCGGTCTTGCGCCCTGGTCCAAGGCCACCTACCGCTCGGTGCTGAGAAGGCTCTATGGCACACGGGGATCCGCAGATGCTGCCCGCTTTCGGCCTTCAAAGGCGAAAGCCCCCTACAGCGACAAAGAACGCGCCGAGCTTTCCTCGATCGCTTCGTCACAGCCGAGGGCGATGTGGCGCGACTCGGCGGTGGCGTTGTTGGCCCTCGGCATCGGGGCCGGGCTCCGGCCGGGCGAGCTGGTCGCTGCCAAAAGAGACGACGTATCGGTCAAGCGAGCAGCTGTGTCGATCCGTGTCGCCGACGGACGCATCGTCCCGGTCACCGGTACTTGGGCAAGACAGCTGGCCGATCTCGCCAGCCGGGCGGAGCACGGCCAGCTGTTCTGGCCGACGGGGGCAGATCGCAGCTACAAGAACTTCGTCAACGACTTCTGTTATGGGATCGTGGCCGATCCCGCGGCGGTGAAGATGTCGTCTCTTCGGGCGCGTTCGAGCTACATCTGTGACCACCTCGCCGCCGGGACGCCGCTTGGGCACCTCATGTACCTCTCGGGGATAGACCAAGTCGAGTCGCTGCTCAGATACGTCTGTTACGTGCCGGGGGCGCCCAAGACCAAGGCACAGCTGCGCTACGCCTTACAAAGGCCGTGAGAGACAAGACGCCGCTCCCGCAGTGCTGCTCGGCGCTTTCCTCACAGGCCCTCAGTTTTTGCACCGGCGTCATCGACGCCTCGGGCGTGGCCGAGCGGATCGAGGCCGCCCTCTCCAAGTCGACTGGTCGGCGTCGCAGCCTTCATGTACGGGCCCTCTTGGTCGCTTTGCTGTGCCTGGCCATAGACGACCGGCCACTTCATCTGAAGGCTGCCACGAAGCTTCTGTTCTCCGGCCTCGACGCAACGTGGCGCGAAGAGCTCGGCGTCGTCGGGAAAGCGGACGACAAAAGGACCTTCTTGGCGAGATATCGGCAGGTGCGTTACCTGTTCCACCTCGTCATCTCTGTTGTCGATCCCTCATGGGAGCCCAAGGACAGGCTGCTTCGCCAAGACGAGCTCATACAGAGACGAAAGCCCTTGAGCGAACAGGAGCTGGGTGCGCGCCGACGTCGTCTCCTCGAGACGATAAACGACCTTCTCACTGCTTCTGTGAAGGTGTGCTCGGACGACGAGCTGCAGGCCTTCGACGGCTCTGTCGGCCTCGATGCCACACCGGTCCCCCTTTGGTCACGGGGACCGTCTGTGCGAGGAGGGACCTGCGCGAGCGACCCCGACGGGGGTTGGTATGTGCGCGAGGGTGACCACCGCGAGCTCGAGGGACCGAAGGGGAAGAAGTTCACCAAGGTCGCCTGGGCGCTCGAAGCCACGATCGTGACCATGGGACGGGCGCCACGAAGCGAGCCTGCGCACCCGAACCTTGCGATCGGTCTTTGCCTCGGCCGCCCGGGAGAGGACCCGGCGGGGACCGGGGCGGAGCTCTGGGTCAGGTCCGGGCGAGGGGCTGGCCCGCCCGATACCTGGGCGCGGACCGGGGCTATAGCCAAGGCCTCCCAGAGCGGTTCCACCTGCCGGCACGCGCCCTCGGCTACTCGTTGGTGATGGACTACAAGGCCCAGGACCTCGGCCGCCAGGCCAACAGCCAGGGGGCGGTGTTGGTCGACGGCGTCTTCTACTGCCCCGCCATGCCCGAGGCCCTCGTCACAGCAAGTGCCGACAGACGCTCCGGAGCCATCGACGAGGCGACCTACAAGGTCCGCATCGCCGCTCGCACCAACTGGCGCCTTTCGCGAAAGGCCGGTCCCGATCAAGACGGCTATGAGCGCTTCTCGTGCCCGGCGCTCGGGCACAACCCACGTCTTTGTTGCCCGGCCAGAAACAAGGCCCGGGCTCTCGGCAAGGTGCCCGTGCTCTTTCCACCCAAGGTGCCTCCCAAGATCTGCACCCAGGAGACCATCACGATCGCCCCTGATGTCGGGGCGCGATGGCGCCAGGACCTCGCCTTTGGATCCGAGCGATGGGCGAGCACCTACGCGAGCTACCGCAACACGATCGAGGGGCTGAACGGCTTTGCGAAAGACCCAGCCCATGAGGCCCTCTCTGCCCCCGGGCGACGGCGGGTGCGGGGGATCGCCGCCCAGAGCATCTTTGTCGCATTGTTGCTGATGGCGGCCAATTTCAGAAAGATCTCCGCCTTCCGCGAGATGAGAGCGGACGGGACCTCACGACAGATCGCACAGCGTGCCAGACGCCGACGCACCACCTTGGCGTCATACCGCTGCTAAAGCCCGACTGACCGGCACAGGGCAGAACTTGGCAATGAAAACAGGGCCACCGGCAACGTCACACCCAAGGTGCATAGTTCATGGAGTGCGTTTTGTCACCGCGAATGGGTTGGTTGTGTCGCCAACCCCTGGAGCGGACGACGGGATTCGAACCCGCGACCCTCACCTTGGCAATAAATAGAGGCCCGATCTTCCTACCTGGCTAAATACGAATGCGTGCAGCGTATCGGCCGTTTTCTATTGTCATTAGTTGACCGTAACCGACCGTGTTTATCAATGGCTTGTGGTATTCTCGTGGTGCAGGTACCACGGCGATCCTGTACCACGTGCACCACGACCGGACGACATTTCTGCATCTCTGCCTGCGCTTCTGACCCGCTCATGGCGTCCGACGCTGCCCGCGAGATCAGGCCCCGCCGCCCGCTCTCTGACGGCCCGCGGTCGCCGTCTACCTGATGGTGTGTGCCTATTGCCCGCCATTCTATCCATCTCGTGTGACAGTGTGCTCAAGCATTCATGAGCACGTTGAACGGGCGCCTCTTGCGAAGTTCATAGTGCTCTGCAGGCTGTTTTCCTATCTCTGTCGCTCCTCGTTACCTTCTCAACCAGCAGTTTCGCGGACATCGGTCCGGCTACGCCGGCGTCAGCCCTCACCTTAGAGAGGTGATGCCCGACCTGGCTGCGAGCGCGATCGCCTTCGGCAACGTGAGCGTGCCGGGAATCGCTGAGGTGACCTGCGCGACGATCAGGCCGAGACTCACCTGACGAGCACGTGCGTCGAGAGCGCGCATGACCGCCGAGGCTCGTCGTGCGTCGAGCACGGTGGCCCATGTCGTGAAAATGGCGTTGAGCAGCGCGAGTGCGACGAGCATGACCGTGATCACGCCGAGCATCTGCAGGTCCCGGTTGACGACAGGATCGGAGATGCCTGATGCAAAAAGGCCAGAGGTCGCAGCGCCGGAGAGCTTGTTCGTCACCGTGGCATGGAAGGAAACGGCCGCAACAAGGCCGGTGACAGTGACGGCCATGTTCGCCGTACTGAGGAGCGCGCGACGTGGTCGGCGAGCGACGAGCCGAAGCCCGAACAGCATTGGACACCGATCTTGCGATCGAGATCGTCATGCTGCGCCACGAGGTGGCAGTGCTCCGAGGTCCGCTGGGATGACGCGCACGAGAGCGTGCTCGTTCCCGGTTCCGATGTCAGCGTCGAGAGCGCTTCCTGACCGTTCTCGCACGAGATGCCCGGCTGAGATCATCGGTTGGCGAGCGTCTCGTAGTAGCGCGAAACGGATCAGGAGGAAGGTGAACGTGGAAGGCCCACGTGAGGTCCTTGTGGGGGAGTCCCCAGACGGTGTTCGCTGGGTCGTGCGTGCAGGCGCGGGTACAGACGGCGGCTTCTACACGTCGATTAGTCGCAGCCACGGGGACGGCGCGGTGACCAAGGGCGCGTCCGGGCCGGGGGAAACTACACCGGTCGTGAGGCACATCGACCTTCGTCAACAGCCATAGCTACCGGGGTGTTCACCTGCCGGGCTAGGTGTCCTCGTTACCGGGATCGTAGGGGTCATCGGTCGAAAAGGTGTTTCTGATTGCCTTCCGTGCTGCTTCGAGGATGTGGCCTGTTGGGGCAAGCAACCGAGAGGGCCCCACCTTTGCCGCTTGCGCTTGGTATTCATCCCAGGTGTGGCCTTCGAAGACCATGGCCAGTTTGAACCACTCCTGAACCGACAGGGTGACCTGTGGTTTCGCTGATTCGGCATCACAGAGCCACTCGCTATCGGTGCCGGTGGCTTCGGCCAAGCGTTCGAGCGACATCCCGACGGCCGTACGAGCCTCCCGAAGGTCCTGTGCATTGCTACGGCGCTGCTCCCGTTTGCGTTGGTCTTGCCGCCATTGCCGCGCGCGTCGTGGCAGTAGTGGTCGCCACCAGGGTAGTGAGCGTCTGGTGGAGCGCGTTGCCCCGCCATAGAAACAAGGTTGGCCTCCCGATTCTTCAGCACTGACTGGAGCAGCCTCCTTCCCCGACGATTGAGGTTGCTCGGTCGCTGCTAGCTGAAGGACCTTCTGACGGAGCCGCGACAGGTCCGTCCCGAGGCTGACGAGCACTTGTGGTGCTGGTCCCTCGCCTTCGCGCCAAAGACCGAGCAGCATGTGTTCGGCCCCGATGTAGTCGTGGCGAAGCAGGTGCGCCTCACGGAGAGCAAGTTCGAGGACCTTCTTTGCCCTTGGGGTGAACGGTAAGGCGGCGTTCGAGCGACCGACGGGGTCCACTGTCTCCTTGACCTTCTCGCGAACGGCCGCAACGGGGATACCGAGCGACACAAGCGCCCGCGCCACAGGTCCGTCGCCATCGTGGATCAGGCCCAGCAGAAGGCATTCGGTGCCGATGGAGCCGCACTTCAGGCGACGCGCTTCCTCTTGCGCGAGGACCAGCACCCGACGAGCCTCGGGCGTGAAGCGCTGGAACACGATGCCATGGTACGTACCTGTCTGGTCGGTGTCGTCGCCGGGGACCATGCTCTTGTGCAGCAACGCTGTCCGAGGCGACCTACGCCTCGCGCCAGACATAGACGCTCGGTAGCAGCCTTGAGGCCCTTGCCGCGGCGTACCCTCGGGTCAGACCGAACAGGAGGTTGCAGCGATGGCTGACGGAACTGGGTCTTTCAGGTTGAGCAAGGTAGAGGGGCCAGCGGAATCCACACTCTGGCAATGGGTCCTTTTCAATGCGGATGGCGACCCGATCGCTGAGTCCGTCCGACCAATGGGACTCGCGAGCGCGAAGAAGTCCGTTGACTGGCTGAAGGCCAACATTGCCGACTGCGATTGGAACCAGCCTGCCATTGGCCTTTTTGATAGAGGGATTCCGCAAACATGATGACCCGGACTATCGCGGCGCTACGCGACCGGTGGACCTCCTGAGCCATGCCCGCTCGTCCCCTGACCCGTGGCGAAATCGCCGAGCTTGCCGACCGGCTCTGGGGCCTGATCAACATGATCGACGCCGGTGAGATGAGCGCGACGACGGCCGTGACGTACCGGATATAGGGCGCGGTCGTGGCGCTAGAGGCCGTGTTGGGGAACGACCCGTCGCTGTTCGACTCGTTCGACGACTAGGAGCGTGGGTCAGTAACCCGAATTCGTGCAAAGCCAAGCAACTGGCAGCATGTTCATGCAAGCGAGCTGGATCAACGCACGGGTGGAGCACCCGATCTGGATATTCATGCAGTCATGCGAACTTCTGACCCACGCTCCTAGAGAGTTTGCGCGGGTTGTGTGCTTCAGCAGGCATGATAGTTCGGTGGACTTAGAGGACGAGTATCGACTTTGGGAGAATGACGCGAACCTTCTTGCTGAGGTCGGACGCGTCCTGTTCGTTCAGCCGACTCGCATCGCGGTTCGCTTGCCGCGCACACTTGCGGAGCGGGCACTGGCTGCTTGGCAACGAGATGACAGCACCGGCGGGCCTTCTGACGCGTCACTGGCTCAGGGAATCGTTCGCCAGCGAGCCGCCTCGGTCGCGCTGATAGGGCTGGCAATCAAAAACGAGGGCCTTGCCGGGGACGATGATGTTGTTGTCACGCTAGATGCCCGCGAAATCGGAGATGCGCTTGAAGCAGCCGACGAGGCGGGCCTGCTGAACGGTCTCGCCGCACCGGAGTAACGAGGGTTACTTGCGCCCGCCCGCCGTGGCGAAATCGCCGAACTCGCCGACCGGCTCCGCGGCCTGATCAACATGATCGAGACTGGCTAGATGAGCGCGGCAACGGCCCTAACGTACCGCTTGCAGGGCGCGGTCGTGGCACTCGAAGCTGCTCTCGGGTTCGACTTATCGGTAGCGGAGTCGCGCGACGAGTAGTTCGTGTTTCTGCCGAGCTAACCGACAGCGACGCGCGACCGACTATCTGTAGTCCGAGCGTCGCGCCAGTTCAGGTCGCTGGTCGCCCGGCGCAGTACGACCGAGCGCGGACCGAGGATGGTAGTGGCAACCTAGTAATCATGTCCGACCTCACCCTGGAAGAAGTCGAATCCATTGGCCTTTCGCTGAGGATGCTGCTATCTCAGTCCTGGTTTGGGTCGAACCGCCAGGTGGCGCTCCAACTGCTCGATCAACTGGACAGCCTCGTGTCAGAGCGAAAGCATGAAATGCTCCCTTTGCCGCCAAACCCGGGCTTACCGATGTTCGTTTACGGTGCGCTAAAACCAAGAGAGCTTGCCTACGAGCAGATTGACAAGTACGTCCGTGGAACCCCGCAACCCGCCAAGGTCTCTGGCGCGGCCTTGTGGATTCGGGATGGACTGCCGTTGCTACGACTTGACCCAGATAGCCGCAAGCAAGTTAGGGGCTGTCTGCTCGACCTTGACTTGGACGGCTACCAGGCGGTTCGTGTCTTCGAACCACTTGCCCTCTATGAATGGAACACGGCCTCCGCAGTCCCCGATGGTGGTGGGCGCATCGAGGTCAACGTCCTCGAAGGGAAGTTTGTCGTTCCCAAAGGGAACTCTGTTCCCAAGGGCAACCCCGAACCCATTGGCCGAGAATGGAGAAGTGCTGACGATCCCGTTTTGAAATACGCTCCGATGGTCGCGTTTCAGATGTTCAATGACCTCCACCGCGGTAGGGAACGGGAGAGTCTCCCGGAAAGCCAACAAAGCGAGGACGCGAGCTATTGGGACCGGTGCTTCCGACTTCAAGCTGCCTATCTCTTGTTGTGGACGGTCTATGAGCGACTGACGACCCTGCGATACGGTCCACTGCTCGGTCCGATGGCCCGCTTGCGTCGGCTGGAAAATGACGATGCTTTTCGCGAGGCATTCTCCGAGGCTGGCGCGAAGACCGGTGACTTCGTGTACAACAGCCAGAACCTGAAGAAGGTCACAATAAGTGCGGACGGTTCGAATGCGCTCGATTGCTGGTACCAGGTCAGGTCCAACCTGAGCCATCTTGGCAAGGGCGGGTATGGTGACAGCCGGATCGTCTCCGAGGCCTTTGTGCAGGCGCATCTCGTGCTCGTCCGCCTCATCTCGAAGCTCGTGTGCCAGGGGGCTTCGGAAGCCCGATAGCCAACGGGAACGGTCGCGCTACCCCGATGGAGGGCTGAGCGCGCGTGACCCTCCTGCGGCTCAGAGTTCCTCGATAAGCCGAGGGAGGGCAGTGGTGCAGCGAACTGACGGATTTCCTCGGTGGCGCAACTCCCAGCGGGCACTAAGAAGGGTAGGAGAGGCTGTCGGTGCGGCGATGATGGCGCGATCATCGGCAAGGCGACAATCAGCACTGGCGAGCGCGACGTGTACGTTGGTGCCATCCCGCTTCACTGGGCGAGTTGCTCCTTCGCCCGCTGCCACGCGGCTGCGACTCGGAGGACTGTCATGACCGACTACCCAGCGATTTTCGAACCTAACGAGAAGTTAGCGGTTTCATTTCGTCTGCCAATGGTCTTCCTTACCTTCCGGCCTTGGGAGGGTCCCTCGCTTCAACATGACTTTGGGAACAAGCCGCTGGTTGAACTCGACGGCACCGGGATGTTCGCGGAGCTGGCGATTCAGCGTATGGCTGAGGCAGCGGGCTGGGAGGCTAGATGGGTCTGCACCTACGGCAGTAAGGCCGAGGGACCTCGCTACCTACTTCGACCTGAAAAACTAAAGTCAAAAATAGCCTCTGAAGAGGACATATGTGCGGGCGCGGTGCTCGCGACCTGGACCGAATGCTGGCACGATGACTCCGATCCCCCTTTTCGAAAGCGATTGGAGCCATCGTGCTGCGTACCAAGGTAGATCCTCGGCCGACGCTGTGGGAATCGATGCTCCCAGAGGAGTTTCGCCGTCTCCCGCCTGGGCTTTGTGCGATCGATCGCCTGCTTGACGACCCGGTCTTCTTCGAACCGTTCGCACCGCACTTCGACCCGCGCTACGGGCGGCCGTCGATCCCGATCGAGACCTATCTCCGTCTCATGCACCTGAGGTTCCGCTACCGCCTCGGCTTCGAGACGCTGTGCGCGGAGGTGACCGACTCGCTCAGCTGGCGGCGGTTCTGTCGTGTCGGGCCCTATGACGCCGTGCCTCATCCGACGACGCTTATGAAGATCACAACTCGCTGCGGCGAGGGGTTGATCGCCGAGCTGAACGAGGCACTTCCGAACAAGGCCGATGCGGCCCACCTCATCAAGCTCGACAAGGTGCGCACCGACACGACGGTCGTGGCGGCCAACGTCTGCTATCCGACCGACTCGGGCCTGTTATCCAAGGGAGTGGCCAAGCTGGCCCGCTCTGCCGCCGCGCTGAAGGCACTCGGGCTCGGGCGGCGCACGAGCTTCCGGGACCGGACGAGATCGGTCCGGCGCCGGGCACACTCGATCGGGGCGTGGCTCAGGCGCCGATCAGATGAGGCACACTCGGAAGTCTTTAAGATCACCGGCGAGATCGCCGCCATCGCCGAGGCGAGCCTTGTCGAGGCGCGACAGCTCGCCCGCAACGCGAGGCGGTCGCTCGCCCGAGCCGGGAAGGCCGTTCCAAGAAGGGCCTTGTTCCTGCTCGCCGAGCTCGAGGCGACCTGCTCTGTGCTCGAGCAGGTGATCGACCAGACCCGCACGCGACTTTCTGGCGAGGTCCCCGACGGCTCGAAAAGGATCGTCTCCCTGCACGACACCGAAGCACGCCCCATTCGAAAGGGTCGCCTCGGCAAGCCGGTCGAGTTCGGCCAAAAGGTCCAAGTGACCGACAACTCCGACGGGATCGTGCTCGACCTCGCCGTCTTTGAGGGTAATCCTCCCGACGCCCGGCTCCTCGCCCCGGCGATCGGTCGCATCGCCGCTCGCTTCGGTCGTGTCCCCCGTGCCGTGACAGCAGACCGCGGCTATGGCGAGGCGAGTGTCGAGGTCGAGCTCGGCTCCCTCGGCGTGAAGACGGTTGCCATTCCCCGCAAGGGACGGCCTGGTCCGCGCCGCCAGGCGACCGAGAGCGCCCGGGGGTTTCGAAGCCTCGTCAAGTGGCGTACCGGCTCAGAAGGCCGGATCTCCTCGCTGAAGCGCTCGTGGGGCTTTGACCGGACGCTCCTCGACGGCACCGCCGGCACGATGACGTGGTGCTCGTGGGGGATGCTCGCAAGCAACCTGGACAAGATCGCCACGCTGCTCGATGAGCGCGACAGCGCTCCGCATCTTCGCCTCGGAAACCAGCCACGTATGAGCCCGGAGGCCATCGGTCCACCAAAAAGGGCGCCCAGCACGCCAACCGTCTCGTGATCCTCCCGTCCTTGTCCGCCTCGTCTGTCGCGTCCTGACAGCCCGCTGACGGGCAAGGATGCGAAGCGGGGAGGCGGTTCGGGACGGGAACGGGCGGTCGCGGCGCTCCGACGGGAGCCTGCTCCGGCCACAACGCGCGGATCAGACGTCGTTTTTCAGGTCGAAGTACCTAACAAGCTGGTCTGACGCGCGGCTTGACGACCAGGTGAACGTGCCGTTGGACGCGGACGGGCACGACTTGCTCGCCAGGATCGCGAAAGAAAACCGCGGCAAGTACTCGGGCTGCTGGGACGTATTGGAGTGGAAGGGCGAACGTACCCTGTTCATAGAGGCAAAGCACAACAAAGTGGACCATATCCGAGTCACTCAGCTCCAGTGGCGATGGGCCGCTTTGCGAGCAGGTCTGAAGGCAGATGACTTTGTGGTTGCGCAGTGGGAGTTCGACGAGAGGCAACACGCGGAGGTCCGATGAAGGCCAGAGGACGATTGGTCGGTTGGGATGCAGTGCAGGCGAACAACGCCGAGGAGTACCCCGACCCGGCCCTGCCGACGTACGAGCACTGTTCCGAGTGGGTCGAGGGCGAGTATGTGATCCGCCATGTCTTGGTTCCCGAGGCGAACATCGACTACATCCAGCACACGATCGCTGACTTCGAGATCGACCCGACGACCGTGGTGGTGCTGTCATGACTGCTGTCGTCACGGGCAAGAGGTGGGACCAGTACCTCGTGGACCTTGGCGATGGTCGCGGGATGATCTATGACGCCGACGAGGACAACCGGTACCCGCAGCAGAACAGCGCTACCACCGCCGTACCTCCCTCATCGCCCGCACGGATGGCGATGCTGAAACGTAACGGGGCGAGCCTGCGCGAAATCGCCAGGGTGCTCACCGAAGCAGAGCATCGGAGGAAGCGTGGCGCAAGGTGGCATCCCCAGACCGTCGCAAGGGCACTTCAGAACGCGTAAGTTACCGCTCAATGAGTGGCGTCGGCCGATGGTCAGGAGCAGGCGCGGCGTTTAGCTGCAGTTCCAGGTCTTCCTCCGCGAGTCGGTCATGGCCGCCATAGTGCCCTCGCGCGTCGCCAAGGTCAGTCGGGCCAAGACGCACCTCGAATGCCTCAAGACTGCCATTGAGACTTACAGCGGAACCGACCTACGAAGCTACCCATACGCGGGACGACACAGCATCGAGGGCAAGCTGGAGCGGGACGTTTTCCGTGTTCACTTCTTCAGAGCCGTCTCTAACACAGACATACCGTTGATCGCTGCTGATGCCATCTACAACCTGCGATCGAGTCTGGAACACCTCATGGCAGCGATGGTGCCCGCCAAGAATCGCGACAGCGTCACTTTTCCGATTTTCTGGCGCGGTGTATGGGACCCGTGCGTCGCCGGGGAGAGTGAGCAGCGCAAGAGGGACCGGCAGCGCTGGCTCACGATCGCTAGGGCCTTGCCTACCGAGGCCACGGCTTACCTCAAGAAGCTGCAACCGCCGGACGAACCTGTCGACGCTCAGACATGCCACCAGCTCAGAATCTTGAATCAGCTCTCGAACACAGATCGACATACAAGGTTGCCAGTGTTTGCAGAAGGACTCGGGGCCATGATGGTCAGGAACTACATGAAGGATGGGAGCTTCCGCGACGGTATCGGGCGAGTCCACCCCGGTTCCTTTATTGCGGACAACGCAGAGATTGATGTCCCAGCGGGAACCGTGAGGGTGGAGATTGCGGGCATGCCACAGATAGTGATCCGCACCCAAATGAAGTACCCGGACGGCAGGCCTCAAAACCTGCCGATCGTTGACTTCATCTCTGACTCGATCAAGTTCTTCGAGAACGAGGTGTTTCCCTCGTTGGCCAGGTTTGTTCGGCCGCGGCAATAGGCGGGCCTGGCGCGCATTCCGAGGCGTTAGATTCCGTGCACGGTACTAGCCTCAATTATTCGCGCGATAACGGCATGAGGCTGCCAGTATCCGCGTAAAAGGCCTCCTCAACTGGGAGAATGGCTGTGTTCTAAGACAATCATCCAACCCAGGAGGAGGCCTCCTTGAAGGTGCATCGTAGCCGCTCGGTCCGTCGCGCCGAGGTAACCACCGACGGCCGCAATCTTGTCTCGCACGCGGGCACCGCGATGCTGTCGGGTCGGAGTTCGCCGATCGCACTGGGCTGACACACGCGTTGTCGGAGGCGATGGCCGACTGCGGCATCTCGTGGCACACCCACGATCCGGGCGTGGTCCTCACCCATCTCGCTGTCGCCATTGCCGATGGAGCCGACTGCCTGAGCGACATCGACGCCCTGAGGAAGCAATCCGAGCTGTTCGGAGAGGTCGCGTCGGTGACGACAGCCTGGAGGGCGGTGAAGGCCACGACGGCTCCCGAGCTGCGTGCGATCGCAAAGGCCGTGGCAAAGACACGGGAGGTCGTCTGGGCCGCAGCGCCACAGGGTGACATCACGATCGACTTCGACGCCACGCTCCTCGATGTTCACTCCGAGAAACAAGATGCCGCGCCGACCTATAAACGAGGCTACGGGTTCCATCCCCTCGGCGCCTGGTGCGACACGACCCGAGAGCCGCTCGCTTTGATGCTCCGTCCGGGCAACGCCGGCTCGAACGACGCAAACGACCACACCTCGCGTTGTTGGACCAGGCGATCGCCGCCCTCCCGCTGGAGTACCACCTGGGCCACCAGCCCGGTGCCGACCCGGGCCTCGTCCGACATCACATCCTCGTGAGGGCCGACTCGGCCGGGGCGACCCATGACTTTGTCTCTGGCCTCACAGAGGCGAACATCGAGTACTCGATCGGCTACCCAGTCGACCAAGGTGTGAGAGAAGCCTTGTTGTTGTTCCAAGAAGAGGACTGGGTCGACGCCCTCGAGTCGGACGGGACCGACCGGGACGGTGCCTGGGTGGCAGAGCTCACAGATCTCATGGACTTGTCGACCTGGGGTGAAGACGCACGGCTCATCTGCCGGCGCGAGCATCCTCACCCCGGGGCCCAGCTCAGCTTGTTCGACACCTCGGAGGACTTTAGGCACACGTGTTTCATCACGAACGCGAGTGCCCTCGAAATCGACGCCGCAGTACTCGAGTGCCGACACCGTGGCCATGCCCGGGTCGAGGACCGGGTCCGGTGCTGGAAGGACTGCGGGTTACAGAACCTGCCCTTCGCGAGCTTCACCCAGAACCTTGCCTGGGTGGCCGCCAGCCTCATCGCCGGGGCGCTCATCGCCTGGACGCAGATGACCTGCCTCGACGGCGGGCTCAAGGTGGCCGAACCCAAGACGCTCCGCTACCGGCTGTTGCACATTGCCGCCACCCTCGTGCGCCACGGCGGACGGCTCATCTTGCGCCTGGACGAGACCTGGCCGTGGGCTGAAACGCGCAGGCGGGCCTTCTTAAGGCTGCGGGCCGCTTTTCCATAACAAGCGGGGTCCCAGCGCCCGACCCGACAACGGTGAGTCTCCCGAGGGCGTGACATCCGATCCGATGAGAGCACGAACCTCTGGGTCGACGCGCCCCGACACGGCCAGGCACTCGCATTGTCACCCCAGCGTCACCACTGGATCGTTCTCCGTCAGCTTCCTGGGGCCGGACGAATTTTCGAGGCTAATGACGACGACGCGGTTGTTCAACGACTACGCGATGGACGACTGAAGTGCGAGTCTCTAAGTCCAGCTATATGGGCTTTTGCAAAGAGAGCGCGGGAAATGTCCCGAGGTCGCGAATCATCGGGATGACTTCCCCAAGTTGGCGACGAGTCCGATCGGCAAGGTGCTTGCCATACCGCCGATCAACCTCCTCAGCTTGATGGCTGTAGACGCCTTCGATATGAGTCCAGGTGGGCATCGTCTCAGCATGTATGTCGTGCTGCTCGCTGATGTGGAAGCCATGAGCGGAGAACCGGGCTGGCCAGTCCTCAACGAGATCGCTTCCCCTATGGTAAAAGATCGCTCGCAGCGCCTTGTCTTCTCTCCGCGACGGGACTGCCGAGAGGGCGAGATCGGAGAATCCGACGTATCCGCCTGGGCGCAACACGCGCCAGATCTCATCTACAAGACGATCTCTGGCGTTTTCAGTAACACAGATGTCGGCGGCAACCTCGATACACAGCACCGCGTCGAAAGATCGATCAGGAAACGCGAGACTGAGAGCGTTTCCCCTGTGAAGCTCAACCTGGTCCGAGAGGCCAAGGGCGTCGATCAGAAGCCGCCCCTCGCACACCTGCTCGCGGCTGATGTTGACGCCGATCACTCGGCAGTCGTTGAGGCGAGCGATCCGCGCCGCCGGAGCACCAATCCCACAACCGAGATCGAGGACCACTGCGCCAGGCGTGACTCGGGCCAATCGGCCGACCAGGTCGGTATGTGCATCGAGCGCCTCGGCCAGGGTCTCGGTCTTCCGTGGGTAGTAACCAAAATGGAAGCTGTCGCCGTAAAAGAGACGTCCGTCGTCAGTGATGAGATCGAAGTATGCCGCCACTCCGCGAACCGTCCGTCGCCTACAGACCACCAGGGGGAACCCCATGCGACAAGCTGCCCACAGTTTCGATGCCCATTCCGCCGGGTTCAACCGCGCAGAGCGATCACCGGACGCGGCTACGTCTTTCGGCGAAACACTGCCTTTGTGCGCGTCCATTATCTCCTTGGCGGAATAAGGCAACAGCTGACCCACGCGCCTGACTCCTGAATCTAGCCTCGAACACTCGTCCGGCCTCGGGAGGCACTGACGGCGGGGATTGTTGGCCACGGGGGTGACGTCGTCGGCCTCTCACCGGCCTCGTCGGCGTGAGTGTGGCCGTGGCATCCGACCTTCGGCGGCTCAATCATGAAAGGCCTGGTCACAAAGTCGCGCTGAGGCAGTTTTGCTCACACAACCCACAACTCTCGGGTTGTTCAGGCGATGCTTGAGCGCTACGCGGAAGTGTCGACGGTGAAGGTGGGCCAGGCGCCCCACGATCGCCCACTTGGGCACGTACCGGGCGAAGGGTAGATCACAACCCGGACCAGCGCGGCCGGCGCCGACGGTGGGCACGGTGGGCGGTGGACGAGGTGCCGGGGCTGAGGTAGGCCGCCACAGCAACTAAGGGCACAGTACTTTGAACCGCTACACACCACCCACCACCAGCACTTGTGCGCGCCGGCGGCAATCTCGCGGCCTCGTCCCCCTCTTTCCCCACAGCTGTTATTAGGGAGAGAGAGACAAGCGGACGGAGGCAGGCCAAAGACCCGGGAAAGCCGGCAGGCGGCGCACGGAGGACGGGCCGAGAGGCGCACGGCCTCGGACGTCCAGGGAGAGCCGGTATAGGTGACATAGGAGCCGCTGAAATCGCCAGGGAGTATCCAAAGCAGCGGGGCAAGGCACGAGCATCAGGTGTTACGCCGACTCTTCGCGCGGTCGATTCCACTGCTCAGCGACTGCGCATCCAGCCATTGCAGTGCACGCGCCAGTTGTCGTTCGTCCGGGGTGTGAAGCCCCTTCGGACCATCAGTCCGAGCACCGCAACGCCGGCAGACGGACATCTGTCCGTTGGTCTCCGGGACATGGTGCTTGTCGAGCCGAGAACCCAATTGCTGCGCTTCAGGTGATACCACGATCTCTCCTCGTCCAGATCGCTCGATGATTGCCCCGGTCCGTTCACTGTCAACACCGCCGTTGCCGCTCGTTCTCGTGATTCGAGGTAACCGAGCGTACGTCGGGTGCCGGTCGAGGTTGTGTCGCGCCCGGTCGTGGCGCCTCGTCGTGCGGAGGTCGGATTGGTCAGATGTGGTCAATGACGTACCGTCGTCCAACCGGACCGGAGTGGTACGTGACCTTCCGACGGAAGTTAGAGGTCTAGAAGCGCCCGGTGGCGTTCTTGGTCTTGCAGAGCGTACAAAGGACGAAGCCTCCCGTTCCTGCCACGTTGTTTCCGTTGGCGATGACTCGCTTGCCAGCAGGGCAGTCGTCGTAGACGTGGTAAACGGGGTCCTCGGGGTCGGTGTTGGTGTGGTATTCGGGAATCTTCGCCATAATGGCGCCTCCTGTTGGCTGCTGCGACCGGGCGGCGCGCGAACGCTACCCATCAGGAGGCATGGCCGCGTTTTGTCATCGCAACACATCGCCCGATACGCGGCGAAGCGGTCCCGCCCGGCGGGCCGGCGCACCAAGCGCCCGGCCCAGCCAGCCCAGCCGGGACGGGGGAAAGCAAGCCAGCCGGAGCGTCGGGGAAGGGTGGGGCCGAGGGGCCGTGCGGGCCCCCTCTGGACGCCCCTTCCCGTCCTCCCACCGACCCCTGGGTGGGTGGGAGGGTGCGTCAGCGGGTGCCCAGGACCATCTTGGCCTTGAGATCCCCGCCCAGCTGTTGAGCGCCCTGTCGGTTGGTGACCCAGATGACTCAGCGGCGATATCGCCGCGTGGAGGCGCCAGGAGCGGTGCGATCCAAGTTGCGCTGTTCGCCCTAAAGCCCGACGAGGATGCTCGCACGGAAGAGCCGGGGTCGGAAGAGTAAGGTAACGCGTCGCATCATTCCTTGAGCGGTAGGCCTCGCATGCTTCTTGTCCAGGTCCTCACCTTTTCCAGCATCCACACTGTGGCGCCCCTCACGGTCGCACTTCTGGCTGCCGCAGCCAAGAAGTCCAGTAGCTCTTTCACGTTGATCTTCATCGTTCTGCTGTTCGTGGTCGGCTACATGTTCCTGATCCGGCCTCAGCGCCAGCGCCGACAGCGCCAGCTGCAGGTCAGTAGGCAGATCGAGGTCGGGGACAAAGTGCTGCTCTCCTCGGGCATCATCGGCCGGGTCGATGGGTTCGTGGGCGATCACGCGAGGATCGAGGTCGCCCCCGGGGTGATCATCGAGGTCGTGCGCGGGGCGGTGTCCCGACGCGTAGACGAGGCAGTCGATGGCGGTCACGATCCCGGTTATGGCCAAGGCTCGGATCGGCCACTTCGCTGAGGTACAGGTGCTTCGAACACCAGGCGGAACGGGCCGCCCGCAGGGGGCAGTTGGGCCGGGACCAGGGGCGGGCGAGCCCACATCAGGACGAGGTTGGACAACCCACTTTCAGCTGAACAACCAGGCGCGTAACGTGTGGGTGGGCCCTCGAGGGTAAACCCGCACCGAAGAGCCGGGGTTGAGGGTGAGATCCGGCCACGCTGGCAGGTCTTTTGACCGCAGATGTCGTTCCCTCCTTGGGACGCTCTCGAGGGCCCATCACCTCGTCAATACCCAAGTCCCGTCGTGGGCCAGCCCGCTAACGAGCAACCTCCGCAGGTTCAGTTTGCTGCGACCCGGAGCAAGAGCCATTTTGCCAAGCAGTGGAATCGACCACGCGAGGAGGCGGCGGCACACGTGATCCCGGTGCCTTGCGTTACGTCGACCGGAGGAGAAGAGCGACGGACTTGGGGATGGGCGCGACTGGGCTACGCCACCGGGTGGAGACGTTGTTTGCTCTCCCGTTCCTTGCGTTCCCGCGCCACGCGGATCTTGTGTTGAGCGACCCGCGCACGTCCCGCATGTGAAGGTGGCGACTTCCCCACCCGTAGTCCGTAAGCTTTATCTGCGCCCCGTTGGTGATGGCGATCCAGCGGTGGGCGGACCGCCAGTCCATGATGGCGGCGCACTCGGGGCAACGCGGGTCGGGCTTGATCAGGAAGTACGAGCGCTCGTCGGCCTTTTCGTCGTAGCTCTCGGCTCGCGTCACCGACTGACCCGCACCTCCGCAGCAGAAGCACTCGTTGTCTGCCGTCTGCGGGCGCTACCGCCCGACTGCTTCCCGACGACCGCGAGTGAACCCATCGAGGGCACGACAGTGGACTCTTCCCCTGTCGACCACCGCACCCACAAGAGCGACCCGGTCACGCCGGTCACGACTCCATCGCGGGGAGCCTCGCCGACTTTCCTCGAAGAGATCTGTACGCGATCACCAACGACTGCCATACACCGAATGTTGCCACTGCGAGGCGTGTCTGGCCAGCGCTTTTCCACACCTTTCGCCCGCAGTGGCGCTCAGACGGGCGGACGAGGCAACGGCACGGCAGCGTCTGATGACAACACCGGGCTATCGAACGACGAGTTTCAAGGGTAGGTCCGCCGGTGTTAGACACTGCAGTATCCAACGACTCGGGCCACGCCGGGTGGGAAGCAGGTAGCCACTATGTCAACGGCCGCAGGCAGGCGAAAGATGCCGACACATTTCGCCACGTTCGGTGGGGTAGGCGGGAAAGCGCACGGGCCACACAACAAGCATGCCCAGCAGGTGCTCGCTCGACGAGCGGCGATCGAACGTAAGCGAACAACGAGCAGGACACGCTTGGGTTCGAAGCAGGCCCAGCGAGGCGGAGCCGAGTAGCGCCAGCCAATAGCCAGGGGATGCGCAGGTCACTGCTTGAGCGTCAGTCGCTCGGCGTAGGCACGCTGCGCCGCTTGCCGCGTTGGCGACAGCGACGACCCGGCCGTCAGGTATCCCGGTCGGAGCGAATTCCGACGTCAGACACCAGGTCAAACCGAGCACGCAAAGTATGATTTAGCCGCGATCTGTGCCGTGAAGCGTCGCACTGTTTCACTTACAAACGATGCTCTCGGAGCACTCGACCGCATCGCCAAGGAGCATCGGAGCACGGTGAGCGGAGTCGTCGAGGCGGCGGGCCGTTTGCTCCGCGACGGCGGTCCTGGCGCCGATGACCTCAAGCGCCGTCTCGTCCCGGACCGTCGCCGCGGCGACCGGCGTCCGAAGCAACAGGGCGCATAGGTCGTTCAGGCGAACGGTGAGGGCGGCGCCGCGGGGGAATGGGAGAATGGAGTCGTGACCGACCACCGAGTTCTCGCCGCGCGCCAATGTCAGCGAGTCGTTGAGACCGAGCGAGGCGGGGGACAATGCCCACGGGAGAGCACCTGGGTCGGCTCTCTCCATACGGGACGCCAGATCTACTTCGTTGAGACCTGTGAGCAGCACATGTCAGGGCTAATCGACGCCGTACCGCTCGAGGATGCGAGCACCGATGCCACGTCGTAAGAGAGTGTTCGGAAAATTGTTGCTGGGTAGTGGCCAATTTAGCCAGTGGAGGGTGCGATTTTCGCATAGGCTGAGTCCGTGGATACCGATTCGGCCGCATTGGCACAGACCTGGCGCACGACCCATGGCGATATGACCGACAACGAGTGGGAGCTCATCGCCGATCTTGTCGCTCCGTATTGGACTCCGGGTGGGATGGGCCGGCCGATCAAGGTCGACCGGCGTCGAGTGGTCGACGCCATCTTCTACGTCGCGGCGACCGGCTGTCAGTGGCGAGCCCTTCCCGAGTCCTACCCGAACTGGAACACCGTGCACCGCTATCACCTCGAGTGGTCGAGGAACGGCACCTGGGAGCACATTGCCGCCCGTCTCGCCGCGGCTGTCCGCGAGGCCGAAGGTCGCGAGGGCGAGCCGTCCGCGGGGATCGTCGATGCCCGCTCGGTGCGGGCGTCCGCGACGGTGAGCAAGAAAACAAGAGGATTCGATGCGGGAAAGAAGATCAACGGTCGCAAGACCTTCGGGATCGTCGATACCCTCGGTCTCCTCGTCGCCGTCGTGGTCGTTGCGGCGAGCATCTCGGACAACGTCGGTGGGATCGCTGTCACCGATCGCGCTCGCGAACGCTACGGGCGCTTCGCGAAGCTCTGGTGTGACGCGGGGTTCAAGGCCACCTTCATTGAGCACTGCCGCGGTCATCGCGTCGGCGTAGAGGTGGTGACGAGGATCCACGCGAGCCGGTTCGAAGTCCTCCCCAAGCGCTGGATCGTCGAGCGAACCTGGGCGTGGCTCATGAATAGCCGACGGCTCCAGGTCGACTATGAGCGCGATCCGGTCATCACCGAGGGATTCATATGGGCCGCCCACAGCCGCTACCTCCTCCGCCGACTCACCCAGTCACCGATCACCTGATCGCGCTGGGGAAACAAACGCGACAGTCACTTAGAGCCTCACCAGCCAGCTCTACCGCCTTACCAGGGCGTCGAACAACGTCCATGCCGCCTCAACGTGGCCCGGGCATCTACGCGCTCGTCGAAGCGGAAGCGATCCTCGCCTGCCAGACGGTTGGCCTTGACCCAGGTCTTGGCATCGTCCACGCCGACGCCCGGGGGCGCCAGTCACTCGCCCTCGACGTCATGGTGCCGTCCGGGCCGAGGTCGACTCCTTCGTGTTCGCCCTCGTGGAGCAGCACATCTTCCGCAAGGTCGACTTCGTGGATACGACCGATGGCCATGTTCGCATTCGCTCACCGCTCACGCACGAGCTGGCCGAGACCATGCCGCAGTGGGCCAAGTCGCTCGGCCCGATCGCAGAACACGTCGCCCACGTCTTCGGCAAGGCGATGGACGGCGGGTACTCGGCTGCCACCCCGCTCACGTAACGCCGCTATCGCGATGCGCAGGCGGTCGTGAAGGCACGTAAGGTCGAGGCGTCTCGTCGTGTCGCTGCCGGCAGGGTCCTCCAGCGCCCATCAGTTCCGCCAGCCGCTCTTGCGTTGTGGACCTGTCCTGACTGCGGACGAACTGTCACTAACCCTCGCCATGTCCGCTGCGATGCCTGCATCGCCGCCGACCCTGCGCAGGCACCTGAGATCCGTGGCAGGCGCGGTGCCGCCATCGCGGCCCGCAAACGAGCGCTCTCTGAGTGGGACAAGGCCAACCCGGACGCGGTCTACGACCCGGAGCTGTTCCGGCGGGAGATCCTGCCGAGGCTCGGGAGTGTGCCGCTTGCCGAGATCAGGCGGCGGCCGGTTGTTGCAAGGCGTCCGCGTCGGACATCAGGCGTGGGAAATGGACGCCGCATGTGTCGACGTGGGGTGCGCTCGGCGTGCTGGTCGGGCTTGACGCAGCCGGCACTGTACGCTCGATGACCGAGAGGTCGCCCATGGCTGAGTACCCAAGGCTCGGCGTCGTTCCTACGAGCCCTCACTGGCGCCTCGCCGAGGCGCTGGCCCCGGCCGAGAAGGCCTAGAACGAGGCGAAGAGAAGATGAGCACCGACCAGCCCACTGAGGCCAGGAATGCCTACGACAACGCGATGGCGCCGGTCCAGAAGGCCTACAACGAGGCGAAGGCCTCGGCCAGCAAGGCCTACGACGAGGCGATGACCCCGGCCGAGAAAGCCTACGACGAGGCGAACGCCGCGGCCGGCAAGGCCTACGACGAGGCGATGGCCCCAGGCCGACAAGGCCTACCGTGATCCCGTTCCGACCGTCTCGCCGGATTGAACCTCGCCATCCCACCTCGTCCTGACAGGCCACACCCTCGGCGACCGATCCCAGCACTCCCGACCGGTCACGTCCTCACGATGCGTCCGCTCGCAGAATGGGAGCAGGCGAACCGGGGGACTATGCACGACCCGGAATGGTTCCGCAGTGATGTGCTGCCCCGGCTCGCAAGCGTGAAGCTCGCCGAGATCGCTGAGGCAGGTCCCAACCAGCGCTTCTTCTGGGTCGACGTCGAACGATCCGATGCGCTCGCTCGGCTACGGCGGGACTGTGCTTCTCGGTTGGCACGCCACCGGGGCATCGAGGGCACTACGGCTGTAGGAGTCCTGCCTTCTCAACTCGCAACGCGCGCCCCGCGTGTGCGCTCGTGTGCGCCTCGGCGTCAAGGCTAGGACGGTTCCTCCCACCCGGCCGGCCCCGGCATGACGTGGGCGAGCTGGGCATGGCGTCGGCGGCACCACAGGCCAGGAGCGACCGAGGCCTCGTGACCGACTTGGAGCCGGCTGCTCGCCCGCCGGGCGGCACCGCTTCGCTGCGTATCAGGTGCTGTGTGCGCTGACAATACGCGGTGTCGGCCTTCGCGGTAGCGTTGGGGTTGAGGGGACCTCGGCGACGATACCAGTTCAGATGATGACGATGGCCACCGTGCGCTACAGGATCGACAACGGTGACACCTTCGAGACCTACAGCCCCTCCATGCGAAAGACAGCCAGGGTGTGGAAGGACACATGCAAGGAACCGGGCTGCACTTTTAACGTCATCCGATCGGACGCGGACGCGGTTGCGGACAACAACCTCGACAACCTGCGAGCCTGCCGGTAGCGTCACGGCACGTTGTGACTACGTGAGAACACACGACTGGATCAGCCCAGGAAGCCGCTCGCACTGCCGAAGGTGCCATCGGGACTGGCACTTGCTCACCCAGGTTCATTGCACAGTGTGTGCTGCGAGCACTTCGGCTCCGACGGCATCGCTGGACCGGGAGGGGCGGCGCGTTATGGGGGCTGTGCCTGACAAGGACCTAGACAGCATGACCGAAGAGGAGTTCATCGTTGCGCTCACCGGCGGCGCGTAGCCGGTTCCCACCCGATCCGTCAGGCGGTCACTTGCCACGCTTCTTCGTTGTGCGCTTCGTCTTCACCGCGGGAGCTTGCTGGCCTTCTTTGGCTGCGCGGCGACGATCTTGGCAGCCTTTTGGGCGGTCTGCGACCGCGTCGCCTGGCCACTTTTCTTGGCCGCCTTCTTCGCTTGTTTCGACGCCGCTACACGCCTTGGTGCCGCTTGGATCCCGACCTGACCCTTCGCCGCAGAAGCACTCGTTGTCTGCCGTGTGCGACCGCCACCGCCCGACTGCAGCCGTGTCTTCCCGACGATCGTGAGTGAACCCATCGAGGGCACGACAGTGGACTCTTCCCCCGTCGACCACCGCACCCGCAAGAGCGACCCGGTCACGCCGGTCACGACTCCATCGCGGGGAACCTCGCCGACTTTCCTCGAAGAGATCTGCACGCGATCACCAACGACTGCCATATACCGAATGTTGCCACGCCGCGGCGTGTCTGGTCAGCGCGGTCCCACACCTTTCGTCCACAGAGGCTCCTGGCGACTGTTCAACGTGCCGAGCTTGAGAGGTGGAACGTTGGACCCTGGATGGCTACGGCCGGTGACCATCCGAACCAGAATCTCTGTAGCCGTCGTCGAGGCGACCGGGCTGTCGAAATGCTACGCCAGCCAGGTCCGGGCGGGGAAGTTCACGCCACGTCGTATCGACATGGCGTGCCTCGCGGAGCTGGTCGGAGTAACGCAGCCGGCAGGTACCCTTGAACACGAGGAGGCCGCACAATGGCCGCGCTCGTACTTCCGTCCGACAGCTACCACCCCCATGGGAGCCCCCACCGAGAGGACCCCGCGTGGCAAGCCGGCTACCGAGCAGGACGTCACGAGAGGTGGCTGCTCGCGGGTGCCGGCGGAGGGCTGATGGGCCTCTTAATCGGCCACCGCCATCACGTGATCGTGTGGGCAAGTCTCGTGGCACTCATTGTCACCGGTGTCATCGTGGACCTCTGGCCCTTCGTGACGAGGCGTTGGCCGCCGAAGCCGAGGCCTACTACACCCTGGCCGGGGATAGGTCCGCGGTTGGGACGAGTCCAACCTACGATCCATGGCCTCCACCGCCACGAGGTCGGCATTGCCAACGAAAGCCGATCCGGCGGCGAGTGCCGCGGCCCAGTCCGAGGGCGGCCAGCTCTGGCGGGAGCGTAGGGCGATGGGGCTTCGGATCCGCCTCGTCGAGCCCCGTCCGGCCGGCCACAACGTCTACGACCGTGCCCTCCTGCCCCGTCTCGGTCTCCCGCTCATGGCCAAGATGCTTGCCGAGTCGGGTCACGACGTCCGCATCTATTGCGAGATACTCGCACCGATCGACCTCGACGACCTTCTCGCCGCCGAACTCGTTGGGATTTCCTCAACAACCGCCACCGCGCCGGCCGCCTACCGCCTCGCCGACCTCCTCGGCACCGCCGGGGTGCCTGTCGTTCTCGGCGGTCCGCACGTGAGCTTTTGCGCCAACGAGGCGCTCGGCCACGCCCACTACGTCGTGCGGGGCGAGGGTGAGCAGACGATCGGTGAGCTCCTCGCCTGTCTCGAGGAGGGACGGCCGCTCGAAGAGGTGCAGGGGCTCTCCTTCCGCGCTGACGACGGGGAGCCCCACCACAACCCCGCCCGGCCACGCTGCACTCAGGAGGAGTTCGAGCGGCTGCCGATCCCCGACTTGAGCCTCATCGAGGGCCATCGCCGGATGACCACGAAGCCGCTCATGACCCAGTGGGGCTGTCCCTTCGACTGCGAGTTCTGCTCGGTGATCGCGATGTTCTCCCGGGCCGTCCGCCACCGACGCACCGACCAGGTCCTCGCCGAGCTCGAGGGCCTCGGCGCCGAGCGGGTTTTCTTCTACGACGACAACTTCGTCGTCAACAAGGCCCGCACGACGGATCTCCTTTGTTCGATGCGTACCGCCGGCCTCACGCCGACCTGGTCCGCGCAGGTCCGCGCCGATGCCGCCAGATGCTCGCTGTCTCGCCCGGAGGTCGACCATGAGTTTCTCACCCTCATGCGCCAGTCGGGCTGCCAGATGGTGATGATCGGCATCGAGGCGATCACCGACGAGGGGCTGGCACAGATCGGCAAGCGCCAGCGCGTCGCTGCGGTCGAGCAGTCCGTCGGCGCCTTCCACGACCATGACATCGCGGTGCACGGCATGTTCGTCGCCGGGCTCGACACCGACACCGCCGCCAGCGCCCCGGCGACCGCTGATTTCGCCCGCCGGCTTGGCATCGACACCTTCCAGCTGATGGTCGAGACCCCGGCTCCCGGCACGAGGCTGTGGGACCGGATCGCCGCCGAGGGCCGCCTGACGGGCAGTACGTCGTCACAGCCCCGGCCCAGATGACCGCCCTCGAGCTCCAGCTCGGTGTCCTCGAGGCGATGCGCCGCTTCTACTCCTGGCCGACCATCCTCGCCTCCGGGGTGGCGAGCGCCCTCGGCCACCTCCCGGACCTCACCTCGGCCGCCCGGCCAGTCCTCCTCCGCCGGCTCCCGACGATCGTCCGCCTTGCCTGGGCACGGCGCTGGGAGGACATCGAGCCCTTGCTCGACGCGGCCCTCCCGGCGCAAGTGCGGGCACGGGTCAACGCCGCGCTCTGGCTCCCAGCCGTCCGCTTCTGCGCCCGCCGCCAGCTGGCCGCCTGGTGGGAGCAGGACGGTTCGCGTGCACACCTCAAGTTCCTCGCCTCGCTAAGCACGTCGACCGCAAGCCCCGGAGCGCCGGTCGTAGCCGCCCGATAGCCCTTGAGCTGGTCGACAGGCAGCCCCCCACGCTGGCGGCGCTCTGGGGCACTACAGCGTGAGCGCCGTGGCCTCTCGAGCCCGTCTTCCCCTCCTGCCCGGTCCGGTGCCGTCTGCCGAGGCTTGCGACCCGGAAGCTCTCCCAGATCGCCGAGGCGACGGGCATGAGCAAAGCGTTCGCCAGCCAGGTCTGAGCGGGGAGGTTCACGCCGCACGTGTCGACGTGGGCAGCGCTCGCAGATCTGGTCGGAGTAACCCAGCCGGCACGGTACGCTCGATGACCGAGAGGTCGTCCATGGCTGAGTGCCCAAGGCTCGTTGTCGTTCGTACGAGCCCTTACCGGCACCTCGCCGAGGCGGTGGCCCCGGTCGGCACCCCCCTGGGGCAAGACGGTGGCCCAGCCCAGAAGGCCTACGAAAAGGCGAAGAAAAGATGAGCACCCACCAGCCCACTGAGGCCCGGAATGCCTATCGCAAGACAGTGGACCAGGCCAAAAAGGCCTACGACGAGGTGCTGGGCCCGGCCAAAAAGGCCTACGAAGAGGCGCTGGACCTGGCCGAGAAGGCCTACGACCAGGCGATGGCCCCGGCCAAAAAGGCCTACGAAGAGGCGGTGGCCCCGGCCGAGAAAGCCTACGAACAGGCGCTGGCCCCGGCCAAAAAGGCCTACGACGACTTGGTGGCCCCCGTCCGTAAGGCCTACGACGAGGCAGTTGCGCCGGCCAGCAAGGCTTACAACGAGGCGATGGCCTCGGCCAGCAAGGCCTACGACGAGGCGATGGCCCCGGCCCAGAAGGCCTACGACGAGGCGGGATCCGC
This sequence comes from Acidimicrobiales bacterium, assembly GCA_050015175.1. Classification (GTDB taxonomy): domain Bacteria; phylum Actinomycetota; class Acidimicrobiia; order Acidimicrobiales; family Bog-793; genus Fen-455. The sequence continues at coordinate 30,330 of JBEKBX010000042.1, read as the reverse complement.
GGCCGAGAAGACCTACGACGAGGCGATGGCCCCAGGCCTACAAGGCCTAGCGTGATCCCGTTCCGACCGTCTCGCCGGACCGAACCTCGCCATCCCACCGCGTCCTGACAGAGCGCACCGACGGCGACCCCTCGGCGACCGATCCCAGCACTCCCGACCGGTCACGTCTTCACGATGCGTCCGCTCGCAGAATGGGAGCAGGCGAACCCGGGGACCGTGCACGACCCGGAACGGTTCCGCCGTGATGTGCTGCCCCGGCTGGCGACCATGAAGCTCCCCGAGATCGTCGAGGCGGCCGGCTGCTCGAAGGCGTCCGCATCGGACATCAGGCGAGGGAAGTGGACGCCGCACACGTGTCGACGTGGGCGGCGCTCAATCAGTTCGCGGAGGTTGTGAACGATAGTCATGACGAATGCCACAAATGGGCTGTAAGGGCAGAGCCAAGAGATCGAGAGGTCTGGAGGCAGCCCACCGCGAATGCACCGGGTCTGCGAGGGTGCGGTCGAAGGCTACGGCAGGGGTGTTCGCTCTTGCCGATCAGGGAAGCTCAACTTCCGTTCGACGGGGACGCGGCAGAACCAGAACACACCCCACGTGTGTCCCGTTGATCGACGTTCCACGCTCGCGACGTGGACAAGGGCGAGACGGCCGCCGTGCTCGCCGAGGCCCTCGAAGGCCGCCGCCTTAGCTGCCGTGCGGCCCGCCAGCTCGCCGCCACGCCGCCGACCTAGTCGCCTTGCTCGACGGTGCAGTACGGGGCGAGCTCACCCTGCCTCACCCTCGGGAAGCCGGGCCCGTTGACCGGCTGGGGGCCAGCTTGGAGGGGTCAGGCGATGAGACGGCCGTACCCGACCCGATTCCTGTCACGTCGCCGCGCCGCGGCAGCACCGCGGTAATCTTGTTCCGGTAGTTCCCCTTGGGAGAGTCGCTTCGCTTGGGCAGGACGGTCGTTCAGGACCACCCATAATCGCCCCGTGCAGGTTCGACGCCTCGACCGAGCAACCTCGAGGAGTCCCGTGCGCGTCCCAAGTCCAATCATCTCGCAGTTTGGAGGCGGGCTCTTTCGCAACCCGTCTTTCGGGATACTCAGCACTTACCCCCCGACCGCGTGTGGGATGGCGACATTCAGCACAGCTCTTGCCGACGGCCTGATTGCAAACGGCGCCGAGGTGGGCGTCGTGCGGGTGGCAGACGGATCGCCCGCCTCCAGCAAGCGGGTCATCGGAGAGCTCGTGAACGGCTCCCCACGGTCCGTGGCAGCCAGCTCGGAACTGCTCAACCGGTGCGACGTGGCGATCGTGCAGCATGAGTACGGCCTCTATGGTGGCGCCGACGGCGACGAGGTGCTGGACGTCCTCGCCGGCCTTCAGATCCCGTCCGTCGTGATCGCCCACACAATTCTCACGGACCCCACCCCGCATCAGCGGTCCACCCTCGTCGCGGTCGCTGCGATGGCGGATCATGTGGTCGTTATGTCGGACGCGGCCCGGGCGCGGCTATGTAGCCGGTTCGACGTCGACCCGGCAATCGTCACGACGATCCCGCACGGTGCGGCGATCCCAACAAGCCGCGCCCCGCACGAGCCCGCGGCTCGGCCGACGATCTTGACCTGGGGCCTAATCGGACCGGGCAAAGGCATCGAGCGGGTGGTCGACGCGATGGTGCCATTGCATCGCCTTCCGGCGCGACCTCGTTACCTCGTGGCGGGCCAGACCCATCCGAAGGTGCTCGCCGTCAACGGCGAGGCTTACCGTCACGCCTGTATCGAACAGGCCTTACGCAACGGGGTTGGAGCATCGGTCTTCTTCGACGCCGCCTACCGGGACGTGGCCTCCCTCACGGCACTGATCCAGTCGTGCGCTGTAGTCGTACTGCCCTACGACTCTACGGACCAGGTGACCTCCGGCGTGCTCGTCGAGGCCATTGCGGCGGGCAGGCCGGTGGTTGCCACGGCCTTTCCCCACGCCGTCGAGATGTTGGCGAGCGGGGCGGGCCTCGTCGTCGACCGTGACGACCCGGCAGCTCTGGTGCTAGCCCTGCGCCGGGTGCTCGTTGAACCGGGACTCGCCGACCGCATGGCGGCGGAAGCGTCACGACTGGCGCCCAGCATGGGTTGGTCGGTGGTCGCGGGAGCGTACGTGGCTCTGGCGAATCGTCTTCTTAGCAAATACCCGGCATTGGTGTGACCGGCATGGTGGAGCCCAAGTTCGACCACCTCTTCCGAATGACGGACGATCGGGGCACCTTCGAGCACGCCCGATACGGCGAGCCCAGGCGAGGGCTCGGCTACTGCACCGACGACATGGCCCGAGTCCTCGTCGTCGCCACACGAGAACCCCTTCTCGCGCAGGCGGTGCGCGACCTCGCCAGGACCAGCCTTCGGTTCCTGATCGACGCGCACGGCGTCGACGGCGGTTACCGGAACCGGTTGAGCCGGCGGGGTCGCTGGGAGGACCGTCCGGCTTTGGAGGACTGCTGGGGCAGGAGCATCTGGGGCCTCGGCACCGTGGCGTCTCACAGCGACGACAGTTGGCTACGCGAAGTGGCCACAGCAGAGTTCGAGCGCGCGGTACCGCAGCGCTCGCCCTACCCGCGTGCGATGGCGTTCGCCGCGCTCGGAGCAGCCGAGTTACTTGTTGTGGAGCCCGACCATCGTGGGGCACACGCACTGCTGACTGATGCTGCGGACGGCATGGCGCCGCCCCACGCCAATGCCGCCTGGCCCTGGCCGGAGGCTCGACTCCGCTACGCCAACGCTGTCCTGCCGGAGGCGATGATCGCCGCTGGCGCGGTACTGGACCGACCGATGCTGCTGCAGCACGGTCTTGATCTCCTGGCGTGGCTGCTTGACCACGAGACGGTGAACTGTCATCTGTCCGTCACGCCCGTGGGCGGCGCAGGACCCGGCGATATCCGGCCCGCGTTCGACCAGCAGCCCATTGAAGTGGCCGCGCTCGCCGACGCCTGCGCCCGCGCGGCGACCGTCGATGGCGACCGGCGTTGGGTTGACGGTCTCGTCGCCGCAGAGGCCTGGTTCCTCGGAGACAACGACGGACAGCACGTCATGTGGGACCCGGACACGGGAGGTGGCTTCGACGGCCTCACACCTCAAGGGCCCAACCTCAACCAGGGCACCGAATCGACGCTGGCTCTGCTCTCGACGCTGCAACATGCGCGTCGGCTCGTGACGGCACCGCAGTGAACCCGGTCGTCATGAGTGGGGTCTGGCGCAGCCCCCAGCGCCTCGCCGCGGACCCATCCCGGGTTGTCACGATGCTGTTCATGCCTGGGCGAGAGGGATTCGACCAAGAGGAGTCTCGCACCTCAGCTGTGGTGGCTCGCATCCTGGCGCTGGACGACAACGAAGTGGAGCGGTCTCTAGATGACGTCGCCTCCCAGTTCGGGCACCGTCACCGCGACCTCATCGGTACGTTCCGGCGGCACGCGGACGAGCTGGCCGATCGCCTCGATCCTGCGTGCGAGCTCTCCGAGACGCGTCGGCTGCTGCTCGGTGCGACGTTCACCAGCGAGTACGCACTCGAAGGCGCGGCACTCTGCAATCCCAGCATGGTGGCCCATCCCGACCAGACCGGCATACCCGCGGGCAGCTTGCGCTTCGTGATGAGCGTCCGGGCGATCGGGGAGGGACATCGGTCCTCGATCGAGTTCCGGACGGGAATAGTCGACGACCGCGGCAAAGTCAGCATCGAGGTCGCACCACCGTTCGCGACGAGAGGAGTGACTGAAGCCGTCCCGCTCGACGCCGCCGTCTTCCGGAGCGAGCTTCGTCGGCTCCGCAGCGATAGCGAGAGCGCCGACTACGTCCTCGATGCGCTCGGCGAGCAGTTCACCGCGGCGGAGCTCGAGGAGCAGCTGGGCCGACTTCAGGGCCGGTTGGCGACCCACAGACAGGACGGGTCGATCATCTCGCTCATGCGCAGGATCGCCGAGCGGACCTACGGCGTCCGCTTCCCAGCGGACACGTCGCTGGCCGAGCGAGTCCTCCTGCCGGCCATGGCTGTCGAACGTAACGGCATGGAAGACGCCCGCTTCGTGCGGTTCGAGGACCAGGACCGGACCGTTTCCTACTTCGCCACTTACACGGCCTTTAACGGCGTCGACATCGCTCAGCAGCTTCTGGAGACGACGGACTTCCGCGCCTTCACCTCCTCGCCCATCGTCGGCCTCGCGGACGACAAGGGTCTCGCTTTGTTCCCTCGCCGAATAGGCTTCCGCTTCGCAGCCCTATCCAGGTCCGACCACGAGACGAACACGGTCGTCTTTTCTGAGAACCTGCGTCGGTGGGAAGACGCGCTTGCGTGCCAGGTGCCCACCCGGACCTGGGAGGTGCTCCAGCTCGGCAACTGCGGCTCGCCGATCGAGACTGACGCTGGCTGGCTTGTGCTCACCCACGGCGTCGGCCCGATGCGCACCTACAAGATCGGCGCCATACTTCTCGATCTCGAAGACCCGACCAGGATCGTCGGCCAGCTTCGCGAGCCACTGCTCAGCCCGGCGCGTGACGAGCAGGACGGCTATGTGCCGAACGTCGTCTACTCCTGCGGCTCCCTCGTGCACGCCGGCACCCTGGTCATCCCCTACGGCATCGGCGACTCCGCCATCGGCGTGGCCACGCTGTCGTTGCCCGTGCTGCTTGATGCTCTCGCCGCTGGCTAAAAACCTTTGCCAATTACGCTGCAACCTCTGTGCTTGCGGGAGATCAGCCACCGGGCGATGCGGAGGCCTTTTCACAGACCACTCGACCCCTGGAGTCCTGCCACCTGCCAGCGGGCTTCTGCACGTATTTCGTCACCGGTGGCCTCCTCGCGCTCGCTCGGGGACGTTCGTGTCGACCAAGATCTCCAGCACCTCACCGATCGACCGTTCGCGACCCATGACTTCTCGCAGCGGCAGGTGGTGTTGAACCTGGTAGCGATTACGCCGGCCGTCCTTGTCCTTGAGCACGTAACCCTCTGTGACAAGGTCGTTGACGATGCCGAAGGCACTACGCTCAGTGATGCCGAGCATCGTGGCGATGTCGCGCAACCGCACGCCGGGGTCATGCGCGATACATGCCAGGACCCGGGCATGCTTGGTGAGAAAGCTCCACTCTGTCATCACCCGCAAGTCTAGTTCATATTTTCCAGAAGCAATTTGCTAGTTACAGATAACTAGAGTAAACTAGTCACAGACATCGAGACCCGCCTGTCGCCGACACCCGAGTTGATCGAGCGTCAGCGAAAGGAAGCAGCCATGTTGGCGCGATTCGAGCCATTCCGGCCCCTCGACCCGATCACTGAGCAGTTGCTCAACGAACGCCGCGCTTGGCAGATCCCCGTGGACGCATACCGTCGGGGCAACGAGTACAAGGTGCTACTCGACCTACCGGGCACCGATCCGGGCTCCATCGAGCTGACCGTCGAGAAGGATCTCCTCGCCGTGCGGGCTAAACGCACCTGGATTCAAGCCGAGGACGATCAGATCCAGATAGCAGAGCGGGGCCAAGGTGACTTCAGCCGCCAGTTGTTCCTCGGGGAGGGCCTTGATCGTGAAAAGATCACGGCTTGCTACGAGAACGGCGTGCTCACCGTCACCATCCCCGTGATCGAGCAGGTCAAGCCCCGCAAGGTCGAGATCGCTTACGCAAGAGACGTGCCGCAGGTCGTCGAGCCAGTCTTGGCCGACGCTTGAGTGAAAGGGCCCGCGAGCCGGGGAGGGTCCCCGGCTCGATGTAGATCTTCTTGGTGGCGACTCGGATTCCATCGGGTGTGGACGTGCAGGAGTTGGTGGCCGACCCGGCATTCGATGAGCCCGTGGAGGTGGAGCCAACGCAGGTCATAGCTCATCTAGAGAAAGGCTTGGTAGCAGTATGCGGTTTCTTTACCTATATGTTGGCGGCCTGTTTTACCTTTGTGCCGTCGTCCTGTTTGTGTTCGCTCTGAACGCCTCCCTGGAGACCAGCGGCCTGTTCCTCACGGAAATGTTCCCCACGTGGCTGGCGAGCGCTCTCATCGCCTTGGCGCTGGCGCTGGCGTGCTTTGGCATCCCGTGGCTCGACGCTCAGATCAAGACCGGCCGAGGCCGGCCCGCCTAAGCGATGGTCCTCGCCGCGTCTAGGGGCGTCGGCCCTGGCTGTGCTTCCCCGGGCCCTATGGCAGCCACAACGTCGCCCGGGTCTATTGCGCCCGCTCCTCGGTCAGTGCGGAGTGCGCCGGGGTCGGGCGCTCCGAGGAGCACGGCAGCCTACGCAAACCGGCTCGTGCCGCCTAGCTCGGCACGTAAGCACGTCCGTTTCGGAGTGAGTCCCTGGCAGCCGTGCCCCGGCCGTGCCGAAGTGTGCCAGCGGAGCGGGTGCCGAGAGCCTGCAACGGACGACAGACTGCGGCTGTGCGCCGGCCACTTGCTCGTCTACGAGCTCGAGGCCAAGCGCGCCCTGGCCCTCACCGCCTAGGACCCTGTTGGACAAAGCCCTTTCAATCTGACTGGACAGAGGCGTAGCGTTTCATCGGGCCCTCGAGGGTAAACCCGCACCGAAGAACCGGGGTTGAGGGTGAGATCCGGCCACGCTGGCAGGTCTCTTGACCGCAGATGTCGTTCCTTCCTTGGGACGCTCTCGAGGGCTCATCATCTCGTCAGCACCCAAGTCCCGTCGTGGTTGGGCCCAATAACGAGCAACCTCCGCAGATTCAGTTTGCGGCGACGCAGAGCAAGAGCCATTTTGCTAAGCAGTGGAATCGACCGCGCGAGGAGTCGGCGTCACACCTGATCATCGTGCCTTGCGTTACGTCGACTGGTGACCTGACGGCGGACGACGGGGGAAGGGAGCGACGGCGCGCACGGCGACGAGCACAACCGGGCTTGAAGGGTGCCACATCACACGCGGCCGCGTGACAAGGACCGACACACCCGTCCACCTGGCAACCAGACTGGGCCGGTGACTGTCCGCCTCATCACGCTCTCCCTACGTCAGGTTCTCCGGCTCCTGCTCCTCACCTGCAGGTCGTCTCGCGCGAAGGACCTCGAGCTGCTCGTGTTACGCCAAGAGCTCGCCGTGCTGCGCCGCCAGGTGCCCCATCCGAAGACGAGGCGCGAGGAGCGGCTCGTGCTCACGGTGCTGCAGCGGCTCCGTCCGGTGCACGAGCGTCTCTCCAGCCTGTTCACCCCCGACACGCTCCGACGCTGGCACCGCGAGCTCGTCCGCAGGAAGTGGGACGGGCCACACCGGATCAACAAGAGAAAGACGATCTCCCTTCAGACCCAGCTCGTCGTCTGGTGGCTGTCGCAGGAGAACCCCACCTGGGGCTACCGGCGGATCCAGGGCGAGCTGCAGAAGATCGGCATCGATATCTCGGCGACGAGCATCCGCCGCATCACCGCTCCGAAGCGCCGCCCCGGACCCAAGCGCGATACGTGGCGCCAGTTCATGAGATCGCAGGCCTCCTCGATCATCGCCTGCGACCTGTTCACGGTCGAGTCGGTGAAGCTCACGACGCTCCATGTCCTGTTCTTCATCGAACTGCACACCCCTCGAGTGCTCATCGGAGGCGTCACCGACGGGGCGGCGAATCTCGCCTGGGCGACCCAGATCGCCCGCAACCTCTCAGACGCGCGAGAGGATCGTGCGGAACCGATCCGCTTCCTCGTGCACGACCGCGACAAGCGCTTCGGGGTAACCTTCGACGAGGTCTTCAAGGCCGAGGGCATCGAGATCGTCCGCACTCCCTGGCGGGCGCCGAAGGCGAACGCCTACGCCGAGAGATGGATCCGCACCGTGCGAGCCGAGTGCCTCGACCGTGTGATGGTCCTCGGACGACGCCATCTCGAGCAGCTGCTCACTACCTACGTGAAGCACTACAACGAGGAGCGCCCCCACCGAAGCCTCGGGCTCGAACCACCCGGGGGGCCACAACCTTTAAGAGCACTGAGCCCGGAGCCGAGCGAGATCGGACGCCGCGATCGCCTCGGTGGGCTCATCCACGAGTACTACCGGAAGGCCGCCTGAACCTTCCGATCGCGGATCGCCCGTCGGCGAGATCCGCACAACCGACGCCATTGGATTCACCGGGTTGGAATGCGGCCATGTTCTCGCTGCACATCTCTCCGCGGATCGCTGCGCGAATCCAGCCCGTCATTGAACTGCGCACGGCGACCACAGAGGATGACCGATTGTCAGGTGGCACCCTTCAGGTGCAAATGTGGTGCGCGGCGCCCCTGGACGCGCCACGAGGAGCCGATTTCAGCCCCTCGCACGTCCGTGACCTGGACTTTCTTTGGAGCGGACGACGGGATTCGAACCCGCGACCCTCACCTTGGCAACGTTATTTGGCATACCTCTGCCACCAGCCACTTTATACATTCATCAATGTTTTGCCGAGCTTTTGATTTACCGCTATTGACCGTGACTTACCTCTCTTGGCCCCGGCTTGTGCGTTTTTCGTGGAGCGCGCTCCACGGATTTTCGCACCACATGCACCACGCAAGTCCGCGGAAAGGTGCGTCAACCCTCACCTTGGTGAGGCGATGCCGGAGTACAAAAGAAGCATGAGTGGCCTAACCGAGGCGCTCGCGTAACCGTTATAGCGCGGATCGGGCAAAACTGGTGCCGGTTCGTGTGCAGACACCGAATAGTGATTCTGCGCTGAATCTCGCCGTGCCTGGGCACGGGGTCCTTCACCTCCCTGAGCTGGAGCACCTCCGGGGATCCGTACTTGGTGCAGACAGCAGCCTTCATGAGCCGGATGCTATTGCGTGGCGACCGGAACTAGGAGTTCCCCAATCCATCGCTGAAGGCCTCTGTCGTCGATTACGTCCTAAAGCAGCTCTGATCGCCTCAGGGCTTGGCCAACGCCACGCCGGGGAGACTCGGTTCAAGACGAAAGTCTGGTGGCACGCATTTCCTCTTCAAGTTCCCATGTCGCACCGCGGTCGTGCGAGGTCTCGCCCAGCCACACGAATGAGGTTTCGGTGATCTGCGTGAAGCGCCACCGCAACTGAGGAGTCTCCTCATTGCTGACGAGCACGATGTCGTTCCCGTCGGGCTTGCCTATGAACCGCCGCACGACGCCCTTGAAGGGCTCGATCCAGGTGGATCTCCACACACCGAGGTCAGCGTCGTAAAAGCGAACCGTCGAGCCGTGGAATCCGATGTGCTGGTCGGCCTGGCGTGCCCTGCCACGGCCTGGAACGATCCAGACGTCCTGCACAGCGCGGCCCTCGAGTACCCAACCGAAGTAGAGCTCGCCCGTCATAGGCTCTCTTTGGCTCTTCGGCCCTCTCCCTATCCATTCGAGGTCCCAGGATCCAACGAACTGCCCGAACAGGTGAAGCTCGTCGGCAAACTCTTGAGACGGTCCCTTCGCGACCAAGGCCTCGCAGAAGGCAACGTCGTCGTCGACGTCGTTTCGAGCAGTCATTCGCGTATCATCTCCTCGCGTGGGTCTCCACGTGCGCCCTCCAGGCTAGCGACAACACCTCCTGACTCCTCGTCGACACAGCGCAGCACTATGAGCTGGTCACGACCAGCCTGAGAAAAAGTGCCTCCTCGTCCAAACCAACCGTTCAAGACACGGACTTGCGGATGAGGTCGGCCCCCCATGCCCGTGCACGCTCACGCTCCCCGGACTTCAGAGGTGTAGGGCGCCAGAAAGTCGATCAGGCCCTTGAGCTGGCCCTCTTCGGCGTCGTGAACCATCATCTGTTATGGGCGTCCGTCTCTGCTACCTCGTCGCGTGTCGCGTTCTTGAGATGCTGGGATCCCGCCGAGGCGCGCTGGTCGCGGTCGTCTTGGGCTTGGCTGAGTCATACGTCACGCCAGGGAGCGAGATCCCAGCGATGCCGCGTTGCAGTGCACAGCGTTGTGTCAGTCGCTGATACACCCACCGTCCGCAATTTGAGACATGAAGGTGCGCGCGCGAACGACCGACGAAGATGGGCTCCACTTACTCTCCGGCCGGACAGCCCGAGGTTTCGATGAGATTTGCCGCAAGGGTCGCCACCGATGATGCGGTCGAGCATCTAGAGCCGCAATAGCTCCTTGCGCCTTAGCGGGTGACGGGCAGTTACAGGCAGTTCGGTAGCACGCTCGGTAGCAGATTCGGTGGGCACTGGCTATGCGCTCGTCTCATCGGCGCTCGTTCTTCTTCGGTCGTGCCAGCCCAGATCCCTTGCAACACTCGCGACGAGGCGATGGCGTACTCGAGGCACGCGCACCGAACTGGACAAGCCTCGCAGACGGCCTTAGCGGTGGTATTGGGCCCGCCCGCCATAGGGAACCACGGATCGGTGCCGGCGCCGCGGCACGATGCTTGACGCTGCCAGTGTGGGCGATGCGCCAGCAACGACAGGTCGGGACATTCGTCCGCGTACGTCCCTGCCGCGTACTCGGCGTCCGCGTACTCGTCGACCATCGGCCGACGATACCAATCAGGGTGCGACACGTGGTGGCGCAACGACGTGAAACCGCAGGTCGCAGGAGTGGTAGGGCATGCGGACGAATCACTGCATACAAGGTCTCGATCAGAGGGTGACAGCCGGGGTGACGAGACTCGCCCCGGGCGATGCGATAGACCGGGACTCAAGAAAGGAGAGAGATGTTCACCGTCAAGCAACTGCGCGCGCTGCTCGCGAACTACCCGGAGGACGCGCCAGTCACCATGACCGATCAGGCGGACGAAGAGTTCACGCTGGAAGACTTCGCCGGCAGCATGGTGGAGTCACCCTACCTGTCGTTCGTGATCCCGGGCGTCGTCTATCGGGAATAGCAGCACCGCCCTGCGGCTGATTGTCGCACCCGGAGCAACGCCGGGGCAGGGCACGGGGAACACAACGAGAGGGGATGCCCCATGAGCAGGACCAGCTTGGCGAAGGATCTCTGGGACCGCTCCAAATGGTTCTTTCGTGCCCAAGACGAAGACGCGCCGCCCAGAAGGCGCGAGATCGCTGAGCGACTTCGCGACCTGTCGGAGTACGTCGGAAACATTGCAACTGATGATGACGCGCGGATCCAACATTGGGATCGCGTTGAGCGCCTGATCACGCCACCGCTGCGGCCCAGCAGGGCGTTCTTCTTCGACGTCAACGAGTGGGAAGCGGTTGCCGACTCGGCCACTTGCGACGAGGCCCTCGAAACGTTCATCAGGTTGCGCTCCGAGGACATGATCTCCTACTGCCTGCGTCGCCTGCGCGCTGATCGAGGGACTGTCTGGAGAAAGGCGAGGGCCGTAGGCATGACTCCTGCGCGTTTCGAGGAGATCGCCACAAGGCCTAGAGGCCCGACATGAAGCCGTGCGGTATCGGCGCTACTACTCGCACGAGAACCCGGGCGGTAGCACCACTGTCACTAGCTACGGGCCGATCACGACAGGAGCTCGCAAGCTCTGGCGAAACGTGTTCGGCACCTGTCTCGTCTTCTTCGTCGCCTTCTGCCTGCTGAGCCCCTGGTCGCCCGGATCCAACGGGGCGGTTACCTGGGCTCTCTGCTGGGGATTCCTCGGCGCCGGGATCCACCTCCACGCGCCCGGACACGGCTGCAAGCAGCTAATCAGGACCAGAAAAGCCGAACCGACACCTCTGTATAGGTTGCTTAAGCAAACGACAATCGTCAGCGCCTCTAGCTGGTACAAGAACACTTGACGAGAAACCTATCAAATGTTCTGTTAAGTGTTCTGGGAGCTCTCATTGTGTACGCGCGGCAAGCAGGGGCACCACGTTCACACAAGGAGACCATAGTGCCCCCGGGGCCTCCCATTTCTAAAGTCCCGGGGGCCGGAACAAGACTGGAGGTCCGTCCCATGAGAGAAGCTACCCCTTCTGTCGAAGCTGGCGGTCGCGGCCCCGGAGCCGAGGCAAAAGGGTCAGTCCGGCTGTAGATTCATGCTCATCGGGTGACCAAGCCTCGCTAGCCTCCGGACTCCCAACTTGAATCCCTTGCCCTGCTGCCCAGCCAATACCACCCACCTCACCGACGGCCCTTGAGGCAGACTGTGGCTCTCGCAACGGGTGTACGTCTTCCTATTGGCTTGACGACCCAGGCTCCTAAGCCTACCCAAGACGGCTTGTCCGACAAGGGTCATCCCTCTGAGTACCGAACCTGTTGGATGCGGTCTGGAACCGGTATGTCAGTTCAGCGATCTTGCTTCGGTGAATGTTCGCGTCCTCGGGTTTCCACTGACTCCTCGATCTCGAGCGCTCTCTCTCGTCTGTCGTCTTCCAGCGACTCCGGCAACACAGTCTTCCGACTTGACCGGATCTCTTCGAGTTGCCAACCGCCAGACTGCTCAACTAACTGATCGGGAGACTTCGGCATCCAGAGTCACGCCTCTAGGCCGGAGCCGAGGCGAGCCGGCGGCGGAAAAGCAGCGTTCCGCCCGCGGCAGCTACGAAGCAGGAGAGCGCGCCCACCACCAGACCGATCCGGGCGTCAGACTCCTCGATCACCAAGCCGATCACCGGCCCTCCGACCGGCGTCGTTCCCTGAAAGCCGAGCTGCCAGAGCGACAGCACTCGGCCGCGCATGTTGGGAGCCGCCGAGAGCTGGATCGTCGAGTTCCCGATGGAGACGAACGACACGCTCGCCCAGCCGACGAACAACAACCCGATATACGACAACCAGAGAGCCGGAGCCAGGGCCGTGAACAGGATGGCAAGCCCGAAGCCCACTGCGGAGAAGATCATCGGCCTGATCCCGGTCCGGCCCCGGGCGGCGGTAAACAGGCCGCCGGCGACCGCTCCGATGCCCATTGCCGCGGTCATGAAGCCGTAGGCCTCCGAGCCACCGTGGAAGGTGACTTTCGCGAGCACCGGGAGGGAGACCTGGAACTCGTAGGCAAGCATGCCGACCAGTCCCATCATGACGAGCGGCACCGCGATGTTGGTGGTGTGGGCGGCGTAGGCGAAACCTTCCCGAAGCTGGCCCTTGGCCCGGGGTTCCGGCTCGGTCGGCTGCAGAGCCGAGCGGTTCATGACAAGCAGCGAGGTGACGACCGCCCCGAAGCTGGCCGCGTTGGCGAGGAAGCAGACCCCATCGCCGACCGTGGCGATGAGGATCCCGGCGATCGCCGGCCCGACCGCACGGGCGGCGTTGCTGGTCACCGAGTTCAAGGTGACGGCGTTGCGCAGCTCCTCTCGCCCTACCATCTCCCGGACGAAGGCCTGCCGGGAGGGGTTCTCGAAGGTGTTGTTCAGGCCCAGGACGACAGCTAGGACGCAGACCTCCCACAACCGCACGACACCGAGCACAGTGAGCAGCCCGAGCGTGAGCGCCTGGAGGCCCATACAGGTCTGCAGCATGACCATCAACCGGCGTTTGTTAACCCGGTCGGCGATGACGCCACCGTAGGACGCAAAAACCAGCACGGGGAGCGTCTGGAGCGCTACTACGTACCCGAGGTCGATGGCCGAGTGGGTGAGCGTGAGCACCAGCCATGCCTGGGCGGTCGTTTGCATCCAGGTGCCCACAAGTGAGATCGCCTGCCCGGTGAAATAGAGGCGGTAGTTGTGGACCTTGAGCGACGAGAAGGTCTTCCGACCGAGCCGGCGCAGACGGCGTCTCAAGGGCGACTCCTGCCTTTGAGCTGCTCGGCGATTGCCTCGAGCACCGGCAGGCCGGCACATAGCGCCGCCTGCTCACCGGGAGAGAGCTTAGCGAGCAAGGCGCTCAGGGAGTCGCTGCGCTCCGCACGGATCCGCTCGTGCAGCCGCTTGCCGGCCGGCGTGGCCTCGACGAGTGCCGCGCGACGGTCATCTGGGTCGTTCCGCCGAACGATGAGGCCGGAATCCTCGAGGTGGCGGATGACCCGGGATAACATGCTCGGGTTCATCCCCTCCGCTCGGGCGAGATCAGATAGACCCACCGGTCCGCGCCGGGCTGTGGTAGCGAGCACGGTCGTCTCTACCGATGTCAGCGCCGCGCCCGCCTTGGTCCGTTCGAGTCGTCGGTAGAGCCGGGCGGTGACCATGCGGAGGCGGACAGACACGTCCTGCTCGGCTGCGGTCGCCTCAGGCTCCGGCAGGACCCTGGTCGTGGCGCTTGCTGCTGGCATTCTCTCCGCCTTTCCCGTCGCGGTTCCTACGCTATGCCTATAGCTTGCTTGCCGGACATCAACTATTATACATGAGTTCACTGGCGTCGCGCTGATTGGAAGATCGGCCTAGAGGTGGTCGATCCCGGCCATAGCATCCTGCCGGTCGGGTATCAAGAGTCGTGGTCCACGATGGTCTACAGACGTCGGGTCGGTGCTCACCAGCGTCCTGCCTGGCCGCTCGACGCCCACCCCACCCTCCCGTCTCTTGCGCCGCATATGCCCCCGGAAGCGGACGCCTGAGGTGGCTGTGGCATGTGCGAGGTGATTCCCACTGTTGACCGCAGATCAGTGCTGCTGGTATATAGTATCATTGATACATTCAAGAGAAACCGGGTACCAACCAACAAGGTGGGCATAAACCCGGGTTCCGGTGGTCAGTTAGGAGAAGAGGCGTCTGTGCGGTGAGGGAAGCGACGAGCCCGAGAGGAGGTGCCACTACGCCCAACCTGCTGGCGGCCCGGTTGCGCTTGTCGATGGTCCGCCTCTCCCCTCAGCTGCGCCGGATGGACCCGTCGGGGCTCACCAGCACGCAGTTCTCCGCACTCGCCACCGTGGTTCGCAACGGCCCGCTCGGTATCGGCGACCTCGCCGAGATCGAAGGCCTGCTCTCCCCAGCCGCGACACGACTTGCCGACAAACTGGAGGCTGCAGGCCGCCTCGTCTCCCGCCGGATAGGCCCCGCCGACCGCCGGCGCGTGCAGCTTGTGGCAACGCCCGAAGGTACCGAGCTTCTCGAGCGGCGCGCTCGGATCGGCAACGCCTGGCTTGCCGCGCACGTCAACGCCCTCAACAAGGCCGACCGGCTGGCACTCGAACGGGCTGTGACCTTGCTCAAGTCGTTCGCTACCGAGTGCAAGGGGGAAGTGCCGACGGTGGCATGGGAACGCCGGGAATCAAAGGAGACGACAACGTGAGCCTATCGACGCCAACCCGGTCAGCTGTGGGGCCACGCTACAAGTGGGTCGTTCTTTCCAACACCACTATTGGAGTGCTGCTGGCGACGATCAACGGGACGAGCCTCATCATCGCCCTGCCGGTCATCTTCCGGGGCATCCACCTGAACCCGTTACAGCCGTCCAGTTTCCCGTACCTGCTCTGGATCATGATGGGCTACATGCTGGTGTCGGCCGCCGTGGTGGTGACCGTGGGCCGCATAGGCGACATGTTCGGCCGCGTGAAGATGTACAACCTCGGCTTTGCCTGGTTCACTCTCGGGGCGATCCTCTTGTCGCTCGTTTGGAGCACAGGCTCGAGCGGAGCCCTGGAGCTCGTCATCCTGCGGATGTTCCAGGCCATCGGTGGCGCGTTGCTCATGGCGAACTCAGCGGCCATCATCACCGACGCCTTCCCCTCCGAACAGCTCGGGCTTGCCCTTGGGATGAACCAGGTGGCTGGAATCCTCGGTTCCCTCTTGGGCGTTGTCGTCGGTGGGCTGCTTTCCCAGGTGGGATGGCGCTGGGTATTCCTCGCCAACGTGCCATTCGGGGTCTTCGGAACCATCTGGGCCTATATGAAGCTGAAGGAGATCGGCATCCGAATCAAGGCCAAGCTCGACTGGCTCGGAAACCTCTCTTTTGCAGCCGGCCTCGCCATGATCCTCACCGGCGCCACCTACGGCATCAAGCCCTACGGCCACTCCCTCACCGGCTGGGGAGATCCCTTCGTGCTGGAGATGATGTTCGGCGGTCTGGCGTGTCTCGTCGTCTTCGTCGTCGTCGAGCTGAGGGTGGACGAACCCATGTTCCGCCTGTCGCTGTTTCGCATCCGGGCGTTCACCGCCGGCAACGCAGCGTCATTCCTCGGCGCGGTCGGGCGGGGCGGTTTCCAGTTCATGTTGATGATCTGGTTCCAGGGCATATGGCTACCCCAACACGGATACAGCTTCGCCCGCACGCCCTTGTGGGCAGGGATCTACATGATCCCGTTCATGATCGGCTTCGTGGTCTCAGGGCCGGTCTCCGGCAAGCTGTCCGACCGCTACGGCGCCCGTCCCTTCGCGACTGGAGGCATGCTCCTCTCAGGCGCGATGTACGCGGTGATGATGACCTTTCCGGCCAATTTCTCCTACTGGCCTTTTGCCGTAGTGATGTTCGTCCAAGGGATCGGCGGTGGCCTGTTTGCTTCGCCGAACACAGCGTCGATCATGAACTCGGTCCCGGCCCGCCACCGCGGGGCGGCTTCGGGGATGCGAGTCACGTTCGCCCAGTCCGGCCAGCCGCTCTCGATGGGGCTGTTCTTCTCCCTGCTCGTCGTGGGGCTGAACTCGAAGGTGCCCTCGGCGATGTACAAGGGCCTTCTCGCTCACGGAATCCCCACTGCTACCGCCACTCAACTCGCCCACCTGCCGCCCCTCGGCTACATCTTCGCCGCCTTCTTGGGCTACAACCCCTTGAAGAGCCTTCTCGGGCCAAAGGTGCTGTCCCATTTGGCGACTGGGCAGGCTGCCGCCATCACGGACCGCTCCTTCTTCCCCCAGCTCATCGGAACGCCGTTCAAGGATGCCCTGCTCCTCATCCTCGGTTTTGCGGTTGTCATGAGTGTGATCGCAGCGATCGCCTCGGTGCTTCGAGGCGAGAAGTTCATTCACGTGGACGAGGAGTCGATTGCCCAGAAGGCGCGCATCCACGGACACCACATCCGCGCGCACAACGGCGGCGAGGCCACATACGCTCCAAGTCTCCGCGACGGCGAGGCCGATGAAGAAGGCGAGTCGTCGCCTGGCAAACTGCTCGGATCGGCCCTTTCAAGGCCCGCAGCGCACTCCACACGGAAATAAGACGCCAGCGGCAGAAGCGATCGTCACGAACATAAGCCTGTGGGTATCGCAAGCATCGTTGTCGGGATCGATGGCTCGAAGCCGAGCTACTGCGCTCTTGCGACGGCTGTTGGGCTTCGCGGTGCGAGAGCAAGGCTACCGGCGACTACTGCTTGGTCGGGATGATCGCAAGGTACCTCGAGCGACCTGGCAGTGTGATACGGGAAAGCAGGAGCGGGGCGAACAGAGGAAACATAGAGGAACGAGAGCATCACGCTCTATCTCCACCAGGACGCGTTGCAAAGACGTCAGATCGAGGACCACGAAGCCGTGAATGACGAGGCCGCCGGAACTCCCCGCTCAACGGACCGCCGAGTGCGTCTCTCCGGCAGCGGCGAGGCACCGCGCGGGCGGGGTCTGGTGCACCTTGGGGCGCTTGTCGTGGCACTCCCCGCCAGTGCAGTCCTCGTCTGGCAAGACGGCGCCGGTGGAGGCGTGGGACTGTACGCGGTCACGCTCGTCGGCCTTTACGCGGCGAGCGCCGGCTACCACCTGTTGTCGTGGTCTCCCGCCGCCCGCAGACGTTTGCGTCAGGTCGACTACGCGATGATCCCCCTCTACATCGGCGCGTGCATGACGCCGTACTGCTTGCTTGGTGTCCCCGGCGATGTCTCTCTCGTCGTTCTCGGGCTCGGTTGGTTCGGGGCAGGTGCAGCCGTTCTGGGGACCGCGATCCGCTTCGAGGCAACCCGTCGTCTCACCTCGTCGGCCTACCTCGTGCTCGGGTGGCTCTCTGTGGTCACCCTGCCCGAGGCGATCCATCGTTTCGCCACCCCACAGCTCGCCCTGCTCGGCTCGATGGGTTTTCTGTACACCGCCGGTGCCGGTGTTCTCGCGACGAGGTGGCCCGACCCCAACCCCGAGGTGTTCGGGTACCACGAGGTCTGGCACACGATGGTCGTCGTCGCGAGCGCTTGCTACTTCGTCCTTGTCTGGTCGTTCGCCGCGCCTCATCACTGAGGATGTCTGAGCACAGCCGGTACGGGCAAGGATGCACAGCGCTGACTTGTTGAACAAGATCACGCTTCACAACCAACACACCCGGACTCTCATTGTCGGTGTGAGTGCTCTCGACGAGGTGCTGTGCGCGCGGTATCACGTCGGCACCTGCTGACGCCCGTGCACCCGACTGGGAAGGGACCAGCCACGGCCGACGGCTCGACCTCACCCGGGGAGTCACCAGCGACGCTGGGCGCGACCTGTCTCCGAGGATTGACGAGCTCACCCCCGCTGGAAGCACACCGCGACCGCCCCCGGCCCGAGATGCGTGCCGATAACCGGGCCGATATAAGCCGTGATGGTCTTCTTCGCGGGAAAGATGGGCGCCAGCATCGAGAGGAACTCGTCAATGTCTTCTGCGTCGGCATGCGCGACCGCGAGTTTCCGGATGGGAAGAGAGGCAGCCACCTTGTCCGCGAGGTAGCGAAGGGAAGAGGTACGCGTGCGTTGGCGCGACTCGCCTTCGATGACACCGTCTCTCATGATGATGACCGGTTTGATCGAGAACAACGAGCCGAAAAAAGCCCGCGCGGAGCCGAGGCGGCCACCTCGGCGGAGGTATTCGAGGGTGTCCAACGCCCCAAAAGCCTGAACGGTCGCGATCTGACCGCTCACCGCTTCACAAATCGCATCGAGGTCGAGTACCTCCCGTGCCCTTTCCGCCGCGTCCAACACCAATAGCCCCTCGGCCATCGTCCCCCAGCGCGAATCGATCACCCGAACAGCAACGTCTTCTTGCACTTCCTTTGCTCCCAAATATGCCGCTTGGTAGGTCGAGGACAACTCAGACGAGAACGTCACGCAGCAGACACCATCAAATCCGTCGTCGCGAGCGCGAAGGAAGGCTTGTGCGAACGCACCGGGAGACGGCGCCGATGTCTCGGCCATGGCACCGGTGGCGCGGACGCGGCGCCAGAACTCCTCTGGAGTAACCCCGTTGAGCGCCTCTTGAGCTTCTGTGCCGAATCGAACGTCGAGCGGCACGACGTCGATGTCGTACTTCGCGAGGAGATCACTCGGGATGTCGCTCACGCTGTCGGTCACCACCTTGATACCGGACACCGTTTCCTCCCGACCCCAGAGCCTACGGCGGCCGAAACCCGCGAGCCGGAGAACCTTCTCTTCATGCTCCCTGCCCGAAGGAGACAGCGTGCTGGCTTTGTGGCGAGCGCTATCTGCGAGGTGCACTCGTTGAGCAGGTAAGTCTCGACCGGCTTTGCGTCGGCGATGGGCGCGGTGACCTCGAGGAGTGGCTCGTCATCGAACACGATGCTCCCCTCCGATACGCCCACACCTCGCCAGTGAAACGGAGGGAACGAAAGCTAGACAGCGTTTCCTCGCCGAAGCCGATGCTCGCGAGGTACTCGAGATCGGCCTCGTCGAAGGAGAACCCCTGAACAAAGACAGGCGGTCTTCGAGACCTGCGGCGAGGGTCGCTTTGAAGTCTTCGGCAGGACAGACTGAAGGTTGTGGTCCCAGTCATCTCGTGTCAGAGGTAGCTCGCAGCCATGTTGGGCTCATAGAAGTCAGTGATCGGCGCGTTGCTCATGCGGCCTCCGTGGTGCGATGTCAAGCGAGTATCTGTCGAGTCGGGACTGCTCGCGTTCGGAACTGAGCGGCACGATGTGCAGTGCACAAAGAGCGTGTCGGATCAACTGGTCGATGAGACCCGCGTTGAAGATCACCGCAAGCTCGCGCTCAGCGGGAGTGCCGATCAGAATCATCTGGGCATCGTGTTCGTTCGCGAAACCAGCGATGCGTCGACCTAGGTCGCCGTGGTCACCGACGACGCGGAGCAGATGGCCGTCTCCTGCTACCCAAGCCTTTCGGAGCCGGTCCACGCTTTCAGTAACGAAGTCTCGCGCCGCATCGAGTGACTCGATGTCGACCGCCAGCTCTGCGACGACGTCGGTCTCGACAATGTGGAGGACCTCGACGGGACAGTCGAGGAGCTCGGCGAGAACGATGGCCGCGTCAATGACTTGTATGGCGTGCGGTCTTCGGGCGATTGCCACGACGATAGGCGCGTGCTCGCCATCGGTCGCCGACGCAAGCCTGAGCGAGCTGGTGCCCATCGCCTCTCCCGCCGGCGCTGGAGAGGCGATGGTGCTGGTGATCAACTCCTCTTCCGAGCCATGTTCGGCTCGGCTCACCAAAGAATGGCCGGTAGCAAGTATGACGATGGCCGCCGCGACAACACCGGCGCCGAGATAGAAGGGGAGGTGAACGTTGAAGTCGGCAGCGAGCCGGCTCGCACAATAGGGCGCGAGGCCGCCGCCGATGAAGCGGACGAACCCGTAGGAGGCCGATGCGACCGGCTTCTCCACCGGGGCGACCAGCATGACCGCTTGGGTGGTCAAGGTGTTGTTGAGCCCGACGAAGGCTCCCGCGGCGATGACGGCGACGACGAGTGTGGTCTTAGACGAGGTGAATGCGGCGATCACCACCAAGTCGGCGGAAAGCAGCGCCAGATTGACGTACAGGACCCGGGGCGTGCCGAAACGGGCTTGGAGGCGAGGGGCAACCAACACGGCGAAGATCGCGACGAGAACACCCCAGGCAGTGAAGACATAGCCGAGCTGGTGGATTCCGAGATGCATCGGGAAGGGGGTGTAGGCCAGCAACGTGAAAAAGCCCCAGTTGTAGCAGAACGCCATGGCGGCCATCGCGGCCAAACCCCTGTGTCGCAAGGCCTTGATCGGCTCGAGGATCGAGGTCTTTCGTGCCGGGCGCGGCGTCTTGTCGACGAAGATCGTCGTGGCGACAAGCGAGATGGTCATGAGCACGGCGACCCCGAAGAATGGGCCCCGCCAGCTGATCGCTCCGAGCTCGCCGCCGACGAGTGGGCCCAGACCGAAGCCGATCCCGAGGGCCGTCTCGTAGAGGATGATCGCACCCGAGAACCCACCCGAAGCGGCGCCGACGATCACCGCCAGCGAGGTGGCGATGAACAGGGCATTGCCCAGTCCCCAACCGGCGCGAAAGCCGATGATCTCCGCGATGGAGTGCGCTGCGCCGGCCGCGGTGGCGAATATCACGATCAAGGCCAAGCCGACGACGAGAGTTCGCTTGCCTCCGATGCGGCTCGACACCCAGCCTGTCACGAGCATCGCCACCGCCGTCACGAGGAGGTAGCTCGTAAACAGCAGCTCGACGGTGCTTGGAGTTGCCTTCAGCTGTTTGGCCAGGTCAGGAAGGATCGGATCGACCAGGGCGATCCCCATGAAGGACACGACGCACGCGAACGCAACCGCCCACACGCCCCGCGGCTGGCGAAACGGGCTGACCGTGGCCCTGTGGTCGCTGCTCACCGGCCCACCCCTAACGGTCTGGCGGTCGAACGAGCGGTGCGATCTCGCTGTTGCCCTTCGAGCTCATAGAGGTGCTCGAGGGCCGTGGTCGCCGCGACGAGCGCTTCGGCTTCGTGGACCGGCAGCTTGTCGATCAGCCGCTCAAACCAGTCAGTGGCTGCTCGGCGTCGGACTTGAAGGTAGTCCGACCCGCTGGCGGTGAGCGCGACCAGAGCGACGCGCTTGTCAGCCGGGTCTGCGCGCCGTTCGACCAAGCCGAGCCGTTCCAGCTTGCTCACGAGCACCGTCATCGACGGCTGGGTCACGCCTTCTATCACGGAGAGGTGAGTGATGCGGCGAGGTCCAGTCAAATCCAAGGTGTGCAGTGTCGACACCGATGTCAGACTCAAGTCTCGAGGCCAACGGTTCGCCGCCCCGGCAAGCCGATAGAGGGCTTCACCGACGGCTCTCCGGCTCTCGGTGCTTTCGGTCCCTGGTGGAGACGCGTGCTTCGTGCCCATGCCAGTAACGTAGAGCCGACTATATTTATGTGTCTATCTAGCTGCGCGATAGGCGGCTCATGGTCGTCGTGGGACATAGCCCGGCGGTCGTCGCCAGAGCACTTCGCTGTCGATGTCCACGTGCCCGACGAACTCAGGTTGCCCTCAAATGCTCCCTCGCCCATAGACCGAGCTCGTCAAGTGCAGGTCGAAGCGCCTCTCCCCGGAAAGTGAGTCGGTACTCCACTCCAACCGGCGGCCCAGCGAGCACTCTTCGCTCGATGAGGCCGGCAGAGGTGAGCTCGTTGAGCCGTTCCGACAGCATCCGCTCACTGACACCGCGCACCTGACGGGAGATCTCGGTGAAACGGCTCGGACCCGATAGCAGTGTCCCCACGATGATCCCGCTCCAGCGCTTGCCCAGCAGCGCGAATACGGCGCTCAGGGCTTCGCAATACGCACCGTCTTGGGCGTGCTCGCCGTGTTCCTCCCTCGATGCCATTCGGCGATCATACAGCCGACGGAAATATAGCGACTTCTATTATGTTAGTCCTTTGAACATACGAGGAAGGGAAACTAATCATGCGCGACTCGGCACTCTTCGGCCTCCGCCTCACACTCGGGGGATACCTGGCAGCCCACGGCGCCCAGAAGTTGTTCGGAAGCTTCGATGGCCCCGGTCTCGACAAGACGGGTGTCGGTTTCGAGAGTCTCGGGCTCAAACCAGGCAAGGCATTCGCCGCATTGGCTGGCGGCGCCGAGTTCGCAGGCGGCGCTCTTACCGCTGCCGGGGCACTCCAGCCGGTGGGTCCCTTGGCCGTGGTCGGGGCGATGGCAGTCGCCTCCTTGACCCACGCAGACAAGGGCCCGATGCTCCAGAAGGGTGGATTCGAGCTACCAGCCACAAACCTGGCCGCCGCACTCGCGCTCATTTTTACCGGGCCGGGCCGTTACAGCTTCGACCGGCTGATCGGACTTCACCTCCCCAAGGCTCTGACCCGCCTCGCCGTCCTCGGTGCCATCGCCCTGACCACCTACAGCGCAGTTCAAGTGGTCAAGGCCAAGGGGACCGCCGCCCGCGCCCACAACGTGCCGTCCGCGACGGCCAGCACCGAAGCGGAACCTGCCGATGCGCCCGCCTGACAGGGCTCGGAGTTGAGAACGGGTGATCCCCTTTCGTGGTACGAGCCCTCACCGGTCGGTTGCTTTGGACGAAGCACTGTCGCGCCTAGCCGAAACACCCGGAGGAGTCGGTGAACGTACGCCCGCCTCGAAGGAGCGTCGCTCAGGCGCGTGGTGCTACTGCAGGCCGGCCTTGGCCGGCCTTGAGCTGAGCGTTGAGCCACGGAGCGCCAAGACACGCCAGCGCCAGCGCCAAGGCGACGAGAGCACTCGCCAACCACGTGGAGAACATCTCGGAGAGGAACAAGCCGTCGGTCTCCAGGGAGGCGATCAAAGCGAACACAAACAGGACAACTGCACAAAGGTAAAGCAGGCTGCCAACAAACATGTAAATGACCTTCATAACTGCTACCAACCTTTCTCCAAGAACAAGAGTACTTCCGCAGTCAAAACGGCGCGGCAGTCGGATCGGAGCTGACTGTGCAGGTGTCACGAACCCTCGCCACGTCGCTCAGGCGATCCGGGTGGCGACGCCGTTCTACCTCGTCGGAACATCGAGAAAGTACCCAGACCCCCTTGTTTGGTGTCGGTAGCCGACCGAGGAATAGGTGT
This sequence comes from Acidimicrobiales bacterium, assembly GCA_050015175.1. GTDB lineage: Bacteria > Actinomycetota > Acidimicrobiia > Acidimicrobiales > Bog-793 > Fen-455. The sequence goes on along the minus strand of JBEKBX010000042.1, from coordinate 6,911 downwards.
TCTCCGAGATGAGTTCTCGCGGTGCTACGGGGCGGGTTAGGGTTCGTCACGAATGGGGAGAGCCCCGCCGGGGGTGCCAACCGGCGCGGCGGGGTTCTCCCCAACCAAGCATGGACCTCCGCAGCCAGCCGCGGCTGTCGAGTGCCCGGGTCACCGCCTCCAAGTTTCGCTGTGCGTGTGACTCTGGAGGTGTCGCTAGCCCATGCCCGGCCCGCGGGATACTGAAACGGGTGAGTGCACGACCCGCTGCTCACCCTCGCAGGCAAGTTGAGGTCGTGCACCCGCCCAATTTCATCGGGCGCTCGTACCGTCAGCTTGAGGGACCAGAGGTGGTCACCTCAGATTGGGCAATTAGGCTCTTCCGCTCCCGTCCGGCAAGCCACCTGCTGACTAGGAACCACCGTCCCTACTGAGTTGAGTCCGCCAAAGTGGTGTACAAGCCCGAGGTGACCAACTCGCGCTGAGCAGTGCTTCGCGCCGAGCATCCTCCAGACGCGACGGTCACCGCACCAGCCTCCAAGAATGCCAAGTTCACGAAGGAGAAGATGCGGTGACCGCCAACAACAAGATGGGCGCGGCAGAGCTGCTGCGCAAATACCTGGAGAGCCCAGCTGGGGTGTTGTCCAGGGTCGCAAAGAAGTCATCAAGCGCGTCCCGCTCGGTGAGTCGGAGCACAAAGATCCGTTGACGGCGTTCGTACTTACGCCCTAGCCACTCGGCGAGCAGCATGCCCAGCAGCACCACTCCACCCGAAATGAGGCCGGCAACAATCGCCGCACTGGTTGCCTCCGCAATCGCTGCGAACACGTCCGCCTCCCCTGCACGCCTCTGTCTCGGACGGTACTCCTTATTGAAGGGCCCTCACCGGAGCTGCCGCGACCTGCGGTTTCGCGTCGCGGGCGCCGTTCCGCGTCACACCCGGACTGGTATGGTCGGCTCGGTGCTCGACGACGAGTACGCGGACGAGTGTCCCGAGCTGTCTTCGCTGACGCATCGCACATGCTGGCAGCGTCGGGCAGCGTGCCGCGGTGCCGGCACCGATCTGTGGTTCCCGTTGGCGGGCCACACTAGCGACGTCGCTATGGCCGTCTGCGAGAAGTGTCCGGTTCGACGCCCGTGCCTCGAGTACGCGATCGCCTCGTCGCGGGTGTTGCAAGGGATCTGGGCCGGCACAAACGAAGAGGAGCGAGCTGAGATGAGGCAAACGCCTAGGGCGGGCGCGTAGCCGACACCCCTCGACACTGCTACCGAACTGCTTGTAACTACCCGTCAGCTACCAGGACACGAGGATCTATTCCGGCACCAGATGCTCGTCCGCATCATCGGTGGCGACCCTTGCGGCAAATCTCATCGAAACGCTGAGGAGAGATGCCTTCGGCCGTTGCCTTTATGAAGACAGCCCCCCGATCAGCTCCTAGGCGAAGCAGGAAGGAGATCATGTCTTCGGAGCGCAAGGTTACAAACGTTTCGAGGGCCTCGTCGTAGGTGGACGCGTCCGCGACCGCCACCCACCTGGAAACATCGTCGAAGTAGACCTTGCGTGACCGCAACGGTAGGTCGATCAGGCGCTCAACGTAATCCCAACGTCGGATCTGCGGGTCATCCGCCGGAAGGCTCTTCACGTACTTCGACAGGTCGCGAAGCCGCTCAACAATCTCGCGCCTTCTGGGCGCGTCTTCGTCTTTGGCACGAAAGAACCACGCGGAGCGATCATTGAGATCCTTCGCCAAGCTGGTCATATCCGGCGAGGCCTCCCCTCTTGTTGTTCGCGGACCGGGCTCTGCGCGATGGCTCCCAACTGCGGGGCCGGTGGACGGTCGGCCGCGCCCCCGCCACCTATATCCGCGCGCCCCGCCCCGGCGTCGCTCCGGGTGCGGTTCTCCCGCAGGGCGGTGCTGCTACTCCCGACAGACGACGCCGGGGATCGTGAAGGACAGGTGCGGCGACTCCACCATGCTGCCGGTGAAGTCCTCTAGCATGAACTTTTCGTCCTGTCGATCTGTCATCGTGACTGGCGCGTTGTCAGGGAAGAACGCGAGCAGCTCGCGTAGTTGCTTAACGGTGAACATCTCACGTCCTCCTTGAGTCCTGGTTTATCACGGAGTCCCGTCATGGTGGCTGTCACGTATGAACAAGCGCGGGCGCCTAGGACGAGGTCCATGAATGAGGCCCGAGCGCCGCCGCAGATCACACAGTGGGATTCCGGCTTCACCGCGAGGGCCGTCCGTGCGACAAGCCCTCGGAGGAAGTCGACTGGGGGCCGTCGGCGCTCGGGTCGCCCGTGAGATTTGCGGCGCTTCAGTTCGGTGCGAGTGCGTCGCAAGCTCTCATGGTTATCTGCGCCATTGAGGCCCTCGATGACCCCGCGCGGAGTGTCTCTCGAGCTGGTGACACGCAGCCCACCATGACGGGCAAGGTGGACCAGCCCTCGGCCGCCGGCGGGATCGACGCTGCACGCGGTCGCGGACGAGGGAGTTCCGATCCGCGACCTCGCTGAGGTGATCGGAAGGCATCTCGACGTTCCGGTGGTTGCCATCTCTTCGGGGGACGTAGCCGAGCACTTCGCGTGGCTGGCCGACTTCCTTGCGGTCGACAGCCCGGCATCCAGCGCGCTGACCCCCGAGCTGATGGGATGCCAGCCCACGCATCCCGGGCTCATCGACGATCTCGACCAAGACCACTACTTCCGCAAGCCACCCGCATGAAAGCGTCGGCTCCTCGGATCGCCTGGATGGGGTTGTCGGCACCCACAAGTCCACCATTGCAGTGCGGCCAGCGGCGGCATCCGCGAGGCTAGGACCGACGACACGAAAGCCCGCAGTTCGATGTCCTTGTCGAATGCGTAATCACGGAACTGCCGACCTATTTAAGACTTTCAGGCATCGAACAGGTATGCCCGGCCGGCACTCTTGGCATGGCCATCGGCGCCAACGATGGCGGTCGTGCCCGAGATGGCCACCGAATAGCCGAAGTAATCAGCGGCGATAGTGTCGGAGCCCTTCAATTCGCCAGCCTGCTTCCAGCCGGTCGCCGTGTTGGTGAACACGTATGCCCGGCCGGCAGCCTTGGAGAAGTTCGGCGCACCCGCGACGGCGGTCGTGTTCGAGATGGCCACTGTGTAGCCGAAGTCATCACTGGCCACGGTGTTGGAGCCCTTAAGTTCGGCGGCCTGCTTCCAACCCGTCGCCGTTCTCGCGAATATGTAAGCCCGGCCTGCAGCCTTGGAAAAGCCTGGTGCGCCTGCGATGGCTGTCTTGCCCGAGATGGCAACCGAGACGCCGAACCCGTTGTCGGCGACGGTGTCAGAACCCTTCACTTCGCCAGCCTGCCTCCACCCGGCCGCCGTATTGGTGAACACATACGCCCTGCCGGCATCCTTAGCGTGGTCCGGCGCACCCACGATGGTGGTCGTGCCCGAGATGGCCACTGCGTATCCGAAGCCATCATTCGCGACGGTGTCGGACCCCTTCAGTTCGGCAGCCTGCTTCCAACCAGTCGCAGTGCTGGTGAACACATACGCCCTGCCGGCACTCTTGGTATGGTCGTCAGCGCCCACGATGGCGTTCGTGCCCGAGATGGCAACCGAGTCGCCGAAGTAATCACCGGCGACGGTATCGGAACCCTTCAGCTCGGCGGCCTGCTTCCAACCTGTCGCCGTTCTCGCGAATATGTAGGCCCGCCCCGCATTCTTGGCGAAGCCCGGTGCACTCACGACGACGGTCGTGCCCGAGATGGCCACCGCGTAGCCGAAGTAGTCACCGGCGACGGTGTCAGAGCCCTTCAGCTCGGCGGCCTCGTGCCAGCCTGCCGCTGTGCTCGTGAACACGTACGCCCTGCCGGCATCCTTAGCGTGGTCCGGCGCTCCCACGGCGGCGGTCGTGCCCGAGATGGCCACCGAGACGCCGACGGCATCACCGCCAAGAGTGTCGGAGCCCTTCAGTTCCGCCAGCTGCTTTCCGATCGACGGCGCGGCTCGCGAACTCGCGGCGACCGCCGAAGCAGAGCTAACCAGGAGTGGCAGAGAGGCTGCTGCTACCACGAGCAGGCCGCCTGCAAGTGACCTACGCATGTGACACCTCCGATCACGACCAACGCCATTGTCTGCGTCACGTGTCTCGTCGTCGGCCAACGCGGCCCGCAGCAAGCGTGCGAACAACAAGCCTCGCTCCGACATGGAGAGGGAGCAACGCGCGCGGCCTACCTCTCGGGTGGATTGGCGTTGTGCCACCCGGACGCAGGATGAGGTCCCTCGTTGAGTGTCCCCAGTGGTACGAATTCGCCACAGGGACTGGCATCGGGAGGGCCTTGGCTCCCAAAGCGACTTGCGGATCTATTGTCCCGCTGGAACTGGACGCCGGTCTGGACCTGGAAAGCACCGACGGAGCTGGCGGGTGTGGATGCCCACTTTGCAGCCCGAAGTGGCGATACAAAGACCACGGCTTTCCCACGACGAGAGGATCGACGATCCCGGCACGCAAGTGCCGTCTACGGGTCGGTGAACGGCTGGCGATCATCTTCCGGAGGTGCGAGCGGCCACCTGAGCCTGATCGCTCGACGATGGAAAGGGTGCGACGCTGAAGGTGTTGGACCACACGAGGACGTGGTAGCCACCGACGGCGTAAATGTGCGCCGGAGGTCCCCAGGTCTTGGTCGCCGAGGTACTGTCGACGCCTTGGTAAGCAGGCGTCTCGTAGACGAGAAACTGGAACTGCTGACCCGCGTACCAGCCGGCGGAGGAGAGCTTCATGTACCGGCCGAGCTTCCCTTCCTGATTCGCAATCACCGGTCGTACCGTGACCGCACCCTTGCTCTCGACCGTGGTGATGCTCGCTGCCCAATAACCGCCGACCCCGGTTTGGAGATGATGCGCTTCGAGGAAGGAGGCGAGCGTCGACGCACTCTGGGCCGCGACCGGCTGGGCAAGGGTGCAGCCAAGGCCCGCGGCAAAGCACAACGAGACAGCGACGCCGACGACGCAGATCGCTCGGGTCATGCGACCCGGTCGCAGCCGTTGCCAGGCCTGGGCGACGATCCGGCCGCTGAGCACGCTGGCGAACACGATCGTCGCGACGAGATAGCGGGCTCCAGGCACTCCGCTGACCGCCAAAACGACGAATGTCGCTGCAGAACCGAACATCGCGATGACGAGCACGTCGTCGAGCCACCGGCGTCCGGTCTCCTGCTTGGACCCTGACGCCTTTCGGCGGCCACGAACGACGCCTCTCACCAGGTTCGCGATTGCCGCCGCCGAGCAGGCGACGATCAGAAGAGCGCCTAGGTCGTGAAACTCCTGCAGGACGGTCGGGACCCGCCCGGCGTCGAAGCCGTCCGTGAAGCCGACAAGACCTGCCCCGTAGCTCAACACGTGTCTCAGGTTCACGAGCATCTGGGCAGAAGTCGCGACCGACACCCCGTCAACAGACTTGAACGCGCCCATCGCTCGGGCGAGCCAACTAACAAGCTCGCTGGCGACGATTGCTGCGGCGGACGCAGTCACCGCCGCGATGCCCACCCGCCAATCCCGCTTTCGCAGCATGGAGACGACGCCCGCGCCCGCCACCGGTGCGATGCCATAGGCGACCATCAGGAGGTCGCCGAGCATTCCGAAGGCGAGCACGGCGACCGCCGCTGCCCATCTCCAGTCGAAGCCTCCCCGCCTCAAGAAGATGAATGCAAGAAGAGCCAGGACGGCCGTACTGACATGGTCAGGGCCACCGAGCAGGAAGGACGCCATCGCATAGGTGGGAAACGCAAGCAACACGACGGCAGTGGCCGCTCCGGCCACGGCGCCGCCTCCCCGGTGCCCCCGACTGGCAACGAGTGCTCCGACAACGACGGCGATCGCGACCGCAAGAGCTGGTTCCAAGTTGAGGAGGCCGGGTCTGAGGCCACCGACACGCACTGCCAATGCGTAGAAAAAGGCGTCGATCGTCCAAAATGAGTCGTGAGTCAGGACCCAGCCGTGTAGCAACACGTTGCCGCTGCCCACGGCCTGACCCTCGAGTATCGCGGTCGCCCTGTCCGAACCACCTGCATAGACGCGGGCCGAAATGGCGTCGAGTACCAGGACCAGCCCTGTCGAGGCGAACAATGCTCCGGCCACAGTGCGAACTCGCCGAGCGGTCGCGCTCTCCGCACCGGAACGGGTTGACAGGACGGTCAACCGATGACCTCTCGTAGGACATCCGTGAGGAAAGCGGCGGACAACGCGCACGACTCGATTGCAGCTTCACTGCTAACGCGCCTCATAGCGGCACGTAGCAACCGGTCCGCGTGCCCTTGTCTCCGAGCCTCCCGGGCCGTGATGACGTTGCCGATGCCGGCAACCCTGATCGTGCTGCCGCCCCCCAGGCGTGGCTGGCGCGGGTAGATCCGTAGGTGCGCCACCAGCCGGCCGTTCTTCTCCGCCAGCCACGACAGTTCCGGTCGGCAGGCCGGGTTGTGCTCATACCAAGGCTCAAAGACCGCCCCTGGCTGGTCATAGTGCGCCAGCGGGTCGAGCACCCGGTCGATATCGTCTGCCCGCGCCGCGCGGAGAACCAGCCCACCAGGGTCGCTCGCTGCTGTGCTTTCCCCGGCGGAGGTGCTCATAGTGTCTCCGCCGGCACCGGCTGTGTCCGAAGCACATGAGCGTAGAGGGCCGCTACGGCGTTGAACGCGCTCTCGGGATCGGCTTGGTGCAACCGATCGGTGGCAGCGGCGACAAGCCGGGCCCCGAACGCCCGGTCAGCCAAGATGCGTCGGCAGGCATCCGCCAGCGCCCTGTAGTCGCCGGGCGGCACCAACAAGGCCTCGATCCTGTCACTGACCTGCTCAGGGATACCGCCGACAGTGGTGGCGACAACCGGAACGCCAGCGGCGACCCCCTCGAGCAGGACCAGCGGAGTGCCCTCGCTAAGAGACGGGATGAC
>JBEKBX010000041.1:0-31368 GCA_050015175.1 Acidimicrobiales bacterium | reverse complement strand
CGACGGCAACTGGTATCCGACCGGCATCAAGGTCACGAACAAGGAGTTGGCCGCAGTTCCCCTCGAACCGCACGAATTCCACGGCGAGTGGAACTACACAATCACCGCTCAATCAATCCCGGGGTGAGCCCTAACGACCGACTCCTCAGGCAGCCAGCCTGTGGACCAAGCACAAATCACCAAGTAGCTTCAAGCTCAAAGTGCTCCCGTTTTCGACCGGCGCGAGCCTGTTGCACGAATGGCGCTGCCTGCTTCGGAAGGCGTCGTGAATTCAGATGAGGCCGAAGACGACTGGCGGAAGATGAGTATTCGGCAGTGCGGTCGTCGATTCGACGGCGAATCGATTGCTCAGGTCACCCGCGCGGGCCGCAGTGCAACATGGAGGCGGGCCCACGGTGCGACCGACGCCTTGGTGCGCGCGTTGCGGTAGAGCTTGAGGAGGTTGTGAGTCGCGCACAGCAGCTTCCATTCACGTTCGGCTGCGATCTTTCCTCGGCGAGTAAAGCGACGTGCGCCTCGGGCGTCTTTGATCTGGCCGAAGACCGGCTCGGCGAGGAGCTGGCGCTTCTTGTAGTGGGATCGTCCGCGCTTGGTCGAAACCTTCCGTTCCATCTGGTCGATCGCGGTGGCGTGCTTCGGTAGTGGACCGCGCATGGGCACCTGCGGGGCCGTGCTCGCCTTCATGTTGCGGGTGGCGACGTAGCAGTCTGGGTGCTCGGGACCGAGGCTGGCGAGAGCGTCCTCTGTGCAGTAGCCGGCATCGGCGAGCAGCACACCGGGCAGCTCTTCGATCCCTGCCGCAACGAGGGACGCGGCGATGACACCGAGCATTGGGTGGAGCTGGCGAGTGTCGTTCTGCTCGGTGGTGACACTGGCGGCCACAACGACTTGGCTCTCGTTCACCGCGGCCTGCGCGTTGTAACCCTGGAGGAAGCCAGCTGAGGTGGACATCGTCTTTGACTCGGGGTCGGTCGTGTTCGCTTTCTTCTCCTTGAACTTGGCCTTGTCTCGGGGGTCCTTCGGCTTGCGACCGTTGAGCTTCCTCCCTATGGCCTGTTCTTTCGCGGCCCGATCGGCGAGGTGGGCCTCATGGGCCGCTCGGGCTCCTTCGGCACCTTCTTCGAGCGCCGCCTTGGCCTCGGCGAAGCGCCGTCGACGATCGCCGCGGGCCCGGAGGGCGGCGGGAGGCTCATCCCCCCGGCTCTCGCCGAACAAGGCATCGTCGTGGGCATCAGCGGCTTTCGCCTCAGCCAGCATCTGTTGAACCTCTGCTTCGATGTGTTCAGCGGTGGCATTGGAGCGCAACGACCCCGGACACCCCATCTTCGGTCCGTCGAGAGCAATGGTGCCCACGTTGGCCATGCCAGCCGCGCGGCAGAGACGAAGCGACGCCGAGAACACACCGGCGAGGGCCTCTTCGTGGCGCTGGTGGAAGCGGGCAATCGTGGTGTGGTCGGGAGTCTGGTTAGCGGCGATGACCCGGAACGCCACGTCGACGTGACATGCACGCTCGATCTGGCGGGAGGAGCGGACCCCCTGGCAGTAGGCGTAGAGGAGGAGGGCGACCATCGTCGAAGGCTCGTGGGCAGCCCCACCCCAGCCGTCGGTGCGGTAGCGGGCGTAGAAAGCATCGAGATCCATCTCGGCCACGGCATCGAGGACAAACCATGCCAGGTGGTCCTCCGGCAACCAGTCGAGGAGCGACGGGGGCAGCAAGAAGAGCTGGTCACGCTCGACAGCGAGGAAGTTGTAGGCCATGACCCATTTTCACTGGAGATCCTTATAGGGCGGGGAATTTCACGCGCGCGTCACCAGGGAGTTTGCAGATCGATGGCGGGAGGTTCGTGCAACAGGCTCGCGCGCTCCCCTTTTCGATCAGCATTAACACCCGGCTCGTACTCGGCGGTTCTTCCCATACAAGCATGCCCATGGTGTCAGCCAGGTGGAGCCAGCGGGGTCCTCGAACTTCAGGTGCTTGCGCACGAGGTTGTAGCCGGAAGCTCGAGCCAGCTCGAGGTCCCGACGAAGAGCTTCGGGGCTTGGAGCGCTGAGGCCACAATCTGGCCAGTACCCCTGGTCGAGCACGCCCCGCAGGTAGAGGCGTCGACCATTTAGACGGATTTCGTCGTGCGTGACTTCGATCCTTCGGAGGCCCGTGGGAATGCTCACCTCGTCTCGGCCATCGTTGCTTGTCAGGGTGGCGCCGACGACGTAAAGGTGCGGGTCCTCCGACGACCAGGGACGAGGACGGCTGTGAGAAAAGCGGGCTTGGGCCAGCCCGCTGGAATCGGTCCCGATCTCAAGTTCTTCTTCGCCGCCGCGTATAAAGAGCCGCAGCCTCGAACCGCCCCGCGAGGGGCCCTCCACCTTTGCTCTGACTATGAAGGCGTCGAGCGTGGGGGCGCTCTCGAACCTTAGGGAACGCAGGAACGTTGCTGGTCGCGGCTCAAGCCATACTGGCTGCCAGATCCCACTTCACGGTTGGAAGGCGCAGCTATCGTAGTCATCTGCGGGTATGCAGCGTTGCTTACCATGGCCAATTGCCCGTTTGTCCACCGGAGCGTCGACCGCCACGACAAGGTCTCCCGAGCGCCCTTGAAGTGAACTCGCGAGGTCGCACTCGAATGGTCCAGCACCAACGTGGTCCCCGACGAGCCAGCCGTTGAGGAATATCCGGGCGCGATAATGAATGCCGCCAAAGTGAAGGATGGTCCGCTGAACTCCCCATTCCTCTGGAACTTCAATGGTTCGCCGGTACCATCCCTGATCGAGCCAATTGGCCTCTACGCCCGAGCGCTGGGACCCCCAGGGAAAGGGGACGAGAATGCGCTCGGGGTACTCGCTGTCGGCCGCAAGCATCGCCTCTTCAGCGTGCTCAGCTTGTCCTCGGGCGAACTGCCACGGCCCGTCGAGGCTTTGCCACGTCGCTGAACGGTCGAAGTCAGGGCGTGGATAGCGCAGTTCGCTCTTGTTCATCGTTACCCTCCTTTCTCTTCAGGCGCGCGAAACTGCGCCTTGTTCACCGGGCGTGCATAGTCAGCCCGTCGTGCTCCCTTGCAGCATCCCCCCGCGGAAGTACCGCTGGAGAAAGAGAAAGAGCACGATGACACGACTTTCAACTTCGTCTATGCAGGAACTGCCACTTATACAGAGGTCTACGCCACCACGACGGCAGTCACGTCCTCGGCGGACCAGTCGGGTGTCACGTATACGGCCACCGTGACCGCAAGCGCCAGCCCCAGTCAGGACCCGGTGCCGAGCAGCCCGACAGAAACAGTGACCTTCAATGACGGCTCCACGGCCATCTTGCACCGTCGCGGAACCTGCCGCAGCCTGGCTCCGAGGCTCGTCTCGTCGAGCGCCTCCAACTGGGTACCTGCGCATCGCGCGCACCCGATCTCGCGCAGCCGCGTTCTCGTTCCGATCCGACTTCTCGAGGTCAGGAGTGAGTTTGTGCACCCTTCAGGCTCTGCGCCGACGTCTGACCTCCCTTCATCGCCCATCTCTCGATCGATGCGGGGACGCTCGAGCGTGAATGCGGGTTGACGTACAGCAAGAGCGGGTGCACAGCAGTAGCTTGACGACGTTACGACTAAAGGGGGGCACTCACTCATGGGGAACAGCGAGTCGGACATTATCGGGACCGTTGATGATCCCCTCGTCGAGGCTCGGCAACTGGCCGAGGGCGCGTCCAAGGCGGGCGTCCCGTTGCGGCTACTCGGAGGCTTGGCAGTCCGCGTGCTATGTCCCGACTTCCCGCCCCGGCTCCGGCGCGATCAGGATATCGACTTCGGCTGCCTCTCCAAAGGCCGCCAGAACGTCATGGCCTACCTCGGGGAGGCCGGGTGCCAGCCGGACCGGCGATTCAACTCGCTCAACGGCGATCGTCAGATGTACTTCAACGCACCCTCCGGGCGTCCGATCGACGTCATGGTCGATCGTCTCTCGATGTGCCACGAGCTTGATTTCCGGCCTAACTTCAAAGCCCTTCCGTTCACGTTGGACGTCGTCGATCTGCTCCTCACGAAGCTGCAGATCGTCGAGCTCAACGAGAAGGACGTCCGTGACGTCCTGCAACTGCTTTCCGCCTTCCCCGTTGCTGGCGACAGCCCGGGCGAGGGTGGGCCAGAGATCGACCGGGAGCGCTTTTGCAAGATCATCGGCGCCGACTGGGGCTGGTGGCGCACCGTCACGAGCAACCTGAACAAATTGCCGTTGCTGGTCGGCGAGCATCCCGACCTCTTGCCCGCCATGCCGCCGCACGATCCGCTCCGCAATGCTGAGCGCCTGGTCGATCTCGCCGACGCGACCCCGAAGTCGATGCAGTGGAAGATCCGAGCGAAGGTCGGAGATCGGATGCGATGGTACGAGCTGCCCGAGGAGGTGGCACACTTATAAGGAGTCCTTGACGCTGCTCGTTCCTGGTGATACGCATTTTCCAGTACGCACCATGGTTGGGTAGGGGGGAGCACCAGACCAGGATGATCGACCGCCCGTTCCGTCAGCAGTTGTGAGGAAGTGAGGGCGACATGTGAAGATCTTCTTCGCTACCGACATCCACGGTTCCGAGGTGTGCTGGAAGAAGTTCCTCAACTCCGCCGCGTTCTACAAGGCCGACGTCGTAATTCTCGGTGGTGACGTCACCGGCAAGATCATGGTGCCGGTCGTCGTCCGGCCCGGCTCCTTCGAGGTCACGCTCTCCGGGGAGACACATCACCTCGAGACCGAGGACGAAGTTCGCAACATCGAGAACCAGATCCGCAACCGCGGGTACTACCCGGCGAGGGTCACGCCCGAGGAGCTCGCCGAGCTGAACGAGCAGGATGGCTCGATCGACCGGCGATTCACAACCGAGATGGTCCGCACGCTCGATCGATGGCTCGACATGGCTGACTCCAAGCTTCGTGGGGGTGAGATCCCCTGCTTCGTGAATGGCGGCAACGATGACACCTTCGAGATTGACGATGTCATCGAGTCTTCACCGTGCGTGACGTTTACCGAGGGGAAGGTCGTTGAGCTCGGTGGCTTCTACTTGGCATCCATGGGCTACACGAACCCGACCCCGTGGAACACGTTCCGGGAAGCGCCTGAGGCTGACATCGCCAAGAGGATCGACGACGTTGTGCGCCAGATCCCCGACATGGGGCGGGCGATCTTCAACTTCCACGCCCCGCCCTACAATTCCGGTCTCGACGAGGCGCCTGCGCTTGACGAGACCCTCCGTCCGATGCATGGGGGCGCCGTGATGAAGCCGGTGGGATCGACAGCAGTCCGCGACGCCATCATGACCCACCAACCGATGCTCTCGGTCCATGGCCACATCCACGAGAGCCGCGGGGTGACGAAGCTGGGGCGGACCCTGACCATGAATCCGGGCAGTGTCTACACCGACGGCGTCCTGCAGGGCGCAGTGATTGATCTCAACGAGAAAAAGGGGAAGGTGACGAGGTACATCCTCGTCAATGGCTGAGTGAGAAGCACTTAACCTAAGGAGGGGCTATGGCGACCATAGGGGAGTCGGTGGGTATCGGAGGGAGGTCGGCCGGCTCAGAAGCGCCGACACTGTTCCTGCGCAAAGCGACTGGACTGGTCCGGGGGTGGTCGGTGCGGGACGCGATCATCTACGCCTGCCTGTCGACGAACGTCATCACCCTCGGCATCTACGAGTTCTCCTACAACTCGTTCATCCCCAAAGGCCAGTTGCTCACGGCGGTGCTCATCTCTGCGGTGTGGGTGTCCTTCCTTGTCATCGCGTACACGGGTCTGATCGTCACGATCCCGCGGGCCGGCGGCGACTACGTCTGGCAGAGCCGGATTCTCGGGGGACCGGTCGGATTCGTCTTCGCGGTCACGGGCTGGTGGTTCATCTTGTGGCTGTGGGCACCGATCTACGGTTCCATTCTGAACGTCGAGCTGATCCAGCCGCTGCTGTACACCCTCGGAGCAAAAGGTGCCGCGTTGTATTTCAGCTCGCACAACGGCACGTTCACGATCTGTGTCATCACAATTGCGCTCGCCGGATTCCTCGTTTCGCTTGGAATGAGCGGCTATGCCCGGGTCCAGAAGTGGTGCTTCGCCGGCGGCATGATCGGCTTCCTCACCATCGTCGTCTTGCTTCTGGCCTTCTCGCACGGCAGCTTCGTGAGCTCTGTCAACACCGAGGCCCACAAGATCTTCGGTGTCTCGAACGCGTACGGCACGACGCAGGTAGCGGCGGCGAAGATCAGCTACGCCGCTCCTGGCTTCGGCCTGAACGCGTTCGGCGCGAGCATGCTGCTCGTCCCGATGCTGATGTTCTACCTGCTCTGGCCGAACTGGGGCTCGACGCTGTATGGCGAAGTGCGTGGAGCGAGCGACTTCAAGCGAGTCTTCACAGGCATGTTCAGTGGTCTGTGGTTGACCGTGCTCTTGTCGGTTGTGTTCCTGTTGCTGATGGCCAAGACGTTCGGTTGGGCTTTCTACAACAACGCCAACGCGGCGTACTGGGCAGGAAAGGCGACGATCCCCATCTGGCCGTACCCGGCGATGCTGGCCTCCTGGCTTGTCCACAACACGGCGTTCCAGGTCATCATTCTGCTCGTGATGAGCCTCTGGTTCTTCGGTTGGGTGGGCACACTCTTCCTCTCATCCACCCGCGTGATCTTCGCTGCAGCCTTCGATCGCGTGCTTCCCGACTCGGCGGCGACCGTCTCGGAGAAGCGCAAGGTGCCGATGGCCTCCCTCGTGCTGATGCTCCTGCCGGCCGTGGCACTCAGTGCTGTGTATGCCTATTGGGTGAAGTTCCAGACCTACACACTCGATGCGACGCTCGTCATCGCCGTGACCTATCTCGTTAGCGCGTTCGCCGTGGTCATCCTGCCGTGGCGCAAGCCGGAACTCTGGAAAGCCTCGGCGGCGAGCAAGTTCAAGGTGCTCGGAGTACCGATCGTGCCGGTCGCCGGACTCGCGACGATGGGTCTCATCATCTTCAACCTCTACGAGTGGCTGTCCGACAGCGCTTTTGGCGTCAACAACGGCCCGTCGCTCGTCTTCATGGGCATCCTCTATGTCCTTGCGATCGTCGTGTACGTCGTCGCGCGGCTGATCCGCAGACGCCAAGGGATCGACCTCGGTCTCATCAACAAGGAGATCCCCGTCGAGTAGATCTCCTTCCACGCGCTTCGCGTAGACGCCCGGGCCGCGTGAGGCGGCGCGGGCGTTGTTGCTGAGCCGTGCGGCTCGGTACAGGTTGCTGGTGAGGCTACGGCGTTGTGATTGGCGGTCAATGCTCTCCTTCTCTAGGGCTCCGTGGGGTAGACGTGGTGATTGCCCACCACACCACATGAAAGATTCCATCGCGTTCGTAACCTCAAAGGTTTGATGCCCATGGTGGCGAGCTCCCCGTGGATTCGGCGATATCCCCACTTCGGGTTCTCTTTGCCAGTCGAGGACCAGGTGCACGGTGCCCGCTGGCAGTGCCGGTCGTCCCGACCGTCGGTGCGAGTAGGTCCATCGCCGCTGCACCAGATCTCGATGCCAGCGGAGCAGGGTCTCGGGCTGGACGAAGAAGCGCCCGCGACGAGCGGCCGAGAGCATCCGACTCAGTCCGGCGAGCACTGCGCGGTCAGGAGGTCGAAGTGTCGGACGTGCCACTTGGCGGCGCAACACGGAGACCTCGTGGCGGAATATGACGACCTTGATGGCCAGCTCATCTTGTCCACGCCTCGAGAGCCGGACTAACTGGAGCAGACGAACGAAGGCCATGTAGAGGAAGGAGAGCGCCACGTTCCATCTTCGCCATGAGCGTCATGCCAACGAAAGTTCTGTTCGATGGCTTGGACAAGGTCTCCGGCACGCACAAAATGAGCTCGACGGTCGCTCCCGACAGTCCTGGCCGACCGGGCGGGCTGTGCGGGTCGGTCCACCGTCGCCGGACGATGCGCCGTTGTCGCTCGAGGATCGTCTGTGGCGAGATGAGCTACGAGCGCCACCGTTCACGAGGAACAAGGTGCGCCAGCAGTGCCATCAGCGCACGATCGGACCAGGTGAACTTCGGTCGCTTTGTCTGGCGTCGGAGAACGGCGAGCTGGTGGCGCAGCACGAGGATCTCCGTTTTCTTCGCGGTTACGTCCTTGCCGTGCGGACGAGCTCGAAGACGTGACGGACCAAGCGATAGAGGAAGAACAACGCCACGGCTCAGAAGCTTGATGGGACGCGTCAGCCGAGGTCAAGGCTGGTGGTGCCCGTAGATGGACCCTTCAGGTACGTCGCCACGACGTATCGAGCGGTCGAGCAGCACCGCGAGCTCGACGACCTCGACGGTGCCGTTACCGTCTTCCTCCTTCACGCCGTCGTCGAGCATGACCGTGCAGTAAGGGCAGGCCGTCGAGACGACTCCCGCGCCGGTCCCGATCGCCTCGCGCGCTCGTTCAACGTTGATCTGTGTGCCGATTGACTCCTCGAGCCACATTCGGGCCCCGCCCGCTCCGCAGCAGAACCCGCGTTCGCGGCTGCGCGCCATCTCGACGAGAGAGACACCATCGATCGCGCCGAGCACGGCTCGTGGCTCGTCAAGGATCCCATTGTGGCGCCCGAGATAGCACGAATCGTGCAAGGTCACGGTGGCCTCGAGACGACCAGGAGCAAGCCGTCCCGAGGCGAGGAGCTCGGCGAGGAGCTGGGAATGATGGACGACCTCGAAGTCTCCCCCGAGGTCCCGGTACTCGTGGGCGATCGAGTTCAGGCAGTGCGGGCAGGAGGTCACGATCTTTGTCACCTTCGCTGAGCGCAGCGTCTCGATGTTCTTTGCGGCTTGAGTCTGGTAGAGGAACTCGTCCCCGAGCCGCCGCGCGGGATCGCCGGTGCAGCTCTCCCGGGGGCCTAGGATCGCGAAGGAGACGCTTGCGCCATGCAGCAGCCGAGCGAGCGCCTGAGTGGTGCGACGGGCGCGCTCATCGAAAGCGCCCGCGCAGCCCGCCCAGAGAAGGAATTCGACGTCGTCTCCGAGTGTGTCGGTGACGACGGGCACCTCAAAACCGAGACCCTCGGCCCACTCGAGGCGACGCGCGGCTCCGAAACCGAAGGGATCACCTCGACTCTCGATGTTGCGGAGCATCGTCGCGCCCTCTGGCGGAAAGGACACGTCGATGAGGACCTCATAGCGCCGCATATCGACGATCGCGTCGACATGCGCGATGTCGACCGGGCACTCCCGGACGCACGCGCCGCAGGTCGTGCAGGACCACAACACGTCCGGATCGATGACGTCAGGGACGACCCGGAAGGGAGCAGCACGGGTCGTGGCGGCGTCATCTTTCCCATGAAGCAGTCGGGGAGCCTGAGAGAAGAGCTCGTCGCGAAGGGCCATTACGACGAGCTTCGGTGACAGCGGCTTCCCCGTCGCCCACGCGGGACACTGGCTTTGGCACCGCCCGCACTCGGTGCATGTCGCGAAGTCGAGCAGCTGCTTCCAGCTGAAGTTCTCGATCGCTCCCGCGCCGAAGACCGTGTCGGCGCTCACCGTATCGAGGTCCATGTTGGGCGTCGTCGCGAGTGGTCCGAGCGCGTTCGGCTGGCGCGAGAGCGCCACGTTCACCGGTGCAAGGAAGATGTGCAGGTGCTTGGTGTACACGACTAGCGCGAGGAAAGCCGCGATGACGACTACGTTCAGGTCGATGAATACGGTCTCGACCGTCCGATTCCCCGACCGGCCGAGTGGCGCGAGTGCGCGGCCGATCCCGTGTGAGGCGAAAGCCCACCAGCCATAGGGGAAGTCGCCGGTGTTCGTCTGTGCTCCACGGTAGATGAGGAGCGTGAGAACCACCGCGACGATCATCCCGAGCACGAGCCACGCCGTGGCAAGGTGCGAGCCGAAGAACCGCGAACTCCGTCCGAGGTGACGAGGGCTCTCGCGCAGGCGGAGAACGACGAATACCGCAACCGCGATCAGCACCCCAAGAGAGAAGATGTCCTCGAGGAAGCCGAGCACCGCCGCGTGGCCGATGCCGGGGATCGCGAAGCGTTGAGTGAACAGATTGCCGTAGGTCTCCACGATCGTGAAGACGAGGACGAGGAAGCCCCAGAAGGTGAAGGCGTGCGCGAGACCGGGGACGGTCTCACGCAACAGCCGCTGCTGGCCGATGACTTCCCGCACCTCGACCCAGGCGTGGCGACCGACGTGACGCCACCTGCCCGGGTCCGGCGCACCAGAACCGACCAACCGGGCGATGAACCACAGCCGGTGACCAGCGATTCCGAGAGCGAGCACGGTCACGGCGAGCCCGATCGGGTAGCGAGAGAGCACTGGGCTCCTTTCTTCCTAGCGATGGGCTTCTCAGTCGCGCGAGGCGGGCAGGAGCATTCCATGCTGCCGGTCCGCTTCGCGTTCGAGAGTGTCGATCAGACCATAACGCTCAGGGTCTCAATGGCGTTTTCGATCCAGAATAGGACTTCTACCCGCTCGGTTCAGAGCTCCGGCGCCGCTAGCTCCGGAGCTGGCGACGATCAGTTCCTCGCTGCAAAAGAGCACGGCCGTGAACCCCGCCGAGATGCTCAGGAAGTCAACCCGTCTAAAACGGGGTCTACTCGATGGCCATCGGACATCTGTTCCTCTGGGAACCTCACTGACCCATCTCGAAATCGCACCGAACAACCCTCACGTTGTCCCGCCCATCTCGTTGCGTATCCGTCGCAAGAGCGGCTCCACCCGGCCCGCACCGAGGAGCGAGTATGAAGCCGACAGGAAGGTGGCCAGGCGCCAACTCACTGACCGCGCTTAGGGTCGACACGTGCGGCATCCACTTCCCACGCCTGATGTCCGGCGTGCGCCTTCGATCAGCCGGTCGCCCGGGCACACTCAGAGCGTCGAATCGACGTCGCCCGGACGGTCGATCACTCTGGAACAGCTACGAGCAAGCTCCTGCGAGGTCGTCCCCGATGACGTCAGTCCTGCTCTAGTGTCAAGGCTCTGAGTGCCAATAACCCGTTCGGCTCGGGTGGCAACGACGGTCGAACCTTCGCCCTCGACGCGACGAGTGCTTCCGCAGACCTCGAGGAGGATGCCGGGTGCTTCGACTCATGTATAACTGTTGCTGTTTCGCCTGGCGATGACCGATTTGCCCCCATAGTGAAAGAGGGTAACCATGCGTGAATACCTGCTTTATGTGGATGGAACTTGGTGCCCGGGAGGGGCCGGGTCCATGCCGGCGACGAGTCCCTCAACCGGCGACACCTTCGCCAGCGTCGCTGTTGCCGACCTCGCGGACGTCGATCGCGCCGTGAAGGCCGCACGTGCAGCCTCGGCGAGCTGGGCGGCGAGCTCCGCGTTCGAGCGCGCGACCTACTGCGAGTCGGCGGTGGACTCCATTCGCGCGCACCGCCACGATCTCGCTCATGCGCTCACCGAGGACCAGGGCAAGCCGCTCGTCGCCGAGGCTTACGCGGAAGTCGACGAGCTGGGCGAGTACTTCCACATGGCCTGTGAAGATGCAAAGCGGCTCGAAGGCTCGCTGCCACCTTCCACCTCGGCGGATGCCAGGGTGCTCGTCTTGCGGGTCCCGCTCGGCGTCGTCGGTGTCGTGTCTCCGTGGAACTGGCCCTACACCATGGGAGCCGAGGTGTTCGCCCCGGCGCTTGCCGCTGGGAACACGGTGCTGTGGAACCCGAGCTCGTCGACGTCGGCCTGCTCGGCGCTGCTCGCCGAGGTGATCGCACAGGGTGGACTTCCGCCCGGCGTCTTCAACTTCCTTCCTGGATCCGGGGCGATCGTAGGTGACGCCGTGGTCTCGCATGCGGGCGTCGATGCCGTCGGCTTCGTCGGATCGGTTGCCACAGGTCGGCGGGTAGCCGAACGCTCGGCCGGCAAGACTCAAATCCTCGAGCTCGGCGGCAACGGTCCGATGGTCGTTCTGGAGGACGCCGACCTCGAGCTCGCGACCGACGCGACCCTCGAGGCCGCGTATCTGTGCGCGGGCCAGAGCTGCACCGCGGGTGAGCGCTTCCTCGTTCACTCCTCGGTGAGAGCCGAGTTCGTCGAGCGAGTCCTGGCGGCAACGGCTGAGCGGGTCCGTCTTGGCGATCCCCTTGATCCCCTCACAACGATGGGTCCCCTCAACAATGAATCGAACGCCTTGAAATTCGACGCGCACGTAGCGGACGCTCGCGAGCACGGGGCGATCGTTTGCTGTGGCGGCAAGCGAGCGGCTGGGCACCCGACTCAGCTCTTCGCGGAACCGACGGTGCTGGACGGTGTGACCGGCGAGATGTTGGTCGCGCGCGACGAGACTTTCGGCCCCGTGGTGCCGGTGATCGAGTTCTCCTCTTACTCTGAGGCGCTCGAGATTACGAACAGCTCACCATTCGGGCTCACGGCTGCAGTGTTCACAGAGGACCTCGAGCGCGGCCTTGCCTTTGCCGAGGCAGCACGCGCGGGCTGGGTCAACATCAATGCCTCGACCAACCTCTGGGAGTCCCATCTTCCCTTTGGGGGGCGCTCGGGGAGCGCCAGTGGACGAGGCAGAGTAGGAGGCCGCTCGTTGTTCGAAGCCTTCACAGAACCGAAGACGATTCACTTTCCCGCCCCGCGCTGCTCGCCCGGGGCCTCCGCGATCTCCTGACAGCCAGACTCTGGCGATTGGCGGCCATAAGGGCGAGAATGACCGCATGAGCGAATCCACTAACCAGGCCAGCGCCGTCATCGTGGGCGCCGGCATAGTCGGCAACAGTCTCGCCTACCACCTCGCACGCCTCGGTTGGCGCGATCTGATACTTGTCGACAAGGGTCCCATGCCGAACCCTGGGGGTTCCACTGGTCACGCTTCGAACTTCATCTTCCCGATCGACTACTCGAAGATGATGGCGCAACTGACCGATGACAGCTCAGCGCAGTTCAAGGATCTCGGGGTCTTCACCGAAAGCGGCGGACTCGAAATTGCGAGAACAGAAGCACGACGTCAGGAGCTGCGCCGTCGGGCTTCGGCCGCCAAGGCCTGGGGTATTCCCTACGAGTTATTGAGCCCGTCCGGCGTCGCCAAGCTCGTCCCATTCATCAACACCGAGGCCATATTGGAGGGCCTCTACCTTCCGACTGTCGGCGTGGTCGACTCGCTGCGGGCGGGAACGCTCATGCGTGAGCGGGCACAGCAGATGGGCGCCTTGGAAGTGCGAGCGAACACCGAGGTCCTCGGTATCGAGCTGTCGGACGACGCCCGACGCGTCCGCGCGGTGCGTACGACCGCCGGGGACATCAACACAGACATCTGCGCCATCTGCGGCGGTGTGTGGAGCTCACGAGTCGCCGAAATGGCAGGGGCCTCCATCCCACTCACGCCGGTCGTGCACCAGATGATCAGTGTCGGGCCGATCCCGCTGTTCGCCGACACCGTCGGGGAGATCACCTACCCGGTCGTCCGCGACATGGACCCGAACATGTACGAGCGCCAGCACGGCGGCGACATGGAGGTCGGGTCGTACGCACACCGCCCGATCCTCGTGCCGCCAGACGAGATCCCATCCAACGAGGAGGCAGTGCTCTCGCCGACCGAGATGCCCTTCACAAAGGACGACTTCGATCCACAGCTCCAAGACGCCCTCGAGCTCATGCCCGAGATCTTGGGCGATGAGAAGGTCGGTATCCGCTACGCCATCAACGGGCTCATCTCGATGACGCCCGACGGCTTCCCGGTGCTCGGGGAGACACCGGAGGTAAAAGGGCTCTGGTCCGTCGCGGCAAGCTGGATCAAAGAGGGCCCCGGGATCGGGCGGGCGGTGGCGGAGTGGATGAACGGGAATGCCCCCGAGATCGACATCCACGAAGCTGACATCGCACGCTTCTACGATCACCAGCGGACTCGACACCACGTCGCGGCGAGGGCTCGCGAGGGCTACAATAAGATGTACGGGATCGTGCACCCCTTTGAGCAGTGGGAGTTGCAGCGGTCAACGCGCTTGAGTCCCGTCTACCACCAAGAGCGCGAGCTCGGCGCCGTCTTCTTCGAGACCGTGGGATGGGAACGGCCCTTCTGGTATGAGAGCAACGAGCCTCTCCTCGAGCAGTACGGGGAGCGCGTGATGCCACGCTCTGCCGAGTGGGAGTCCCGTTGGTGGTCACCGATCATCAACGCCGAGCACCTCGCCATGCGAGACAGGTGCGGATTGGTCGACCTGTCCGCGTTCGCGATCTTCGACATAACCGGCCCGAGAGCTTTGTCCGCGCTCCAGGGGCTCAGCGTCGCGCAGATGGACGTCCCCCTCGGGCGGGTCGTCTACACCTCCTTGCTCGACGAGCGCGGCGGTTTCAAGTCCGACCTCACGATCATGCGGCTGGGCTCGCAGCATTTCCGGGTCGTGACCGGCGGTGGCACCGGCATGACCGACAAGAAGTGGTTCCTCGACCATTTGCCGGAGGACGGTTCGGCACAGCTCACCGACCTCACCTCCGCCTGGACGACCTTCGGCCTGTGGGGTCCTAGGGCGCGAGATGTGTTGCAGGAGTGCAGCGACGACGACGTCTCCAACTCCGGTTTCTCGTTCGCGACCTGTCGCTCCATCGAGCTCGGCGGCGTCAGGGCATTGGCTTCGCGCATCTCCTATGTCGGCGAGCTCGGCTGGGAGCTCTACGTGCCCATCGAGGAAGGCGCCCGCGCTTGGGAGACCCTCTGGGAGGCGGGCCAGACACATGGCATCGTCCCGGTCGGCATCGGCGTCTACGCCACGACGGGACGCCTAGAGAAGGGATACCGGTCCTTCGGCGCCGAGCTGACGGCCGATTACAACCTCGTGGAGGCCGGTATGGTGCGCCCTTCTGTGAAAAAGGACGAGTTCATCGGCAAGGAGCCCTACTTGAGCCAGCGAGGACGGGAGCCTGTCGCGCAGCTCTGCACCTTGACGGTGGACGACCACCGCTCCACAGAGGGAACGCTTCGTTACATGCTCGGCGGCGAGCCGATCGTCACCCTCGGAGGGGAGCGGCTCGTTGACGAGAAGGGTCGACCCTCCTATGTGACCAGCGCCGGTTCGGGCCCCTCGGTCGCCAAGCACATCCTGCTTGCCTACATGCCGAGCTCACAGGCGAAACAAGGGACGCACCTCGCGGTGGAGTACCTGGGCGAGTCCTACCCGGTCACCGTCGCAGTCGTCGGATCGACTCCTTTGTTCGATCCCGACAACCAAAGGGTGAAGAGCTGACCTGCATGAACGTCCTCGTCTGCATCAAGCGCGTTCCGGACGTGGGCGCCAAGATCACCCTTACTCCAGACGCTCAGGACCTCGACACCCACCTGCTCGGGTTCACGGTGAGCCCGCACGAGGAGTGCGCGATCGAAGAGGCCGTCCGGATCGTGGAGCTCCGAGGTGGCACCGTGTCGGTCCTCACACTCGGACCGCCGGACGCGGCAGAACAGCTCCGCGACGCGGCGGCGATCGGAGCAGGAAGGCTCCTCCTGCTCGAGACCGACGGCCGTGAGTGGGGGCCGATGGCGACGGCCGGCGCCATCGTTGAGGCCGTCAGGTCTTACGAATCAACAAGCGGGCCCTACGAGCTCATCCTGTTCGGCAACGAGGCCGCTGACACAGGTGATTACCAGGTCGCCGTTCGCGTCGCCCATGCCCTCAACAGGCCCTGTGTCACAGGCGTCAAGCACCTCCAGATCTCCGAGGCGACCCTCCGGGCAAGGCGCGAGTTCCGCGGCGGGGACGAGTACTTCGAGCTCGCCTTACCGGCGGTGGTCTCGGTCAAAGAAGGGATCAACCTTCCTCGCTATCCCTCCTTGCCGGGACGCATGCGAGCGAAGAAGGCCGTCATCGAACAGACGACACCGGAATGGCAAAAGGACCCTGTGCACAAGCAAGCGCTTCGGGACCCGATTGTGGAGCGACAGCGTGCCGAGATCCTCGGCGAAGGCGTCGAGGCGGTGCCGGCCTTGCTCGGCCTGCTCGAACAACTGGGGGTCTTCTCATGACCGTCCTGTGTCTCGTCGAACATGAAGCAAGCGAAGCGATCGACGCCTCGTTGCGGGCGCTCAGCTTCGCGAGAGCCCTCGGCGAGCAGTCGGGCGATCTACTCGTGGCGGCGCTCGTCGGGGAGATCTCCGCTCCGACCCTCGAAGTACTCGGGGCCTTCGGCGTCTCCGAGGCCTACGGCATCGAGTCGGAGGAGCTCGACTCCTACGCTCCATTGGGGTGGGCCCGAGCCATCGTCGGGCTTGCATCGAGCTTGCCGGCCGCCGTCGTGGTCGCCGCCGGCACCGACCGGGGCAACGAGGTGATGGCTCACACGGGAGCGCTGACAGGACTTGCGATGGTGGCCAACTGCCTCAGCGCGTCGAGATCGGGCGAGACGACCGTTCGCCTGAGCCGGCAGCGCTGGGGCGGGATACTCATCGAGGACGCCGTCGTCGAGTCTTCGCCCGCCTTGCTCACCGTCGCCTTCGACGCGGTCGTGCCAGAGCCGGCCCGGATGCCGGCTTCGACCGAAGTGCGCGTCCATCGCCCTTTGCTGAGCGAACAGGACCTGAGCGTCAAAGTCTCGGAGTGGACGCAGCAGAGCACAGGCATCTCGCTGGCCGAGGCCCGTGTCGTCGTGGGCGGAGGGCGAGGGGTCGGAAGTGCCGAGGGCTTCGGTCCGATCGACGAACTGGCCGGCCTGCTCGGTGCGGCGGTCGGAGTATCACGAGCTGTCACGAGCGCCGGCTGGCGCTCGCACAACCAGCAGGTCGGTCAGACGGGAACGCGCATCTCTCCCGAGCTCTACATCGCCTGCGGCATCAGTGGCGCGAGCCAGCACTTGGCGGGCTGCCAGAGTGCCAAGCACGTGGTGGCAATCAACACCGACCCCGACGCGCCCATCATCTCGCGTGCCGACCACGCCGTCATCGGCGACCTGAGCGTGATCGTCCCTGCTCTTGTCAAAGCTATCCGAGAACGAGGTTCCACCCTTGCGGACCCCTGAATGTGCCGCGACGAATCGCTCTCTTACCCGGGGTCGGATTCGTTGGTCTCGCGACGGTAAAAGCCCACCGTGGCCGGTGACAGAGACGTGTTGCCGAGGATGAGATCTGCCGCTTTCTCTGCCACCATCATGACCGGGGCGTAGATGTTGGCGTTCGTGACATAAGGCATGACGGATGCATCAACGACCCGCAGCCCTTCTAGTCCATGCACCTTCAAGTTCGAGGGGTCGACAACGGATCGATCGTCGGTCCCCATCTTGCAGGTGCACGAAGGGTGGAGTGCCGTCTCGCCGTCTCGGCCGACCCAGTCCAGGATCTCCTTGTCACTCGACACGCCCGGTCCCGGTGAGATCTCGCCGCCGCTGAACTCGTCGAAGGCGGGCTGCTCCAGAATGTGCCGAGCGACATGCACGGCCTCCACCCACTCCCTGCGATCCTGGTCAGTAGACAAGTAGTTGAAGCGCAATGCCGGCCGAACCGTCGGATCCGACGACTTGAGCTTCACCGAGCCCCTGGCGTCGGAGTACATCGGGCCGATGTGTACCTGATAGCCGTGGCCTCCTGCAGGTGCCGAGCCGTCGTAGCGGATCGCGATCGGAAGGAAATGGAACATCAAGTTGGGGTACTTGACGTCCTC
Source organism: Acidimicrobiales bacterium (assembly GCA_050015175.1). Classification (GTDB taxonomy): domain Bacteria; phylum Actinomycetota; class Acidimicrobiia; order Acidimicrobiales; family Bog-793; genus Fen-455. Next base: position 13,806 of record JBEKBX010000041.1, on the reverse strand, counting down.
GTTGCTCCGCGCGAAACCCCCTCCCTCGAAGTGGTTAGTCGCGCCGGGACCCCTGCGGAACAGGAGCCACTGCAAGCCGATCCACGGCCGATTGCGCCATTTGAGCGCCGGTGCGACCGAGACCGGCTGCGTGCACGAGTGCTGGATGTAGACCTCAAGGTGGTCCTGGAGGTTCTCTCCGACCCCGGGAAGGTCCTGCACCACACCGACATCGAGCGCCCTAAGCTCGTCGGCGCATCCCACCCCCGACAGTAGGAGAAGATGCGGTGAGTTGAAGGCGCCTCCACACAAGATGACCTCTCCTGCACGGATCTGGCGTCCCCCAGGCGTCTTCACCTCGACACCCACTGCCCGTCGTCCCTCGAACAAGATCTTGGTCACGAGCGTCCTGCACTCGACCTCGAGGTTGGGCCGGGACATCACCGGGTGCAGGTAGGCACGGGCCGCGCTCAGTCGCCGACCTCGACGAATGTTGCGGTCGAAAGCGGCAAAACCCTCTTGTTTGTATCCGTTCACGTCGTCGGTGAGCTCGTAGCCAGCTTGCTGTACCGCTTCGAAGAAGGCCCTGAACAGCGGGCTAGTCGCGGGCCCGCGTTCGAGCACGAGCGGGCCGTCGGTTCCCCTGTACTCGTCGCCACCAGCGAGGCAGGTCTCCATGCGTTTGAAGTACGGGAGACAATGGGCATAATCCCATTCCCCCATCCCCGGATCGGCAGCCCACCGCTCATAATCAAGTGGGTTGCCACGCTGGAAGATCATCCCGTTGATGCTGCTCGACCCACCGAGGACCTTCCCGCGAGCGTGATAGATCCTCCGCCCGCCCATGTACGGTTCCGGCTCGGACTCGTACTTCCAGTCGTAAAAGCGGTTCCCGATCGGCATGGTCAGTGCCGCGGGCATGTGAATGAGGATGTCCCAGCGGTAGTCGAGGCGACCCGCCTCCAGGACCAGAACCTGATTGGATCCGTCCGCCGTCAGCCGATTCGCGAGCACACTTCCGGCTGAGCCACCGCCGATGATGATGAAGTCGTACCGGTCCCGCAACGTGTGTACCTCCCGTTCGGTGGCCTCCGGATACCAGCAGGATGCTATCTGGTCTACCCGTTACCCGACAGGGCAGAATGAGTCGCGTTCCCCTCGGCCCGCCCCCTTTCCTCCTCGCCTCCGCGACCACTTGCTTAGCCTTGTTCGAGGTGTTCGCAGGTACTACGGGGCTGTCTGAATGACTTCCCACGCCCATTCATCTCAAGATTGCGGCCCCAGCCTTCCCTGAGCGTCCCGTGTGGTGATCGAAGAGAGCGAGCATGGGATCTCCCGGTTCTCGCGGATGGAGGTCTTGCACGTGCACAGGTTCTCTCACCGCGCGGGATCCGCCGACGGCTGGTGATGAAGATCCTCCATGAACACGAGCGAGCCCCCGTTATGAACTCCGTAAGCGATGTTGGACTTCCTCCCGTAGATGTTGAAAATGACTTTGCCGGATTCGCTTTGCCAGTGGAAGCGGTGCGGTGACACGTCGATAAGATCACCGAGCTGCCAAGCGGGCGGTCCTGGTGGGTACGAGCCCCCCTGCGCGGTCCAGGCGTATCGGCTTGGCGGCCGTATACGGGGTGAAGCTCCCTCCCGAGGCCGGCGGAACAGTCCTGCAAGCGTGAGCCGATGCGGAAGACCAAACTACCGCCCGGGCGCCTCCGCCGGATACAGCTTGCGATGGCCCAGGCGAGTGTGACCGAGAGACGTCTGTCCGGATGCCGACGGGGCCCGGCCGAACGATTGGCCACCATCGTGAAAGAGAAGTGACCACGCTGCATGCCGTCCGCGCCCCTCACTGCTGAGTTGCGGACTCAGAGCGCGTCTCTAAAGCCAGTGAAGCGAGAACGGACTGGCGCCATTCCTCTGTTTGCCGGACCTGATTGAAGGTGAACAGGTGGACGCCCTCGACGATCGAGACCGGATCCGCCAGTGCAACACCGGTGCGATCGAGCAGACGGCTCGGGTTGTAACCGCCAGGCGCCCCCATGCGCAGGAACCAGCCAGCGTGCCCAGAAAGAAAGCGGGCAGACTCGCCCACTCCGATCTTCTTCGCCATGTTCAACAGTCTGGTGCGCTCGACTGGCCCTGCGAGACCGAAGTACAGGGGCAGAGCGACGCCGCGTGCCCGTACGCGCCTTATCCAGCGCCGCACCGTCGCGGCATCAAAACACAGATTGCTCACGATGTAGGTCGCGTAGTGGCGCTTGTCCCACATGGCCTGGACCGTGAGGTCGTCAGAAATGGCGGGATGGCTCTCCGGATAGCCCGTGATCCCCATCTGCGGGAATGGCCGTCCGAGCGCGTCCAGCTTGACGAGGAGCGACAACGCGCTCTCGAAGGATCCCACCGGAGGATCGGTATCCCCGGCCGGGACGAAGATGTCCACCACCCCGCAACCGGTGAGCCGAGCGACGATCTCCTCGAGATGAACCTCGTCGACCACGAGGCGCGCAGAGACATGCGGTACGACGCGGTAACCGTGTTTGCTGAGCCGCTCCGTGAGCCCGAGCGTCGCCTCGAGGCCCTTTCTCGGAGACGTCGTCACCGTCACCGTGACCTCACGCGGCACCCACTTCACGACCGCGTCCTCGACGGAGTCGGTTGGGATGACCTCGAACCGCGGATGAGACAGGAAGGGCACCGCTGCTTTCAATCCACTGCGCATGGAGATCCCCCCTCGACGCCCGGAAGCGACCGGGTGGTCGCTCCCGCTGCCGCTGTGAAGAGGAGCTCCTCGAGCTCCAGCTCGAGGGTGCCGACTCCGACGTCGAGGACCGTGAGCGGAAGGCCGAACAGGTCGGCGACGCCCCGGGCCTCTGCTTCGAGCGCTGCGGTCGGCCGTTGGGCCAGCCAGACAACTCGACTGTAATTACCGAAGTAATCGCCCCAGAGCTCAGGGTGACGGTCGAGGTCGAGCTCGCTAAGTACTATCCGCCGGAAGCTCCGCACTAAGAAGTCGGTCAGGACGTAAGTGCCCGGATCGGCGGCGAACAACTCCCGCAGCTTGTCCGGCCCGGCGAACACGTCGTAGCAGTGGAGTCCCCGAAGTCGTCCGATCTCAAGGCGCTCACACACACCGTCAAGAGCGCCGTAGGTGCCGCAGTCGGCGTAGGCGAGCACGACCAACCGGCCAAGAGACTGCAATCGTCGTGCTAGCCGCTCTACCCTCGGTGCAATGTTGCCGGGCTGGTTGTGCAGCAACGGCGGGAGGAGGTGCAGCTCCACCTGCCAATCACGGCGAGCGACGATCTGACGGATCGAAGCTCCGAGCGCTCCGCAGGCGATCACCGCCACCGGCGCGGTCGGCGCCCGTTCAGACAGGGAAGGGCAGCTGTTCGACGAACCGGTCGTTGAAATCGCCACGGTCGGAAAGCTCGACATAGTCCACCTCCTTGAGCAGCGCCATGGCTCCTGCGCGCTCTCTCACCGAGAGCAGGGCCATCTTTGAGCCCTCACCGGCCACGTTGCCCGCACTCACCACCCGCAGCACCGGCAGCTCGGGGACCAGGCCCAAGCGGATCGCGCTCGCAGGCGACAGGTAGCTTCCGAACGACCCGGCGAGCAGTACCTGCTGGATGTCCTCGGGCTTGAGACCGGCCTCCTCGAGCAGGATGTGCCAACCGGTCGCGATGGCAGCCTTGGCGAACTGGAGCTCGCGGACGTCGCGCTGTGACAAGTAGATCGAGCGAGCGACATCGCCAACCTCGCCAAGCCAGTGAAGGACGAAGACTCGCTCCTCGCCGAGCTGGGTCAGCCTCGCTCCGATGCCAGGCGCGATCCGAACGGCCTCCTCGTCGGCGACAAACCGCCCAGAGGAGTCGATGAGCTTCAATCCGACGAGCTCGGCTACGGCATCCACGAGGCCGGAGCCGCAGATACCCTGCGGTTCGGCGTCTTCGATGACACCGAGCTCGAGTCCGTCGGGGGTCATCCTCACGACCTCGATCGCCCCCGGGCTGGCGCGCATGCCGCAGCGGATCGCCGCGCCCTCGAACGCCGGACCGGCCGGGGCGGCCGTCGCAATCAGGCGATCGCAGTTGCCGACCACGAGCTCGCAATTGGTGCCGACGTCCAAGAACAACCGCATGCGCGAATCACGGTCCATCCCGGACGCGAGAAGACCGGCGACGATGTCGCCGCCGACGTACGCGCCGACAGAAGGAAAGATCACCGCGCGAGCGCGCTCGTGCACTTCCACACCAACCTGTCTCGCGAGGATCTCGGGGAAGGTCCGAGTCGACAAGATGAACGGTGCCACCCCCAATGGTCCCGGGTCGATGCCCAACACGATGTGGGTCATGGTCGCGTTGCCGGCAAGTGCGATCTCGTAGACCTCACCCGGGCTCACGCCGGCGGATTCGCAAACTGCCTGTGCCAACTCGTTCAGCGACTCCTGGGCGAGCTGGCAGAGCCGTTCGAGCGCCCCGTCGTCCATCATGATGGCGCTGATACGCGTGATCACGTCGGCCCCGAAGCTCTGCTGCTTGTTGAGCATCGACTGCACTGCGAGGGGCGTGCCCGTCGACAGGTCGAGCAGCGTCGCGACGACGGTCGTGGTGCCGAGATCGAAGGCGATGGCGAAGATGCGCCCGCTCGTGTCCCCCGACTCCACGTCGATCAACACGTCGTCGACGACCACTGCTGTCAGTTTGAAGTCGCTTTCCCGTAGCACCCGGCCCAGGTTGCGCAACACGTGCAGGTCAGCTCGCAGCTCGAGGTCGTCGAGGCTGGACAACAAGCGTTCGAGGTCGCTCGTCTGTTCCGACAAGCTCGGTTCGTCGAGCTCGACATAGCGCTTCTGGACCGCCGGGCGAAGAATCACCTTTCGCCCCACGCCGACCGTCGCCGCCTTGGGGCGCGTCTCCAGAGGCGGCACCTCGACGCGGAGGTCGGTCGAGACCTGTGCACGGCAAGCCAGCCGCCATCCGGCTTCGAGCTCGTCGGTCGAGAACGCCCGCGTGTCCAAGGACGAGATCGGCGCGATGGTGTCGAGCACCTTGACCTTGCACCTGCGGCAGGTCCCGTGACCCCCACATGTGGAGTCGATGGCGATGCCGTTCCAACTTGCCGCGTCGAAAAGCATCACACCCGGGGGAACCCGGACCTTGCGGCCAGCCGGCTCGAAGAGGAGGTCGAAGCGGCCACGTCCGTCGTGGGCCGAGTCGCCGCCACCGACCGAGTCGCCAGGCGCGGCCGCCGGGTCGCGATCCGTCTGCCCAGCCCGAAGGCTCGTCATGGGCTCTTCAAGCCTGCTGAGAGCGGTGTGCGGTGATCCAGGCCATTCCCCACGGGTCCCGGTTCAACAGCAGGTCGGCGGCCTTGACACTGCGCACGAGCTGCGGCGAGCGGGCGTCCATGATGGCGCTCGTGAGGCCCGCCTTGATCGCCATGGCGAGGAACGTCGCCCCGATGGCCTCGCGATCGGGCATTCCGAACGACACGTTCGAGGCCCCGGCGATCATGTTCGTCCCCAGGTCATCTTTGATGAGCGAGATGGTTTCCAAGGTCTTCGCCACAAGTGAGGTGTCCGCACCGATCGGCATCGCGAGCGGGTCGAGGACGATGTCCTCGACAGCGATGCCGTAGCGGCCGGTAGCCACCCTCACGATCTTGCAGGCCAGTTCGAGGCGTCGGGTGGGCTGCTCGGGGATCTCGTTCTCGTCGTTGGGCAGCGCTATGACCGCCGCCCCGTAGTGCTTCACGAGGGGGAGGACCGCCTCGAGCCGCTCGTCCTCGGCAGTCACCGAGTTGACGAGCGCCTTGCCCTCGTAGGCCGAAAGCCCTGCCTCGAGCGCTTCGATCATCGACGAGTCGATGCAAAGCGGCAGGTCGGTCAAGGCCTGCACCATCTTCACTGCCTTTGTCATCAGCCCGACCTCATCCGCGAGCGCAGCTCCCATGTTGACGTCCAGCACCATGGCGCCACCGGCCACCTGCTGGGCGACGTCGATCTCTATCCGCGACAGATCACCTGAGCGGAGCTGGTCCTGGAAGAGCTTGCGACCAGTCGGGTTGATGCGCTCACCGATGATGCAAAAGGGCTGGTCGTCACCGATCACGACCTCTTTCGACGCCGAAGCCAGGACCGTGTGCATGGTGCTACCCCCGCCCTAGTCTCTAAGCCGACGTGACAGCGCTTCTGCGAGCCAGGAGATCCTTGGCCCGGTTCACCGCTGAGGACGCGTCAGACGCGTAGCCGTCAGCGCCGACGGCATCGGCATATTCCTGGGTCACCGGGGCACCGCCCACCATGACGATCACTTGATCCCGCAGGCCAGCCTTCTCCAGCGCGTTGATGTTTGCCTTGAACATCGGCATCGTCGTCGTGAGAAACGCCGAGAAGCCGACGATGTCTGCCTTGTGTTCGAGCACGGCTTCCACGAACCTCTCAGGGGCGACCTGTACACCAAGGTCGATCACGTGGAACCCGGCGCCCTCGAGCATGATGTTCACGAGGTTCTTGCCGATGTCGTGCACGTCGCCCTTTACGGTGCCCATCACGAAGGTGCCGACCGGCTCGACGCCGGTCTCGGCCAGCAGCGGTCTGAGCAGTTCGAGCGCCCCGGCCATCGCCCGTCCCGACATGAGCATCTCCGGCACGAAGAAGTCACCGCGTTCGAAGCGGGCACCGACTTCCTCAAGCGAGGGGAGGAGAGCCTCGAACAGCATCGTCTCTGGGTTGAGCCCGGTCTCGAGCCCTGCGTTCGTGAGCTCGAGCACGACGGCAGCGTTGCCCGCAAGAGTGGCGTCGTACATCTCTTTGAGGAGCTGTTCCTCGTTCACGCCGCACCTTCTTCCTGTGGTCGATAGCCGAGCACCGCGGACAGGGAGTTGGCCTCGGCCATGCACTGCGCGGCAACCTCGGCCAACCGGGAGGGACCGAAACGAGTCGATGGTCCGGAGACCGAGATGGCAGCGATCGCGGCACGCCCGTCCCGACGAACGGGCGCAGCGATGGCAACGAGCCCCGGCTCAAGCTCTTCGTCGGCGAGGGCGTACCCGCGGCGAAGAACCTCGGACAGATTCGCCTCGAGCGCGGATCGTCGCGTGATGGTCTTCAGCGTCAGGCGCGCCAGGCGCCCGGCTGGGAGCACCGCAGCACCTGAGGCGAGGAACACTTTGCCCAGAGCGGTGCAGTGCAGCGGTTCGGAACGCCCCAACCAGTTCGTGCCGCCCAGCACGTACCGGCTGTCGACCTGTGCGATCTGCTCCACCATCCCCTTGTGAACCACTCCGAGATTGATCGTCTCACCGGTGATCTCGCCGAGTCGATCGAGATATGGGCGAGCGACGCCGATGAGGTCGGTCTCGGTATTGGAGCGAAGCGCGTACCGGACGAACGCGTCGCCCGGTCTGAAGGCGCCACTCCCGTCGCGCCTGATGAGCCCGTTGCGCTCCAGCGCCGACAAAATGCGTGACGTAGTGCTCTTCGCGAGCCCGGTCGATGTCGTGAGCTCGGTGAAAGTCACCGGGTCCGTCGAATCCACCACCTGCCTGAGAAGGCTTGCGGCACGGTCAATGGCTTGCGATCCGGTCGGTCTGGTCGTGGCGCTCACGTGCACTTGTTCCATTTTACGAAACATAGTTCTACTATGTGAGTCTAAAGTGCACGTGTGCACAGCGTCAAGCGAGCGGCGATCCCGCGCGGAACGAGGTGATGATGTTCGTCAACAAGATGGCCCGGTACGAACTTCTTACTCCCGATGCGATCGAGATCATCGATCGCGGCTGGCGTCGCGTCGTGTCCGAGATCGGAGTGCAATTCGTCAAGCCCGAAGCGGTCGAGCTGTTCCGCCAGGCAGGCCAGACCGTCGAGGGCGAGACTGTCCGGCTTGATCCGGAGTTCGTGCTCGAACAGGTCTCGAAGGCACCGCGGGAATTCGACGTGCAGGCTCGTAACCCCGAATACACAGTGCACATCGGAGGGGACCACATGGTATTCGGCGGAGTGTACGGGCCGCCGTTCGTCAGGGAGGGAAACGTCCGCCGGGACGCCACCATGGCCGACTTCCGCAAGTTCTCTATGCTGGCCCAGAGCTTCCCCGAGCTCGATTCGGCAGGGGGCGTGATCTGCGAGCCGAACGACGTGCCGCTCGACTCGCGCCACCTCGACATGATCTTGGCCCTGCAAACTCTGACGGACAAGATCTACATGGGCAACGTCGTCACGGGCCCGAACGCCCTCGACACGCTCAAGATGACCGAGATCCTCTTCGGTGGTCGCGAGACCATCGAGCAGACGCCGGCCACGATCTCGCTCATCAACTGCAACTCGCCCCTGCGCTGGGATGACCGGATGCTCGACGCGCAGTTCGAGTACAACCGCGCCAACCAGGCGGTCGTCCTAACTCCTTTCCTCCTCATGGGAGCGATGTCTCCAGTCACGATCCCGGCTGCACTCGTCCAGCAGTTGGCTGAAGCGCTGGCGGGAATCGCTCTTGCCCAGCTCATCCGCCCGGGGTGCCCCGTGGTCCTCGGGTCGTTCCTGTCGAACATCGACATGCAGTCAGGTTCGCCGTGTTTTGGGACACCGGAGTCCGCCATCGGCCTTTTGTGTACCGGGCAGCTCGCAAGGCACTTCGGCCTGCCATTTCGTACTGGAGGAGGCCTGACCTCGAGTCAGACTCCTGACGCGCAGGCCGGGTACGAGACTCTCATGACCATGTTGCCGACGTTCCTGGCCGGAACGAATTGGGTCATGCACTCCGCGGGCTGGCTGGAAAGCGGGCTCGTCAGCAGCTACGAGAAGTTCATCATCGACATCGAGCTGCTCAGGATGCTCCGGGTGGAGTTCACGCCGCTCGAGATCGACGAAGCCTCGCTCGCTTTCGACGCTCACCTCGAGGTTGGCCCCGGCGGGAACTTCCTCGGAGCCGCACACACCATGCAGCGCTTCCGCGAATGCTTCTACCGCCCGATGCTCTCGTCATCGATGAACTTCGAACGCTGGTCGCGCCAAGGGGCGTTGGACGCGAGCGCTCGTGCGGCTGCAATCTACGAGAAGACGCTCGATGACTACGAACAGCCGCCCCTCGACGACGCGATCCGCCAAGAGCTCGAGGACTACGTCAATCGCAGGCGCGCCGAGCTCGGCGACTGAACGAGCTGAGTGTCGATCAGGCAATCGGACTCACGCGAGGGTGGAGGCCGGGGTGAGGTCCGCGCCGAGCGGGCGATCGCCGAGCTCGGCCGACAACATCGCGCGAGCTCGCTCGAGAAAGGCGCGTCCGGTCGGCGTGTCCGGAACGACGCGCTTGAGACCGATCGCTCGCACCAAAGCCACTAGCTCGGCGCCCTGAAGGGTGCATGGTCGCGATTCTGCGGATGCGCTCGGGAATTCCGCCCGGAACGGGCTGCGTGAAGGCCTCGACAGTCCCGATCTCGCGCGCGTGAGCAGAGCAGCGACGCGCGGTGCAGCGTTCGAGATGCGGATGGCTCATCGGTGCTCGAACACCGCAGAGTGATCGTTCGAAGTGGAGTTGGCTTGGTCAGGCTGCGATGCTGTACTCGCGCGGATAAGTCCGCCAAGCCGATCAACTCGTGTGATCCGGCTCGTGTCTCCGAACAGCGCCTTCGAGGTGTAGGGAGCGGGAACCTCGAGATCGATCCCACGATGCGGTCTCGCTTCGTTGTAGTGCTCGACGAACTCTTCGAGGACGCGTTCGACGTGACGCTCGTTTCTGACGAGCAGCCAGTCCAGGCATTCGATCCGCACGGTGCGAACGAATCGCTCGGCGAATGCGTTCGCGCACGGTGCTCGGACCGGCGTATTGATCACACGTGCGCCTATCGAGGTCATCACTTCGTCGAAGGGACCGACGGACTTCGTGTCGCGATCGCGAATCAAGAACTTGACTGCGTGACGCTCGTCCTCGAGCACCGCTGCGAGGTTGCGCGCCTGTTGGGTGACCCAGCTCCCGATCGGGTGCTCGGTCACACCAGCGAGGAAGACCTTGCGGCGCTCGAGATCGATGAAGAACAAGACATAGATCCGTCGAAGGCTCACGGTGTCGACGGAGAAGAAGTCGCACGCGAGCGTGCCGGCAGCTTGGGCGCGAAGGAACTCTGTCCACGTCGGACCCGTTCGGCGTGGTGCCGGTTTGAGGCGATGACGTCGAAGCACGTTCCGGACACTCGTCGCAGAGACGGAGACGCCGAGCTTTCGACATTCGCCAACGATGCGGAGATAGCCCCACCGCGGGTTCTCGCGAGCGAGACGAACGATGAGATCAACGACCTCGTCATCGAGTGCGTTGTGGGCACCGCCGCCGACGCGAGGGAACGTCCAGTGCCGAGCCACGAGGTCGCGATGCCAACGCAGCAGCGTCGCGGGTGTGACGAGGAATGCTCCCCAGCGTTCCCGCGGAAGTAGTTTCGCGAGCGTCGCGAGCACGGCGCGATCGGTGGGGGAGAAGCGCGGTCGCGCCACCTGGCGGTGCATCACTGAGAGCTGGTGACGAAGGACGGCGATCTCGACGTCCTTCTCGTCGGGCGTCGGACCGATCCCGAGGAGCAGGAGCAGCTTTCGAATGAGCAGGAAGGTGATCGGAGTGCCCATCCTGGCAATCCTGTCATACACGAGAAGCCCAGCTCAGAGCCAGAATCCTATGCTTGCACCCTACAGGATGCGCGTGAGACTCAGCAGCAAGCGCCGAACCGGAGCAGTCGAACGGCTCGCATCCTTCGATCTCGCTATTCCAGCAATCGGCTGCGCAGGGCTCCGACCACGTCAGCGTCGACGCCGATTCCAACGAGGTACTTCTCGATTGACCCGTACCTGCGCCGAACGCCTTCGAGGAGGAAGATCATGCTCTGCGGCGACGCGGTCAAGAGCGAGTTCGGCAGCGCCTCGATGTCCGCGGCAACCTTGGTGTCATTCACTTTCGCCCACGCCAACCAGGGCTCAAGTGCTCGATCGCTGAGCGCGTAGTCGGTCACGATCGTCTCGTCCGGAACGCCGAGCGATGCAAGCAGGATCGCGGCGACGATCCCCGTACGGTCCCTGCCGGCTGCGCAGTGGAAGACGACAGCATGGTCGCACTCCGCAATGGTCCTCAGGCACCTGGCGACCGAATCGCCGCACGCAACAGCGATGCTCAAATACACCTCGCCCTGCGGTGGATCGGGGCGACCGACTTCGAACGGTCGGAAGGGCAACGCTTCCTGTTCGAACAGCGGCACGTGGTGATAGTCCGGCTCACCAAGGTAGCCGGATCTCCCTTCGCTCTCGAACTCCCTGGTCGAGCGCAGGTCGATGACCGTACGGACGCGAAGGCGTTGAAGCACAGCAAAATCCGCCGAGGTCAGCCGCAACGAGCCCGAGCGGAAGACGCAACCCCATCGGACCGTTCGCCCATCAGTCGTTAGGTAACCACCGAGATCACGGAAGTTGAAGCAAGATTCAAACGATACATGCCGGTCCATCATCATTGCGATGCTACGCGGCAAGGCTCGTCGGACGCCACACTGGGAGCCTCCTTCCTTGGTTTTCACGCCAACCGGCACGACTTGCGTCGATACGAGTACGGGCAACACGTTCATCGCGGTTAGTGCCTTGTCGAGGTAAAGCCGAACGGTTTGGTTGTGGCACTCTAGAGGTCGTCTCCGACACGAATCACCGTCGCACGGGTTTAGCCCTCTGTTGCTCGAGCGAGGCCACCCATGCGGATCGCGTCGAGTTTGGTAGCGGCCCACTCGTCCACCTCAGGGAAGAGATGCCTGTAGCGGTCGTAGGTGAACGCGACGCTGGAATGACTGGCACCGCCAAGGGAGCACGCGGCCAGGACACGCACGGAACTCGAGGCTACAGAAGCAGCTGATCTGCGCCGCGCCCGTCTGCCGTCACCGTTGAGCCAACAGAGCTGTAGGGCACCAAAACCTCGATTGCGCTAAAGGCATTCAGTGTGGGACGCCGGCGTTTGGTCCGGGGAAGTTCCAAGACCTCGGAGCGGGGCTCGCTGCGAGGTGAGCCAGTGCCGGTGATGCGCGCCGCCCTGCTGGCGGACGCGGTGGTCATTGGCGCATGACCTCAGCCTTCGCCCTGTGTCTGCCAGCCTCCACAGGCTGCCGCTCGGACTACGCGGCCAACTGGTGGTACTCGTGGATGAGTCCGCCGAGCACGCTGTGGCGGGCGATCTTGCCGAGAGGCAACGGAACGGTGGTGTGCCCCGGCACCGGCGTCTCGAGGCCGAGGCCCCGATGTGGCTGGTGCTCGTTGTAGTGTCGGATGTACTCGGTGAGCGTCGCTTCCAGGTGACGACGCCCGAGGACGAGGGTCCAGTCCAGGCACTCTCTCCGTGCGGTCCGAACGAAGCGCTCCGCGTAGGCACTCGCCCTTGGTGCCCGGATCGGTGTCTTGATCACCTCGATACTTTCGGAGGCGAACACCTCGTCGAAGCCGGCGGTGAACTTCGCGTCGCGGTCTCGGATCAAGAACCGGAACGACAGACGTTGCTCGGCGAGATCCCCTGCGAGGTTGCGGGCAACTTGGGTGACAAAGAAGCCGGTCGGATGATCGGTGACCCCGAGGATGTGGACTACGCGGCTCTGGAGCTCGATGACGAACAGTACATAGAGCTGGGTGAACTTGATGGTGTCCACGACGAAGAAGTCGGTGGTCAAGATGCCGCTCGCCTGGGCGACGAGGAACTCCTTCCACGTAGGCCCGCTCCGAGGTGCTGGTCCGAGACCGTGGTGTCGAAGTACTCGGCGGATCGAGCTTGCCGAGAGACGGATCCCGAGACCGCGAAGCTCGCCCTGAATGCGATGAGAACACATTCCCAGCGTCGGTTCTCCCGGCCGAGTCTGACGATGAGCTCGACGAGCTCATCGCCGAGCGGGGGACGTCCGGGGCCTCGCAGGGCTCGCCAACGTTTCCACTTGCTTCTTGCTTCTCGAGAGCTCCCGGTGCCAGCGCAGCAGGGTCTCGGGCGTGACGAGAAAGCAACGCCAGCGCGGAAGCAACTGGCTGAGCGCCGCGAGGATCGCTCGGTCCGTGGTCCGGTAGCGGACGCGGCCATGGACCTGACGCTTCAGCACGCGGACCTCGTGGCGGAGAACCATCAGCTCGATGTCCTTGTCCAAAGCTGTCCGCCGGCAGTATCTCAGCAAGCTGAAGATCCGGCACGCGACGAAGTAGCACAGGCGGAGGCCCATGGCAGATGATGCTCAACGATGCCGAAGAGTGCCAGCTCAGCGGTCCGATCGGTGAATTGGTGCCCTTCACCTCGGGCGATGTCATCTCGAGCAGCTGCTCACGACCTACGCGAAGCACTACAACGAGGAGCGCCCGCACCGCAGCCTCGGGCTCGAACCTCCGGGCGGGTCGGCTCGTCACAGAGCACTGAGCCCGGAGCCGGGCGAGACCCGACGCCACGATCGCCTCGGCGGGCTCATACACGAGTACTACCGGAAGGCTACCTGAACCTTTCGATCGCGAACCGCCCGTCGGCGAGGTCCACACAACCGGCGCCATTGGATTCACCGGGTTGGAATGCGGCCATGTTCTCGCTGCATTTCCCTCCGCGGACCAGCGCGCGAATTCAACCTGTCATTGAAGTGAGCACGATGGCCACGGAAAGTGACCGATTGTCAGGTGGCACCCTTCAGAGGAGATGAGTTTGTGCACCCTTCAGGCACCTCCCCACAAATTTTGAGCTCCACTCAGTCGTCTGGCTCTTGTGGCGCCGACATCTTTGGTCTAGACCAATGTGGTCTAGACCACTGATGTTCGCGCAATCCTCTTCTCGTGTCCAGTGTTGTTCCTAAGATCTG
>JBEKBX010000040.1:0-32528 GCA_050015175.1 Acidimicrobiales bacterium | reverse complement strand
GCCCTGTCACGATGGCAGCCGAGCTCGGCGAACACGCGGTTGAACATCTCATCGGGAATGCAGCGTGGGATCCGCTGGGCGACTCTCGGCCGGTAAAGGCCCACCCGCTCGTTGCGAAAGGGCTCCATCGGGTTGTGATGGGCGTTGGGTCGGCCACCACGGCGTTCGCGCGAGAGCGGGAAGGGATTGACCATCGGGCCTGTCGCGGCGTCGCGGTGAAAGTCATAGAAGACCCGCAGCACGGTCTCTGAGTGCGCACGCGTCGCCACGGCATACTTCCGGCCCGGGCCAGGCTTGCCAGTCACCGGATTCGGGAGGCTGCTGGCTGATCGGACACCGCCGGTTGGCCGAGCTGGCTTCTCTCTCAACGCGAGCCAGCGACAGAAGTCGCGAGCCTCCAGCCGGGTCGCCTGGTCCCACGGCACTTCGACGGCCCAGGCGAACCGGAACCAGCGCAGCAGGTCCATCGCGTATGACCGCTGTGTCGAAGTCGAGCGTCCCGACGCCTGCAGCTCTTGAAGGAAGGCCGCGACCGAAGGCACCGCATCGCCGGCGGCATCGATCAACCGGACCGGCTCCCAGAGATCCTCAGTCGCCCGGACCGCACCCACCCGCGGCACGACCAACATCGAGAGATCACGTTCTTCGCCAAACCTTTCGGACATAGACCGGACCGTATCCAGCTCAGAGGAAGTCAGCCGCGGTGGCAGGGCCTGCTGAGCGCTTAGTTCAGTCAACAGGAGTAGGTCGGTGCCGCCTGCTCTTTGTTCTCGGAGTGGATCTCGACGAGCGAGGCGTCGATGTCCAAGAAGACGGGGCCCGTCTTGGTCACCGCCGAACGCTCCCACACCCGTGCCCGAACGCTTGCTATCTCGGTGGCGATCCTCGACCGCGTCTCCTTGTTGATCTCATGCAAGCTGCGGTGCAGTGTCGAGTCCGAGGCGACGAAGCCGAACAGCGCCGCCTCGGCGCGCAGGTACTCGATATCCGCGCAGCTCTCGCCTCCGCCCGCGAGCACGAGAGCCGCCTCGACGAGAACCTTGCCCCGGTCGTGAACAAGCGTTGGCCGTTGCGGGACCGCAGACGAGAGGGCATCTCCGAGACCCAACCGGTCGGCGAAAGAGCCAAGAGCGTGCAGGCCGACGTGCGACACGACTCCCGTTCCGCCGGCTTCCACCTTCACGCGCGCTGTGCTGGTACCGTTCATCTTGGAAGTGCCCTTCTCGAGGGGGATGCTGCTGCTCGACACAGTCAGTTTCCCTTGTCGGAAGGGCCTTTCCGCGGATACGGGCTGATCAGGTCACAAGGACGCGTGAATGATCGGGGCTAGCGCGGTCTACCGCCTCAACTCGAACGGGATGCTCGGTTGGGTCGTCGGTTCGGGTGCTCGTGACCTCAACAAGGGCTTCAAGGGCTTCTACAGCAATCCTGGCTCCCAGATCGATTTCATCCAGGCAGGGCCGCTCGCGTTCGATGGCAGGGGTGATCTGCTCGCCGCAGGCGGTTACGGCTTCGGTCTCTACGAACGAACCGCGACCGGGAAGTTGCGATTCCTTACGAACTTCCGCGGCCCTTCGGCCAGTCGCGGCTCGCTTGCCGCTGCGCCAGACGGAAGTGTGGTGCTCACCGGAGGAACCATCGGGCTGGCACGCTTCGAACCCTCGGGATCGATCACCCCGATTGCCGCGCACGGTCTCTGGACGGTGCTCGGGCCGCACAACGAGTTCATAACCGGCGACGGCGTTGCCGTGGCACCGAACGGTGACATCTACCTCGATACCGACTCCGGCTATTTCTCAACTGTGAGCGCGATCGTTGAGGTCAGCCCGAACGGTCACGTGAGCACGGTGTGGAAGTCATGACAGTTTGAAGAGGTGCACCGGTTACCCCATCTGAGCGGCGGGCCGGACGTGCACAAGAACTGCTGAGCGACGCGTGACGACGGCGATGTGGCCTACGACGAATCCTGGGCGGTTGGTCGCGCAAAGAAGACAAGGCGCTCGTCCGTCTCGCCGGGGTTGGTCGGAGCACGGCGATCGACCCTCTCTAAGATGAATCCGAGCCTCTCGGCCAAAGCGGCACTCTTGACATTCGCACTGTCGCACCCGAGCTCTACCTCCGTCATATCGAGAGGGCCCAGAGCCAGGTCTTTGAGCGCACGAACGGCATCGGTCGCGTAACCGTGTCCTTGATGGTCGACGTGGAGCCAGTAGCCGACCCGGACCACGCTCGGGCGATCCTCATCGACATCGATGCCGATGCTGCCCACCATCTTGCTGGAACGGTCGAAAATGGCGTACTGGAACCCCTTGCCGGCATCGAAGCGAGATGAGCAGAGCAGCACCCACTGCTCCATCGCCGCTTCCTCGGAAGGCGAGAGGTGGAACGCTTTGTACGGCTCCGTCCTGGCGGTCTGGAACAGGTGGTGCCCGGTCATTTTAGGAGCGGGCAAAGACAGCATACTTGAAGCACGGCAAGAAGTCATGGAAGGACGGCCGACACGTGAAACTGAAGCTCAGGACCTATACGGCATACAGCATCGGATGTGCTGTTGCCTGGGCCGTCCTGTTAGCTGTTGTGGCGGCTGGTAAAGGCAAGCACGACATGCGCAACGTGCTCTTGGTGTTCTATGGATGGGTAATCGCATGGGTCTCCAATACCATCGCCAGGGCCGTTTATCCGCCGCAGAGCGCGGCAGCCGAGAACCCAACACCTTGAGGGGTAAGAGCGAAGGCGGACTTGACTCGCCTGTCGGCTTCAACGGGCCATCCCGAAAGTGGCGTTCCAGGGCAGGCCAGAAGAAGCTCCACACCTCCCGAACATACGCAGCAAATGACGGGGTCGCGAGGAAGCTGACGCGAACAATGTGAGCGGTCGGGCGGCCATTATTTGACATTCGTTCACTTCGACTACTCCTCCTTGTGCTCGCGCTGGCCGTGTCGGTCACGCAAGGGCCGGTCGTGCACGCCGTGGCCTTTGCGCAGACGACGACTCCTGCCTGGGTACAGGTGGCGGTGGCGACGGTATGGCACCTCCCGTCGAGCCCGCGACCTGTCGACGCGCCGGCGCTCGGCAACCCGGCAGGGATCGAACACTGGCTCACTCGGCTGAGCGTGACCGAGCGGCTCGGCCTCGACAGCCGCATCAACACCCAGGTCCTGTTAGGCCAAGAGGTCCTCGTCCTCGCACACCGGGGGCGATGGAGCAAGGTCGAGGTCCCCGACCAACGTGGCTCGCGCTTCCCCGACGGCATCATCGGCTGGGTGCCGGATGTTCAGCTGTCCGCCGTCGCACCACCGGCAAAGTTTCGGGAGGTGATCGTCAGCGTGGCGCGCACGTGGCTTTACGCCGTGGCCAAGGGCATGGTCGCCCGGCGTCGCTTCCTCGTCAGCTACGACACCGTCCTGCCCGTCGTCAGGACAGTGACGGGCTACCTCGTCCTCGGACTCCCAGGAGGACAACAGGGGGCGATCGCCGACAATGCGCTCAGCCCAGTGCACCTCGGCGCCGTGTCGGGGACGACCGTCGCAAACCAGGCGCGTCAGTTCCTCGGGCTCCCCTATCTCTGGGGCGGGACGAGTGGCTTCGGCTACGACTGCTCTGGCTTGGTGTACTCGCTCTATGCCCGCTACGGCCTTTACCTACCCCGCGACGCGGCCGACCAGCGCCACGCCGGCATCCCGGTCCCGCTTGCCAAGCTTAAGCCGGGTGACTTGCTCTTCTTCGCCGGACCTGGCGGAAAAGGACTCGTCCACCACGTCGCGATCTACGTGGGCGGCGGGCAGGTCATCGACTCGCCGTACACAGGGGCATCTGTTGAGATTGTTCCGATGACGTCCCTCCCCGTCTGGGACGAGTTCGCCGGCGCGATCCGGCCGACCCTGGCGAGCGCACCCGCCTGACGCTCTTACAGCCTTCGCTCCCTGGTCGATACTCGCTCATAATGGCGTCCAAGATGGCCTGGTGGGGAGCCGACGCCTCACACTGGGGATGCGGCTGGCCTGCGAGCGATCTTCTGGTTGGTTGGTGCACTTTTCCGAGCTCTCGGACCTACCCGCGCAGCCCCTAACTCACTCCGGGCGCCTAGCCCAGCCAGACGTCCTCCAGGCGGTATGCGCCGCCCGGGTTCACGGTGAACCCGTGCAAGCTCGGTCGCCAAGCGTAAATGTTCGGTGGATAGTCGAGCGCGATGTAGGGAGCATCCTGAGCCACGATCGTCTGGATCTTGGCGTAGAGCTCGGCGCGCTTCGCGCCGTCGAACTGCGCTTCGGCTTCTCGTACAAGAGCGATCGCCGCCGGGTCGTCGTAGTTGGTCCAGAACGAGTTCGACCCACCGTCTTGGGTGTCGACCTGGAACGATGCCATCTCGTCGGGGTCACTTATGTCGTTTATGGCGAAGTTGATCATCGCTTCATAGTTGAAGGCCTCGAACGCCGTTGTGTAGGCAGCGTTGTCGAGCTGCTGGATCGAGACATCGATGTTCAACGCCTTGAGCTCTGACTGGATGACCGTCGCTGCATCGACGTACTGGGTGTTGCCGCTCGGCACGAGGATCGAGGTCGAGAAGCCGTGCGGATAGGCAGACTGCCTGAGCTCGGCCTTGGCCGCGGCAAGGCTGAAGCCGAGGGTCGGGACCTTGGCGTAGTACTCCAGGCTCGGGGGGAAGAACGAGTTGCCGGCCTCGGCGGTCCCGAAGGTCGTGACCTTGGCGAGCTGTTCAATGTCGATGGCGTGGGCGATCGCCCGGCGAACGTGGCGGTCCCTATACTGCGGCACCCTCTCGTTGAACAAGAGCAGGTCGATAGCCCAGGAGCCAAATTCTCTGAGCACGAGTGACGGGTTCCGTTTGAGTGTCGCCACCTGAGCGGCCGGTACCGCCGAGATCAGGTCGACCTCGCCCCCTTTGAGCTGCTCGACGCGCTGGTTGTCGTCGGGGATGTAGCTGAAACTGACCTCGTCGAGGTAGGGCTTGCCCGACTGCCAGTAGTTCTTGTTTCTCGTCAACACGACACCGGCACCCTTTTGGAATGACTTGAGTAGGAATGGGCCCGTGCCAATCGGGTTGGCGAAAAAGGCAGACTCGCTCTCGCCCCCGAGGTTGTTCGGCATTATCGAATTGGCGAAGACCGAGATGTCCGACAAGAAGGGGGCCCACGGCTGGGAAAGCTCGAACGTGACCGTTCTCGTGTCGGTGGCCTTGAAGGACTTGATCGCGAAGTCCAAGAAGCCGAGCGGCCAATGGGGATGCGAAGCGGTGCGGTGAATCGAGAACACGACATCTTCTGCGGTCACGGGCTTACCGTCGGAGAACTTCACCCCCGGTCGAAGTGCGAAAGTCCAGGTCTTCCCATCTGAGCTCACAGCCTTCCTGTCGGACGCGGGCGTGGCCACCGTCGCCATGGAGGCAACCGGCGTCTACTGGAAAGCGCCGTACTACGCCTTGGAAGGGCTCTTCGACGAGGTATGGCTGTGCAACGCCCAGCACGTGAAGAACGTGCCCGGTCGCAAGACCGACCTCTCGGATGCCGAGTGGCTTGCCGATGTCGCGGCACACGGGATGGTGCGCCCGAGCTTTGTGCCCCCACCTGAGATCCGGGAGCTGCGAGAGCTCACCCGCTACCGCAAGACCCAGGTCGACGCACGCGGGAAGGAGATCCAGCGCCTGGAGAAGGTCCTCCAGGATGCCGGGGTCAAGCTCACCTCGGTGGCCTCGACGGTCTGGAGCGCGTCGTCACGAGCAATCATCGAAGCGCTCATCGCCGGTGAGCGGGACCCAGCGGTTCTCGCCGAGGATGGCCAAGGGGCGGATGCGCTCGAAGATCTCCCGGCTCGAAGAGGCACTCTCGGGGCATTTCGGCTCCCACCACGCCGTGGTCTGCCGACAGATCATCGACCACATCGACTTCCTCGATCGCTCCATCGCGTCGCTCACAGACGAGATCACCACCCGACTCGTCCCTTTTGAGCAAGCGGTAACGATCGTGTGCTCTGTGACCGCGATCAAGCGGACGACCGCCGAGGTGATCATCGCCGAGACGGGCGCCGACATGACCCGCTTCCCTTCGCCGGGCCAGCTGTGCGCCTGGGCTGGAGTGGCGCCGGCCAACTACGAGTCAGCCGGCAAGCACCGACCGGCCGGCACCCGGCCCGGTGCCCGGTGGTTACGCCGTGCCCTCATCGAAGCGGCGCGGGGTGCGGCCAGCACAAAGGGGTCCTACTACTCGACCCAGTACGCCCGCATCGCTCGGCGCAAAGGCGCGAACAAAGCGGCCGTTGCCGTCGCGCACTCCATGTTGTTCACGATCTGGCACCTGCTCTCGGACGGTGCACTGTACGAAGACCCCGGTGGCGACTACTTCCAACGCCGACACGATCCCCTCGCCGAAGCGAAGCGACTCGCGCGAAGGATCGAGGAACTCGGTTACGCCGTCACCATGACCGACAAAGCGGCATAGCGCCCCACAACACCGGCCATCTTCAACCCTCCGTGGTCAGCAACCTCGTCCCGCGCGCCCACGTTCCCGAACGGCATGGGCATTTCACCCCAGGGGGACGGTAGAAACCGGACCAGGGACGAGACGGCGGACGCAACTGGACAGGAGCCAGACCAGCCAGCCAGAGCGTGAGCGAGCCAGCCAGCCAGGACCCGCGATCGGGAGCCAGCCAGCCAGGACGGTGAACGGGGTGCCAGGCAGGAAAGGGGGGCGATAGCGGGAGGGTCAGTCGACGCCGAAGACTCGGTCATACGCGGCGTCGAGTATCGGATTCGCACCAGACCTCTTACCTTCGAAGGCAGTAACGAACCGACGACCCCCCGTACCGCTCTCGGTTGTCAACCTGAGGAACACGTCAGTTATCGGTCCTACTAGAGCGGCTCCAACCATCGCCTCGATTTCGCCGCAGCTGACTGGGTGGACCCTGATGTTTTCCGGCTCGACGGGGTGGGTCCCGTGCCAGAGGAGCCAATAAGGCTCCAGGGTTACCACGAGGCCAAGCATGGGCCGATCCGTAGGTAGATCCAAGAACTCGGGCTGGCCGGATCGGATCAGGTCAGCTGTTTTTCCAATTTGGTCGTATGCGACGCCCAGGGTGCGGTCGACGTCCGGGCCAAGCCGGTCAAGTCCGAGTCTTGCTTCTGCGGCTAGCCGAGTTGCTTTGGCCTCCACCAGCAGAACGACATCGGGGAAGACGACAAACCAGTCAATAGATTCCTCACGGCCGTTGCCGCGGTCGAACTGAATCTTTGGCAGGACTGCGGCCAGCCCGGCATTCTCAAGGGTTGCTAGCTGGCGCCCGATGTACGCCTCGAAGACATCGCCTAGGTCGTCCGTAAAGCGAGGGTCCTGGACTCTGTCGTAGTAAAGGCCTTCCGGTGAAGTCCTTCGCCTAGCCAGCTGTTGAATCGGCGCCAGGAGGCGCCCACCGAGTCGGACGAAGGGCCGTCGCAGCAACGGGTTGTAGCGGTACTTCCTGAGGTTGTCTGGTAAGACTTCGATGCCAGGATCCTGCTTGAGCTGGTTGGGACTCGCCGATAACCGTTGCGACACCGCCGCCAACGCCTCAGCACTCGAGCGCAACTCATGGATCTGAACAGGGTCTTGAAAACCCGGGTCGACCCAGCCCCGATTGGTGGCCGCCGAGGCGTGCCAGGCGAAGGCAAGCCAGATGTACTCGTCGAGACCGCAGCGGAGGGCACGGCGCCACGCCTCTTCGGTCATCGTCGGGGCGTTCACCTGTGCGGCAGTGTCGGCGAACAGTGCCCAGCTGCGAGCCAGTTCGAAGAATGGGGAAACTTGGTATGGGAACTGCTCGTAGGCAACCCTGACCATGTATCTTGCAACGCTGCCATACGGAGCAGCAGGGTCCGCAACAGCGTCCTCGAGGTCAAGATATTGGCTACAGAGGCGTTCAAGATCAGATGATCGCGGTGATCGTTTCGCCTTTGAGAACCCGTCGAGCAGCGCGTCGCGAGCTACTCCCGCCAGGACAAACGGGAGCAGCACACCCTGTTGTTCCCACTGGCTTCCCGCAGTGGTCGCCGCTTGCTCCTTGTCCATCTGGTCACACGACACCTCGGCGATCAGCTCAACCAGCTCGTCTCGATCGAAGGCTTTCACGTCTCGGATGTAGCGATACCACCTCGTCATACTCACGACGCCAATGATGCATCACGTCGTCCTCGGCTAGCCCGCTGGGGCTGGAGGCTCATCGGACAGGCATTGACGTGCGACAATGCCGCTGTGGCGAGTTTGACTGATCTTTCGGAACAAGTCATCAACTTTGTTGTCCGCCGCATCTCGGGAACTGCCGTGCTCATTCTCGCGGC
The DNA here is from genome assembly GCA_050015175.1 of Acidimicrobiales bacterium. Classification (GTDB taxonomy): domain Bacteria; phylum Actinomycetota; class Acidimicrobiia; order Acidimicrobiales; family Bog-793; genus Fen-455. The sequence goes on along the minus strand of JBEKBX010000040.1, from coordinate 24,202 downwards.
AGTGATCTACGGTCTCGGCGTCGCTGTCCCCCTCGTGTTACACCTGCCGACGTTCTTCCTAGTCGTCTCCAGCCTCGCCGGTACGTTGGTTGGTGTCGTCGTGCTGATGGGATGGTTCCTTTTTCAGTTGGAAGCATCTCATCGACGCAAGCTTGTCGACTGGACGACCAGCTTGCGCCTCTTGACGGCCGAGGAATTCGAGTGGCTCGTCGGCGAGATCTTCCGACGTAACGGGTACAAGGTGGAGGAGACCGGAAGTCAAGAAGGTCCGGATGGGAACATCGATCTCCGCCTGTCGAAGAACGGCAAGCAGAAGGTTGTCCAATGCAAGCGATGGCAAGCTCAGCCCGTGGGCGTCGATGAAATCCGCAAGTTCGCTGGCACCCTGGCGCGAGAGAAGTTGCCCAGCGATGCCGGCATATTCGTCACGCTCTCCACCTTCAATTCCTTCGCTGAGCAGGAGGCCAGGACCCTCGGACTGACCTTGATCAACGGCCGACAGTTGGATGACCTTCGACAACGCGTACGAAGGAGCGTGCCTTGCCCGATATGCGGAGAGCCAATGCTCTTCGATCGCTCTCAGTACGGCTGGTGGTTCCATTGCGTCACGGGCGACTGCAAGGGCAAGCGCAATCTTGGTGCCGACGAGGGGCGCGCCATCGAGTTTCTTGTCCAGGCCCCGCTGACGGCAAGTCCCAACTCAGAAGGAAAGGATTTCCCTTAAAGGGAGCCCGTCGTCATCTCGCGTACGGTTCGAGGGCCGCTCTGAACCGAGCGCTCGTGCTGATGAACCAGTCCACGTAGGTCTGGTGTTCATCGGCCCGGGTCACGTCGCCAGGCAAGTAGGCCGCGATTCGGCTTGCGCGCCTCCCGGGTAGCTCCTCCCATTGAAGCGGGGCCCCGAAGGTCGTTTCGATCGCTTCCTTGTGCTGGTGCAGCCGCTCGAACAGATCACGCACCTGATTGGGGTCCAGCGAATCGAGGTAAAGCTCGCAGCGTAGGCCACCCTGGCTAAAGCTGAACGAGTACGGGCATGACGAGCTGAAGGGCGAAGGCATCGTGAACCAATTCTGAGCAGGCGCCTTTCGAGCTCTGGTCCACTCAGGATGCTCGAGATGGACACGCTCGAGGAACTGCTCCCAGAATGCCGCATAAAGAGCAGGCTTGCCGGAGAGGTCCTGTGAAGATACGCGGGCCGCCGACGATGCCTGAGCATGGAACTCGTTCGGCTCCGCCGCCAACTTGAAAAGTGGTGCAGGCGCGGAGTCACCGATCCGAACCACGGCGATCTCGACGCCGAAGAAGCGCGCGCTTTCACCGGCGAATTGGTTCAAGAAGGAGAGAGCCTGGCGATGTTCCTCGCGGAACTGGGGCGCCATCCAGATCATGGTCCCGGCATCGAGGTTGGCGGCGTACGTGACGAGCTTGCCGAGATGATCGTGGTCAGTCGGAGAGAGCTGGTTCTCGACGATCAGGACGCAATCGTTGGTCAGGTCCCTGCCAATGACGTCGAGGAAGAAGGGTCCGACGGGGTGCTCGGCAGCGGTGAGCTCAATGTCGAGACCTAGCGCGTCGGCGAGCGCGTCAGCATTGTTCAGCAACCACGGAGTGAAGTCACGTGCCTCGTGTTCCCACACCTTGCGCGGGTCAAGCGGTTCGAGGCGACCCAGGTGAGGCGACTCCCGGTTGCCGAAGGTCATGGCAGTTCAGCCAGAAGAGCCTCGTTGGACACTCTTAGAGCGTAGGCCGCCCACCGACCCCGTTGCTAGGTACTGTGCCACGACGACCGGTTAGTGACCGTCTCCTGTCTGAGATTCACACTCGTGCAGCACTACTCCGAACGGCGAAGGCTCACCGCAGTCCGGGCACCGCCTGTCCCGGCTGAGCTGTGCTGCGATGTTCATCTCGTCGAGGTGTGCGGCACAGGCGAGGCTCCCGAGCCGCACCTGGACCTCGCAGCCTGGCCAGCCGCACGGGACGATGGTGTCGGGGGTGAGCGTCCAATCGTGCTCGGAGGTCATTGATCCAGGCTTGTCAGCTATTGCAGCGCGGCCAGGTCAGAATGATCGCGTGACTGATCAACGTACGGGTTCGCTACTCGACTGGGCCGACCGACTCGCCGCGGCAGCGGACTATGCGGTCGCACACCGAACCAACGAGGAGGAGCTACGGCTCGATCTGAACGCGGTCATCGTCAACGCGGCACGATCACTCTACGGGTCGACCGAGTCCTTCACATCGTCCGAGCGCAGCAGTCAGGCTGATCACCGCAGCCCGTACGACAACCTCTACGGGGGTGTTGTCGTCGAGTGGGAGTGGGCCATGGGTCGAGCGCGACGCCGACACGGGGCAGAGCAAGCCCTCGGGTATCTCGCGAACCTTAGGGCTCGCGCCGGCAACGAGTCGGCTTTCACGGCGGTGGTGTCAGATGGCCGGCAGTGGGGATTCCTGGCCATCGATCCAGAACGACCTTTGACGTTATTCGACACGGACCCCGAGCAGCCCGAAGACTTCTTTGCCTGGTTGCCCAATGACCCGGCTGCTTGTCGGCGCTTCCTTGAGCTCCTCGTCTCCAACCGTCAGCGCCCCATTTCGGGCTCGGCACTACAGGAGTCGTTCGGCGTAACGAGCGAGGTTGCTCGTCCGATCATCATCATGCTCCTGGAAAGCCTCGCCGGTAGGTCCCTCGGCGATCGTGCGGATGTCCTGTATCTCGAATGGCGGCGAGCCTTGGACGTCGTGTACGGCAACCTAGATGCGACAAGCGGTGAGCTTGCGGAAATCGTGAGTAGATCCTACGGAGCCCGACTCGATCGACCCGCCGGAGAATATCTGTTCGCTCTGCACACCTATTTCGCGCTCGTCGCCAGACTGTTTGCCGTCGAGTTGCTTGCCGTCGCCGCAGACGATCGAGCCTTCCGTCCCTCAACGTGGTCAGCGCTTTCAGATCAGGAGATGGTTGATCGCCTCAAGTGGCTTGACACTGGCCGACTTCCGGGTGGTATCCGGATCAACAACTTGGTGGAGAGCGACGTTTTCGGCTGGTGGCTCGCCGTGTGCGCCGGCAATGTCGACCTTCTCGGGGCAGTCCGCACTGCACTCACCTCTCTCGGCGATTTTGCTTTTCCTCGAGCGATTCACGGTCCTCAGCGGGCGACCGACGTTCTCAGCGACCTCTACCAGTCCCTTGTCCCACGGGAGCTTCGGAAGAAGCTCGGCGAGTTTCTGACGCCTCACTGGCTGGCGGAGGCGTGTCTCCACAGGCTTGAGGAACTGGGAGCTGAAATCGCGACGGGACGAGTGCTTGACCCCACCTGTGGAACCGGAACATTTCTGGTTCCACTTCTGTCGGACCGCTTGGCACGACTTCGCTATCACTCCGGCGCGGAACCCTCGCAGCAAGAGGTTCAAGCCGTGCTCGATCAGGTCTGCGGAATCGACATCAATCCAGTGGCGGTAGTCGCCTCAAGAGTCAATTACGCGCTTGCCCTCGGTCCTCTGTCTCGCTGTGGCGAGCTCACGCTTCCCATCTGGAGAGCCGACTCACTCTTGGTTCCAGACGCGCCGCCGACTCAAGGGACGATCGACGATGGCCCGCTCATGGGCCGCGACTACCGGCAGCTCCAAACCAGCCTGCCGCAGCCGTTCCCGATCCCACTGCTGCTGGCCACGTCCGACAGGATGGCTTCGCTTCGCAGCCTTCTCTCTGAATATGTCGATGCGTCCCCCGAGGACGCTGCCACTCGGAGCTTTCTGTCTGAGTTGGAGGCTACCTTCGGACCTGGCGGTACGACGCCGGTTACTGCCGACGAGGAGGCGTGGGCAAACGATCGGACGGTTGCTGAGGTGCTTTACGGCCGTATCCGACGACTCCACGATGAGGACCGCGACGGGATCTGGGCACAGATCATCGCCAACGCGTACGCCCCACTGTTCGCCGGCCAATTCGACGTCGTGGTTGGCAATCCGCCATGGCTTGCCTGGGGGAAGCTACCGGAGGGCTGGCGTGAAGGATCTGAACGTCTGTGGCGACGGTACGGACTCTGGAACCTTCCGCCGGAACCCGGGGACACCGGTGGCGTGCTGCAAGTAGGAGATTTGGCAACGCTCGTCTACGCTGTCGCACTCGATCGCTACGCTCGACTAGGAGGATTCGTCGGCCTGCTCACTCCACTTGCGATGCTGATAGCGGACCCAGGCAGCCGTGCCTTCCGCCGTTTCCGTCTTCAGAGCGATCAAACGTATGACGGCGACCCCGTCGATCTGCCGTTCTCAGTCGAGTCGGCTGACGACTGGAGTCAGATTCAACCCTTCGCTCCGCTCGCCTCGAACAAACCGGTGTTCATTGTGTCCAGATCAGGTGGTCAACAACGGTTCCCGGTGGCCGCTCACCGGTGGCATCGGGTGCCAGGCACAAGAGCGGGCGCGACTGAGTGGCGATTCCGGCGACTCGAGTTGTCGTGCGAGGAAGGCGAGTTCACTCCGGCCAACCCTCAGGCGCGCACCTCAGCCTGGTCTTTTCGTGCCCAGGGAGCCCCTGCCATGTTGCAGGGTGGAACCAACAATTGGAGCTTCGGGACGGGATTGCATACGAGAGGTGCGAACGGCGTTTACTTCCTGTCGGTGCTGTCCGACAGGCCATCGGCCAGTGGGCTGATCGAGATCGAGAACCTTGCTTCCACGGGCCGGAATGAGAGCATTCGAGTTCACAGAGGCATGGTCGAGGCTGAGCTGGTTTACCCGTTGCTCCGTGGGCGCGATGTCTCACCTTGGATGGGCGAACCCTCCGCGTTCGTCATCGTGCCGCACGAACCAACGCGTTTTGACGAGGTGATCCCAGAGGCTGACCTTGCGAGAACTGGGCGCTTTCCCGCGACAGGGGCCTGGATCCGGCAATTTCGGACGGTTCTGGCAGCTCGCGCCACACCTCCGAATCGCAACTGGCAAATGACTGGAGATGACTGGTGTCGATTGAATGGCCCACTGGCCCATATGCGAGGTGTGTACTTGGTCGTGGTCCGCGAGATCAGTGGGCAGCCTGCTGCAGCCGTCGTCGAGCGGCGGTGGTATGGGAAGCTCGGGCGGTCAGAAATGCCAGTCATCGAGCACAAGCTGCTGTTCTGCTCCGTTCCAACAATCGGTGAGGCGTTGTATGTGACCGCATTCATCAATTCGACGCCTGCACAAGACTTTCTCGCTAGTTTCGCGAATACGACGGGAATCACTCCTCGAGCGATACGGACCCTCCCAATCCCGCAGTTCGAGCCCAGCAGCGATGCTGCTGCTGCCCTTGTCGGTGCTGGCACGAGAATCATGGCAGTCCATGGCAACGAACGACTGGAGACGATCTCAGATGTTCAGCCAGCGGTTGACTCGGCAGTCGTTGACCTGGGGCAGCTGGACGCACCTTCTTATCGACCTCAAGCCCGGCGAACAAGGCGACCAGTTGCAAGAGGGGAACCGGCCGCCGAAGCCGTCGTCCTGCCTGGGTTTGAATGAGGGCGGGTCGTGCAAAGTCCCCCAGGCCACTGGGAGGCTAGGACTGTACGTCCACACCCACGAGACCAGCCAGGACCGTCCAGTGCCTCGCCGCCGGCACCCGCAGACCCCTCCGGAACTTGCTCGCCGACGATGTCGAGACGCCGAGCGCCCCGGCGATCTCGGTTAGCGATAGACCCGCCAGCCTGGGTGCGATCTGCTCCGAGTACCAGGCGACGTCAGGCGACGCTCCACCGTGGTCGGCTTCCCATGCGAGGCGGGCCAGCTGGTGACGCCGGTTCGTCTCCCGGCGTCGACCTTGCGCTTCGTCAGTGTGCGACGGGAGCACGCCCGTCTCCGCGCGGTGTTGCTCGGCGACGGCGCTCGCCGCTAGCCGCATCCGGTCGTCTAGCTCGACACGGCGTTCGGGTCTGCAACCGTCGCACCACCAGCGTCTCGTCGCGGCGCGGTCCGCTTCGAGAGCCGGCAAGACCTGTCCGCACCCGCGACACGTCCGACGTGGCAGGAGCGGTTGTGCAGACATGTTGGGCCGCTGGCGCTGCTTCCAGCGCGGCGCGAGGCCTCCAGGATTTGGGCCGGGGGAGAGCACGCCGCTCCCCGCGGGAGAAGTCGCCGCGGCGACCCTCCGGGCTGCAGCCGCCTTGTGCTTGTCGCGGGTCAACACGGACGATACAGAAACGTCGTAGGGACTGCTGATCGAGAGGATCCCCGCGACGTGCTCGACGACCGGACCTAGCGCGAGCCCCAGGTCGGCATCGCCTCGGCGATCCGGTGGGTCAGCGGTGGGAGCACGCGGAGCACGCCACGCCGGTCCTCGGCAAATGTCGTCCGCGCGCGAACAGACCTCCAGGCGTCATCTTCAGCCTCCTCGTCGCCACATTGATTGTCGCGCTAGGCCATGCCGTATGCCACAGGAAACAAGGCCAAGAACCAGCCACCTCTCGGCAACGAACCGGGGCCTGCTCCCGGGCGTTCCGGCATTTTCCGCATTGCAACGCCCACCGGCCGCACCGATCGCTCGACCAGCGGGCGGCGCTCGGAGCGAACGCAGAATCCCGCGCTTGCACGCTTCAGGCACCCTTCACCTTCGGCTCGCTACGAACTTCTCAGTCCGCGGCGCGGGTCCCGGACGCGACCAATTAGGGACACGCGGGCCGTAAGGGTGAGACGATTCACTGAGCAACGTTCCCATTGGTCTCGACTAGCCCAAACAGCGCTCGTCATGGCGGCAATGGACAGAGTCACCCACTCCCACTCTGCGGTCACCCAGGCATGCTCATGCGGTCGTGAGGGAACCAGCAGGTAGGCAGTCGGAAACAGTCCGAACGGGACGATGACGAGGATCGCGATGGCGCCGAGGGCCAATGGCGCGGCGATGACGCCGCCAAGATCCCGCCAGCGTGAGCGGCCGACCAAGAAAGCGCCGAGCAGTGCGAGCGCGCCAAAACCCGCCAGCTCCATTGCCAAACCCGGCCACGCAAGGGGATGATGGGGCAGGCCTTGGGCACGTTCGTCCGTCGCCAGTGCCCCAGCTGCCAGGCTGAGCTGCGCCCAGCCGACGACCACGACTATGGGCAGCGCGAGGACAAGGCGCACGGCTCGAAGTGCCCACAACCGTGTGGGTAGCGCCTCCACTAGCGATGGCGCGGGTTCGGCGCCGAGGAATCCGATGCCGAACGCTACGACGGCGAAGGCGAGCCGCAGGGCAGCGACAATGTCCTTGGGCGACTGGAGCACATTGCCGAACGCATCGGTGATCGCCATCACTGCCACGCCCGCGGCGCCGGTCCCGATGAGCGCGCCCCACGGCTGGGTGTGTACCAGATAGAGACTGGCACGGATGGCGGGGCGAAGAGGACCCTTCGTCGAAGTCTTATCGAAGCCCAGCCCTCCGCCACGTTCGGGGCCGGACGACTGCGTCAGGTCGCTGCTCAGTGGCACACGGGCACCGCCGGAGTGACAGCGAGGGAGGCCACCTGCCCCTTGGTCAGGGACCCGACTGGAGCCGCCGGCAAGTCGAGTCCGAGGGCCGTGGCAAGCGTGGCGTCGGAAGTGCGCCAGTCGAGCCAGTGCGCCCAGTTGGCGCCGAGGACCAACTCCACCCGACCAGGTGGCAGGCGTGCCATGGCGAGGCCGAGCAGGGTCGCTGTTCTTGTCGTCACGAAGTCGCTCATTGGAATGTCACTTGAAGACAGCCCGACAACATCGGTCACTACTAGGTGTTTGCTGCTTCCGTATGGCGTTAGGCCGATCAGTAATGCGTCGTTCGCCTCCGAGCGCAGGAGCTGTCCCGCGCCGGGAGTCGAGGTGGTGGCCAGCCAGACCGCTACTGCCTCCCGGGCTTGAGCGACCGGGAGACAGGACAGGTCCTGGAGACCGGGCTGCCTAGGAACCGCCACGCTCGTGGTGGGAAGACCGACCGCCCAGTAGGAGGTAGCGAGCGCCAAGTTGAGCTGGTAGGGGCCGAGCGCGGCGCCGGACGCCCAGCCGAGTCCCACATAAACAGGAGGATCGGACGACCCGGCGACGAGGTGCGGGTCCGTGGCGAGGCGATCCTGGAACCCGGCCAAGAGGCCGTTCAGGCGTTCCACCTGTCGCGCCCGCGAGCTCGTCGGCGCGGCGCCCGTACACACGCCGGCCCCGGTGAGTGCCGGCGAGCAGAGGAAATCCGAATTCGCGACCTGTCGAACGACGAGCACCCGGGCACGGGGTCGTGGGAGATGGGCGAGGACCCCACCCACCGGGATGTCCCAGCGCACCACCCACGGTAGGTACTCGGGGTAGGCGCAATAGGTGGCGCCGCCTCGGTTCGCACAACGTTCGACGGCGGCAGGATGGATGACTGAGGCCACCAGCCGGTCGAGCGTGGCCACAGGAGCCGGTCGGTACCCCTCCCATCCGGACCAGCCCGCGGCCCCGCCGGCGAGGCACGCAACGAGGACCGCGGCGATCAGCCGACGGCGTGGCGGTCGACCGGCGAGAAGGGCCACTACTCCTAGCACAGCGGCCAGGCCGATCAACTCGACGAGGTGCGCCCCTGCGGGTGGCACACCGCTGACTGGTCCCGGCAGGCTCGGTAGCACGTCCGGCTGGCTCCACGGCAGCCACCAGCTCCATGCGGAGGCCAAGTGTGCGGGCGCGTAGCTCGGCCCCGCGAAGACGACCTCGACGAGGCCGACGAGCGCGGCCGCAAGGATCCCGATCCATCCAGCGGGTGCCCAGCTACCGAGCAGCACGCCGAAGACGCCAAGCAGTGCGACGAGGGCGAGCGCGCCGATGAGCACGAACGCTCGGGGTTCCCCGACCACACCCTCCGCAACGAACCAGATTGCGGAGAGCGCCACCAGCACGGCGGAGAGCGCCAAAGGAGCGATGAGAGCGAATAACTGGCTGGCGGTCCGGACGGACTGGCTTGCCGGATAGCTTTCGTACAGCGCGGCCATGTTGTCGCGACGGACCCGACTGGCAGCGAGGTGCGCGGCTAGGAGCGTGGCAACGCCGACGAAAAGCAACGCCGTGCCCAGCTGTACGTCAGCCACCCACCAGCGGGGCACCGAGTCTCTGTGCTGCACGACGACCACTGCGACCGCTCCAAGCAGTCCAGCGAGCACGGTCGGGTTCCGGGCGAGCCGCTTCGCCTCGTTGAGGCCGAGGACACTGACGACCCGGGCGACTCGGGGAGCGGTCCTTCCGCTCGGCTGTCGCGAGTTGGCAGGATTCGGATACCCGACCTGAACACTGAGAGCGTCGCTCATCGCGCACCTCGTGATCCCGGCTCGTGAGCACCGTCGTCCCCTCCGACGGCGTTCCGGCCGGCCAGGCAGAGGTAGCCGTCCTCGACGGTGGGCGCCACCGGCTCCATCCGACCGGACCGGTTCTCGCCGATGTGCCGCCATCGCCCGTCCGCTCCCCGCCAGGCCAGCTCAGCGGCAGGGTCCCGTTCGTCGGCCACCCAGACTCGCCCCTCGGCCAGGAAAGCCAGCTCGGTCGGACTGCCCGTGAAGCGGACCTGCCCAGCGAGGAGCACGACGACGTGCTGGCAGACAGCGGCCACGTCGTCCACCTGGTGGGTGGAGAGCACGACGGCGGGAGAACCGGGCAGGCTGGAGAGCAGCTCCCGAAAGCGCAGACGGAGTTCGGGATCGAGTCCGGCCGTCGGCTCGTCGAGCACGAGCAGCTCTGGCTGGCCGAGAAGCGCCTGGGCGATGCCGACGCGACGGCGCGTACCGCCCGAGAGCGACCGGATGCGTTTCCCGGCGACGGCCTCGAGGTCGGCGAGGGCAAGTACCCGCGCTACCTCTGCCCGGCGCTGACCTCGGTCGAGGATCTCCTTCAGGATCGCCATGTAGTCCAAGAACTCGGCCACCTTGAAGTGGCGGTGGTAGCCGAGTTCCTGTGGAAGGAAGCCGAGGCGACGGCGGATCTCGACGCGCTCCGCGGTGTGCTCGGGGTCGAAGCCGAGCACCGAGCAATGCCCGGCGTCAGGTGAGGCCACGGTCGCCAGGATGGACAACAGCGTCGTCTTGCCTGCCCCATTCGGTCCGAGCAGGCCGGTCACGCCCGGACTAAGGCAGAGATCGACGCGGTCGAGGGCAACGGTGGCGCCGTAACGGCGCGAGAGACCCGCGACCCGCACGACGCACGGGGGACCGACATCGTGAGCGGTCCCATCGCCTTTGTCAGCGAGCGGTCTCGGCGCGCTTGGCCGCTTCATCGTGCCCATCCGAGTTCGAGCTGTCCGCGGCGGGCGACCAGAACGCCGGCGCCAACCACGAGGATGATGCCGGCCACAATCTGTCCGAGGTAGCCGAAGGCAACCGCCGGCGACCCGAGTGCCACTCCGAGGCCGCACACGAGCGCCAGCCAGCACGCTCCTGCTCCGACAGCCGCCACCGCAGGATCCAGCGCCGTCGATGCCGCCAAGGTCATGACCGAGACCGCCGACGTCGGCAACAACAACACAGCGGGGAGCCAGGATGGGCCAGGAAGCAGCAAGGCAGCGAACAAGGCCGGGACGAGCGAGGTCACCAGCACCGCTCCGGCGCGCAGGAAAAACAGGCGGACTCCCGACATCGGCGCGGCAACGGCTAGGTCGTGCATCGGGTCGAGCCGGCGCGAGAAGGCCGCCGCCACACCGGCCAAGGGGAGCAACGGCACGACCACGAGGAACGGCAGGAGCCGCATAGCGGAGCCTGCCGTCAGGCCGAAGACCGCAGCACCTCGGACCCCCGACAGCGGTGACAGGACCTGGGCGGTACCGACGGCGACCCCGAGCACGAGGACAGTGGCCAACAGCCACGACCGCCGCAACGACGGGGTCAGCACCAGCAGACGCGCCAGGTGGTCAGGAAGCCCGACCGCCGACAGCATTCGTTCGGGCCATCCAGGTGGAGGCAGCGATGCAGAAGTAAGCACGACACGGCGGTTGTGCGCCAGCCGGGCCGCGTTGAGCAAGCCCGCGAGCCCATTGCGGCACTGCGGACAATCGGGAAGGTGTGCCTCGAGCGACCGGGCGAGCGCGCCGTGGAGGTCTCCTTGCACGTACCGGGCGAGCAACTGCTCGTCGGCGTGCCACGTCGCGGTGGACGACCCTTTGTCGACGCGCGGAGCTTCGCTTTCTTTGGTCATATGAGGGCCTCCCGTAGCTCGACACGCGCTCGGTGACAGCGCGACTTCACGGTCCCCACCGGCACGCCGAGCAGGCGGGCAGCCTCGGCGCAGGTGAGCCCGTCGATCACCGTGGCCGTGAGCGCCAACTGGAGTTCGGGCGACAGCCGGTCGAGCTCCTCACCCAGACGGCCGTGCTCGACCCCGAGCAGTACCTCGTCTTCCGCCGACCGGACGAGTTCCTCTCTGGCACCCCAGAGAAGGCGCCACCGAGTCGCGTGACTCTGCACATTGCCCTCCCGACGCTGGAGGTCGATCAGGCGGCGGATCCCGATCCCCCAGACGTAGGCGCCGACGCGTCCGTCTCCCCGGTAGCGCCCGGCCCCCCGCCACAGCGCGAAGAAGGTGTCCTGGACCGCTTGATCGACCAGCTCGCTCGACGAGCAGCGCCGCGAGAGTCGCAGGGTGAGCCACCCGGCGTGACGGTCGTAGAGTACCGCTAGGGCCGCCTGGTCGCCCCGCCCGACGAATCGCAGCAACGCCACGTCGTCGGCTTGGTCAGGAGACTCCATCTCGCCCGTCCAGATCGCTCCGAGGCTCCACCTTCACACCCCTACTGTCGCAGCCCGAGGTGAGTCCGGTTCTCCTCCCTCGGCCACGGTAGCTCGGCACTGCTCACCTCGACCAACGCGGGTTGGGTTTCCCGTATCGGAGTGCATGGGTTGAGACAGGTGGACAAGACGCTGGAGGCGCATCGGAAGACGCTCGCCTTGGAGGGTTTTTGGAGCGGCTTTCATAGCGCCATGCGCGAAGACGGGAGTGAAGACGCTTTACATAACGACGTACTGAACCGGCTCCAACGCCCGGGGCCTTTCGACACGAGACGTCGCAAACGCCTTCAGAGATGCGACAAGCAGCTGTTCATCTCCAAGTCCGCGGTCTCCGAGATCACCGACCAGCTGTGGGAGGACTACCAGGCCTTCGTCGTCCGGACCTGTCCGAGATCTCCGTCGAGTTGAAAGGCACCAATACGTCGACCAGGTCGCTGAGCTGGCTCTTCGGTGTCGTCAGACATCATCGGCCGTGGCTCTCACCCTCTCACCTCTGCTGCGTCGGACTCGGACGGGTCTTCGGTCCTTTGCGATCCTTGCCAACGATCCGAGCACGACAAGGATGTCGAACTGATCATGCTCCGCCACGAGGTCCGAGTTCTCAAACGTCAGCTCCATGCGCGTATGCGTTACCGACGCAGTCTTGAAGTCGGGAGGCGTCGCTGCCACGGCATCGCCTCTCCAGGTGAGGGCTGACGCCGGCGCAGCCGGACCGATGTCCGCGAAACTGCTGGTTGAGACGGTGACGCCGAGGTGCAGACATAACTGAACAGCCGATAAAGCACTATGAACTTCGCAAGGCGCGCCCGTTCAAGCTACCCATGAGTGCTCGAGCACACCGTCACACGAGATTGATAGAACGGCGGGCAATGCGACACACCATCGGGTAAATGCAGCAGGCCGTCGGAGAGCGGGCGGCACGGCCCGACCTCGCGAGCGACGTCGGATGCCAAATAGAGCGCCAAAAGCGCGGGCACAGATGCGGAAATCCCTTCTGGTTGTGGTGCACGTGGTACAGGATCGTCGTGGTACATGCACCACATTTGCACCTGAAGGGTACCACCTAACGATCGGTCACCCTCCGTGACCATGTCGCTTACTTCAATGATGGACTGATTGGGGTCAGTTTCAACCCGAGCAGCGGCCGGTCGTTGAAGTGGGCGGGGTTGTAAGACGCCGTCCTCGTCGAGGATGAGGGTGTCGGTGAGGGCGCGCAGATCTCGAGCAGGCGATGCCAGTCCGACGAGTTCCGGGCGAGGCGCGAGACCTCGAGGCCAAGCACCACGCCGACCTCGCCCATGCCGACCGCGACGACGAGGCGCTGAAAGCCGTCGCGGTTGCTATCTGCACCTGAGAGCCCGAGGTTGCTGTTGATGACGACGACCTGCTCGAGCGACCAGCCGAGGGCGAGGGCCCGTTCTCGCAGTGCGTACTGACGCTTGGCGCTCTCGGTGTTCTCGAACGCCTGGCGCAGCGTGCTCTGACGGACATAGAGGTAGGCAAAGCGCACTGGCCGCGAGAGCGACGACAGGGTCGGCCCCCTCGACGTCGGTCCAGCTCGCCAGGATCCAGTAGACACGCTTGTCTGCGGGCTTTCGGAAGAACGCCCGGCGTTGGCCCCAGGTGTGCGCATACCCAACGACCTCGAAGCGCTGGCCGTTCAACGGATGGAACGGGTGGACTACTGCAAGTTCGTGCGCACCGTCACGACGGGCTGTAGTTGAAGACGTACGACAACGCGATCGCGGAGAAGTGGGTACGGACTGCACGCGAGGAGCGTCTCGACTGGACGCTTGTTCTCGGCCGTCACCATCTCGAAGCCGTTCCTGCGCAGCTAAGTCAGGCACTACTACGCGGCAGGCCTCCATCGCGGGCTCAGCCTTATGACGCCGCTCGCGCGCTACGCGAAAGCTCCCGGTGTCAGCGAAGGAGAGTCTCGGGCGTGACGAGAAGACAACGCCAGCGCCACTTTGGAAATACTCGGCGGAGCGCAGACTTGCAAAGTACCTGTGCCGCGCCGGGGATCCTCAACCCGTTCAAATCCGAAGAGCCGGTTTGGCCTGCCGTCCGAAGTGATACTTAGAGCAGCCCTCATGCCGGCCACTCCGGCGCTTCGAAATCGGGCGACTCGACACACACCAAGGCCCGACGGTGACGCTCACAGTCACGCGGCGCCACCGTCGGGCATAGCACCCCAAAGGGGCTCAGATAGATGTCTTGCTAAATGCCACCACCGGCCCGTTACGCATAGGTGAAACCGTACACCGACGGCTGGGCAATGACACTTCTTGGTGTTTCAGCTTAGTCAGCGTTGACGCACCGTTGCTCAACGCGAGAGCGGATAAGCCTAGGCCCAGTACCGGTGCCGATGCTGCCCCGAGCGAACATCAGCTCTCTTGACCACCAGACTCACCGTTGAGTAGAGCAGGGTGGCCGGTAGAGCAACGGATCAGGCCGCACTACTCGACGCTCTCGCAGGGTGTTCCCTCGTTGATCGTTCCACTCCAGCCAGTGACGCAGTACTGTCCGACGACGGCGGGTATGTTGCTGAATGTATAATAGTTACCCTTGCCAGCTTGCCACGAGCCAGTCGAGCTATCCTTGCTAAGACCGAGTGGCCCTGTCAGATGGAAGTAGCCGGAGAAGCCAGTGTGGTACGCCCAGGCTTGGATGTACACATATCCCTTACTCGGGCTCGATAGATACATGCACGTATCGCCAGCACACCCTTGGGAATCCAGAGGAGTGGTGAGGGGCCCCATGGTGACATGACCCGCGGCTACCTGTACGGTAGTAGCTGAAACTGGGGTGGCGGAAACCGGGCCCTCCACTCCCAGCATGCCGAGGCTCAGCGTGCCAGCTAGAACGATGGCTACGGCCAAGCCTCGGCCGCACAATAGTTTGATCATGGGCTGTTTGCTCCTTTCCTCCGATGCCTTGAGTGGCATCGATCTTGTTCACGCACCATTGGCTAAGGGCCGAATCAAGGTAATCAACTTTGCCGCTTGCAACCTCGGAAGCACTAACTCATCGCTGTGCATCCTCGCACTGACTTGCAACCTCAATGCGAGAATATCGCGTCAAAAAGCGCTTCCGTGTCTCAAACGCACGATGCCACGTTATGCCTACATCGGCGGAGCCGAAGCGGCCAGCATCGAATGTCCGGCCGAAGTCCTCTGACCGAGCCGAGCCTCCTTTCGTGGCGGTCGAGTCCAGCCTGCGATGCAATGGTAACGGGTGAAGTGGGAATTGTATATAGCCTGCAGCGGCTCTTCTGGCGCTTTCGCATATCAGGGATTGAGATGGTGGCGAGCAGCTTCCAGTTGGGTTGCAGGCGTAGAGCTATGACCGGACCCGGTAGTGCCGGAAGCTGGTGAATCAGAAGGCTCCGCGCTTCACGCGCTTGACCACGTTGCTTGCTGCCTCCGTTGGTCCGTTGCCCACCTGTGTGCATGCCAGACAGCGATCTGGCGTCTCCAACGACGCAGCGTGCGTTCGAGGGAAGGGACTTCGATGGGTTGTCCAAGTCGCCATGTCCGTGCTGAGCAGTTCGACGAAGCTGAGCGCGAGGTCGCATCGGTGCGGGCATAGATCTCGCGGACTACCTCTTATCGGCATGCCATGCGGTGGCCACCTCGCCCTCGTCCCTATCCTCAACTGTCCAAAATGGACAGTTGAGGATAGGGACGAGAACAGGCAAAGAGACCGCACACGCCGGGACTCCGTGCAGTCGGCAGCATCGGTAACCAGCCCCATCAGTCCGGCAGGGTGCCCTCCTGCGTTGCGTTCCCCGCAGACAATCGGATTCGAGGCCGTAAATTGGGTGCGCTCCGACGGAGACTTATCCTAATCAGAGGCCCGCCAGACTGCTCCCGACGGGCGTCTGCGGCGCGTCTGCAACAATGTCCGCTGCCCCATGCGTGCTCGGGTTCGCCGCGCTGGCGCGCACAATCAACTCCTGCGATTTCGGTCGCGCGCACGATCGTCATCGATGCCCGCATCGACATTCACCCTTGTGATGCGCCGCCGCGCGCGATCCTCTCCAACTGCCCGGCCATCTCCTGCCAGAAACTCGCTCGCGATCGTGCCTCGGTGCTCACCTCGTAGAGTCGACTCTTCGGAATGAGCGAGAGGGCAGGCGTGACCTCCTGCCCCGTGATCCGATGGCCGTCGAACCAGGTGGCAAACTGCTCCAAGTCAGCACTCGCGTGAAATGCGGCGTCGATCAGCAAGGGCCTGGACCCAACTGGTCGATTTGGGGCGTCCGCGGAATCTCGTCGGGCAATGGGGAGACGTGTACGACCCGGCGACTGGAACGGACCTCCGAGATCTCGCCGGGTGGCGGCCTCCAATCGGGGCGAACCGGCCTCGCTCCTTTCAGCGGGCTGCTTCTCGAACTTACGAGGTCCTCGAACGCGGCCGTCCCTGCCCCGTCGGGAGTTCAACTGTTCATTCGTGGCCATTGAAGATCGGAGAAAGCCGACCGTCGTGGGCGAAATACCACAGATCCCCGCGACTGCCCGGTCCGACATATCAGGGGCCAGCGAGAGCAGACGTCCTGCAGCGTCCTTCCGGTCCGTGAGACTCAACGGCTTGCCGTGAGAGGCGTTCGCTTGGATAGCCACGATGAGCAGCTCCGGTTCCGATCCGCTCACGTACCTGGCGCGGATGTATGTCTCCCCTCGGAGGACAACTGCACGCAACCGATGGACGCCGTCAAGGACAACCATCGTCTGACTGTCAACGACGATAGGAGGCAGCGGCGTCACGACGGACGCAAGCAGCTTCGCATAGCTCTCGTCGACGCCGTCCGAGCGCACCCTCGGACCCTGCCGCAATGAGGCGACCGCCACCTCGCAGATCCCTTGATCCTCGGATACGACGGTTGCGGGTGGAGTGGTAGACAGCGGCACCGCATCCAACGTCTCTTCAGCGATCGCTTCGTTTTCCGCCCCGCTGGGCGCGCCTACTTCGTAACTCATTTGCGGCCCGGACGCGTCGATCATCACTCAAGCAGCTCCATTGCGGTTCGCTGTCTCGGGCGTATACACAGAGATTGCGAGGTCATCCGACCCACATTCTGCCCTGGCCGTCCCGCCTGGAGGGACCTTTCGGCCAAGCCCGTATACGTTCGGGAGTAACAAACCTGCCTGAGCTGAACCACGCAACTGAGCGCATGCGACCGGCATCCTCCCTTCATGACTGACAACTGGGTCAGCGACCAGCTCTGAAATAGGTCGACCAACGCCCGGGAGTTGCCGATGTGTCCGAAACTCCGCGCGCAATCGCCAAAGTACCCTTCAAGATCACGGACAACATCAATGAACCTCCGCTTCGGATGCTGTCGATGACTCGTTCTCGTTTCGCCAGACCAGCTTCAACTGGAGCGACCTAGCGCCACAAAGCGCTCGTGGAGCACGGGCGAACACGGACGAGTTGTCCAACGACGGAAGTGGTCGATCAGTAATCGACCCGCAGCGACGTTAGGGAAGCAGCGGGGTTGCGCGATGGCGCCCTCCTCCCTCGGCGGTTACCGGTATGACCCTAAGCGGCCGACCGGCAACGCTAGTTCGTAGTATAAAGTAGTTTGGAGTGACGATCAATGGGGCGCGTGCTACGGCTTGGTTTCGGTTCCGGGACAGGCCAGGGCCGCTCTTCCGCTTGCGACGCAAGCTCCCACAAGCGACCACACGGCACTTAACGGGTGACGGCCAGCACGCCTCGAAGCCCCGGGTACCGCCCACTGCCATGACGACGAACCATCATGGCAGTGGTACTGGACAACGTGGGACTACGTCGTGCGAAGCGGGGGATCGCGGAGCGTCGCGCGGTTCACAGGGCGATCGGAGCTTCGTACAACGTCAGCCGCGTCGGCTCGGGCGATGATCGCTTTGAGCCTGGCGATCTCTGCTCGGAAGGCTTTGCGACCTGCCGCGGTGATGGAGATCGACGTCAGCGGTCGGCGCCCCCGGAAGCTCTTGGAAACTCGAATGAGGCCAGCTGATTCGAGGGCGGTCAGGTGGCCATTGAGATTGCCCGGCGTAAGTTCTAGGTTGCGCTGAAGATAGCTGAAGTCAGCCGACTCGACCTCATAGGCGACGGCAAGGATCCCCAACCTGGAGCGCTGGTGGACTATCTCGTCGAGTTCCGCTGCTGGGTCAGTCATGGCTTGCTCCGGATTGTCGCACTGGTCGAAGGAATCGTCGGCGGGAGCTCAGGAACAGCAGTCCGGCGAGGATGAGGTAGGTTCCCGGGACAAAGAGGTTCGGAAGAAGGGACCACGAGCCGGTGAACGGCCCTCCGAGGTGGACTCGCCGGAGTTCGTTGGCGTCGTTGTAGAACAGTGAGCAGGCGGCGAGTATCCAGTACCCGCCGACGAGCGCAATCATTCCCGCGCTCCGCTCGTACACGGCAAGCACCGCGAGGCTCACCGCGATGATCAGGAGCGGTGCCGTTCCGAAGGCGCCGAGTCGAATGCCCAAAGGAACGATGAGACCACCGGCAACGAGAACGAGTGCAAACACGAGGAGGCCGATCCGGATCATGGGCCTCGTCTTCCCTTTCACTCCCGTCTGCGCGCTCAACCGGCGGTAGTACGCGAACGTGATCGAGAAGACGATGATGAAGGCCACCGACCAGTAGCAGAGTCGTAACACTCCCGAGGTGGTGAACACATAGACCCCGGCGACGGCGGCGGGAGGACCGGCTTGAGAGGTACACCGGAGGCTGGGTAGGCAGCTGACTCGAATCCGGTACAGAGGAAGCGCCACGAGTGTGGCGATTCCGAAGAGGACGAGCACGAGCCACGCGCCTCGTCGGCCTGTGCGAGTTCCGAACCGGAGACGCCGACTCTCGACGAGCGCCTCTCTCGCTGCACGAGGGGACTCGCCCATCAAGACCACTCTGTGAGGTCCAACTGGTCGAGGTCGAAGATGCTTGAGCATTGTAGTCAACGGCCTGTTGGGGACGATGAGCGGTCGCAATCCGTTCCCCTCCGGTCGCCGGGTGGCAGAACACTAGGTGACGTCCTCGCACGCCGGTCCGTTCTCGCTGTAGCCACCGCCCACGTTCTGCCAGAAGATCGCGCAGTAGTTGCCGGACTCGACCGGGCCATCGGGGTCCCAGCTGACCAGTGGACCCGTGGTGTCGGTCGTGATCGTCACTTTGGAGGAATTGAGGTGGCCGTTCGGGATGCTCGGGCCGGTGATCTCCTCGTGGCCGGTCACGGACCCGAAATGCGTGTAGGCACTGCCAGCGACGCTTTCGAGATAGCTCGCGTCGCCGAGAATGGACACGCAGTTCTCGATCTGGTCGGTCGGAAGCATCCCGGTACAGCCCACCGCGTCGAGTGGGGAGGGTGGGCTGGTGGTGACGGTCGAAGGCGACGGCGTGACGGTCGCTCCTGCGATCGAAGGCCAAACTGCGAAATTGAGAAGAACGGCACCAGTGAGGACTACAAGCAGTCGGACGCGGCGCATCCCGTCTCCCTTCTCGAGAAGTACTCCCTCTCAACGATTAGTTGCCACAGCAGAGTACTCGGCTAGAGTGCCCGCACGCAATGAATGTCGGGAGAGTCTTGAGCAGCTCGCACTCGGTCGGGAGGCGCTTCACGTCCCGGCACAGCTTGTCGAGCTTGTCGCGTTCCTCGCGCGTCAGGCCCTCACGCTTGTCCCGGTCCAGCTTTTCCTGGCGAACCCAATTGCCGACGGGCTGCTCGACCAGGTCGAGCTCCTTCGACACGTCGGCGATCGTGCGGTGCTGGTCGAGCCCGAGGGCGACGACGCCTCGCCGGAATTCCTCCGGATACATGCCACGTCGGCGCCCTGACGATGGTTGCGGCGGCAAGGTGTCCATCTCCCTGCTCGCATGCGATGCCAAAGTGGGTCTCCAGAGGCGGACGGCACCTATAGGTTCTCGTTCTGGTCTGCGACCGTTGGAGGGCTGTTCGGTCGCGTCCTCATATCGACCCATCTGTCTCGGACAGGCAGGGGGCGAGGACTTCCCATGAGCGAAGTCAGAGGCGGCCACGTCTTCCAGTGGATGTCGCCTCAGGACGTGATCCGTCTCGTTTCGGGACGTTGGACGCTGCCAGCTCTCGCTGAGCTCAGGGTAGGCGGTCGGCGCTACCGGGACATCTATGACGCCTTGAACGGGATCTCGCACAAGGTCCTCACCGACACGCTGCGGCGCGCTGAGCGCGATGGTCTGATCAGTCGCTACCTCGATCCCGAGCGGGTCGAGACCGCGACGCTGTACCAACTCACGGATCTCGGCCGTTCTCTCGATGAGCCACTCGATGCGCTCGGCCGATGGGCCGATTCGAGCTGGCGCTCCATCGAGGCTGCCCGGCTTGGATGGGATCGACGAAGCCAGAAGGTCTGACCGGGCGGGTCCCTCCTCCCACTCCACAGTGCGAACGGGCACTCCGAAGTAAGCGAGCTTTCTTTGAAGTGCCGTTTTCCCCTGGTGTATTGGTGGAGAAGGTTCTCGACCAGCTGATCCTCGGTCGCCATGGACCATCGGTCGAAGGGAGGTCTTGTCTGTGCAATCTGGACGGCGAGCTACTCAAGCGGCATCGATCGCCGCTTTCTTGAGCCTGTCGATTGTCTTGTCCGCCTGCGGCAGCACACACAGCGGTGCCCCTTCGACCACGGGCACCAAGACGCCGATTGCCTCGACGAGCATCCCCGCAACGACTACGAGTCTCCCGGTAACGTCCACGACCCTCGCCCCAACGTCTGCTGCGGTGCTGAGCGCCTACCGCGCCGGATGGGCGGCGTTCGAGCACGCTCTCACGACCGCGAACCCGAGCGACCCGGAGCTCGCAGCGACGATGGTCGACCCGCAGTTGCTAAGCGTCAAGGCCAACCTCTTCGCCGACAAGAGAGCGGGGATGGTGGCCCGAGGCACTTTCACGTTGCACCCGAAGATCACGACCTTGTCGGCCACGACGGCAACGGTGGTCGACTGCGCCTACAGCACCGCCGAGCTCATCTATGTGACCACCGGTAAGCCGGTGCCGCCTGTGACGCCTCCGGAGAATGACGGGGTGCGCGCCACTTTGGTGCTGTCGGGCTCGACGTGGAAGGTGTCCAAGCAGACAGTGACGGACGGGACAT
Source organism: Acidimicrobiales bacterium (assembly GCA_050015175.1). Taxonomy (GTDB): domain Bacteria; phylum Actinomycetota; class Acidimicrobiia; order Acidimicrobiales; family Bog-793; genus Fen-455. Next base: position 3,366 of record JBEKBX010000040.1, on the reverse strand, counting down.
GCGCGCCCGGCTCGTGATCCCCGCCGCTGTCGTGGTGGCCTCGGTGTTCGCGCTGATCGGCCCGGGCCGGGCGTGGGCGGGCGATCCCGACGGGCAGAACGGCTGGGCTGGGGCGACGGCGAACGGTGGACAGCTCACGGTGCAGGCCGGAGGGGTCTACTGGACCCCGCCGGCGGGCTCGAGTTGGGCCAAGCAGACCGCGAGCGACCCGCCGCCGGGCAAGCCGGACCCGAACCAGCCCTACGGCTGTACCTACAAAGACGGCGGCCCGTCTGCGACGGAGGCAATAGGGGTGGGGGGTTCGCAGCCCGGCCAGTGGGTGTTCGTGACCTGCGCCGGTCCCGGGGTGCTCAACCCGATGCCGCCGATCTGGGTCACCAATGCGCAGCCCGTTGCGGGCGCGGCTCAGGTCAATCCCGTGGTGTTGGCCGACCAAACCATTCAACAGCTCCCGCTCGGGTCGGCGACGATCGAGATGGCCCCCCCTGCCGGCTCAGAACAGCTTGTCGGGGTGGCCACGTGGCTCTGGATCGAGCCGAGCGCCTGGCAGACCCTCACCGCCACGGCGAGCGCCGGCACGGTCACCACGACGGCGACAGCGACCCCGACCAAGGTCGTGTGGAACATGGGCGACGGCAGCACCGTCACCTGTGACGGCCCCGGCACCCCGTACGACCCGTCGCGCCCGAACGCTACGACCGACTGTTCTTACACATGGACCCAGGCGGGTAGCTACCAGGTGAGCGCCACCATCTACTGGTCCGTCTCCTGGACGTCGGTGGGCGCCCCGGGCGGCGGGAACCTCGGTCTCAAGCCCGGCCCGCCATCCCAGATGGCGGTGCGGGTGACCGAGTCTCAGGCGATCAACACGCCGAGCTCTGGCGGGAACTGACAAGGGCCGACCGATGTCGAGCATGACCGCGCCAACCCGGACCAACGGCACCAAGGCACTCAGCGGTGCCCGGCCCGCCGGTACGCGAGCTCGACCGGCCGCTCGCCGTCGCCAGCTCCCGCTCGTGGTGGTCGGGGTGCTGCTCGTGATCGGCGGTGCCCTGGCGTTCGCGGATGCCTCGTTGCACCTCGGCAGCCGGGAGGAGGTGCTGGTTGTCTCCGAGCCGCTCGCTGCGGGCCAGGTCATCACATCGAGCGACCTGGAGACGGTGCGCGTCTCGACCGGCACCGGCCTGCAGGTGGTCCCGGCCGTAGAAGAGGCGAGCGTGGTCGGCGCCCCGGTGGCGGTGCCACTCGTCGCCGGGGCGCTGTTGACCCGCGCCGAGGTGGGCTCGGCCGCTCCGGTCGCGTCCGGGTCCGACGTGGTGGCGGTGGGGTTGAAGGCCGGCCAGTACCCCCCAGACCTCGCCCCCGGAGACCGGGTCCGGGTCGTCCCGGTCACCTCGCCGTCGTCCTCCTCGCTCACCGTTACCGGGAGCCCGGTGTCGGCCACGGTGCTGGCCGTCGACGTCGCGTCGGTTGAATCGGACAGCCCGACGGTGTTCTCCCTCCAGGTGTCGACGAACGACGCGGACGAGGTGGCGGCGCTCGCAGCTGCCAACGAGGCGAGCCTTATCCAAATCGGCTCCGGTGCCGGGTGAGGTGAGGCTCCGGTGAGCGTCGTTGCAGTTGGTGCGGTCCGTTCGTGTGGGGTGACGACCCTGGCGTTGGCGTTGGCCGCTACGTGGCCTTCGGGCCGGCAGGTGCTGCTGGCGGAGCTGGACCCCGCGGGCGGGACGCTCGCCGCCGCGTCGGGTTGGCCACCCGAGCCAGGACTTGTGAGCCTGGCCGCCGCGGCGCGGCGGGGCAGTGACCCGGAGCTCGTGTGGGAGCACTGCCACGAGCTCGCGGACGGGACCCCGGTGCTGGCCGGGCCGGGCTCGGCCGACCAGGCCCGAAGCGCCCTCGGAATGCTCACCGGTCTTCTCTCTCGCCTCGGTGAGCTGGCCGCCGACGTGCTCGTTGACTGCGGCCGGCTGGCCGGTGCATCTCCGAACCCTGTGCTCTCGGGTGCCGATCACGTGGTGTTGGCGGCCCGACCGCGCCTCGCCGACCTGCACGCGCTGGCGAGCTATCTCGAGACCAACCCAATCCTCCGACAAGACCCGCGCCTGGTGCTCCTGGGCGACGGCCCCTATCCCGACCAAGAGGTGGCCGAGGCGCTCGGCGTCGAGGTGGCGGCCCGGCTGCCCTGGGACCCCGACGCGGCGGCTTCGCTGGTCTCAGTCCGGGCCTCGGCTCGGGAGCTCCGAGTCTCGCCGCTCGTACGAGCTGCGAGGACCTTGGCCGAGCACATGAGTGATCACAAGACGAGGACCGACACGCAGGAGCGCGCCGAGACCCCGCCTGCCGCGCCGTCCCGGCTCACGGTGATGCGGGTCTGGCGAGGTGATCCGGCTGCCCGGTCGACCAACGGCTCGGCACCCGAGGAGGTGTCCCGGTGACGAGCGATGTCGCGCTCGTGGCCGGCCTGCGGTCCGAGGTGCTGGCCGCCCTGTCGGAGAAGGAGCGTGCCTTGCACGACGGCGGCCGGCCGGGACTTCGGACCGGTGACGAGCAGGCGCTCGGACGGCAGTTGATCGCCGAGGCGCTGGAGCGCCGCGCCCGGGAGGCGCTCACCGTCGGGACCCCGGTCATGTCGAGCGACGAGGAGGACGACCTGGCCCGGGCGACCTTCGACGCGCTGTTCCGCCTGGACCGGCTCCAGCGGCTATTGGACGACCCCGGGATCGAGAACATCAACGCCAACGGCTGTGACGTCGTGTGGGTCCGCTATGCGGACGGCCGACGGGAACGAGTCGGGCCGATCGCGGACTCCAACGAGGAGCTGATCGAGATGCTGCGCACCGCGGCGGCCCGCATGGGGATCGGCGAGCGCCGCTTCGACCTCGGCTCGCCCAGCCTGTCATTGTCGATGCCGGACGGCTCGCGCCTGTTCGCCCTCATGGCGCTCGCCGCCCAACCATGCGTGTCGATCCGCCGACACCGCTACCTGCGCGTCACGCCCGACGACCTCATCAAAAAGGGCACGCTCGATGTGGCGCTTCGCGAGTTCCTCCGCGCGGCGATGCGGGCCAAGAAGTCGTGCATCATCTGCGGCGGCATCGGGGCCGGCAAGACCACCTTGCTCCGGGCGATGGCCGCCGACATCCCACCGACCGAACGGCTCATCACCATCGAGGACTCCTTGGAGCTGGGCCTCGAGCGTTTTCCCGAGCTGCACCCCGACGTCGTCGCGCTAGAGGCCCGTGAACCCAACTTGGAGGGCGAGGGCGGCGTGACCCTGGCCGAGCTCGTCCGCTTCGCGCTGCGCATGTCACCCGACCGGGTGATCGTCGGTGAGACCCGCGGCGAGGAAGTCCTAGCCCTCTTGAA
>JBEKBX010000039.1:0-33549 GCA_050015175.1 Acidimicrobiales bacterium | reverse complement strand
GCCTTACACAAGTCGAACCTTTCGCCCGAGCTACCGGGCGATGTGATCGCCCTGCCAGGCGCCCACGCCAAGATACGACGGGACGGCTACCGCACCGATCACCAGTGATCCAGGGATGTGGGGCTCAGGTCGCCCAGGGCGGTCCGGCCACGATGATCACGTTCTCCCGCTACGGGGAGAACCTTTTCCTCATGCTCGCCTCCACCTCGCCAGCACCCGGCAGTGTGTCCAGGCGTTTGTCGAGATCGCCCTCCGACATGCCCAGCTTGAGGACCAGGTAGCAGTGAGCGAGCCAATACAGAGCGGATCCGACCCAAAACTGATCGTGGGAGTCGAGGACCGTTCCGGAACCGGTGGCTGGCGGATGGATGATGGCGTTCCTCATCTTCGTCACCGCTCCGGCGAACGCTTCGATGTCACCACCACACAGCCGGAACCCGACCGAACCCATGGCGCGCAGGACCTCTTCGATCCGCCCCCGAAAGTACGGGGCGTAGGCGGCTTGGAGGAGGGGCTCGGCCCACTCCTTGAGATCCTCCGGGATTGCCTCCAGTGCCCGAGTGATCCGCTCGTCCCTCTCGGAGGCTGCGAGCTTGGGCGTCGTGAAGTCGGCGTGGTGCAGCGCCTCCAGTGCCCGGGCGTACGCCGCGAACCGCTCGCCCACGTTCGGGAACCGTCCGTCGTCGTGGACGGTGAGTAGCGTCCAGGCCCTGGCGTAGTGGTTACGTATCTCCCACCAACGGGCGAAAGTGCCGTCGTCGAGGGGCAGTCGGCGGGCCGTGAAGAAGAGATGGCCGAAGCCGGAGCGCTGGCACGGCGCACGGCCGACCGACGCGAGCGGGCTGATGACCCTGAGGTCATCGGCACTCTGCGCCCTGCGGACCCAGACTGAGGTAAGGGCGCACTCGCAGTGGCAGGAGAGCCGTACCAGATCACAGAGCCTGCCTACCTGCGGAATCGCATCGAGAAGCTGGGTCGGCGCTTCCGGAGTGAGCTTCCACTGGCTCCGCAGGCCGACGGTCGAGCCGCTCTGGGACCCTGCCATGTCCACTTCGAGACTGGCCTCTACGCGACCGACACCAGGTATGTCGCCGCTGGCCACCGTCGCCCGAGAAACCTCTGCGCTGGCCCTCAGAAGCTCTCCGTCGTCGTTCCACTCGAGTCGAGGCAGCATGGCGGGGACGCCGATGAACTCGTCGAGGTGCTCGCATGCCATCTTGACCTGGTCATACAGCGCCTCAGCATCGACATGGGCACCGAAGAGGGCGAACCGCGCGTGCCAGACCTCATTCACCTGTACCGCCGGAACCGCAATCGAAAGGCCAGCCACGTCGATGAGGGTCACAGGCGTGCCGTCGGCGTCGCCGTGGACCAGAGGCAGCTCGGTCCACACGCCAAAGGGGTACGAATGGATTCCCGGCTCGGGCTCAGGCTGGATCAAGGGGCTGTCGATCCGTAGCGTGAGCGATCCCTCCTCCAGTACCAGCCGGCCCGCCAACCGTCGAGCGGGCTGGTCCGGCCTCCACCAAGTGCCGTCATGGCTCTCGGGCTCGAACACGAAGTGAGCCTCGCGCATATCGGTGGGATAGGTGACCCCGATCGTCTTGGCGGGAAGCGCCGGACGACCAGGGCAGCGGTGCGGATAGGTCCACCGCCGCCGGACGATAGAGCAGGGCCAATCGAGGATCGTCCGTGACGCACCGCGGCAGGGATGCCTAAGCAGACCCTCGATCGCCGTCGGCAACGCCTCGGGGACCAACAGGTAGTGTGAGGTGCCGACCACCGATGCCCGATCCTCAACATTCCTGACCTGACGGGGTGCTGGACACCACCGCAATTTGGGGTGAAGGACATGGAACTCAGAAGTCTCGAAGAACTCAGGGAAGTAGAAGAGGTCGTACGAAGACTGACGCCAATGGGCTTCAGCAATGTTGGGATGATGTCGGTCGAGGACACGATCGAGTATCAGCAGGAGACGATCGCAGCCGCTGATCTAGTCCCAGCGGTTCCGGAGCAGACACGAAGAAGTTTCGAACGACTGCGCGCGCTCCACACCTACGGTGCCCTCTGCTACGACCTGTACACGGTGGCCAGTGACCAGTCGCTGATCGTCTTGGAACTGGCGCTCGCAGAGCGTTTCGTCGAGTTCTACGGCGGAAGCGTCCAGCTCGCGAAGGGTCAACGGGTCGAGACGATCCCCTGTGACACCTACCAAGCCGTGTTCGATGCTCTGCAGGGTCACGGCCGATTTCCGGCGCGCGACGGATGGCGCTTGCGTCTCAGCACCGGGGGCAAGCAAGTCAGGTTCAACGGCTACCTGTCGGATTTGTTCGAGTGGGCGAGGAGCGAGGGCCTTCTACGCGGTCAGCGGAACCGCCGGCTGGAGCCCCTGATTGTCAAGATGCGCAACGACGTCGCCCATGCGCGCGGTTACCGCGTCACAACACCGATCGACTCGGCGCGTGCGATCTGGCACACAGCAGAGCTCATCAACCAGCTCTGGGGTTCACCAACAACGGGCGGTCAGCGGTACCCCGGACCCGTCAGTCGCGAGGTGCTTGCCATCGGTTGGAACGGAGATCCACCCGACAACTGGACGTTGCTGAGGGCGTCCGATCAGTTCGAACATGCCCGCTCGGAGCTGCGCGACTGGACATTTCTCCTCGTGCGCGGCGTGGAGAACGACGAGGGTCTCTGGAACTTTCATAGTCGTTTTGAGTTCACCGGCTTCCCTACTGACTACCTGTACGGACCCTGTTCGTACTTGGAAGCATTGAAGTGGATCAAGTCATCCGAGCTGGAGCGCGACCGCGCTGTCTATCTCGACCGTCTCTTTCTAGTTCGAATCATCGCTGACGGTGTTGAGTGGTCTCGACGCCCCGAACTCTTCGCTGCGTTACGAGGCGTTGATCGCGAAGGAGAGTGGCATCTCGTGCAGGCGGACTTCCCGGGCGACGCCGTTATGCACGTTCGAGGCGGTCCGTGGGGTGCTGCCGAACCCTGTGCTGCTAGCGGACCGTGCTTCAACTGTGCGGTTGAACCGCTTGCCACCGGTACCTGGGACGAGATCAGCGCGCAGCTCAAGCACCTTGCACCGGGTTTGGTTCCACTCTGGCCACCCGAAGTTCGGGTTCCAGGGCGCTGGCTAATCTAGCCAGGGTCGTTCTTCCGGTTTCTCGATGGTGCGCAGAAGTGCGATAGTTCCCCTGACGAAACCCACCCTGGGGTCTCGCCCACCCACACGTAGGAGATGGCTCGGAGGGTCAGGCCGAGCAACAGGAGCGCTTGCCCAGACGCATAGGCTTGGTGCGGTGCCAGGCTGGGCCCTCACGCTGCTGACTAATGCCGCTACGGTGTGGTCGCAGATGCTGGTTGCAAGAGCGGACCGGGGAACGGGTGCATGATCGCTCACCAGCAAGATCACGGTCGGCCTCGCCACAGCCTCCCTTGTGGTCTCGATCATCGTGAGTTGGCGAAAACGGCAGGACGAGTCTTAGAGGCTTGACTGATCAAGACCACCGGGCCGGTTTTCAGAACGCGCCGCCGCCGCTTCTCCGCAGCTGCTCCGTGGGCATCACGTGGAGCGGTCCTGTCGTCTCCTTGTCTAGCTGCTTCACGTACCCGGCCCCCACGAGGCGGCGAAGGAGAGCCTGGACAAGACGCGGGTGCAGGTCGAGCCGATCGGCAAGCTCTTGGCTGCCAGCTACCTGTGCATCGGGCACGCCTTGCAGTGCCTCCATGATCCCGTCCAGTGTTCTGCTTAGACCATCGCGATCTTGTTCCGCTTTCCAGACGTGTGCGGAGTCGTCAAGGAGGAGTGAGCGGGCGTAGGGGCTACCCAGGGTCATATGCCGCTTCACGTAGCCAGCGCCCTCTAGGACCTGACCCGAGGCATCCAACTCGGCGACGGTTCGGCCCATTTGCTGGGCGAGGTCATCAAGCGATGGGATGGCGCTGGGGTTGGCGGCGTCGAGATCAATCAAGGTCTCCAGAAGGTCCGCATCTGCCTGGGTCCACCCGTCAGGAAGAGTCCGCACTTCGGTCTCGCCCATCGCGATCGCAATCTGCACACCGAGGCGCGTCGGGGACCACATCGTTTCACCGGCTCCCACGATCAGGCGGTTCACGAGGTCTGCTGCGTCAAGGCGGAGCATCGAAGCTTGAACACGGAGCGCGCCCATGGTGACGCGCTCGGAGATGTCCTCGGTCGTACGACTTTCGCCGGGCCTCACTGTCGTTACCAACGCGCGCAGAACCGTGATGTCACCGGAACGGAGTTCACTCACGATGTCGAGTAGAGCCGGAGCATCCTCGTCGATGTCGCCAGCGCGTGCTCCGATCACTCTGCCGACAGCATCGGCCAGCAGGTCGATCTCGGGGTCACTCTTGCCAGCGGATGCCTCGGCTCCTTGCCCGATTAGGTCCTGGATGATTGGATCATCGAGCCGCGTGACGAACGAGTCCAGCTGCTCGCCAAGGTGGTCTACCTGAGCCTGCAATGAAAGGCTGAGCCTGTAGAGGTACCAATCCCGCTCGTGTTGTTCACGGGCCTCCCTGCGGGCGCGAGCCTTTTCCCAAGCCATGGTCAGCGGCCCACCGGCGAACGGGATGACGCTGGCGCCGACCTCAACCACTGACTCTGCTGCGTAGACCGCCAGACTTGAACTGCTGACAATCCCGGGCGGTGGAGTTTCGTCCGCGACCCGTTCGGAGAGCGCGAGAGGCGCTTCCTCCTTGTCCATACGCCAACGGTACTGCGGGATTGCAGCGGTCGGGGCATGGCCCAGCACTGCTCGAAGCGGGGTGGGGCCAGCTCGCACCCTCTGCGTCAGGACGTGGGCGACACGGTCGCCGTCGGATGAACGGATCATCCGAGTCTTAGAGAGGAGTAATTATGCCGGAGATCTACGACTACAAGCTCGTGACACAAGACAAATGACCTCGGCGTGTCGATGAGCACCCGCACGAACAGCTGCTGAGCCTCCTAAAGGCCAGCGGCGGTGCCGGGTGGGAGTTCGACAGGTTGCTTCCGGCACCTGAAGGCGACACGAACCTGTATGCCTGTTCAAGCAGCGCAACGTCAGCGGCTGACGGGCGCGACCAACATGCCAATGAACGGCTCCCGGTCGCGAGCTGCACGGAACACACGTTCGGCTGATTGCCTGATTCTGGACCCGGTGGTGGAGAAGACGCTGGAGCACCTAACCAGGCGGCGGGACCAGCTCCGTAAGCAGATCGCAGAGCACCAAGAGGCGCTCAAGTTGGCGAACAAGGACCCGTTACGGGCAGGTTGCCAGGTTGTCCAGGTTGTTGTCGGTAACAGCGTCGCTTTCAGAGCGAATCGTCTCGACCGTGCAGGGCGGGGAATCCTTCTTGCAGGTGTCCTTCTTGACCTTGGCTGTCTTGCCCGTCGAAGGGCTGTAGGTCTCGAAAGTGTCTCCACCGTCGATCTTGTCTCGCACTTGCTTGGTCGTCATTGTCTGGCTCGGCGCGGCGGCCGTGCCACCGACTCCGACGCTGATGATGTGTCGGTGCGGATGCTCCGTCTTGACGCAGACGATGCGGTAGGTGCTCATGGTGACTCCCTTCTGTCGCCTCTGCGAAGAACGACGCGCGGAGAGTACGCCTTGAGTGTCTCACTCGCACGAGCCGTTAGGTCATCGAACCAGCCGAGAGCACCCGGGAGCGTGACGCCGTCGGCCCCGGAGGCAATGGCCGGGGAGTCAAGCCAAGCCCCGCGTGTTCCACTACACCTGCCCTTACGAAGCTGTCTGTTGAATTCACGCCGGACTTCTTCTTTCAGCGAACGTCGGTTGGGTTTTCAGTCGAGTGTGCTGAGCCAAGCCTCGCTCGTCGCCTTCCACAGCCACGGTGGCTGGGCACCGGGTGCGCCGTAGATGGCGTACGGTGCCACCCACACGACACCGATGTCTGAGGGAAGCTCAGGAGGCCGGTCTGGCATGCGGCCTCTCATCAGGTTGTACTGGGCGCCGAGATCGGTCCAGTCGAGCCAGACGAACAAGTGCAGTTCGTCTCTGCCTGACTCCCGCAGTTTCTCCAAGTTCTCCGTCACAGCCTTCTCGACCGCCCGGTTGAGCGCGTACGGGGCGCCGAATCCCACCCCGCTGGCAGAACCGGGAACGATCTTTGGCGGCTCACCTTCGACCGACCACGACGCCCCGTCAGTCACTCCAAGGCTCGCCAAGCCCTGGAGTGCCTTCCAAACCTCGACGCCTCGGGGCCGATCCCACGATGGACTGAACCTCTCGACGTCCGCATGCTCCAAGATCTCCAGGTGAGACGCGGCTTTCCGGCGGAGCTGTTTGATGTCCGGTTCGTATGTCTCGCTCGGTTCGCGGAGAATCAGCGTCCAGGAGTGTCGGAGTGTGGGAGCGTCCCAGCCCTCCTTGCTGATGGCTGCCCACATGCTCTTCAGCGCCGCCGTCGCCGAAGAGGTGATCTCCAGAGCAACAACCCGACCGTCACTGAGGTGGATGTCATAGTCATGAGTCCTCGGCGGGGCACCCGGAACATCCCTGTGCTCAGGTCTCCCATCAAGCAGTCCGGCGACCAGCTCCGCGGCGACCAGCTCTTCGTCGAAGTTCCCAATCATCTTCACGATGTTGCCATGAGTGGGTACCCACCGGAAATGTCGCGAGCCAAATGCGAGCGGCTCTTCCCGCGCCGGAGTGCGCGAGCCTTGTCGAATTCTGCGTTGATGGCCCGTCCTATAGGTGTCCACACGTCCGTCGCGCGCGCTGGTTGAAACCTGGGATCGCTGGTTCCCTCGCTGGGTCGCAGAGAGCTCTCAGGACTCGACGCGTGGCTACGAGCTGGACCGACCCTCGGATGCGAGGTACGAGCGACACTGCGCCTTTTGGTCGAGATACACGCCGAGTCCCATGTCCAGCCCGTCGAGCGTGGCGGCGACATTCGCGATCACGCTGCGGAGGTTCGTGAGACTGATCCACTTCAAGTCGGTGGGTAGATACAGATCACCCCTGTTCGTCGTGGCGTACCGGCGAACTGTCGACGGAACTCCGCTCCCACGGCTAATCCGTGAGCCGCACTGAACTATCTTAAGGGGCTGGAACGGCCTTCTCAAAGCTAGCGAGTGCTTCAACGTCGGCTTGTAGATCAGCTCGGCTCGGCAGGGACATGGGTGCTGCCGCCGCTTCATCGTGAAGAAATTGCGATGTACGAGTCATCCCGGTGTCAATCTGTTTCACGAGACCTTCAGTGATCGCGATGCTTCTAAGCTGCTTGGTCATGACGTCGCGCTGCAGTCGTTGAACGACGCCCTTGAACAGCCGCTCTTCGACCGCCCGCTCCCACGATGCCCTTAGGTCACGGTAAAACTGAGTGACTCTTCGCCACGCTTCGTCCTGATTGGCGGGCTGCTGCGCGTCCCACTGGGCGGCGCGATCCCGAAGCTGGCCTACACGCTTCTTCAGTGACAACGCCTTGAATGGAATCTCTGAGTCGACTCGGCCAACGTCATCTCCCCACCGCCACATCCCGCAGGTACTCATTGCGACGTCATTGGCCTTAGCGCCATGGTGAAGGTCCGCTAGGAATGGGAGGTCATGGGTGAAAATGATGACCTGCCGCTTTGTGGATTCCTCGCTGAGGCGATCGGCGATGTATTTACGACGCTCATCGTCAAGCGACGAGACCGGATCGTCAAGGATGATGCCCGCGTCATCGTGTCGGACGGAAAGCTCGGCGAAGAAGAACGCCAGAGCGACCGCTCGCCACTCACCCTCCGAAGCGATGCTCTTGAGCAGGGAAGAGTGCCGAGCGGCCAACCGGAGCACAGCCTTCGTAGCGCCCTTTTCCCTCTTGAAGTCGGCCGATATTGGGAGGTGCTGGCAATTCAGGTGACCCAGCTCCCTATTTAGCCCGTTCTTTAGCGGGTCGCCCACGATCTCCTCCGCACGGTCACCCTGGTAGGTCGTGATTTTGTTGGTGGCAAGCGCCTTCCACGCGGCGTGAATCTTGTCGACCGCGCGCAGGTCGCCTCGCCACAGCTCGAATTCGTCGAGGCGGTCCCTCAGCACTTGACGGGCTTCCAGTTCGCGCAGCTCCTGACGCAGGCGGGCCGACGCTTCATCGTCCGTGGCAGAAATGAGCCGATCGGCTTGCTCCTTTCGTCCCATTCCCCACTTACGCAATGTTGCCAATGCAGCCTCCGGCGTCTCGGCCAAGGCGACCGCTTCATCTGGCTTGCTTCGAACTCCCTCAAGGTGAGCGGTGAGCTGATCAAGATACGCGATCAGGGGCCCTGCAACCGCTGGTTCGCGCTCAAGAAGGCGGTCTACGAACGGGGCGCGCAGTGACTCAACACGCGCGGGATCCCGATCAGCCAATCCTTGGCTCAGATGCTCGGCGGCGGCATCGGCGGCGGCCTGTACCGTGCTCATCACATGGTTCTCGAAGTGCGCCATTCGCTCGGCCGATGACGGGTCGAGCACTTGCAGACACAGCGGGCACACATTGCCAGCCTCGGGTGGGAAGGCAGCACCTTCGGCCGTCGCAAAGTCCCTAGCGGCACTCCAAAGTAGGCGCCAAGGTTCAGTCCCGATGCCGGTCATGGGGGCGGCGTCGAACTCGCGGGCGGCAATCTCGACCGCTTCATTTGCCGTACGGCTCTCTGCGCATGCCCGCCGAAGCTGCTCCGTACCTTCCGCGCCGACCATCGCAGCTAACGCCTCAATATTGATGGCCAGGTTTTCCGCATCGGTAGCGTCCCCGCTCGCAACGGCACCGTCCTGCCTCGCCGTCGAAGCATCGGCTGCGGCAACTGCTGCCTTCAGTTCCGCCAGATGGGTGATCTCGTCGCTCGACAGAGCCGCTATGTCTGCCAGCTTCGGGTCAGCGTCAGAGCCCCGGAGGGCTCTGACAGCCGCGCCTGCTCGGGTGTCTTCTGGCAGGGTGTCGGTCGAAGGACGTCGATTCATCACATCGGCTCGCTCTTCGTCCAACGCTGTGCGGAGCCGGTCTTGGAGCGCAGCGAGTCGGCTCAGCACCTGCAGCTTCGACGGCACGTACTGAATGGTGTTCTTCTCATCGACGTAGAGTTCAGCGGAGGCGCTGTCGAACACTGAGACACCCTTGAGATGGACAGCGTCGTCACCTTCTAAAGGCGTGTTCGACGAGTGGACTTCCCCGTCGACGAGGAGTTCTATGTGGGCAGCAGGGAGCTCGTTTGCGTCCTTGAAGACATTTCCCCATGGACGCCTTTCAGTGTCCACGGTCCGGCACAGCGCCTTGAGAGCTCGGACGTAGCTGCTTTTGCCCACTGCGTTCTGTCCGTAGACGACTGATAAGCCGTCGGCTCCGAACGGGATTTCGGCATCCTCAACTATCATTCCCACGCCGCGGAGCGCTCCGAACTTAATCAGCTTTGGCGTCGAGCCAATCGGCTCATCCTCGATGAGCGAGGCCCTGAATTGTCGAGGGGTCGGGATTTCGCCGGCGAATGGAATGCTATAGGCATGCTTGACTGAATTGAGCGCCTCGGCGAACTCACGATCGTCCAGTTCGACGGTATCCGCCACGCGGCAAACAAGGTCCTGCTGCCAGGCGGGCAGGGAACTGATCCAGTCCGTGACATCTGTCTTCTCACCCATACTGGAATCTCTCGATCACGGTTAGTCGTCGCGCACCTCTGGCCGCGGACGGCTCACGAGCTTGGCCTGATCAACCGAAAGCCACGCAAGCAGCCGATAACTTCAGCCGACGATGCTCACGAGGGTATCCGCCGCTGCGCGGTCAAGTGAGGATGGCAAGTCCGGAGCACTGTTCATGGACTGAAGGGTGGGAAATCTCCATGCATCGGTGTCGTAGGGGACGAAGACTCGGGACGCGGCAAGTGACGCCAATCACGGCAGCACGGGACCCCACGGGTCGGACGAGTCTCTTGCGCCCGCTTAAGCGCACCTCGCAGTCCGCTGATGCAACTTGTCGAGCCCCGGAGGCGGGCATGAGCAACATGAACGACGAGGCTCCGACACGACTCTCTGCCTTTGTCAGTGCTGGGATGCAGACAAGCGAATCACTTTGGCGTCTCCGACGCGTGCGTAACGCTCGGGCGTACAAGTCAACACGATGACCTGGGCTTGTTTCGCCGCAGCGCTGAAGGCCGGTGCCAGATCCCGCAACCGGTCGGGATCCGAGTTCCCCAACGCGTCATCGAGGACGACGGGGACACCCACATCTCCGGTCGCGCCCTCAGGATTTACCAAGATCGCGCAGGCGAGGCGGGCGAGGACCGATAGCTGCTCTCTGGTGCCGGTGGAGAGCCAGTCGAACGGGACCACGACACCCCCGAGATTCCGGGCGACAAGCGAGAAGTCCTCAGGGTCGACTTCAATCGACACGTCAACGCCGAAGACGAGGCGGGCGAGTTTCTCGACTTGCTCCCTGTAAGGAGCGACGTAGGCAAGCCGCGCCGCGTCGCGGTGACGCGAGAAGATCTCGTGGAGGTGCCACGCCGCAGCGGCTTTGCGGTCCAGTTCTTCGTGCTCCCGCCGCAATCGTTGGGCCTCTGCTTCCGCCTCGTCGATTGCAGCCTGCAGGTCTGCCGAGCCTTTCACGCGGAGCGTCGTCTCTAGTTCGATGCGCCGAGCATCGAGATCCTGTCGCTCCTGGTCGAGCCGCTCGATGACCTTCTCAGCGTTCTCAAGACGCAATTTGGCAGTTCCCGGGTCACGACCGCTCAGCTCGGCCATCGCCTGATCTCGGTTGTTGCGCGCGCTCTGGGCAATCAAGCTCGCTTGCTCTAGGTTGGCGACAAGATCCTCGTCCGACTTCTCGCGGCGGGCGTCAGCGAGTTCTGCGATGGCCTTCGTGTGCGCTTCGCTCTGCCGTCGTAGGAGCTCGCCTTTGGTCTTGACGGCGACTTGCAGTTCGTTGATCTTGCCCTGCGCGGCGTTCAAGAGGGCCCGCTTCTCGGCCTCGATCGTTTCAGTCTCTCTCAGCGCCCGCTTCGCCACCTCCACAGCAAACTCGGCTTGTTCCACACTCTCCGGCAGCGGCGGCATGGCAGGGCGCGTGCTCGGGTACTCCTGCACGACCCGCCGCGCGTTCTGAGCCTTGGCGGCAAGCTCTTCCTCGCTCAAGTCCTCGAGTGCATCGGCCTTCATCCGCTGGGCCGTCTCGATCCGATTCTCGGCGTCATGCCGTTGCTCGAGAACGAGAGCAAGATCGCTGAGCGGGTCAGCGGGATCGAGCCCATAGCGCTGCACTACCCGGTCAAGTTCTTGCTCGACCTTGGCGAGCTCGGTCTGTAGGTCCGCGGTTGACGCAGCGCTTTGCACGCGTACTACAAGCCGGTCTTCTACTGCAATCTTCGTGTCGGTGCTGGCGGGCACATCGTGCGTCTCGCCTTGTCGGAGGTGCAGCGGTGCCTCATCGATGGTCAGATCGATCTCGGCAAGCGCCTCAAGAACGACAGAAGGGCTCCCGACGTCGCGAGCGACCCGGGCTTCGGTCACCTGGCGGACGGCTTTGTCCACGACGGTGCGCGCCTGCCTCGTCACCTTGCACGACTCGAGGAACTGTCGTGCCTCGGTCTCGTCACGCCGGGCCTCTTCGACCCGCCCGACCCGCCGCGACAGCAGTAGGTCAGAGATCTCGGCCCGTCGGAAGGCACAGTCACCCTCGGCCAAACCGAGGGAAGCTAGGGCCGTTCCCCGATTCTCCTCAGCCTTCTCGAGTTCCAGCCTGGCGCTCTGGGCTTCGTCCTCGACCGTCGACAGCTGCGGCTGCTCAGCTTCGAGCTGACCGCCGAGGCTGTTGATCTCGTTCTCGATGTCTTCGACGGCTTTGACCTTGTCCGCCCGCGACCGCGCCGCGTGATCCGCGTTCGTCTCCTTTTGCTCGGCTTCGCCGGCCTGTGCCTTGAGGGTTTCGATGCTCGCCTCGAGCGCGGCCAGCTCGTTGCGAATTGTTCTGGCCTGGGTTAACTCTTCGGACGCGTCCACGCGATCCAGGCTGAGCTTGGCGAGTTCGGCCTTTGTGGTTCGGTAGGCCTCTCCGGCCACTTCGAGTTCCGCCAGGGCTGCGCGGGTTTTCGCGACCTCTGCATCGGCCTTTGCGCTCTCCGATGCCAAGACCTCCCGTTGTTGTGAAGTCCTCCCGGTCGGCGTGAAGTACCGATCCCGCTCGGTCTGGATCGCCTGCCACAGCGTCGACTCGGCTTGGGCATCCGTGCCTCCGGTAGCGGTAGCCTGGTCGAGAGCGCTGATCAACGTAGTGGACTCGCCGAAGAACCCTTGGCCGACTCTGTCTCCCTGGACGAACCGCAGTGCCTTGTAGAGGTTCCGGTCAAGGGTCTCCTCGAGTAGCGCCTCCATCCGGTCGTGGGCCGTTCGTCCAACAACGCTTTCTGCTACCGGAGCGAGCACTGACAAGCGAGTCTCGGGTTGGCGGAACCAGCGTTTGAAGTACACGACGTGGTACGGACCGGTTGTTAGTTCGACCTCGACCTCTGAGCCGGCGTCGCGATCCACGGGTCTCACCGCTAGAACACTTCGGTGCCGCGAATCGTGCGGAAAGTCGAAGAGTAGGTCGATAGCCATGGCCAGACTCGACTTGCCCACCTCGTTGGGCCCTTCGATGATCGTCACTCCGGTTTTCGACAGTTCGACCTCGCAGGCGACGACGCCGCGGAAGTTTCGGATCGATATCCGGTGGATCCTCATGACCCTCTCGCAGCCAGTCGGTGTAGCAACATGAGCGCGTCACGGGAGACCTCTGCTGCGTTGTCGTTGCCTCTGGCAGCATCGACGAGTTCGTTGAGCGCCCCCTGTGCGAATCCCGAGAGGTCGAGGTCGCCCAGATCTGCTCCGTCAGCGAGTACTACAAGCTCAGGATGCCTCTCGGACTGCTCCAGAGCAGCCAACAGATCTCTTGACTGATCAAGCACATCCTCCAGTGCGGCGTTCGTCGAAAGATTCACCGTACCGACGAACCCAAGCTTCACTACCGTCCGCTCCTTGTCGGGTAACTCCGAGAGGAAGGACCCTACGGCTGCAACACTCTCGGGTCCGCTGATGTCAAAGGTCTGCACTACGAACCGCCAGCTCCCGACATGAACCGGCTCCGCGGTTGACATCCCCGTGGTCGCGTCGACTTCGACTACGAGTGCGTTGTTGGGATCCACCTCGCGATAGTCCGTGGCGAGCGGTGCACCCGAATACCACACCGCTCCGGAGGTACCCACTTTCGTCGTCGAGTGACGATCACCGAGCGCTACGTAAGAAATCAGTCCGTCTGCAATCGCGCGTTCGAGACTCGAGACCGAAATGAGCTCAGGATTCAGCGGGTCGGGTGCGAACGAGTCCACTGCGCCATGTCCGATCGCGATTCGCACGACTCCCGCTTCTGGTGTCTCGAGAGACTCGAGCGCGGCGGCGAGCAAGTCGCTGTCGGGCCTGCGGCTCGGCCAGGGTGCACCGATAACCTCTGCTTCCACTCCGGGGACCATGAGAGCTGCAGTGTCCCGCAGCACCCTGATGTTCGTCGGTAGCCGTTCGATGACATTGGTGGTCGACCACAGCGCCGCGGGGCTGTCGGCGTCGTGATTTCCCGGCAGAAGATAGACGGGAACGGTGAAGCCTGCTAGCGCATCGACGGCACGACTCACGATTCGCCGATCCGGCTGAATCGAGTCGAACACGTCGCCGGCAACTACCGCGAAAGCACAGTCCTTGTCCGCAGCGATTCGAGCCAAGGCGCGTATTGCTTCGAATTGGTCGTCGGTGTACCGGGCTTGTGATTCAGCCGGGAGGAACGCGCGGGTCATCCCAAGCTGCCAATCCGAAGTGTGCAGGAATCGAACGCCCAAAGCGAACCTCCGTCCTCGATCGCGCTCGCAAGGCTACGCCGAAGGTCTGCCTAGCGTGCGTAAGTCCAGTGGGATGCAGCCCGCCGCGTACTGTGATCTCGCTCCGAAGTCGGACTTCGAGCCACAGATTTTCAACGACGATGGCCTTCGGGTGGTCGGGCTGGTTGTGGAAGAACTCGACAAGCGTAATTGCGTTGAACACGACGAGGTCGACCACCTCGCCGACGGCAACGGTCTCGGTGCCGCGAACGAAGACTGTCAGGACATTGACTCGAACAACGCTCGTAGCCGCCTCTGATAGGTCTCCTGCTCACCTTTGTGACCGGCCTGCTCGATATACCGACGCAGTGGCTCGAATGCGCCTGATCGTCCCGCGAGCATTCGGAGCTGGTCGCGGTCCCAGTCGGTCAACTCGCGCTGATGGTCCGCCTCCGCGAGGAAGCGCGACTGCATTCCAGCAGGATCAAGAGTGACGCCAGCCCGTCCTTCCAACAAACGGGCAATCCGGATACCAGCCGGGTCGGGATCGAAGCAGGCGTAGAACGTGAGGTGGGGTGCCAGTACGCCAAGCCGTCGGACGAGATCGGCTTCGGCTGGTGGCGGTCCGCCGGGAACGTGCAGGACGATCCAATCGTGCTCGGCCAAAGGTGCAAGATGTCGGAACGTTTCCGCGTTCTCGACGAGGATGACGCCACGGGCGCTGTCGCCGATCTCCATGTCGATCGTTGCCACGGAGGAGGCCCAGACGTTGCCCTCGCCATGCATGATCGGACCTTTGATCCCGAGCTGACGGTCGCGTGGAGCGACCAGTTCCGTGAACGGTTTTCCGAGTAGATCCTCGAGCAGCTGCCGGCGGCGGGGTGTCCATGCCTTCGTATGATCGACAAGACCCGCCAGCTCGCGCTCGCCCGGCTGGATTCCGTGCTCCCCGAGTTCGAGCACACGCTCGGCTGCCTGCAATACGAACGCGAATGAGCGCCAGTCAACATGTGGGGGAGGTCCCTCAGCGAGAGCGGTTAGTAAATCTGGCTCGCTAAGAGCCTGTTCAAGTTCTGACCGGACGACAGTCGGATCAAGGATGTTGAGCCAGGGCCAGATGCTGCGGTCAACCGTGAATCGTTCTGGCTGCCAGCGGCCGTTTCGCCAGGCGTCTTCGACGATGAGCCCGGCGTTACGACACAGGTCGTCGAGAAGATTCAACTCGACTTCCAACGGTGAGAAGTCCGGGCCGGCGTTGCTTCGCAAAGTCGACCATCGCCGCCAACTGCCGCGCGCGCCGGCTCGCAGGACACGCTCGGCCATAGCGGCACTCTCGTCGTCGAAGCGGACCATGATCGAGTCAGGGTCGGGCGCGCCACTAGACATCCTCGTCCGGCGTATCGGTTTCAACGGGTAGCGGACGCGGCTCTCTTCGACAATGCGAAGACGAAGACCGTCCTGCTCGACGGCATGCTCAATCCGCAAGGCTCAGCTGGCCGATCTCGACGTAGCGTCGCTCGTCCTCTGGCAGCCGGGTCATCAGCACGACGGGCGGTGCAAACGGCTCGCCAGCGATGCGCGGGTAGAAGCCAAGCTGATGGTCGGCCCAGTGCAATCTCTTCGCTTCCTCGTTGTTCGGCGTCGCGAGGATGAACTGCACGCGAGTTGAAAGCGCCTGCATTGCCGTCGCGACGTCATCGATGTTGCGCGAGTCGAGGTGGGCAGAGTGCTCATCCATGATGAGCAGGTCGGCCGCACCCTCGAGACCCATCGCAGCGAGGAGAAGCAGAATCGAGATCTTCGCCTTCTGCCCCGTGGAATGGGCCTTATTTCGATACGAACGCTTCGGTTCCCCTACGACGTGCGCGACCTTGACATCGATTCCGAACTCGCCCTCGATCTCTGAAGGCACGATCTCGATTTCGCCAGCCATTTGCGCTTGTGCACAGATCTCCCGGAAGCGGCGCCCGAGCAGATTGACGACCTCGCGGATGTGGCGTTCGTAGCGCTCCTTCGCTCGATCCACCTCGTTTTCGACCGCCTCGAGGTCCTTACGCCGACCCTCGACGAGCGTCTCGACCTCAGTGACAGTCCGTTGCTGATTCTCGCGGTGAACCAGCACGAGCTGACTTCGCACCTCCTCGGGGAAGCGTCCCTCGTCCGCCAGCTCTCCCTCCAACCGGGCGAGGTCATGTTCAAGCACATCGACCGACTCGATCGCACACTCCTCTTGCGTGGCGGGCACCGCTATCGCGGCAAGCCGGCGGTCAATCTCGCCGACACGTGTCTCCTGGCCTCGCAGGTTCCTCTCGAGGTTCCCCTCGCTCGCCTCGCATTCCTCACGTCTCGTTCGGCGCGCATCGAGGGTGGTACTGATGCGACTGACGTCGCTTGCGGACTGTGCAAGCTGCGCGGTCAATGCTGCAGCGGTTACGGTCGCTTCGTCAGCCGTGGACTCGGCCTCTGCGCGGGCGTTCTCCAGCTGGGAGAGCCGAGCGGCTGCCGCCAGGCCCTCACGTTTGCGCGTTGCTTGTTCACGGCTCGAGCTGACCTGCTCGAGTAGTGGCGGCAGTTCCTCATCGATCGCCCTCAACCGCTCCTGTCGTTGCGCGACGGCGTCCTCGCGCGCGACGGCGCCAAGAACTGGTTGGGTCCGGGTGCGAAGCCACGCCCAAGTTCGTCCGCGCACGACCCCCTCTGGAGAGACGCCGGGTACCGCGCCAAGCGGCATGTCAAGCTCGGCTAACAATCCTGTCGCCTGCGGCAGTCCCGACACGTCGCGCAGAACGCCCGTCGCCTTGTCAATGCCGGCGGCGGCGAGCGGCAGTCGATAGCCGTGGTCCGTGGCAAGCGCGACAGCAGCATCGAGTTGCTCCGCCGGCACGACCAGCGCCCAGATGTGGTCACCGAGGACCGCCTCGGCCGTCGCCGGCTGTGCAGCCTCAAGGCGCTCGGCGACCAGCTCGGTCCCGATCGAGTGCTCCCTAAGCAGCTGCCGAAAGGTATCGATCTCAGGTGGACGCGGAGGCCTTCCTGCTTCCAAGTCGCTCATTTCCTGCTGAACACGGCCGCGTTCCAGCTGCAAGTCCGACACGGTGCGCTCGAGACGAGATGCGGTCCGCTCGGCTTCGCCCAGCGCTTCGGTCGTCAGCGGCTCGCCGGCGATATTGATCGCTCTTTGTGCCCCGTTGAGTTCAGAGCGAGCGATGCCAAGCGCTTCTGAGTCTTCCCTCAGTCTGGTCTGGGTACGCTCGCTTGCCACCTTCAGTTCGTCATGCCGGGTACCCGCGGCCACGGAGTCTTGCTCTAGCCGGCCAATCAGCTCCCCCAGTGCCTCCAGCTCGGCACGAACGGTCGCCAAGCTCTCGGTCAGCGTGCCGCGATCGCGAACAGCTCGGTCGCGCTCGCCAACCAGCTGAGCGCGACGGGCCAACGGCAGCTCGACTGTCTCAATGACGTGGTACCGGGCCTTCGCCTGCACGTAGGTTTCGTGCTGGCGTGACTGCAATTCGAGCGCGCGCAGATGCCGCCTCTCGGCCTCGAGCCTCTGAATCGTCTGGTCGTGATCGGCCTTGGCCGCCGCCAACCGCGTCTTCGCCTCCCCGAAGCGCTCGAGCGTCTCCTGTTTCCCTGTCAGCTCCAGCATGCGCCGCAGTAGCTCCCGGTAGTCGCCGGCGAGCACCTTGTCGGTCTCGCCTTGCTTGAGAGCCAGCACGCCGAGCAGCTCACGCGAGACGCCAGCTCTGGCGAGGAGTTCGGACCACTTCCGCTTCCCCATCCAGAGCTTGTCAGGGAGCCTCTCGCGAAGCTTGCGTATGTCCTCCTCTATCGAGCGGCCATCACCGCCCCACTGGATATAGCCGGCATGGACCGCGTAGCGCACACGGTTGCCGCGCACGACCTCGCAGATCGCCGTCACGTATTTGCTGACCTCACATCCGCGGCCAGCGTCGGAGAAAACCCGCTCCCGTTTGCCCTGACGGACCGGATTCGCGAACACAACCTTGATAAGCGCCCGTTCCGCGCGCTTGTTCGGGTCACCGCCTCCGTCGAAGATGTACTCCTCTGGACGCCTCCCGCCGAGCTCGTCGACGCCGAGAATCAGCTTGATCGCGTCAAGCAGCGTCGTTTTTCCAGATCCGTTCGGTCCCGTCGCGACGTTGATCCCGTCGGTCGCGAGATCAATCGGGTCGGGCCTGAGCGCACCCCAATAGACAGGCTGCACCTGCTCAATCTGCGGCATGGTGCTCCCGTTCGAGTTCGACGGCGCGCTCGCGCAGAAAGCGCCGCAGGAGGAAACCGTCGAGCGCCGCCTTCGCACGCTCATTGGCGGTGACAGCGTCAAGCGCGGCCAGGTACGGGCCTGCGAAGTAGCGGTGGTCGCGCTGATCGCAGAAGCCGGCCTTCTTCAAGTGACCCAGCACGATCTGTTCCAGGTAACGCTTCGTATAAGTGCCCGCGAACGGGCGAAGCAGATCGTCGAGGTCGACCGAGGGCTCCTCAGTGCCCTTCGGCGCGCTCGCTTGGGCGGGCAAGTAACGCAGATGCAGGTAAAGCGAGGCGACCATTGCCATCTCGACCGCGTGCAGATGGAAGGCCGGCTCGAAGCCGTCCTCCTCGCCGGTGTTGCGCGGACGGGCGACCCAGCGACCATCTGCGGCGACCAACTCGAGATCAACGGCCGCGAGCAGAGTGCGCACCTTGTCCGAGAACTCCTCCTGCTCAAATTCGCGCCAAGCCGACCGTTGGAGGTTTCCGCAGACAAGCAGTGCTGCGGCCCGCTCTGGGCTCTTCATGGCGAAACCTCCTTTCGCGGCTGCAGCTCAGCGCGGGAGATCCGCAGCACCTCGTCCCGCTTCGGCTCGTCAAAGCCATACATGTGAGCGAGCACCGGCATGTTGTCGCCGTAGCGAGAGTAGGCGTCAATGAGCACGCTGTGACGCTCCACCGATCTCGGCCACGAGTGGTGGACGACAAAGTCGGCAAGCGGGGTAACACTACGTAGCTCCTTCGCCTCTACTGCGATCTCGTGCGCTGCGTCGATGTGTGCCGGCACCTGCTGCCGTTCAAGGACGACGGGCTCCGGCAGCGGAGGTGGCGCCGTACGTCTGCGTCCGCTCGCTTCCTCAAGCGCGTCGAAAGCCAATTGCGCCGAAAGCCGGACGGCGTACGGTGGCGGCCTGACCAGATCCGCGATCATCATGGCCAATTCCTGCGGCCCCACCTCGCCAATGAATTGACGGATGTCCCCACGGTCGACGTGGAAGCCAGCCCGCATTAGGTCGTCCGCACGAACGCTCAAGGTCTGGATGACCGTAGCCGCGAGCGCTCCCAATCGGAAGATCAGGTCGAAGGCCTCTTGTTCGACGTCCAGGTAGAGCTTTTCTTGCGTTCGCCCAGCGAGGAAGCTCTCGTGCTCGCTAAGCAGCTCCTTCATATCCTCGACATGGTCCTGCACCAGATGCGCGGCTGCGACAAGCGCGTCCCGGGACATGTCCTCGATCAGATTCCGCAGTTCGTCCCAGTCTTCCTGAAGCTGAGCAACTGCCGATTGGAATTGGGTGAGGACGATGTCCTCGGAAGCGCCGAGCGCGAGGGACAGGCTCATTGTCTTGTTGATTGCCTTGATCAGCCTCCGACGCTCGACCTGCGGGACGGTCACTGCGCCGATGATGGCAGCGATCAACCGACCCTCCGCCCCGAGCCGGTAGTAGCGGGTGACCGGGTCGTAGCCCAGAATGCCGGCCTCTTTCAGCTCAGCGACGATTTCGGTGACCGAGTGCGGCTCCAACCAGTGCACAATCTCTTGTAGTCGACCGATGTGCCACCGCCACGACCGGTCACCCTGAAGGCTCCTTAGTACCGCGACTCGGTAGCGCGCGCGTTTACCTCGGATCACACTGCCGAGTAGGCCGATCATGGCCATCGCCTCATCCACAGCTGGCAACGGTGTCAGTTCTTCGGGGACAGTCAACATCAGCTCAGGACCAGGAGTAGTGAGCGCCTCGTCCGCCTCATCCTGGACGGTCTCCGCGAGGCTCTCGGGTGTCGCGTCACGCGGAACGAGCGCGGTGGTCAAACTGTGCGACGCCAAAACGCCGCTTTGCGAAGAGTCCGCCGGCAGGGATTGGTGCCCTTCGCCGATGATGGATGACTCTGACATTCGAATGCGACGGCTCCCCGTTGGCGGCTACTGGCAACCTGATGCTTATGCTCGCCCAACAGGGTAGGTCGAGGGTGTGACAGCCGGAGGGACCGCACTCACGACAGGTTCCACCGGCCGTCACTCGCAAGAAGTGCTGGTCACCTCCAGTCTCGAGCGCTACTGGCACCGCCGACGCGCTGAATCGGCCTGAGTGTGTCCCGATGCGGTTGAGATCACCCGAGCAGGAACCGGCCATCGCGAGGGGCACGGTCCGGCAGACGGCACACCCAGGGGGCTTTCGGCCATTGGCGGACCGAAGCGAACGTCTGGTCCGGGGTGTCGGTTAAAGCGACACGCACCCCAACCCGGGCTGATGCGCTACCCGATGCTTGCTTCACGGAGGCCCGCCTCTGCTCGACGAAGGCTTCGAAGTCGTCAGTCAAGAGTGCTTGGTACCCATAGGGCGAAATCAGATGTGATCCGAGGGTCGCCAGAAGGTGCGTCTCGTCGCGGCCGTGGCCCTCCAGACAGAGTTCGAAAAACAGACTTGGTCGCTTGGCCCGCTTTTCACTGTTGTACTCCCTGCGGATGAAGGCCCGATTTAGGATCCCGTCCACCGGATGCTCATTTTCGTAGACGGCCTTGGGGAAGATGTGGTCGTCCTGGCAGTCATTGAGCGCCATGGGCTGGCCGGTGCAGAAGTCGCGCTCTCCCGCGAGAGCAGAGAGGCACAGGATACCCCTGTAGATCGCAGAGCGCGGGGCATAGGTCTCCAATGGGATGTCGTCGACCTTGAGTTCACCGACCCACTCCGGTCGATCGCCGCCGCTGCACCAAGACGTGACCGCGGTCACGGCTTGGAATGTCTTGTTGTTGACGCCGTGGCGCCCCAAACCAGCACTGCGCCTTCTGCCTCGATCGGCTTGGCACCCACGGTGGCTGCCCAGAACGGTTTGGGCTCCAACTCTCATCCCAAGCGTGCTCTCGTCAGTCTCCTACGATTGCTGTTGTGCTTCAGTTTTTCGGGCGCTCCGACACGGTGGAAGCGCTTCAATTTCTCGCCCGCCAGGACCAGCTGACGGTCTTCGTGGGTGCAGGGGCGTCAAAAGAGGCGGCGCTGCCCACGTGGGCCGAACTCGTGAAGAACCTTGTATCGAGGGCTGTCACGAGAAGGGGATGGATAACCCAAGCGGAATGGTTGGCCGAGCGTGTCTTGGAGAACGATCTTCTCGGTGCAGCTGAGCGAGTTGAGGTGCTGCTGCCGCAGAACACCCTCGCAGACGCCATCCGCAAGCAGCTCTACCAGGGAACGTCGCCGGCCGCGTTCCAGCCAGGACCTCTGACTCAGGGAGTCGCGGAAATCCAGGCTGCGTTCGGAGGCGCAGCTCGGGTAGTAACAACCAACTATGACCAGCTCCTTCTGACCGCCCTGAGGGATCGCGGTTTAGAGGCCCACAGTTACTGCTGCGCCACGAACAAGCCAGGGATCGTCCACCTCCACGGAGTGCTCGGTTATGAAGAGCCGGATGACGGCAAGAACGAGATAGTCCTGACTGAGCGCCACTTCCTGGCTCCATCCTCAGGATGGAGAACGGAATTCCTGCGAGACGCACTCTCTAGGCCGTGTCTCTTCCTTGGCGCCAGCATGACCGACTTGAACATCCTTCGCTCGCTACACGCCCAGCAGTCCGTGCGGAGGCCGCTTCACAGGGTGCTGTTCGTTCGCGACCCGGCGCTAGACCGGACTGACCTGCAACGGCGCGCGGCCCTTGAGCAGATCGAGACCAAACGCTGGCGGAGGCTAGGGGTCGTTCCCCTGTTTGCCGACAACTTTGCTGATGTAGCGCAATTTGCCTTCGAGTTGGCGCAACTTCGACGCGGACCGACCGAATCTCTATCGGACAGATTCACCGCCTGGTATCAGGGGCAGGCCCGATCCGTCCTGTCACAAGATCCTTCGGCCTTTCGTAGGAACCAGATTGTGCTCAGCGACGAGCTCGCCAAGGTTGTCGCGGGTATCCGTGCCGACTTTGCCCTCCAAGGCGAAGTCCTGTCACTGGGTGTGTGCGTATTGGTGCCGCCCGCGGAAGACTGTGAGCATCAGGAGCGAGCGGTCAACTGGGTTGTATCGGACCGTGCAATGACCACACCGGAGACCATCGAGTACCTACGCCTGGCAGAGACATCGGCCTGGACAGTTGTCAAGGCTATTTGCGCTGGAGCGTCCCGCCTTGAGCAAAAGGCCGTCTACGCGAGCAGGTGGCACCTAGTCTGGGCCGAGCCAGTTTTCATGCCTTTTCCACGTCGGATGCCGGTTGGCGCAGTGGCTCTGTCATCCCGCGCCCCACTCGGAAGTAGCCTGCTCCCGGTTCCGGATAGTGCACGCGGCTTGGATCCCGATGCTTACTCGAGCCTCCGCAGAGCCATAATTGACGCTGGGCAGGCGGTTCTGGTGAATCCACTGACACAGCCCTCGGGTATGTTGAACTAGCAGGACGAAGGGAGGCCGGAGTGACCCTCACTACTTCCAAACACCGCTCGACTGTGGCGGTCGGGAGCTTCAGAGATGGAACAAAGATTGTGCATGTCAAGGCTGCGAGTGCGACGGGATCACAGTCGGCTGCCGGAATCCGCGGGCTGCGTGAAGCCGTCGCACGTACGCAATCGGGTTCCCAGCGCAAAGCTGGAAAGCGGACCTCCCGCAAGAGTTGATTCTCAGTACGCTGGGCTAACGTCGATAGTGCGGCGGCTAGGCATCCCTTCGTTCGTCCGCGTCTGCCCCTCTCCGGTCTTCCCGCCTGGCAGGTTGACTTTGATTAACTGAGCTTCCCTCGAACGGATGTCTAGGGCCTGCGGCGCCATGGAACCTCGCGACGCATCGGAATTCATCACACGACATCATCGGGCTGTGTTGGCCACCACTCGCGGTGACGGCAGTCCTCAGCTCTCCCTTGTAGCAGCCGCCGTCGAAGGCAACACGGTCGTCGTCTCCACCCGCGAGACAGCGAAGAAAACCAAGAACCTGCGGCACCGCCCCCGGGCCTCGCTTCTCGTGTTCACCGACGCCTTCCACGGCGAGTGGGTGCAGGTGGAGGGCGCCGTCGAGGTGGTGTCACTCCCCGAGGCCACGGACAGCCTCATCGTGTGCTGCCGCCAGGTCGCGGGCGAGCTTCCCGACTGGGACGAGTGCCGCGCAGCTATGGAGCGTGAACGACGCGTCCTGTTGCGGATCATCATCGAGCGTGCGGGGCGAGACGCGGCCGGGTGATCCGCGGAAACTTTAAGCCTCTGGTGAGAGCTTGCGGTAGCGGCCTCGGTAACGCACAAGAGGTTTCCCGGTCTCTACCACGATTTCGAGCGCCTCGATACGCCCTCGCACGAGCATCTGGAAGCCCAGCTCCTCAGATCCGACAAGGCGGCAACCAAGCGTGTGGCGAGTGCCGCTGATGATCGGCCCGAACTCACCGTCCACCGTTTCGACCTCCTCGAAAGGGTCGACCGGGTAGGCGCCGGCGAACATCCCGGCAAGTCGTTGATCGGCCGACTCGAGCACGTGGACGACGAAGCTTCCTCGCTCGACGAGCACGTCGAAGAGCTCCGACAGCGGATCGAGGAGCCCAAGCACCTCGGCAGGGTCACCCTCGGCGACGAGCAGCGACGAGACGGTCAGCGCGGCGCGACGGTCTCCTGAGCCAGCCGTCCAGACCGTCACCGGGGCGACGAGGCGACCCCGAAAACGCCGGTCCAGCCGGCGCTCCTCCAATGGTGTAGCAAAGGGGTCGCCGGGCCTGAGACCGCTGTGGCGGGTCTCCAGAGGATCGGGTAACTCCCGGGACGGGTCCGGAGGGTCGGCCATAGTCTCGGTCTACCCGAACTGGAACGGACTCGCGTCGCGTCACGGCCAAGTCGCGCCGCGCGCAAACGACCCGACTCCCTGACTTGTAACTCACGCCGGCCTCGGGCTGCTCCTTCACGCGTTGCGGGGATCCTTCCATGAAGCATTGCCGGACCGGGATTCGAGGGTCCGGAGGTGTTACGCGCTGCGAGTGGTAGCTGTTGCTTGCCCGACCTTCGGCCCGCCTCATACCAGGAGCTAACTTCCATGGCAGTGTCCCAGCTAGGAACCAGCGACGAGCCGCTACGGCCCACACGCAACCTCACACCGATCGAGGTGGTTGTAATCGCCCGATCGGACAGATTCCGTGATCAAACTTGCCCTACGCAAACGTTACGCAGGTGATCCCGCGCCACCCGCGGGCACGCTGGCCCTTTGAGGCTCTGCCCTACCGCAGCTGTGGCGGCTACCCTGATCACGGCTCGACCGAAGGCAGCTAAGCCAGATGGCCCCCTAGGTCCGCTGCCAAGACTTGCGAGCACGTCCTAACGCGCCCGAGTGTGCGCCGGCGCGACAAAGTCTCCCGGCGCGCGGTTGGGTATGGCGCGGATTCCGCCGGGATTTCGGAGGTCGACCGCGATCACCGAGTAGTTCACGCCGCCGTGTAGGACTCGGAGGATGTCTGCAACGACCAAGGTGCTGGCGAAGGTGCCGACGAAGGCTGCGCCGACGGTGACCCCGGCGATGTCGAGCATGCCGCAGCGGGCCGCGGTTGGTTCCGTTCCAGCCTTCACCTGTCGGGCGATTTCAGCCTCATAGGCGTCTCCGAGCGGGCGAGGCGTCCGGGGATCGTCAGGGAATGCGTCGGCGGGGTCTTTGGCCGCCGGGAAAGTGTGGAGTACCACGTCGAGGTACTCCACAGGACCGGTTCCGAGCCCGGCGTCGACTACGCGGGCAAAGCCGGCCTTGCCCAGTGTGCGTCGGGGGACGATGTCGTCGAACCCGGCCAATGCGATGGTCGGTTCGTTGCGGGCCGGGTTGCCATGGGGTACCGGGTGGAACTCCTGGTCGAATGCCCGCTCGACGATCCGCGTCGTGAAGCCGAGGTCATCGAGGGCCGCGGCCACGATCCGGGTCTTTCGTCGGTCGACGTCGTTGTCGCTCGTCAGGAGTTGCGTCGCGGTGTTGCCCTTGACGATGGAGTCGAAGTCCACAAGACCGAGATGCACCTCGCTCGGGGCGGCGTAGGGCAACATACCGAGAGTCCAGGCGTATGCCTGGCCGAGGTGACCGAGGCCGAGCAGCCACAGGGCTGCCGGGAGGTATAGCAGCGGCGGCCCAACGGCCTCCTCGGCCCGCCAGTCGAGGTCAGGGGCCCAAAGGGAGATTCCGACATCGCGACGACCCGGCACGGTGGCACCGAGCTGTTGCTGGAAGGTCTCCGAGATGCCCAAAGCGGCGGCCAGGATCCCGGCAGGGATGACGCCGCTCCCGCAGAGCATCTCGTCCGGGGACTGTACGACCCCGCCACACCAGCCGTTCCAGGTGAGATGGACGATCGGCTTTCCTACGGTGATCTGGGGCCGGCCGATCGCCAGTGTGGGGTGCTCGTCCGCGACCCGCTCCACGACCGTGCCGCCGTATCGGGTGACGATCTGAGACGCGGTCGCGCCTGCCGTCCAGCCGGCAGTGAGGACTGGGTCGATGTCGAGGTGGACGTGCACGCCGCCGAGGTAGGCCCGTCGGCCGGCGTTGACGATCGTAGCGAGGGCCGCCTGGGCGGCCGGGTCGTGCTCGATCTCGGGTCCGACAGCAACTTGGAGTACAAGGCTCTCCATGAACTGGCGAGCCTCCTCGCAGTCTCCGGCCCTCCCGGAGTCAATGAGGATCTTCCCGGTCCGGTCGATGTCGTCGGCTGCTTCCCAGCTCACACGAACCGCCGGACGAAGAGGTGCCGCGCCGCGTCCCGACCGGTCCAGGTCTGCCAGCGGCGGCCGTCGTAGCGGTGGACCCCGACCTCCTTGGACTCGATCGGGTGCATGGCGAAGTCCGGGACGATGAGGGCGACGTGGCCGTCCTGGGCGATCATCGGGTTGGCGGAGTCGATGCTGCTCTGGTGGATCCCGCGACCGGGGTGGGTGTGCACGTCGCCGATCACGCGTCGCTTCTCGGCGTCGCAGATGTCCCAGAGCTTGCTGTAGGCCAGGCCGTCGAACTCGATGCCACCGGTGAGGCAGTTCGAGTCGAGGTCGTCTAGGTAGACGACCCGGGTTACGGTCCGCTGGTCACCACCCCGATCGCCCAGCAGGAACGCGCCGGACTCGCGATTGCTGTGTCCTCGGCGTCCCAGCTCGGCGACCATCGTGTCCCAGTCGACGCGGCGCATGCGTAGCAGCGCCGACCGGCCTCTAAATCCCCAGATAGTCATCGGCGTTGAGCACCTCATGGACGTTGGCCAGGATGAAGCCGAGATCGCGGGTTGGGTTCCACGCCTGCAGTCGGTAGGTCTGGGCCCAGTCGGGATGAGCCTGGAGGCCGATGCGGTCCCAGGGCGCGTACATGGCGGTTGAGCCGCCGACCCAGCCGTCGGCCCGGAAGAGCTGCGCCGCCCGCACGCCCTTGGGCCGCTTCTCGGGGGGCAAGGAGCTGTCGGTAGCGAGGTCCCACAGCCCACCAGTTGGAGCGGTGTGCGGGTAGCCGGTCAGCTCGAAGCGCAGCACGAACTGGGTCGGGCTGTTGGGCCGCTCGGCGGCCGATACCGCGACGAGGGCGAAAGGCCAGGTCACCGAGATCAGCCGCCAGCGACCGGCGGCGACCCCGGCCAGGAAGCGTCCCCGACGCACGTGCTCGTGCAAGGCATGCTCGTCCGGTGCTATGACGACGGAGGTCATCCTGCGAACCGGGACCGGGGCAGCAGGTCGAGGGTCACGGTGCACGAGCCCGGCTTCACCAGCGAGCCGATGTGGACGCCTTCCTCCAGGAAGTGGTCCGCCGCGGGCACGGCGAGCACGTGCTCGGCGGCCTGCTCCTTGGAGAAGTTGGCGACCTCCGGCCCGAATGCCCACTTCTCGACCGTCTTGATGGTCGTGGCGGGGCCGTAGGTGTGCTCGAAGTTCCCGTTGAACCGAACCACGACCTCGACCCGGTGGCAGTGGCCCCGGTGCACATGGTGGTGGTGCCGGATCCCGGCCGCCTCGAGGGTGATGTCGAGGTCGACCTCCTCGTCGACCTCCTCGATCCAGATGTGGCCGTCGAGGTCGCCCTCTACTAACAGGGTGCGGACCAGGGCGGTGGCCTCGACCTCAATGATCTCCGGGTGCTCGTTCCCGGGGGTGTGGGTGAACAGTTCCATGTGATGCTCCTTCGGCGTGGTATCGACCCAGCCCCGGCTGGAGCCAGTATCATGTACCTACACGGTACATCAGAATCATACACCCAAGAGGTAAACGAGTTGGTTGACACGGATGGACGTGACCTTTGGTAATAAGGCGCTCGCGGCGTTGTGTAACTCCGAAGAGCGCCTGGTCCAGCGTTGGGGTCCGGACATCGGGGAGACCGTTGCCCGTCGCCTCTTCGACCTTGCGGCGTCCACCGCGGCCAGCATCGACCGGATCCCCGAAGCGGAGGTCGTGGTCAACGGCACCGGCGAAACCACGATCACCCTCTCCGAGAGGATCGTTATCCGCGGTGTCATCAATTCCGCGCAGGCCCGCACCCGACGGTCGAGGGCGGATGCAGACTACATGGTGATTACCAGCGTGGACGTCCCAGGGAGCGAGCGACGATGAGGAAGATCGAGAGCCACCCATTCCGGCCGGATTACGTCAGCCCGCCCGGGGACACCCTCCGCGATCGCCTGACGGAGCTTAACGTGTCGCAGGCCGAACTGGCGGCCCGTGCCGGCCTCTCCACCAAGCACGTGAACCAGATCATGCAGGGCTTGGCGCCGATCACCCTGGAGACGGCGATCGTCTTGGAACGCATCACTGGGATGCCGGCGAGCTTCTGGAACCGACGCGAGGCCGACTACCGCGAGGGCCTCCTCCGGGGCAAGCCGAGAACGCTCACCGAAGACGACGAGGCATGGCTCAAGTCGTTGCCGATCAAAGAGCTGCAGAAGCGCAACAAGATCCCCATCGAGAAAGACCGTGGCCGACTCCTCGACGCCGTGTTGTCCTTCTTCGGCGTAGCGGACCGCGAAGCGTACGAGCGGATCTGGCGCGGCCCGGTCGCCTCCTTCCGTCGCTCACAGGCATTCAGGAGCCAGCCCGGGGCGGTCGTGTCTTGGCTCCGGCTCGCTCAGATCGAAGCGCAGCCGGCCAAGGTCGCGCCCTTCTCGGCACCGCCGTTTCGGAAGGTGCTCAACGAGATCCGCTCGCTGTCGGCGCGAGGTGACCCCAACCGCATTGTCGAGATGTGCGCCGCAGTTGGCGTCGTTGTCGTGTTCGTGCCGGAAGTCAAGGGCTGTCGCATCAGCGGTGCGGCGTGGTGGGCGAGTCCATCCCGAGCCGTGATCGCGCTGAGCGATCGCTACAAGAAGGACGACTACTTCTGGTTCACCTTCTTCCACGAGGCCGCGCACTTGCTGCTGCACTCGAAGAAGGAGACCTTCGTTGACGACGGTACCGATAACGATCTACTGGAAGACGAGGCGAACAAGTTCGCAGAGGACTTCCTAATCCCGTCCGATCGTGCTGGGCGTGTCCGCACGCTGACGACCGACGCCGATGTCGAGGCGTTCGCCCAAACGATCGGCATCGCACCGGGCATCGTTGTCGGTCGGATGCAGCATGACAAAATCTGGGACTACAGCCGGGGCAACAGGTTGAAGCGTTCCTTGCAAATTGTCGAGGACTGAGGCAAGAGGGGCGGCCGGCAACCCCGTCCTACAGCCCAGCTGCGTCAAGACCCGGCCCGAGGCGTGACGACGGGAGGTCCGAGTGATTTTCGCCTCCTCATAACTGCTCGGTCGAAACTTCAGAGATTCCCCCCGCCACTAGATACTCTGGATTTCCACGCCCTCGTGCGCATGCCCACTCCGCTGACCTGCGGGTTTGTATTCGCTAGTCGCGGTTATCCACAGGTATCTCGGGGGAATATCTCGGTGGGTTATCAAACCTGCGTTATGTGCGTTACGCAGGGATGGCGCGCCGCCAACCCCGCAACACGCTGCGGGTTTCGGTAATTTGTCCCGGCTGAGTCCGAGGTGCCCCAGGCTGCCCTACCGCAGCCCTACGCAGCCGCCTGATCAACTAGTGGAGTCCGGCGGGGTACTTCCCGGCCTTGCTGTCGACCATTCCTACCGTCGGACTCAAGTCATTTGAGGGAGTTGCGCCGCAACGCGAATTGCGGTTGTTCCAACCGGCAGTAGGGATCTCTGAGCCGAAGATGAGCGGGTGCCCGAACCCTGCACCAGGCCTTTACCCAGCACGCTCGGCAGGGCTCTTCATGGATCCCCAACCGGCCTGGGAAGGAAGCTCTGGTCACGGGCCACGTTCGTCGTGGGATCAACGACGGACGTAAACGACGATCGGTCAGATCGCGCCGACAACGCCGAGACCCCCAACCCCAAGCGCCGTCGTTGAGATCTGGTTGTTGGTCGACCCGGCGACCGGTCCAGAGGTCAGGTCCAGCTGCTCTTCGACTGACAGCCGCGACTGCTCGACCCGGTCGGGGCGCCTGGTGGGCCAAGAGGTGGCAGGGTGGGTTCGTGGGAGAGCCGGGCGCGGACATGGTCGAGGAGTTGTGCAGCGCTGGGGTCGTGCGCGGTGACCTCGTCGGCTTGGCCCTTGCGCCGCAGGTGGGTTTCGGAATGGCCACGACGACGGGCAAGATGTCGGTCGCTCACGACATCGAGGATCCTTCGGTGGTGGTCCGGCTCGTGGAGGACGCGCTCCACCCGCGGTGGGTGCTGTGGTCGAACGACACCGCGGCGACGCTTCTCCTAGCCGGGGTGCGGATCGCGACGTGCTGGGACATCGCCGGGGTGCATCGGCTCCTCTTCGGCCGATGGCGTGCCGATCCCGCTTGCGTGTGGGCGCAGCTCCAGCATTTGGCGTTGGGCACGATCCCGACGACCGCGCCGGCGGACTTGTTCGGTGACGCCGGGCGCGGCGACGGCGATCCGGACGATCCGATCCGTCCCGACGGGCACCTCCGGCCGGAGTGGTTGGACAGAGGTTGGTGTGCGACTCCGGAACGGCTGCGGCGGTGGGCGGAGCTGGCGGCGAGAGTCGCAGTGCTCCAGCAGGCGCGCCTCAAAGGGCTCGGTGATGGGCCGAGGGTCGCGTCCACAGCGCGCTCGGAGTCGGCGTCCGAGCTCTTGTGCGTAGAGATGTCGGTCGACGGGCTGCCGATGGACCGAGCTGTCGCCGAGGGAATCATCGCAGGATTCGTCGGCCGGCGGCCGCGCACCGAGGCGGAGGCAGCAGAGCAGCGTGCCCGGCGCGACGCCGAGGTGCTGCGCCACGCGCCGGTAGGAGTCGAGGTCGACCTGCGCAGCCCTGGGCAGGTGAAGTCACTGCTCAGCCGTATCGGCGTCGAGGTGCCCGACACCCGTGCCTGGCGGCTGCGGACGCTTCGCGACACGCATCCGCTGATCGAAGCCCTCCTTGTCTGGCGAAAGGCGGAGCGCGTCGCCACGACCTTCGGCTACGGCTGGCTCGACGAGCATCTTGGTGCCGACGGCCGGTTGCGTGGGGTGTGGACAGGGTCCGACGGCGCGGCGGGAAGGATGACCGCGTCGGGTGGCCTTCACAACATGCCCGCCGAAATGCGCGGGGCGGTCGTCGCCGAGCCCGGCTACGTCTTCGTACGCGCCGATCTTGGTCAGATCGAGCCGCGCGTGCTTGCCGCGATCTCGCGGGACGAGCAACTGGCTCGGGCCACCGCCGAGGACGACATGTACGCGCCTGTGGCCGCCCAGCTCGGCGTGGATCGAGCTACCGCCAAGGTCGCGATGCTCGGAGCGATGTACGGGCAGACCACCGGCCACGGCCTGCAGGCACTGCGCCGCCTCGAGGCCGCCTACCCCGTGGCGATGAGGTACCTAGCCGACGCTGCACGCTCCGGCCAGGCCGGCCGCGACCTGCGAACCTATGGGGGCAGGTTGATCATCCTGGGACCGGCAAATGGCGCCGAGGTGGGGACGCGCGAGGCCCGTGGAGCGGCCGCAGCCAGAGGCCGCTACGGCCGTAATGCCCTTGTCCAAGGTGCGGCCGCCGAGCTGTTCAAAGCCTGGGCAGTGATAGTGCGAGCCCGCGGCGAGCGTTTAGCCGCGCGGATCGTCCTGTGCCTCCACGACGAGTTGCTCGTTCATGTCCCGATCGAGCACAGCGACGCCGTTGCCCGGCTCGTCGACGACTGCCTCCAGGAGGCTGGGCACCGATGGGCCCCCGACGACTCGGTCCGCTTTGTCGCCGACGTCGGCGTCTTCGAGCGCTGGTCGGACGCCAAGCAGGGGGTGCACCCGGATAGGGACCCAGACATCTCATGAGCGAGGCACCACGGTGGCTAGTGGAGGACTGTGCTCAAATCGTTTGGACGAGTTCTCGATGACCGGCACCGCCGACGCACTGAATCGGCCCGAGCTCCATAGAGGTTCACGGGGACCCGGTCAATAGCGACGGGCGTTCCACCTGACGGCCAAGGACCGACACCTCGTGACGGAGCATGACCACCTCGATGGCCACGTCGGCTCGGTCGTCCCGCCGCAGCCGGAGGAACTGGAGCATCCGTAGGAACTCGAGGTAGGGAACGAGAGGGCCACGGCCAGTCCTTCTCCTGCAGCCTGCCCCGGCGAAAGTTCAGGTAGAGGGGACGGATGGGATTCTCGGCACCCGCAGGGCGATCAGCGAGTCTGCGGCAGGCCAGCTTCCGCTCTCCCGAAGTTGCGCAGCTCGCCGGCCGATCATTCACCCGCCCAGCGAGCGAATGTGAGGGTCACCCCGTTCGCATGTGGTGCGGATGTGGTGCACACCACCCCTGAAGACGCCTCGAGAGGCCATTTCTAGCCCCTCGCAACGCATCTAGCTGGACTTTCTTTTTGGAGTGGACGACGGGATTCGAACCCACGACCCTCACCTTGGCAATAAATAGATGCTTGTTTGTCCTACCTGGTCAAATACAAATGAGCGCAGCGTATTGGCCGTTTTCTACTGTCAATAGCTGACCGTAACTGACCGTGTTAGTCAACGGCTTGTGGTATTTTTGTGGTGCAGATACCACGGCGATCCTGTACCACGTGCACCACAACCGAACGGGATTTTTGCATCTCTGCCTGCGCTTCTGGTGGGCTCTTCGGCATCTGGTGCTGCCCGCGAAGTCAGGTCTCACCGCCCGCTCTCGGACGGCCCGCGGGAATGACTCACCAAGGACTCTGGACCCTCATCCACAGACGAGGGACTGTGGGGAAGCTATCGAACGGGTGTTCGTCTCGCGACGGTAAGATGAGGCCCATACTGGAAGGGCTTGGGTGCAGGAGGACGCTTCGAATGCCAAACAACCGCCAACTGGCCGCCCTCATCTTGCTGGGGGTGGCGGCTGTGTTGATGCTGCTCAACCGCGATCTGCGCAGCAGCCTCCGCTCCGTCTTCCGAGCGTTTCCGGCACCGAAGTTCGCACTCTCACTCCTCTTGATGACGCTATGGGTCGCCGGGGAAATCCTGGTTGCTCGGCGGTTCTCCTGGTGGGATACAAGCATGACAACGAGTACCTTGTTCTGGTTCGCCGGTTCCGGATTCGTGCTCTTCTTGAACGCTCCAAAGGCGTCCGAGAAGGAGCACTTCTTCAGGCGGAATTTTCTGACGGCGATCAAACTGTCAGTGTTCCTAGGCGTGTTCATGAACCTCTTCGTGTTGAGTCTCCCGGTGGAATTGGCGCTCCAGGTGGGACTGTTCTTTCTCTTCGGTTTGTCAGCCGTTGCTAGTCACAAGGATGAGTTCAAGCAAGTGAAGAAGCTCGTCGATGCTCTTATCGGCATCTCGGTTGTTGGCCTCGTCGCCTACGAAGTAGCAACAATTATCAGTGAACGAAACACGCTTGGCCACAGCGGAATCGCGTGGCAGTTTTTTCTGCCCGTGTGGCTGACGCTGGGGCTTTTGCCCTTCATCTACGGGGCTGGTGTGTATTCGGAGTATGAGCTTGCCTTCCTGAGAAGCGAGTGGGGCACTGGTCGAAGTTGGGGCCGAAGGCTGGCACTTGTGGTGAGCTTCGGATTGCAATCTCACAAGCTACATTCCTTCATCGGAGAGTCGGCTCATGACGTGGCGAATGCTTCGTCTTTCGCTGATGCGCACAGAATCATTCAGGAAACCCGGGATCACGATGCGACGTACCCGGAGGAGTAGTCGCTCATGTCGAGCCCGACAGCCTGGCTCGCGAACGTAGGCAGTGGACTGTTATTGAATGCCTGTTACCCCGGAATCGTCCAGGAACTCCCGGCCGATACCTGGAAAAACATGCCGCCGGTCACGAGCACCAGGAAACAGGTGAGGAACCGGGATTGCGGTAGTGCTCGGGAACCGGCTCGGTGGCTACTGTCCGGATGGGAGACCAAGCGTGATAGTCCCAGACCGAGCCGTTCTTTGGCGGAGAATCGAGCAGCCACACTCTCGCCGCCGTGGCACACTGAGGCGGTGTTCGAGGGCTTCACCGACCAGGCACGTCGGGTTCTGACACTCGCTCAAGAGGAAGCGCGCGAGCTTCATCACCCTTTTATCGGCACCGAGCACTTGCTTC
>JBEKBX010000038.1:0-33858 GCA_050015175.1 Acidimicrobiales bacterium | reverse complement strand
CCACCGTTACCGGCGGCGCATGTCGGGGCGGGGACAGGCGTGTAGGTACTTGCCTGAGCTATGCCACCATCGGTCCTCCTTCGACATAGCCACTCATGACGTGCGCCTTCGTGTCGCACATCTCGCGAGTATCCCGCCGGCCTGGAACCAGTTGCGCGTAAGCCCATAAGGCGGGCGAGTACGTGAGTTGAATGCGTGAATGGACCATGCAGAAGCCGGCTATGGCCACGCGCACGATCCTTCCGGGAGCCAGGCCGGCGGTTATGTTCTCCTGTCCCTTGCTCGAGCCCCAGACGCAGCCGTGAGAGCCCTCGACGGCGCGGTCAGATGTTTGTCTCGTCGGGCGGAACGTGCGGGAGCAGCGGTGACCCGCCTCGCCCGTTGGGCACGAGCTCGTGACAGCCGAGCGTGTACGAGGTCATCGAGAGCGAACCCATCGCGTAGCCGTCGACGAGGACGTGTGCCGTCTCGTTCGCCGCAGACGCCAGGCCAGCCAGGTACAGCAGCGGGATGAAGTGATCCGGGGTGGGCACCGCCATCGAGAAGTCGTCGTGGCCCTGCAGCGCTACAAGCTCTGCTGGCGCGCTCGTCATGACCTCGGCGGCATCGTCGTCGAACCCGCGGGTCCAGTCGAACCCTGCGTCGGGCAGGTTCCGGTCGATGCGTCTCAGGTTGTGCACGACGTTCCCGCTGCCGATGATCAACACACCGCGCTGCCGCAATGGCGCGAGCGCGGCGCCGAGTTCGAAGTGGTACTCGAACGGCTTCGTAGCATTTATCGACAGCTGCACAACGGGGATGTCCGCCGCCGGGAAGGCGTGCACCAGCACCGACCAGGTGCCATGGTCAAGGCCCCAGCTGTCCGTATCCATCCCGATCCACCTAGGGTGCACAAGGTCCGCGATCTCCGCCGCAAGATCTGGGTCGCCGGGTGCTGGGTACTCCACAGCGAACAGCTCGTCCGGGAAGCCATAGAAGTCGTGGATCGTCTTCGGACGTGTCATCGCTGTCACGGCAGACGCATGGATGTACCAGTGCGCGGACACCACGAGGATCGCCCGGGGCCGAGGAACGTCGGCACCAAACTCGCGCCACGCCTCCGTGTACCGGTTGCGGTCCACCGCATTCATAGGCGTGCCATGACCGAGGAACGCCGCAGGGAGAACGCCCGCCGCCTGCATGTCAGGAGCGCCCGATCGTACGGCGCTGGTACCGCGCCGCCCGAAGTCGAGCCGATCCGGGAAGTCTCATCCTCGTCCTCCGTGTCATAAGAATCGGTTCCAACAGACCAGATTCGCGCGTCGAACAAAGAATGTCACTAGTGGAACGCCACGGCCGCCTCGACGGCTGTGCGAGTCGTTCCCGCTTACCACGACAAGTCAAGCAGGCGCTACGACCTACTCGTCAGGTAGACAACCTCGAGGGGGCCGACTGATTGGCCGCTCGACAAACACCATTCTGGTGGTGTGAGCTGAATGCGTTCAGGATGGGGACTGCATGAGCAAAGCGCTTGTCACGGACTTCTACGAGCTCAACATGGCGGCGAGCTACCTGCGCCACGACATGACCGGGACTGCAACCTTCAGTCTGTTCTGCAGAAGACTTCCAGAGGACAGAGGTTTTCTCGTCGCCGCAGGACTGGAGGACTGCCTGTCTTTCCTCGAAGAGTTCTCCTTCGACGAGGCCGATCTCGAGTATCTCGCGAGCATCGGCTTTGGCGAGGATACGCTGCGCCGCTTTCGCGCCCTTCGTTTCACGGGAGACGCGTGGGCGGTACCGGAGGGGAGCATTATCTTCGCCAACGAGCCACTCCTCGAGATCACGGCGCCGATAGCCGAGGCACAGCTTGTCGAGACCTACCTGCTCAACCAGTGCACCTTCCAGACAACCCTCGCCACCAAGGCAGCACGCTGTCGAATCGCCGCCGCAGGCCGTATCGACCTCATGGACTTCAGCATCCGCCGAACTCACGGCGTCGAGGCTGGCATGGCGGTGGCGCGGCTCTCTGCGATGTGCGGATTCGTCGGCACAAGCAATGTCGCGGCTGCTCGCCGCTTCGCGCTCCGGCCCTCGGGCACGATGGCACATTCCTACGTGGAGTCCTTTGAGGACGAGTTCGAGGCGTTTGTCACTTTCGCCTCCGACTTCCCTGATCAGGCGATCTTCCTGGTTGACACCTATGACACGATGGCCGGAGTCACTCACGCCATCGCGGCAATCCGGACGCTCGGGCTCGAGGATCATGCCGGAGTCCGCCTCGACAGCGGTGACGTTGTCGATCTAGCCCGTCAAACCAGACAGCGCCTTGACGACGCCGGACTCGGCAGTGTTCGGATCTTCGTGTCCGGCGGGCTCGACGAGCATGATCTCGCCCGCTTTGTTGCCGAGAACGTCCCTATCGATGCTGTTGGCATCGGGACGCGGCTGGGTGTCTCCGAGGACGCACCCTACATCGACACGGCATACAAGCTCGTCGAGTATGCAGGTCGACCGGTCATGAAGCTGTCGGCAGGCAAATCAACGCTTCCCGGCCCAAAACAGGTTTTCCGAAGCCCGGGCATGCATGACACGATTGCGTGTCGCGACGAGGCGCCTCCCCGCGACGGCGTGCCGATCCTCGAACCGGTGATGACTGGCGGCAAGAGAACGCGGCGAGCGCCACTACTTGCGGAGCTTCGATCGCGCTTTGAGGACCAACTCTGTGATATCCCCGAGAGAGCACTTCTTCTGATGTCACCGGCTGTCCCTGTTGCGGTAACGAGCGACAGATTGCGAGCTCTTTCCGACGACGTTCGTGCCGCAGCTCGGGCCATCGGTAGCCACTAGCACTCCTCGCTCAAGAGCGAAGACCGGCATGAGTCCTTGCCGCCGCGTGAGAGATCCGAACGGTGTCGTGACCCTTGACGAACGCCTCCTCCGTGCGCGCCTACAGGATCGGGTGATCGATATCGACGGCCGGCAGGTCTTGCACATCCAGCTTCGAAATCTTGAGCCTGATGCCGTTTTCGACGTCCGCCACCGCGCTGATTGGGATGGCCACTTCCTTCTGACCCCAGAAGTGCCCCTCTTGCAGGAGTACGTGAGTGACCTCGTGGGTCTGGCCGTCGATGACCAGCCCCTGGACCCTTCCGATATCTCCGTCGGTCGCACGGACGTGCTCTCCTCGCCGCACGGCCACCTCCCCTAGAGGAACGGCGTCATAGGTGATGGGCTGTGATCCCATCCCTAGGCCACGGAAGCTTCCCAGGCCGTAGTAGGGCCGGAAGAGCACCTCTCCGGTGCCGTACCGGCCGTAGCCGTTGTCCCCGGCGAGAAACTCAGTTTCTTCGGCGGGGTCGAGCGTTGCGAACTCGGCCTGAGTGCAACGAATGTGGATTTCGCCGTCTGTGACCTCGACGAGGTCGAGTGGGACGAGACGGCCGGGCCCCTTCCGGTGCCTGGGCTCGACTACGAGATGCGTAACCGCCCGGGCGACAGGATCAACGACTACGCGGCTCACCTCGCCGCAGATCCCGTCACTACAGCTGGCCTCGGCCCCGATCGTGAACTGTCTCGCCTCTTCCATAGCCTCGTCCTTCTTCGTGGGACCGAAGCGCCCTCGACCACGCCCTTCTATCGTCTCGCTGGGTCCGTCGATTGTCCCGCGTCGGCCACGTTAGCGATTGCCCACCTCGCCACTGCTGTGGTCTCCGCTAACTGCGCTTTGTCGGCACCATCTTCCGATGCCGCAAAGTCCCACACCGTCACGACACTCTCCCCGCCGCGAGGTGGAACAATCTGCAGGCAATCCTTGGGACCGAGCGGCTTTGGCGGGCACCGCAAGCTTCGTCGATCGCCCGTTTTCTGCCGCTTGACACGCCAGACGCCCCTCGTTACTCTTTTTCCGTTCGCAGTTCCCCCATTAGTTGTTTTGAGGGTGACTTTCTTATGAATCCTTCCCAAGGAAGTCAGAATCGACCTCGTCCTCGTCGGGGCAACTGGCAACTGATGGCCGACATCAACCGCAACTTGGTCGTCAACGTGCTGCGCACCTGCCCGGTGATGTCGCGAGCGGACCTGTCGAGGGCTACCGGACTGAGCGGACCGACTGTCTCTTCAATTGTCGCCGACCTCACGAGCCGAGGGTTGGTCGAGGATCTCGGGCAAGGTGTCTCGAGCGGCGGTCGACCCCCCTTCTTGGTCCGACTCAATGACAAGGCCAACTACGTCATCGGCCTCAAGCTGATGGGCCACGCCATATCCCTTGTCATAACGGACTTGAGCGCCACAGTGACCTACGCCCAGGTGACGGAGCTCGTGGGGCCAGCCGCAGCCGACCCCGACCAAGGAACAAGGCCTAGCCCGCACCGAGAACCGGAGTTCATCGTCGACGCGATCTGCGCTGCGGTCGAGACCGCGCTCTCCTCTTCCGGAGTTGACGTGAGCCGCATAATCGGCGTGGGCATAGGTAT
Source organism: Acidimicrobiales bacterium (assembly GCA_050015175.1). Lineage (GTDB taxonomy): Bacteria > Actinomycetota > Acidimicrobiia > Acidimicrobiales > Bog-793 > Fen-455. Next base: position 29,407 of record JBEKBX010000038.1, on the reverse strand, counting down.
CAACGGACCAGTCGACGCGACCGACGGAGTGTGCCGCTCGTCGCCGACATTCAACTGGAAAAACGTGCCCTTGGCGCGCCCCATCTCAAGAAGACTCGGGTATCCGGTCGTCCTTGAGAACGACGCCAACACGCTGGCTGCTGCCGAACAATGGTTCGGACGGGGCGCCGGCATCGACACCTTCATTGCTGTGGCCGTCGGAGCCGGGATTGGCTCCGGCGTCGTGCTCAATGGCCAGCTCTACCGCGGCGCGGACGGCGCGGCGGGTGAGTTCGGGCATGTCCAGCTCAGCGATAAGGGACCACTGTGCTCCTGCGGCAAAACCGGCTGCGTCGAGGCCTGGGCTTCCGACAGGGCAATCCTGCGCGACATACACGCTGCAGTTGAAGAAGGGGCACAAACCTCTCTTGGTCTTGCGGGACACCTGTCCGAACTCACGATCGCCGAAGTGGCGGCTGCGGCAGAACACGGTGACGAACTGAGCCGCCAAGTTCTGTCGCGAGCGGGTCACTACCTCGGCCGTGGCCTGGCAATGCTCATGACCGTTATCAATCCCCGCTTGGTGATCATAAGTGGGGAAGGTGTCCAGGCGGGGCACTGGCGCTTCGACCCTATGAAGGAGGCCATCGAGTCGACCGTATTTCCCGAGCTGAACGCGGAGATCATCTTTGCGCCGGAGCCCCTCGACGATGCCAGATGGGCCCGTGGCGCAGCGTGCGTAGTACTGGGCGAGATATTCAATACGCCCACCCAGCCCTCACTGGTGCCGGCAAAGTTAGGTTGACATGACCAGGTAAGGAAGAGCAGTTCGGACAGCAGTAACGAAGGCGCAGATCTCGGAAAAAGGAGTGTGTGTGTCGGCAAGTCCCATGAGGGTGCAATTGCAGTACTGAGAAGGGAGGAGCGATAAGAATGATGACAGTTCAGCGAAGAGAGGGATCAACCGCCAAACGTCGCCGTGGCGGTGTCACTCCGGTGCTTGGGGTGCTCGCCGCGATGCTGATGGTTGCCGGACTGTGCTCGACAGCTTTCGCGTCGACACCGTCCGTTAGGTCCGTCTCGAGCACACCGAAGGCGGCCACGGGTGGCGTAATCACCGAGCAGGACTACTACACCGCCGGCGACAACAGCGAGATGGTGGCTTTCATCAAGCAATTCCAGGCGCAGAACCCGGGCTACACCGTGAAGCGTGACGTCGTGGCAGATGCCACCATGGAATCCCAGGAACTCGTGGAGGCTGCAGCGGGCCAGCTCCCGGACTTGCTGATGATGGACAACCCCTGGGTGGGTGGACTGGCTGCTGCCGGTGACCTGGTACCGCTCAACCAGCTCGGTGTCAAGACAAGTGGGCTGACCGAAGGAGCCATAGCGGCGGGGAGTTTCCACGGGACGCAGTTCGGGATCGGCTTCGGCAACAACTCCCTCGGCCTGTTCTACAACAAGAAGCTGCTCAAGGCGGCGGGTGTGACACCTCCGACGACATGGGCGCAACTTGTCACCACGGCCAAGGCTCTCACCAACAAGGCGACCGGCGTATACGGCCTCGAGGTCGCCGGCTACAACTCGGGTGGCAACGCGACCTGGCAGTTCCTTCCCTTCTTCTGGACGGCCGGCGGGGACCTCGAGCATGTCAACGACGCCGGCGGCATCGCGGCGCTCACGCTCTACTCTGAGCTCGCCAAGGACGGCAGCATGCCCGCTTCTGTGGTGGACTACCAGCAGAACGACATCGCCCAGCAATTCGAGGACCAGAAGGCCGCGATGATCGTGATCGGGCCGTGGGAGTTTGCGGACTTCAACTCGACCAAGGGACTGAGCTGGGGAGTTACCTCGATCCCGGTGCCGAAGGCGGGAATGTCGCCGGTCGGGCCGCTCGGGGGAGAGGTCTGGGTCATCCCGAAGACGACGCCTGCCCAAGAGGCGCTGGGGCTCAAGCTCTTGCGTTTCCTCACCTCTCCGGCCAGCACCTACAGCTGGGCCTCGCAGAACGGTGAGATAGCCAGCCAGAAGTCCGTATCGGCCAAGCTCATCGCCAACGATCCGTCGGACCGGATATTCGCCTACGAGATCGAGCACGCGCAGTCCCGCACATCTGAGGTAGGCCTCGCCTATCCGGCGATTGACACAGACCTGGGCACCGCGATCCAAGCGGTCATCCTTGGCAAGCAGTCGCCGAAGGCAGCCGCCAACTCCGCTGAGGTTCAAGTGCAGTACGCGTTGGAACAGTACGGCGAAGGCTAGTTCCTGACCGTTTGAGTCATTCGGGCCACGCCTTCGGAAACGGAGGCGTGGCCCAGTTATTGTCGTCGCGCACGGTCGTCAGCTACGACCGTAAAGACGCCGCTTACCGGAAAGGACTTCCGTGCCCTCTCTCTTCCCGCAACCTCAAGACGAGATCAGCACTGGGCATTTCACCGACGACGCCGGAGCCCTCACCTGGCGCTCAGGTCACGATGTGCTCCGCATCGAGCCGTGGGGTCCTGACGCCTTGCGAGTGCGAGCCGGCCTCGACGATCTGATCGAAGGCCACGGGGCCCTAAGCGAACGACCGCACGCCGGGGCGACGGTCGAGATCGACGGGGAGGGTGCACGGATCACCGTCGGCGCGCTGACCGCTCAGGTGGACGCCGCCGGCAGTATCTGCTTCCTTAGGGCCGACACCGGTGAAAAGCTGGTCTGTGAGCAGCCGATCCACTTCTGGTGGCCTGGTCCCCGCAACTTCACAGCCACCGGCAACGGTTATCACTACATCGAGCAGTGCTTCGCGGCCTATGAGGGCGAGCAGCTCTTCGGCTTGGGCCAGCACACCCACGGTCGCCTTGACCAGAAAGGCGCCGTTCTCGACCTGGTGCAGCGGAACGCCGAGGTAACCATCCCCTTTCTCGTGTCGAGCCGCGGCTACGGGCTCTTGTGGAACAACCCGGCCGTCGGCAGAGTCGAGCTCGGGACCACGGCCACCCGCTGGGTCGCGAACAGCGCCCGCCAGATCGACTACTGGATCACCACCGGGACCCCGGCACAGATCGCCTCGCGCTACGCGGGGGTGACAGGGCGCCCCCCGATGCTCCCGGAGTGGGCGGCGGGGTTCTGGCAGTCCAAGCTCCGCTATCGCACCCAGGAGGAGCTGTTGGAGGTCGCGAGGCAGTACCACCGGCGAGGGCTGCCACTTTCGGTCATAGTCGTTGACTTCTTCCACTGGCCCCAGCTCGGAGACTGGCGCTTCGAGCCGAGCGAGTGGCCCGACCCCAAAGCGATGGTCGAAGAGCTCCAAACCATGGGTGTCCGCCTCATGGTCTCGGTGTGGCCGTCTGTGAGCTTGCTCTCGTGCAACTACCAGCCGATGCTTAAGGCCGGGTACCTGATCGCCAGCGAGCGGGGGGCACCTGTTCACGCGGACTGGCCCGACCGCCATGCTCCGGTGAGGCTGCCGGTCGCCTTCTACGACGCCACCAATCCGGAGGCTCGCCGGTATTTGTGGAACCAGCTGCGCGCCAACTACTACGAGACCGGGATCAAGGTCTTCTGGCTCGATGCCTGCGAACCTGAGATCAAGCCCGGCCACGTCGACAACCTCCGCCTTTTGGCGGGGCCTGGCGCGGAGGTGATCAACCGCTATCCGGTCGATCATGCGCGCGGGGTTTACGAAGGTATGCACGAGGCGGGCGAGACCGAGGTGGTCAGTTTGATCCGCTCGGCGTGGGCGGGCAGCCAACGCTGGGGGGCGGCACTGTGGTCAGGCGACATCCCTGCCACCTTCGAGTCGCTCGCCGCCCAGGTCCGGGCCGGCCTCAACGTCGCCCTGTCGGGCATCTCGTGGTGGACGACCGACATCGGAGGGTTCCACGGCGGGAACACCGAGGACCCCGCCTACCGCGAGCTCATCGTGCGCTGGTTCCAGTACGGCGTGTGGTGCCCGTTGTTCCGGCTCCACGGTGACCGTGAGCCGCGCATCCCGACTTCCCAGGCGATGTCGGGCGGCCCGAACGAGATCTGGTCCTACGGCGAAGAGGTGTACGACATCTTGTCGGGCATCTTGCGCCTTCGCGAACGCATCAAGCCCTACGTGCTCGAGCAGATGGCCGTGGCGGCCAACGAGGGTATCCCTCCCATGCGGCCGCTCTGGTTCGACTTCCCCGATGACCCGGATGCTTGGGTGATCGACGACGAGTACTGCTTCGGACCCTCGGTGCTCGTCGCGCCTGTCACAGAGCTCGGCGCGCGCTCTCGCCGCGTCTACCTGCCGGCCGGCGCCACCTGGACCGATCCCCGCAGCGGCGAGATCTTGAAGGGCGGCACGTTCCTCGACGCGGCCGCGCCGCTCGAGCGCATCCCTGTTTTCCTTCGCGACGGCGCACAGCTTCCTCTGCAATGAACCCTGGGTCGAGGTAAGAGGTTGGCGATGCCCGAGGCGCCGGAGCTGACGGCGACACGCTCAGGCGCTGTCACCTCGTCCGCCAGGCGCGGACGCGCCGACCGGGCACGCGGGACCAGAAGACTCTTTCCCGGTCGTGTCCTGTTCCTGTTGCCGGCTGTCGTCTATCTCCTGGCGCTGTTCGCCTACCCGATCGTCTACGACATCCTTTTGAGCGTTCGACAATCGAGCGTCATCACCTTCGTGCACAACACCGGTGGGTTCGTCGGCCTCACCAACTACCGGCTGGCGGTGACCAACCCGGTCCTTCCGGGCGTCGTGTGGAACACGGCGATCTTCATGGTGGGCTCGATCGTGATGCAGTTCAGCATCGGCTTTCTGATCGCCCTGTTCTTCACTCGGCGCTTTCCCTTGAGCGGCTTCCTGCGCTCGCTCATACTCGTCCCTTGGCTGCTTCCCGGGGTTGTCACGGGAATCATCTTGCGGATGATGTTCGACCCGAACATCGGCATGGTCAACCAGGTGCTTACGAGCCTCGGGCTCATCCACTCACCGATCGAGTGGTTCGCCAACACGCATCTCGCGCTGTTGGTCATCGTGCTCGCCAACATCTGGATAGGGATCCCCTTCAACACGATGCTCCTGCACGGCGGGCTGCAAGACATCCCTAACGAGCTGTACGAGGCGGCCCGTGTCGACGGTGCCGGGCGGTTGCGGACGTTCCGCTCGATCACCTTGCCGGTAATGCGACCGGTGATCGCCGTGGTGCTGGTCCTCGGCTTCATCTACACCCTGAAAGCCTTCGACATCGTGATGATCATGACAGGTGGCGGGCCCATGAACGCCACCCAGCTGCTGTCCACCTGGGCCTACACGCTGTCGTTCTACAACCTCGACTTCGGGCAAGGTGCCGCGGTGGGCACGATCATGATGGTGATCTCCCTCATTTGTGCATTCGCCTATGTGCGCACCTACCGCGGGGAGCTTCGATCATGAGACGGCGGCGCCGGAAAGCACTGATGTCGGGGCTGAACCTCGCCGTGGCGTTCGTGATCGTCGGATTCATGCTCTTGCCCCTGTACTGGGCCGTGGTCACCTCGCTCAAGACCTTGCACCAGTCCTATGCGACACCGACGGCCCTTTTCCCACCGACACCCACCTTCGCCGCCTACTCACAGGTGGTGCACACCCAGGGTGGCTCCTTGCTCACCAGCTTCATCATCGCGGTCGGCGCAACGGTGATCTCATTGTTGATCTCAGTGCCTGCGGCTTACGCGCTGGCGAACTTCCGCTTCCGGGTCACTTGGCTCGTCACCTTGGCACTCCTCGTCGCCCAGACGGTCCCTGGCATCGTGCTGGGCACTTCTTTCTTCAAGATCTTCGCCGGGCTCCACCTGCTCAACAGCTACCTCGGGCTGATCATCGCCGACTCCACGTATTGCGTGCCGTTCTCCATCCTGGTCGTCCGGGCCTTCATGATCGGCCTGCCACGCGAGCTCTTGGAGGCGGCCCGCGTGGACGGCGCGACGCTTCTCGGCACGCTGCTTCGGATCGTGATCCCGCTCAGCAGGCCGGCGATCCTGACGGCCGCTCTTTTCTCGTTCCTGTTCGCTTGGGGCGACTTCCTCTTCGCGCTGACCCTCAGCACCTCCAACACCGTCGAACCGATGACCCTCAGCATTTACTCGTACATGGGTCAGTACACCTCGCTGTGGCCGGACCTAATGGCCGCGGCCGTGTTCGCAGCGATCCCCTCGGCCATCCTGCTCGTGCTGGTCCAACAAGGGATACGAGGGGGGATGGCCACCGCGGGACTGAAAGGGTGATCACAAGCCTCCGAGAACCACGTTCGCGGGGTGTTCGACGGTGAAGGCGAGGCGGATCGCCGACTTCTCTCCCGGCGCGAGAACAAGCTTCCAGGTCAGCTGGCCGAGCTCATCCTGCTCGTCTGCCTTGGGACTCGTCTCGCGCAGCTTCACCTTGATGTCGCCGTCACGCGAGGTCGGTATCTGGTCTCGCACGGTCAGGCGAACGGGCCGGTCGCGGTGGTTTTCCACGGTGATCTCGTAGGCGACCTCGACGCTGCGAGTCCCGCCGATGATGGCCTTGGCGGTGCTCCTGCGGCGCAGTACGCGTTCCACCCGGATGCGGTCGTCGACGCCGAGGTGCAACTCGAACTCCTCCCCTGACGCGACCGTGCCGAGTTCGGTGGGGCCGACGTACTCCGTATCGTGGAAGACGCTCGCAGGCCCCGGCAGCAGCAACACAGGCGAGGTGTTGGTCACCGTCGCGCGCAAGTAAGCCTCCGGGGCGAGCTTCGGGATCGTGAGATGGTCGAGCGCGGCATCGACCTCGAATCGAGCGACCGTCGTCTTGCGCGGCGCCCCGTCGGACGGGACCGACATCGGGACCGGGACACGGTAGACGAGAGCCGCCCCGGATTCTTCGGCGCGCGTGACCAGCGGTGCGGCTTCCTCGGTCAGATCGGCCTCGAAACTGGCAGGCGAGCCTGGTGCCGCCGCGAGCCCTGCACCAGCCGGGGCAACGGAAAGGGCCGATTTGCGCATGAACTGCGGCGAGGGCCGCGACGGGACGGGAAGTGGCCTGCCAATGAACCATGGACGCAGCTCTGGCACGGAGGTGTGGCGTCCTCGCCGCGTGGTTGAGAGCGTCAGCTCCACAGCTGGCCAGTCCTCGCCGCTGTGCTGGGTCACTTCCGCGAGGTAGGACACCGCGAGCCGCTCCCCCTCCAGGCGCAAGTCGTAAAGAGGGCGCCAGGACGCGCTGTGGACGTGGTAGGACACCTCGAGAACCGCGTCGACCTGTTCGCTTTCCACTTCGAGGGTCGCGCGTACCTCGACGACCTCGGAGAGCCTTGGAGGCCCGGCTTCGGCAGAGGAGAGGCGCTTCTCGGCGGCCTCGAGCTCTCGCTCAGCGGTCAGCTTGCGACCGGCGATCTCGCGGCGACGTGCGAGGACCGCACCGGTGCCGTCAGCCAACTCGTCGGCCATTCGGGTGAACTCGCCGTGGTCTGCCCTGCTGAAGCTCACGGCGCGGGCGAACGAGGTCGCAGCCGCTTGCGAGAGGTGCCCAAAGAAGTCCAGCCGCGCCTGCTGCGCCGTGTCCTCGTCCTCGAGGGCCCGCACGGCCTCACGGCACCGGTCGACATCGGCCTGCAACTGCGCCGAGTCCACGCGCAACGGCTCGGCGCGAAAGTCGCTGTGGACCTCGACGTCGCGCAGCGCGATGCCTGTACCGCGCACGACGACGCGCACTGATTCCGGATCGACGCTGGCAGGTAGACCCGCCAGCACCACGGTCCGGGTCCCGGCCTCGAGGCTCACCCTGCCCCGCCGGACGACGCGAGCGCCGTCGCGGAAGACCGTGACCTCGGTTGCCTCGGTATCCAGCTTCATCTGCACGGCCATCTGTTCCCTCGTCCAGCCACCTTCCGCGCCTGGCGTCATTGTGGCCCACAGGGTGCTGCCGTGCGTGCCGCGGCTTGTCTCGGCGGCTGGAGCGCCCTGGCACGAGCAGTGCCAAACTGGGCGTCCGCACGCTATGAGGCCCGTGGGACGGCTCTGCTACCCTTCCTCTTGACGGCCCTGGCCGTCCCGCTGCCTGCAGGGGAAGTCCGGTCAAACTCCGGCGCTGGCCCGCAACCGTAGGCGAGGCTCGTCCTCGCAAGCCGGGAAACCTGCCGGTGGTGAGTCCTACTAACCGTCGAGGAAAGCGGGGACTGGGAACCGGTACGGCAGCGGTGTCTCAGCGCTTCTCCGGGATCCAGTATCCGGGAGAGGACATACATGCCAACCTTCGTCCGTCGGGTGGCCAGAGCCTGGCTTGTCACAATGCTGCTGGGCCTCGGGGCCGCCGCGGTGCCAGTTGCATCATCCGCGACCATTGAAATCGGTTCGCACGCGTCCCTTGCATTTCAATCCCAACCTGCGACCGTGTCAGCAGCCGCCGCTGCCGGTGCAGGTTGGATAGCCCGCGACCTGAGCTCCAGCGGGGCGATCGTGGACGCCGTCTCCCACAAGCCGAGCGCGGGTGACACGGCGGACGCCATCATGGCGCTCGTCGCCGCCGGCGAGGGCTCAAATCAGGTCGCGGCCGCCACGCACTGGCTCGAGCACCACTTCAGCTCCTACGTCTCACCCAACGGCATCGACAGTCCGGGCGCGCTCGGGCTCGTGATTCTCGCAGCAGTGGCGGCGGGGGCGGACCCGACGCGCTTCGGCGGCGAGGCCAGCGCGAACGACCTGGTCGCCAGGCTTGGAGCAACCGAGCGCCTGGACGGCGTGTCCGCCGGGGTCTTCGGTACGACGAGCTCTGGCAACGCGTTCAGCCAGTCCCTCGCGCTTCTCGCGCTGGTCTCGGTGAAGGGCTCCCCCACCGCGCTCCACCTCGGAGAGGCCTATCTGGCGCGCCACCAGTGCGCCGACGGCGGTTGGGAGTACTCGCTCACCACTCCTTGCACAAAGGCGGACCCGAAGACCTATTCCGGTCCTGACACCAACTCGACCGCGCTGGCTGTCATGGCGATCGTCGCGGCCGGCGGGGAGTTCGCCCACGGCCCGTTGCCTTTCTTCACCAGCTCGCAGGAGGCCGACGGCTCTTTCGGCTATTACGGCGTATCGGGCGACGGGCAACAGGGTGACCCGGACTCGACGGCCGAAGTGGTCCAGGCGTTGATCGCGCTACGAGCGGTCAACGACAGGCAGTTCGTTCGCAACGCAATCACGCCCCAGCGGGCTCTCGACAACTTCCAGTACCGCTGTGGCGCGCCGGCGGCCGAGCGCGGAGAGTTCGCCTACGACGCAGCGCCAAGTCAATACGCCACGCTGCAGGCTGTGCCTGCGGTCGCGGGCGAGGCACTGCCCATCAGTCCCCGCAGTCTGTCCAGCGCCGAGTCCAGTTTCAGCTGCAGCGCGGGCTGACGCGACCTGACTGTGCCACAGCTCCCCACGGCGCCATGACCGCACATCGACCGAGCTCAGCGGGAGCCTCCGGCGCGACACCGGCGACAGTCCTTGTCGCCCGTGTCGCTCAGCTCTTCATGAGCTCGGCCGTGACAGCCGGCGCCATCGCGCTGGTGACGGTCGCTTTTGTTGCCGCGACGGTGGTCGCGACCATGACCCCCGGAGCGGTTCATGCGGCGGCGAGTGCTGCCCGCCAGACGAAACGCACCTGGCCAACATGCACGGTGCCCGTCCCCATTGGCAAGCATCAGATCGTCGCCGCTGTCGTCGCCGATTTCGGCGGGGTGCACGGCAAGGTTCTCGTCACCTGCGTTCTCGTCAAGCCCGGTGAGAGCGGCGCGCAGGTTCTCCAGGCGCAGGCTGCGGTCCTCGGGTACCCCTCACCCCGCTACGCCGAGTCCGGCCTCCTGTGCGCGATAGACGGGTACCCGACAAGCGGGTGCGGGACCCAGTCGGGGGCCCACTACGCCTACTGGTCGTACTGGCACGGCGGCAAGCGATGGCAGTACGCGAGCGGAGGACCCGGGGCGTGGAGGGTCTCGGAAGGTGACGTCGAGGGGTGGCGGTTCCAGCCTGACGGGAGCGCCACCCCAGCCGACCCGCCACCACGGGCAGCGTCCAGCGCGGCCGCACTCGAGACGACCGCCAGGGCCGCGCTGACGCCGACCTCCTCGGCACCCTTGGACCGTCACGCGGCCGGCCCGGTCCGCGCCCGCTCCAAGGGAACCAGCCCGATCCCGTTCGTCGTGAGCGTCGCGTTCATACTTCTGATCGGCGCTGGGGCGATGCTTCGTTCCCGGCGCGCGAGCGGCCGCGCCACCTAGATGCTGCGAACCCGCCTCCAGCCGTTGCACCCGATCGCATGGTGGTGCTGGGCCGGGGCGCTGGCTGTCGCCGCCAGCCGCACGACGAACCCGGTGCTGCTCGGTCTCGTCCTGGCGGTGGTCGCGTGGGTCGTGACCACGCGGCGTGGCAACAGTCCCTGGGCACGCTCGTTCGGCGCGCTCATACGACTCGGGCTCTTCGTCATCGTCATTCGCGTCGTCGTGCAAGTCCTGTTCGGTGACCGCGTGCCGGGCGCCACGTGGTTCACCGTCCCCTCGGTCCCCCTTCCGTCATGGGCGGCCGGTGTGACAATCGGCGGGCCTGTGACGGCTCAGGCAGTGATCGGGGCTTTCTGCCAAGGAATGCAAATCGCCGTCATTCTGGCGTGTTTCGGTGCTGCCAACTCCCTCGCGAGCTCGTTCCGGCTACTGCGGTGCGTGCCCGCCGGCCTCTACGAGGTGGCCGTGGCAGTGACCGTGGCGATCTCGTTCACACCACAAGTGGTGCTCTCGATCGCCCGCGTCCGGGACGCCCGACGCTTGAGGGGCCGCGCAACGAGCGGCTTCAGGGGTTGGCGCGGCCTGGCAGTGCCGGTCCTCGACGGCGCCCTCGAGCGCTCCGTCGCCCTGGCGGCTTCGATGGATGCACGCGGCTTCGGGCGGCGCTCCACCTCGCCAAAGCTCCGACGGGCCACCGCGGCGGCGACGCTCGGAGGTCTCGTCGGTCTCGGGATAGGCCTTTTCGCGGTGCTCGACTCCGGCTCGGCTTCCGGAATCGGGCTCGCCGTCATCCTGGTCGGAGGCGCTCTCGTCACCGGGGGCCTCCTGGCTGCCTCACACGGCTCGAGGAGCCGTTACCGGCCCGACCGTTGGCTCGCCGCCGAGTGGCTCGTCGTGGCGGCGGGCCTGGCGGCCGTCGCCGGCGTCGTGGCCACGGGCAGCAACGACCCGAACGCGCTTGTGCAGCCGCTCTATCCCCTCGCGCTGCCGGCAGGGCCGGTCGTCGCTCTGGCAGGCATCCTCATCGCCACCGTGCCCTCGGCAATTGCCCCCGTTCCATTGCCGGTGCGCGCCAAGCTCAGCGAGGCCTTGGCGTGATCAGCTTCGACCGCGTCACGGTCACCTACCCGGATGCCTCGGCGCCGGCGCTCGAGAACGTGAGCCTCACGATCGAAGAAGGCCATCTCGCCCTTGTCATAGGCGCGACGGGCTCGGGCAAGTCGACCCTTCTCCGTTGCGTGAACGGTCTCGTCCCCCATTTCTCCGGCGGGCACCTCAACGGGACGGTGACGGTCGACGGCCGCAGCACCGAGCGGTACCGTCCCCGCGACCTCGCCGACGCCGTCGGTTACGTCGGGCAGGACCCGGACGCGACCTTCGTCGCCGACACGGTCGAAGACGAGCTCGCCTATGCAATGGAGAACCTCGGGGTAGACCCGGCGACGATGCGTCGGCGGGTCGAAGACGTGCTGGACACTTTGAATCTGCACGCACTACGTCAGCGGGCCATCACGACGCTGTCGGGCGGTCAGCGCCAGCGCGTCGCCATCGGCGCCGCGTTCACCGCCGCTCCCCGAGCCCTCGTGCTCGACGAACCGACGTCGTCGCTCGACCCGGTCTCGGCCGAGGAGGTCCTCGCGTCACTTGCGCGCCTCGTGCACGACCAGGGCACGACGATCCTCGTCGCCGAGCACCGCCTGGAACGCATCGTGCAGTTCGCGGATATCGTGATCGAGATCGGTGCCGCTCCGGGTGCGATCCGCAGCGGCACGCCGGCAACGATCTTCGCGACGGCCGAGCTGGCACCGCCCGTTGTTCGCCTCGCCCGTGTGGCCGGATGGTCGCCTGTCCCACTCTCGGTCCGGGACGCCCGCCGGAACGCCCCAGAGCTCCGACAGCGCCTCGAAGCCAACAGGCGACCGCAACCTCCCGCGTCCCCAGGTGACCGCGTCGCCAGGGTGACGGGCCTGACAACTGCCTACGGGCCGATCCCCGCACTAGCGGACGTGAGCCTCGATTTCAGTGAGGGCGAGGTGATGGCAATCATGGGAAGAAACGGAGCGGGGAAGTCCACTCTCCTCCACCACCTCGTCGGGCTTCGCCGCTCCCAGCGGGGCTCTGTGGAAGTCCTCGGCCGTGTCCCGGCCGCGCTCGGCGCGTCCGAGGCGATTCGGCTTGTCGGCCTCGTGCCGCAGGACCCTGGGGCGCTTCTGTGCGCCGAGACTGTGGCTGCCGAATGCCGAGACGGCGACCGTGACGGCGGGCTTGACGAGGGGACGACGCGAGCGATGCTCGAGACCATCCTCGGCAGTATCCGCGACGAGACACATCCGAAGGACCTCTCCGAAGGTCAGCGTCTCGCACTCGCGCTGGCGATCGTCTTGGCTCCCGAGCCGCCCCTCCTGCTGCTCGACGAGCCCACGCGCGGGCTCGACTACGAAGCCAAGGCGCGGCTGTCGCGCCAGCTCCGTCAGCTCGCGGCCCGAGGCCACTGCGTAGTCGTGGCGACCCACGACGTCGAACTGGTGGCGGAAGTCGCCGACAGGGTCGTAGTGCTCGCGGACGGTGAGGTGATAACCGACGGTCCTGCCCGTTCGGTTGTCTGCCATTCGGCCGGCCTTGCCTCTCAAGTGGCCCGGATCCTCGCCCCGGCCGAGTGGCTGACGGTCGAGGAGGTCGCCATAGCGCTCGGCGGCCGGCCTCCGCAGGACGGGACCCCCTCGTGACCGACACGCGCGGCAGGCGAGCGGTGGGCCTCGACCACTTCGGTTCTGTCGCCATCGCGATCGCGTCGGTGATCGGTGCGGTCGCCTTCCTCTGGCCCCTCTTCATCCCTGCGCGCGCGTCGCTGAACCAGGCTCACGCCGGCGACGCCCCCTGGATCGTCGCCGCCCTACTGCCGCTCTTGCTCGTGGCTGTGCTCGGCGAGTTCAACTCCGGGGGCATGGACGCTAAGGGAGTTGCAATGCTCGGTGTGCTCGGAGCCTGCGGCGCTGCGCTGCGGCTTCCCTCAGGTGGTGCGGCCGGGTTCGAGCCCGTCTTCTTCCTGCTCTTTCCGGCGGGCTATGTGCTCGGGCGCCACTTCGGCTTCCTGCTCGGGGCCCTCACTCTCTTCGCCTCTGCGCTCGTCACCGGTGGAGTCGGGCCGTGGCTGCCGTTCCAGATGATGGCGGCGGCGTGGATGGGCTACGGCTCGGGCTGCCTCCCCCACCTGCAAGGCCGCCGCGAGCTGGTCGTCCTGGCGTCCTACGCGGCCTTTGCGTGCCTTGCCTACGGGTTGCTGCTCAACTTGTGGTTCTGGCCCTTCGGCGCGGGAACTTCCTCGACTCTCTCGTTCGAACCCGGGGCGTCGGTGGCCCACAATCTGGTGCGCTTCCTCCTGTTCGATGCCTCGACATCGTTCGGGTTCGACCTGCCCCGGGCAGCGCTGAACGCCGGGCTGATCCTGGTCGCAGGGCGCCCCGTGCTGGCAGCGCTGCGACGAGCCAGTCACCGTGCCGCCTTCGGTGCCCCGGTCGAGATAGCGGCTCACGTACCGAACGCGCCACCCGGCCCCTGATCAACCAAGAGCCGGCTGCTCCCCCACTTCGTCATCGACACGGTGCTTCACGCCGATCATGTATCCGGGACCTGCGTTGGTCTCGACCGAGGTCACCGTTATCTCCGCGGGGTCCATGGCGTCGAGGTCGAACCCCATCGCACCAACGAGCTCTGCCAGCTCGGCGTAGCCATTCGCATAGTCGTCCGGCCGTAGCCCTTTGCGCACTACCTGTGCCGACCACTCCTTGCCGACCGGCATCATCGAGAGACCGGGCCGCCGCCTCTGGTAACCGGCAATGCCGCCGGTCGGCACGATCAGCTCGCCCTCGTGCCCCCCGTGACCGGAGAGCAGGCGCAGGACCTCCGGGCGCACACGGGACAGGTCGACGCCGAGGCTCACGAGAACCCGGGCGGCGGCGCCGTCGCCCTCGCGCACCAGGCCGAGCAGGATGTGCTCGGTGCCGATGTAGTTGTGACCGAGTTGCAATGCCTCCCGAAGCGCCAGTTCCAGCACCTTCTTCGCGCGCGGTGTGAACGGCGGCGAAGCCGCCCGGGCCGACCCCGCCGGTCCCATGGTCTCCTTGACTCTCTCGCGCACGACCTCGAGCGAGACGCCTAGGGACTCGAGAACCCTGGCCGCGACTCCCTCGCCCTCGTGGGTGAGGCCGAGGAGGAGGTGCTCGGTCCCGATGAAGCTGTGGTTCAAGAGGCGCGCTTCCTCCTGAGCCAGAACCAATACCCTGCGCGCCCGATCCGTGAATCGCTCGAACATGCGCGCATTGTCCCACCTATGGCTCCGCGCGTCTGTGCACATTCCGAGTTCGTCCGCCACCCGGCCCCGTCATATGCAACGATTGAGAAAGCGACAGAAGGGGTGTCGTCATGCCTCCAAGCACAGAGGTAATTGCGACGAACGTGCCACACAAGGGCCTCAAAGGTGGCGCCCTCCATCTGGTGTCGGCAACGGTGATCGGGGTCGCGTCAACAGCACCCGCCTACAGCATCGCCGCCACGCTCGGGCTCGTCGCAGTCGTGGTCGGGTTCCAGTCGCCGGCGATCTTGCTCGTCTCGTTCGTGCCGATGCTGTTCATCGCCGGGTCGATGTACTACTTCAACATCGTCGACCCGGACTGTGGCACGACTTTCTCGTGGGTGACACGAGCGTTCGGCCCGAACCAAGGCTGGATGAACGGATGGGCCACGATCGTGAGCGACATCGTGGTGATGCCCAGCCTCGCATTGATATCCGCCCAGTACACCTTCCTCCTGTTCGACCAGACAGGGCTGTCGAACAGCGTGCTATGGGTGACCCTCCTCGGTTGCGGCTTCATCGCCGCGATGACGCTCGTGTGCTACTTGGGGATCGAGCTCAACGCCCGCACTCAGTTCGTGCTCCTGGCGGCGGAGATAGTCGTGCTGGCGGTTTTCGCCACCGTCGCACTCGTGAAGGTCTTCACCGTTCACCCCACGGGCTCGGTGGTCCCGGCTTGGGGTTGGATAGACCCCTTCGCTGTCAAGTCGCCATCAGCGCTGTCCGCCGGCGTGCTCCTCGCCATCTTCATCTACTGGGGCTGGGACACCTCCGGGAGTGTCAACGAGGAGACTGCCGGCTCTACCCGCACGCCGGGCATCGCCATGGTGTTGTCCACTGTTGTCCTCCTCGGGATCTACGTCGTCGTGGCGATCGCGGCGACCGCGTTCGCTGGTCCTGGGTACCTGGCCGCGCATTCCGACGACGTGTTGAACGCCATGGCAACGCGGGTTCTTGGGACCGGATGGGACAAGCTCCTCATCATCGCCGTGCTGACGTCAGCTGCTGCATCGGCGCAGACCACGATCCTGCCGACTGCCCGGACCACGCTCTCGATGGCTGTGCACGGGGCCCTTCCGCGCAGTTTCGCCGTCACGCACCCCAAGTACCTCACGCCGACGTGGTCCACGGTCTGGATGGGGGCGATCTCGATCGTCTGGTACGTGTTCCTCGTGCTGGTGGACCACAGCGGGAACGTCCTTTTCGACTCCATCTCCGGACTCGGGTTCTCGATCTGCTTCTACTACGCGGTGACTGCCTTCGCCTGCCCGGTGTACTTCCGGCGCTTCGTGGTGAAAAGCGTCAAGAACTTCTTGTTCATGGGCGTCGGCCCGATTCTGGGCGCGGCCGCACTCACCTGGGTGTTCGTGAAGTCCGCCATCTTCTATTGGAACCCCGTCAATGCGTCATCACCCCCATGGCTGAAGATCGGGGGTTTCAGCGGGGTCGGTGCGCCGTTCGTCATCGGGATCGGCATCCTGGTGATCGGGATCCCGTTGATGTACCTGCAGCGCAGGGCCTCTCCCGAGTTCTTTGCGCGCAAGCTCGAAGTGGCTGAGAGCCTCGAGGACGGCTCCGCACCGGGAGCCGTCCTGGGCGACGAGTGAGGAGGTATCTATGAAGGTGCTGCTCGTGGGGACCGGCGGTGTGGGCGAGTCCATCGCCATCCTTGCCAGAGACCGGCCCTGGCTCGAACGCATGGTCCTGGCCGACTACAACCTCCCGCGCGCACAGGAGGTCCAAGACAAGCTTGGGGCCAGCCAGCATTTCCCCGTCGAGTTCCTCGACGCGTCCGTGCCGAGCCAGATAGCCGCTTTGGCGAAGGACTACCAGGTGGACCTGATCATGAATGCCGTCGACCCGATGTTCAACGAACAGGTCTTCGACGTCGCCTTCGAACTCGGACTTCAGTACGTGGACATGGCCATGAACAGCGATTGCGGCCTCAACCTCGGCCGTTACCAGTTCGAGCGCTCGCCCAGCTGGGAGAACAAAGGGCTTCTCGCTCTCGTGGGCATGGGCGTAGAACCTGGGATATCGGACGTCTTCGCCGCCTACGCGTCCAAGCACCTCTTCGACTCGATCGAGGAGATCGGCGTCCGCGACGGCGCGAACCTCGAGGTTCAGGGTTACGAGTTCGCCCCCAACTTCTCGATCTGGACGACGATCGAGGAGTGCCTCGATCCGCCGGTCGTCTACGAGAAGGCCAGAGGCTGGTTCACGACAGAGAACTTCTCGGAGCCGGAGATGTTCGACTTCCCCGACGGCATTGGGCTTCTGGAGTGCGTGAACGTCGAGCACGAGGAGGTCCTTTTGATCCCGCGTTGGCTGAAGTGCGACCGCGTGACCTTCAAGTACGGACTAGGCAGGCGCTTTATCGATGTCCTGCAGACACTTCACATGCTGGGGCTGGACAATGCGGAGAAAATCGATGTCAACGGCGTGCTTGTCGCGCCCCGCGAGCTTGTTGCCGCCTGCCTCCCCGACCCGGCTCATCTCGGCGACCGGATGACCGGGAAGACATGCGCTGGGACATGGGTCAGAGGCACAAAGGATGGGCAAGAGCGCGAGGTGTACATCTACCAGGTGGCCGACAACGCAACGACGATGCGGGAATACGGCGTGCAGGCGGTGGTCTGGCAGACTGCTGTCGGCCCCGTCATCGCAATGGAATTGCTGGCTGAAGGCCTATGGACGGGCGCCGGCGTGCTTGGACCCGAGGCTTTCGACCCCGACCCGTTCATGGCGCGGATGGGGGCTTACGGTGCTCCCTATTCGATCAGGGAGCACCGGCTCCACTGACGCGAGCTGACACCGCAGTGGCGTTCTGACTGGCGGTCGCCCCTGGCGCAGGTCCATCGCCGACCGGAGCCTCGAGCTGTTTCGCCAAGGCCTGAGGGACGCCTCCCCTGATCGCTTCGTAGATCGAGTAGCCCTGTGTAACCAGGTTCGTCAGCAGATCTGTCACGCCTTCGGTGCCGTTGACAAGGACTATGTTCGCCCCACTGAGGCCTTTGGCCGCTGCCTCGACCAGAGCTGGAAGCTGCTCGACAATCCTGTTGGCTGCGATCAGGCTCTGATTTCCGCCGGCCAGCGCTTCGGCCCTCGCCTTTATGGCATCCCTATCGGCCTCGGCGAGGCGGATCGTCCGGTAGGCGTCGGCGTCGGCGGGCTTCTCCACCTCTGCGATGAGGTCCTTTTCGCGCTTTTGCGCCTGCAGGGCGGCCAGCCTGGTCTGCTCCTCTGTCACCTGTTGGGCCGCCTTGGCCTGCGCCAGAGGACCGGCCTGGCTCGCGGCAGCTTGGGCCTGTTCGATCTCGGCCCGGTAACCAGCCTGCTTGATCTCTGCCTCGCGCACGAAGCCGGCTTTCAGTGCGTTCGCCTCCTGCTCCTTCTCGGTGGCAGCCTGGTCGGCCTGCGCAGCCGCGATGCGTGCGTCTCGCGCAACAGCGGCGGCATGCGGAGCGGCGAGATTCTCGATGTAGCCCGTCGAGTCCTTGATCTCCTGGATCTGGAAAGCATCGATCACGAGCCCGAGTTTTTCCATCTCGTCGGTCGAAGCCGCCTTGACCTCCTGGGCCACGCGGTTGCGATCACCGATGATCTCCTCGACGGTGAGGCCGCCGACGATCGAGCGCAGGTGCCCGGCGAGCACCTGCGAAGTGAGCCGTTCCATCCCCTGCTGCTGGTCGAGGAAACGGCGCGCTGCATTGGCGATCGAGGAGTTGTCGTCGCCGACCTTGAAGACCGCGACAGCCTCTACGGTGAGCGGGATGCGCAGCTTGGTCACACAGCTCTCGGAGATTATCGCCTCCCGCAGGTCCAGCGAGAGCCATCGTGCCTTGTTCTTCCAAGGCAAGACGAAGGACCCCTTGCCCGTCACGATTCGGAACTGTCCACCATCGGTGCCGCGCCTGGATCCTGACACGACCATCGCTTCGTTCGGCGATGGGATTCTGTAGAAGAACATCCGCCCTCTTTCTCTCGGCGGATCAGCAGCTCGTCACAAGCAGTGTCCGCGACGACAGCTGCTCAACGACGACAATACGAGTGTTCACCGCGAGCGGCTCTTCGCTTTCAGTGTACGCCGTGTAGGCCTCAGAGCCCCCGCGGATTTGGATTATTACCTCGCCCGGGACGCCCTGGGAAATAGGCACTGAGACACGACCCATCTTGCCAACGGCCTCCTCGGCCAGCCCACCAGACAAGTCCATCTGCTCGAGCGCTCCTCCTGGTGCCACGGAATTTGGCGACCATCTCCATGCCGACGGGCCAGAGACGACCGGGCCCGTCGGTACTCGTCAAGAGTACTTGCCCGGCGGCACTCTCCTCCAAGGTGGCCGGGAACGTGCTCCTCGATACCGGCGTACGGGAAGTCACCGCTTCGTACCACCTGGTGTGAGAACAATGCTCGCCACTGGTATATGGAGGTCTTATCTCTATGAGATGTCAGTCCCCTGTGATGCCGATTCATATCCAGCGGGTCGACGCTTCCGGCGCGGGGACAAGTACGACGCTGTCACGACGGTCTTGGGCCGGGACGGGAGGTTCACGTGCCGCAACAGGCCGGCCGCCGTTTCGCTGGTCGCTCGGGTTGCCGGGTCGGCAGCGTCCCGCCGGCTCAGGGACACACAGGGCCTCGGGGTTCGCCTGCTCCCAACGGTGAGGTCTCCGCGGCGCAAATCGTGGTCCAGACGCGTTCGGGGGAGGACCAGGCGGCCGGGGCAACGCCGGGATCTCAGCCCTCGACCTCACGAACGGCCTTGACGTCGCTCGCTATCTGTTCGACCAGCTCCTCCTCGGTCCCGTAGCTGCGCTGCTCTCGCACGAGCTCTCCGAGCTCCACCCGGATCCGCTCTCCGTAGAGGTCCCGGTCAAAGTCGAGGATATGAGCCTCGACCAGCCGTTCGCCCGCCCGGTAGTAGTGCGGGCGGCGACCCACGGAGACTGCCGCCGGACGCCTGGTGCCGTCCTCGAGCTCGACGACGCCTGCATACACACCGTCACCAAGGTCCACATCCGGACCGATCCTGAGATTGGCCGTCGGGAAGCCAAGCTTGCGACCGCGATGGTCGCCCATCACCACGATCCCCTCGACACAAGAGTCCACCTCCCAGAACCTAACGTGCCCCGACGAGGAACAACGTTGAAGCAAGCGAGCGCGGGCGACCTCATCAGGTACATACTCTCCCCGTGACTTTCGTGACTACTTCGAGGTTCCGCGCCAGAGCCGTCGACCATCTCGCCGCGGCGATCGGCACTACGAAGGGACTCTTCTTCGTCAGCGACAGTGCTGTGGACGGGCCCTTGTTGGCTGGTAACGCCGTACTTGCCTTTGCGCAGCTCCCCGGTGGTCGCCTTCTCGCAGCCGCTACGGATCCCCATTTCGGCCCGAACGTGAGAGTGAGCGACGACGGGGGCCTCACCTGGGACGAGGCGGCCACACGACCGGTCGCCTTCCCTGCGGACACGGGTACCGCTCTCGGCTCGGTGTGGCAACTTCACGTCGATCGGAGACCGAACGCCAGCGAGACGCTTTGGGCGGGCGTGGAGCCGGCGGCGCTGTTCCGTTCCGACGACGGTGGTGACAGTTTCGAGCTGGTTCGCGGACTGTGGGACCACCCCGACCGACCGACCTGGGAACCTGGCTTTGGCGGGCTCGCCCTGCACACCGTGGTCACCCACCCGGAGCGGCCGGATCGGATCGTCGTCGCGATCTCCACTGGCGGCGTATACCGGTCGGACGACGGCGGGGAAACCTGGGTGGCCCGCAACCAGGGGATCGAGGCCCGGTTCCTGCCTGAGCCGTTGCCGTCGAGCGGACAATGCGTGCACAAGCTCGCCGTGGACGCCGTTAACCCGGACGTTCTGTGGGCGCAGAACCACTGGGGCATTTACAGGACTGACGACGCCGGTGACCACTGGGAGTCCGTCGGCCGCGCCGGCGAGCCGGACGGCGTCCCCTCAGACTTCGGCTTCCCGATCGTCTCCCACCCCGAGGAGCCGGACACCGCGTATGTCCTGCCCCTCGAGTCCGACGTCTACCGCTGCACGCCCGAGGGCCGTTGTCGCGTTTACCGGACGACTAACGGCGGGCTCAGCTGGGAGGCGTTGTCCGAAGGCCTGCCCCGAAGCAACGCTCACATGACCGTCTTGCGTGATGCGTTCACCGCAGGGGCAAGCCCACCTTGCCCGCTCGCGTTCGGCTCCAAGTCCGGTCAGCTCTTCGCCTCGGTCGACGGCGGGGACTCGTGGCGTCTCGTCGTGTCCTTCCTGCCGCCTATCTTGTGCGTGCGTGTCCTCGACTGACGCGAGCTGCCCGTACACGGCTCCGGTGATTACCCGATCCCGTTCAGACCCGGTGGGTGCGGCCCTCGCTCAGCTCCGCCACCTCGCAGGAGGCACTTATGAAACTTCGCATCTTCACTGAACCCCAGCAGGGCGCGAGCTACGGGCAGCTCCTCGCTGTCGCCCGTTGCACAGAGGAGTTTGGGTTCGACGCATTCTTCCGCTCAGACCACTACCTCAAGATGGGTGAGGTCGACGGGCGACCCGGTCCGACAGACGCGTGGATCACACTGGCAGGCCTCGCTCGTGAGACAAGCAGGATCCGCCTCGGGACCCTCTTGAGCGCGGCGACGTTCAGGCTCCCTGCGCAGCTCGCGCTGATCGTCGCCCAGGTCGACGCCATGAGCGGCGGCCGGGTTGAGCTCGGACTGGGCGCAGGTTGGTTCGAGGCGGAGCACCGCGCTTTCGGTATCCCCTTCCCACCCTCGGCGGGTGAACGGTTCGATCGGCTCGAGGAACAGCTCGAGATCGTGTCGGGGATGTGGACCACGCCCGAGCAGGATCATTTCTCCTTCTCGGGCGACCACTACAAGATCGTGGACAATGCCGGCCTGCCCAAGCCTGCGCAGAGCCCGCGGCCGCCGATCATCGTCGGAGGAAAGGGCATGGTGAGAACCCCGGCGATCGCGGCCCGCTTCGCCGACGAGTGCAACGTCCCGTTCGCCCCTGCCGAGCACTGCGCCAGGCTCTTTGCCGCACTTGACAGCGCGTGTCAGCGAATCGGCCGTGACCCTTCGACGATCCGGAGATCGGTCGCGGTCGTTGTCTGCGCGGGTCGCAACGACAGAGAGATCAGCGCGCGGGCGGCAGCGATAGGTCGCCAGGTCGACGAGCTTCGCCTGAACGGCGCGACCGGCACACCCGCGGAAGTCGCCGAACGGCTGAGGTCCTACGGCGCGGCCGGCGCAATGACGATCTATCTTCAAATCCTCGATCCTGGCGACCTCGACCATCTTCGCTTGATCGCCGAAGAAGTCAGGCCACTGCTCGAGGACTCCGACCGGCCGGCGTGAGCGGGCAGGGCTCCGCTCCGAGGCACGAACTCGTGACCAGCAATTGACAAGGGAGAGACTCGATGGAAGATCGAGAGCTGCACAAGCGCATCGCTGATCTCGTCGCCGAAGAACGCGAGCTCGAGGAAAGCCACATCGGCACGAGAGTCAGTCCCGAGCAAGAACAGCGTCTCCGTGAGGTCCGGGAGGCTCTCGACCAATCGTGGGACCTGTTGCGACAAAGGCGCGCGCGCCGAGAGTTCAAACAGGACGTTGCGACCGCGACCCCCCGGCCTCCGGAGATCGTAGAGGGGTACCAGCAGTAGGCCCGTTCCCGCTCCGGCCGGGACCAGCGCCGCCCTCAGCGAGCCAACTTGACGCTCGCATATAGTCTCGCGAGAGTGATCGCGTGAGCCTGTCTCGTCTGGTCGTCCTCGGTCTGCTCGCGGAGCACGGCCCGATGCACGGGCATCAACTCCGCCGTCGAGCCGACGCCATGCACGTCGAGTGCTGGGGCGGGGTGAGCCCGGGGGCTCTCTACCGTGAGCTTCACCAGCTTGAAGCCGAGGAGCTGATCGAGCTCCTGCGCAACGAGCAAATCGGCAGGCGACCTCCCCGCACCGTCTACCGCATCACCGATTCCGGGCGCTCGGCGCTGCGAGCCCTTCGCGACGAGGCGCTGGGCCAGTGCGCACGCCCCCCTGACGTAGTCGGAGTCGGCCTGCTCTTCGGCGCCTTCGAAGATCCTGCAAGGGTTCGGGAGCTGCTCGAGCGCCGGCACCGGGCGACAGCTGAGGCTCTCGAGATGCTCATAGCCAAGCGGAAACGCCTCGACGAACAAGGCGCTGTCAGCCTCGATGTGCGCACGGTGTTCCGCCGGGGCGAGTTGTACCTTCAGGCCGAGCTCGCCTGGCACGACGAGTACACCGCCACGTTCGCCACGGCAACGGTGAACAGTGCCGGGGCCGGCATTCCCCGTGCAGGAGCGCAAGGGGGCACGCCGTCCCGCCGAGGCTCAACGAGCCTGGAGGACGCCACAACGCTCGTCGCCCTCCAGGAACCGGGGCGCTGAGGATGAAGAGGGAACGGACTACCTCGCCGCCGAGCGCCCAAGGCCAGCCGGCGATCACCTCCCATACCGGTCTCGCCATGGTCGTGGTCATGACCGGTGTCCTCATCACCGCCGTCGACACGACGATCGTCGTCCTTGCCCTCCCGGAGATCGAACGCGGGCTGCACGTGGCGCTCTCGTCGGTCATCTGGGTCGTCATCGGCTACCTGCTCGTCATCACATTGCTGGCGACCCAGGTCGGACGGCTCGGGGACATGTTCGGTCGGGTGCGCATGTACGAAATGGGCTTCCTCGTGTTCATACTGGGCTCACTCGCTTGCGCGCTCGCGTGGAACGAGTCGGCCATCATCGGTTTTCGGATACTCCAGGGCATCGGGGGGGCTTTCGTCACCGCAAACAGCGGTGCGGTGATCGCCGACCTCTACCCCCCGCAACGGCGAGGCCGCGCCTATGGCTACAACTCGATCGGCTGGAGCATCGGGGCGGTCCTCGGAATCGTGCTCGGGGGCCTGATCGTCACGTACATCTCGTGGCGTTGGATCTTCTGGATCAACGTGCCGATCGGCACTGCCGCGCTGGTGCTCGCGACCAGGGTGCTGCACGAGCACGGGCAACGGGCCAGACGCCACTTCGACCTGCTGGGCATGGTCACCCTCGGCCTCGGGCTGTTCGGTGTCCTCTGGGCGATGACGAGGCTCGCCACGTCCAGCTTCGACGCCTCGGTGGCCGGCTACATGATCGGCGGGGTCGTGCTGATCGGCGTCTTCGTCCTGGTAGAGCTGCGACAGCCCGAGCCGATGCTCCACCTCTCCCTGTTCAAGATCCCGATGCTGGCGCCCTCCCTGCTTGCTGCCTTGTTCCAGGGGCTCGCCAACTTCGCCGTGCTGTTCCTGGTCATCATGTACCTCCAGGGCCCTCGAGGACTCTCTCCGATCCACGCCTCGCTGCTGTTGGTGCCTGGCTACGTGGTCGGCTCGGGCGTCGGCCCTTACGCCGGGCGTTTGGCGGACCGGTTCGGGCCGGTCCTGCCCGCGACCGTCGGGCTCGGCATCCAGGTGATCGCCCTGTTCCTCTACGCGCAGCTCTCGGTCGGGAGCGGGTTATGGCTGGTCGTCATAGCAAGTGTCGTGAACGGGATCGGGGCCAGCTCGTTCTTCCCCGCGAACAACTCGGCCGTGATGAAGGTGTCGCCGCCTGACGTGTTCGGGATCTCCTCTGGGATGCTCCGAACCTTCGCCAACATCGGGATGGTCTTCTCGTTCTCGGTGGCGATCCTCGTCGCCTCCCGGTCGATCTCCAAGCACCTCGCCTTCGCCATCTTCGTCGGGACGACGAGCCTCCACGGCCACCTTGCCGTCGCCTTCACTAGCGGCCTACACGCCGCCTTCTACGCCTCGATGGGCTTCATGGGCCTTGCCGCCGCGCTGTCGGCGACACGGGTCAAGAGCGCGCGAGGGCTCCCGACCAGGAGCCGCTGACCGGGACGGACCCCGCTACGAGCAGCCGCTCGTCGAGCCGCAGCTCGGGCAGGCGTAGCACGAGCCGGCACGCTGCATGACGTTGCCGCAGGCGTAGCAGAAGGGGGCATCCTTGCTCTCTATCTGACCCGCCAGCCGTAGCTGTTCTGCGTCAACCGGGCGACGACCTGCCGTTGCATCGCCTCCGGCTCCGAACCGCTCGCGATCGGTCCGCTCCGCCTCCCCGTCGTCGACGTCCTCGAGACCGGGCAGAGTCGGTTGTGTGCGCTCCCCCGTCGAGAGCACACCGAGTTCGAGTCGCTCGTCAAAGCTCAAGTAGTCGAGGGCCAGACGCCGGAATATGTAGTCGACGAGGCTCGAGGCCAACCGCAGCTCCGGGTCGTCGGTGATCCCCGCCGGCTCGAAACGGAGGTTGGTGTACTTGCGCACGAACGTCGACATGGGCACCCCGTGCTGGAGCCCCAGGCTCACGGCGATCGAGAAGGCGTCCATGACGCCCGACAAGGTCGAGCCCTGCTTGGAGACCTTCATGAAGACCTCACCGGGCCGGCCGTCCTCGTACTCGCCAACGGTGACGTAGCCCTCGCAGTCGGCCACCCGGAACGCGAAGGTGTTCGAACGACGCTTGCGGGGCAGCCGGGTCCTTGTCGTCGTCGCAGGGGCGACCACATGCCTTTGCTGCAGTGCGCCCTCGAGCTCTGCTATGCGCTCGAGCAGTGCGCCCTCGCGTGCGCGCATTTCGCGCGCCGCCTCCGGTGCCTCCTCGTCATCGGCCATGAGCGATGCGCTGGCGGCCGCCCACTTCGTTGTCGCCAGCGGCTGGGCGACCTTGCAGTTGTCACGGTAGATGGCGACCGCCTTCAGGCCCATCTGCCAGGCGTCGATGTGCAACTGCTCGACTTCTTCGACCGTGGCCTGCTCGGGAAGGTTCACCGTCTTGGAAATGGCACCCGAGATGAACGGCTGCGCCGCGGCCATCATCTTGACGTGGCCCAGGTAGTGGATCGTGTTGTCGCCCATCGAACACGCGAAAACGGGCAGATGGCTCGCCTTCAGGTTCGGTGCCCCCAGGATCGTCTTGTGCTCGTCTATGTAGGCGACGATCTGGTCGACCTCGTCAGTGCTGTAACCGAGACGCTTGAGCGCGCGGGGAACGGTCTGGTTGACGATGGACATCGTGCCCCCACCGACGAGCTTCTTCGTCTTCACGAGCCCTAAATCGGGCTCGATACCTGTCGTGTCGCAGTCCATGAGGAACGAGATCGTGCCCGTCGGTGCCAGCACCGTCGCCTGAGAGTTGCGCACGCCGTAAGCCTCGGCCAGATCGACCGCCGTGTCCCAGGCCTCCTGAGCTGCGCTGAGAAGCTCCGTCGACACCTGCTCCTCGTCGATCTTCGCCACTTCTCCGCGGTGCATCCGCAGCACGTCGAGCATCGGCCCCGAGTTCTCGTGGAAGCCCGCGAACGGTCCCATCCTCGCTGCGGTACGCGCCGAGGTCACGTACGCCGCGCCCGTCATGAGAGCCGTGATCGCCGCCGTGGTGGCGCGGCCCTCCTCCGAGTCGTAGGGCACGCCCTGGGCCATGAGCAGCGCCCCGAGGTTCGAGTAGCCGAGTCCCAGCTCCCGGAACCGGCGCGTCGTGTCGGCGATCTTCACCGTCGGGTAGTCGGCGTTGCCGACGAGGATCTCCTGCGCGGTGAACACGACGGTGACGGCGGCCTCGAAGCCCTCGGTGTCGAAGGTATCGTCGTCTTTCAGGAAGCGCATGAGGTTGAGGCTCGCGAGGTTGCAGCTGCTGTTGTCGAGGTGCACGTATTCCGAGCAGGGATTGCTTGCCGTGATCCGGCCCGTCTTCGGCGCCGTGTGCCACCTGTTGATGGTCGTGTCGAACTGCAGGCCGGGATCCGCGCACTCCCACGCAGCTTCTGCGATCTGACGGAACAGGCCTCTTGCCCTGACCGTCTCTATGACCGCGCCGGAAGTCCGGCTGATGAGATCCCAGTCGGCGTCGTCGAGCACCGCTTGCATGAACTCGTCTGTCACCCGTACCGAGTTGTTGGCGTTCTGATACTGGACAGACTGGCTGTCTCTCCCGTCCAGGTCCATGTCGAAGCCAGCCTGTGCCAGTACACGCGCCTTGCGTTCCTCACGGGCCTTGCACCAGATGAACTCCTGGACATCTGGATGATCGGCGTCCAGGATCACCATCTTCGCGGCACGACGGGTCTTGCCACCGGACTTGATCGTCCCCGCAGAGGCATCCGCCCCGCGCATGAAGCTCACCGGCCCCGACGCCGTCCCGCCACCGTTCAGCAGCTCTTTGGAAGACCGGATGTTCGACAGGTTGACACCCGCGCCCGAGCCACCCTTGAAGATCGTCCCTTCCTCGACGTACCAGTTGAGAATGGAGGCCATCGAGTCCTCCACGCCGAGGATGAAACACGCCGCCGCCTGCTGAGGCACACCCTCGACGCCAATGTTGAACCAAACCGGGGAGTTGAACGCCGCCTTCTGTTGCACGACGAGATGCTTGAGCTCGTCACTGAATGTGGCCGCCTCTGCCGCGTCGACGAAGTACCCGTCCTTTAGGCCCCAGGCCGTGATCGTGTCCACGACACGGTCGACAACCTGGCGGAGCGAGGATTCCCGTCCCGGCATGCCGACAGTGCCTCGGAAGTATTTCTGGGCGAGGATGTTGGTCGCGTTCAGGCTCCAGGTCGAAGGCACCTCCACACCGAGCTGCTCGAACGCGACAGCGCCCGTGCGGTAGTCGCTGATACGGGAGTCACGGCGCTCCCAGACGACCTCGTCGTAGGGATGTCGGGACTCCGAGGTGAAGTGTCGCTGGATGCCGATTCCGAGGCGCTCTCCTGCAACGGCCATTGACTGGTTCCCTCCTTGGCAGCGCCTGTCCGCCACCCGAAATCCTTCGCCTGGTGGTCGCCAGACTCCTAAGTACCACAATATCTTGTGGTTCAACAGAATCCGACTACCAGATAGGTGGCTAATTACAGCACCGTAGTTACGGGCGTGTCAACGGCCGACGCCCCTCGTCGTCCCTGCTCACGGGCCGCTCGCGAAGGTTCTCGATTGCTTGCCCGCGTGCCCTGGAAACTCGACAGCAGCGGTCTACCCGGCACCCTACAGGCGCTCGTGAGATCGACGAACCGGCTACCGTGCCGCCGTGGCTGTCGTGATCGCGATCGATGCCGGGACCTCGGTGGTGCGCGCACTTGCACTCGACGAGGACGGGTACGTCGTCACCTCGTGCCACAGAGAGTTGACCCAGCACTTCCCCGCCCCCGGGCTCGTCGAGCACGATGCCGCCGAGATCTGGTCCCTGGTCGAGACGACCTTGGCCGAGCTGCAGGCGGAACTGGCGGAACGTTCCCTCGCCCCAGTTGCGATCGGGATCGCCAACCAACGCGAGACAGCGGTGGCGTGGGACCGTTCAACGGGCCGACCCTGTCATCGGGCCATCGTGTGGCAGGACCGTCGCACAGTCACGCGATGCGTCGAGCTCGCGCAAGCCGGGTACCTCCCCCTCGTGCGGGAACGGACCGGGCTCGTGCTCGACCCTTATTTCTCCGGTACCAAGTGGTCCTGGATGCTGGAATACGGCGGGGTCGAGCCAAGCGGCTCACTCGCGCTCGGGACCGTGGACGACTGGATCTGCTGGAACCTCACGGGCGGTGCCGAGTCAGGCGTGCACGTCACTGACCCCTCCAACGCCAGCCGGACCCTCTGTTACGACATCGTGCAACGGGCCTGGTCACCTGAGCTGTGCGACCTTTTCGGTGTACCGATCTGGGCACTGGGCGAGGTCCTCCCGTCAGCCTGCAGGTACGGCGCGGTGGCAGCCGGCGTCGCCGGCGGCTTGCTCCAGGGCGTGCCCGTGAGCGGCGTCGTCGGGGATCAGCAGGCTGCCCTCTTCGGGCACGCCTGCCACCTGCCCGGCGACACCAAGGTCACCTACGGCACCGGGAGCTTCGTGCTCATGAACCTCGGCACGAGGCGACCTGCGCCCACAGATGGGCTCTTGACCACCGTCGCCTGGGACCTTGGGGAGCACGCGCCGCAGGGCGCGGCGGACGGCTTCAACTACGCCCTCGAAGGCTCCATCTTCTCGTCCGGCGCGACGATCCAGTGGCTGCGCGACGGTCTCGGTCTGATCGCCGAAGCCGCCGAGGTGGGGCCGCTCGCGTCCCAGATCCCAAGCAACGAGGGCGTGTACTTAGTGCCCGCATTCGCCGGCCTGGGAAGCCCATGGTGGGATGCCGAGGCCAGGGGCACCATCGTTGGCCTGTCGAGGGGAACCGGGCGATCGCACTTCGCCCGTGCGGCCGTCGAGGCGATCGCCTACCAGTGCCGGGACGTCGTCGAGGCGA
The DNA here is from genome assembly GCA_050015175.1 of Acidimicrobiales bacterium. Lineage (GTDB taxonomy): Bacteria > Actinomycetota > Acidimicrobiia > Acidimicrobiales > Bog-793 > Fen-455. The sequence goes on along the minus strand of JBEKBX010000038.1, from coordinate 600 downwards.
TGACTAGCGCTTCGGGTCAGCCGTTGACAAGGCTGTACGCCGACGGCGGAGCTTCTGTGATGGACCTGCTTCTGCAGATCCAAGCTGACCAGTGTGGAGTGCCTGTCGCCCGTCCTCGCACGACCGAGGTCACGGCCGTTGGCGCCGCCATGATCGCCGGGCTCACCGAAGGCGTCTGGAGCTCCCTCGGGGAGTTGAAGGCGCTGACGGCCCACGCCGAGGTCTTTGAGCCGGCACCGCGACGTGGTCGGGCAGACGCGGATTACGCCGCGTGGCGATCGGCGCTCGAGCGATCCAGGCACTGGCAGCGACCCTAGGGCGAACACCCGCGCCCCGGAGTCCCTCGCATGTCTCGCTGGCATCACGACGCATCGTGAAGGAGCTGCTCCGAGAGCAGCTCCGGGGCGGAGCGGCAGCGATCCAACGGCGGGCCGGCTGGAGCTTGCCCTAGGGGTAGCGAGCGAGCCTCATACCGCCAAGAAGACATAGCGCTACGCGCTGAGGGCGCCCGAAGGGCGCCCTCGTTGCATCGGTCGTAACTTCCAGGTTGCTAAGACCAAGGAGGCTGCGATGTCCGATTATGCGACCCTACTGCGGGAG
>JBEKBX010000037.1:0-35302 GCA_050015175.1 Acidimicrobiales bacterium | reverse complement strand
CCTTCGAGCTGCTTGGCGTCTCGCACCGCCTCGGCTACGCGTAGTCAGTACTCCAGCCGGCAGTCGACGTGAAAGCGCAGGTGGCGGCGAGAGTCGACCGAAACCTCAGGGTGAACTTCGGTCTAGTCCGCCAACTTGAAGCACTCGGCCACCAGGTCACCCTCACTCTGACTCCCACCGTCTGAAGATCAGGACTTCGTCCCGAGCGGGGCTCCGCCCCGCACCCCGGTCGCGCGCGTCCTCGCGTCGTGAGTGAGGAGATCGCATTTCACCCCAGATCGAGCACCGGATGTTCAGCTTCATCACCATGAACTGGAGAGGAAGGCCGCTCGTCTCATACCGCACCGTCGTCCAGCTGATCGCCGGCACGACGACGAAGAAGGGCTTGAAGATCCAAGCCGACCGCGACGAGGGCTACTACCCGCTTGGGGTGAAGATCTCCAACAAAGAACTTGCGGCGGTTCCGCTCACCCACCACGAGTTCCACGGCGAGTGGAACTACACGGTCCACTCATCGCATGATTAATACTTGCGCAGCCCCTAAGGGCATTAGCGGATAGGGCGGGGCACTGGTCAACGTGGCCAGCCTCACCGGCTACATGCCGATGCCCGGCATGGCTGTGTATGCCGCCTCCAAGGCTTTCGTGCTGCGGTTCACCGAAGCCCTGGCCTACGAGCGGCACGAGACGCCGCTGGCGGTCCTCGCGCTCGTGCCCGGCCCCACCCGCACTGACTTCTACCGCGCCTCGGGCTCCTCGGAGAAGGGGGTGGCCTTCCAGGCCCCCGACGAGGTCGTCACCACCGCCCTGTCCGCCCTGGACAAGAAGACCCCGCCGCGGAGCGTCATCTCCGGAGCACGCAACCGGTGGACCAGCCGGATCGTCACCTGGCTACCCGACCGCACCGTCCTACGCCTGGCCAACGCCTCCCCCGACCACACCGGCACGGTGAGCGCCTTCTCTCCAGCGGCGCCCACGACACACTGACGCTTGGTCTTGTGGCCGGCTTCACCAGACGGTCGCGAGCCAGACCGTCACCCCGGCCAGGGCGATCAGCGCGACGTTGAGGCTGACCTCCTTTTTCTCCCCTCGGGAGAGATGGACGCCGCTGGCCAGGATCTGCAGGATGACGAACCCGATCGCTGCCACCAACGCCAGGACAGGAGCGACACCGGTCGCGGGCGGCAGGATCAGGCCGGCGACACCGGCGACCTCCACGACACCGATCACCCGGACCAGCCACATCGGGGTGCGGTCGACCCAGCCCATCATGGGCGCGAGCTGCTCCTTGCTCTGGGCGACCTTCTTCCTGCCTGCGTACAGATAGAAAACGCCGCATCACCTGATCGCGTCGTCCCAGCTCAGCGGCGGTGTGTACGGGGAACACATCTCAATCGCGGTCCCGTGACCAGGGACTTCGCGAGGCACCCGTTGAAGTCGGTCTGACTTGAGCACTCCAGCAGCATGCCGCTTCGGGGACTCGCGTGCATCCCTGAGCATGGACGGGGAAGCGAACAACACCCCAATGACTAGGAGCCAGCGGGTGCACAGGGCACCGGGGAGACGGGAAATCGGGCTGTGGGCTGGCACAATGTGTCTGTGGCGATGCAGAACATCTACGACGACGAGGAGTTCTTCGCCGGGTATCAGGCGATGCGCGACGCCAAGTCCGGCATCAACGAGGTTGTCGAGCAACCCGCTCTTTTGACGCTTCTCCCGCCGCTCGACGATGCAGTAGTGGTCGACCTCGGATGCGGTGACGGTCAGCTCTGCAGGGTCCTTGTCGACAAAGGTGCCAAGAGCGTCCTCGGAGTCGACCCCTCCGCCCGGATGCTCACCCTCGCCGAGAAACGGACCGTCGATCACCGGGTGCTCTATCTCAAGTCTTTTGCCGAGCAAGGGTGGCCTACTGGCGCGCCAGGGAAGCTACGCAAACCCTTGAGTTACCGGCCGCGGAAGTGTCCACCGGCTTGACCTGCCCAAATAGCAGACAGCAGACAGGGACAAGCGAGCTACAGCTGACCTTACAGTAAACGCTTGCGTTGCTCGGACTTGCGGTGTATCGTCCGCTTGGTAGGCAACTGACCGTCTGCTGGCGGGTGCCTATCGGAGGAAAGAAGGCTCTCGCGACCGGTGTCCGCGGAAGGGGGTGTTGGGGGAACCGACGATCGAAAAGGTCGCCCGTCTAGCAGGCGTGCCAACCGCAACGGTGCCCGGTCCCTTCGCGGCCTGGGTGGTGCTTCGACACGTACGGCCGAGCTAAACAAACCAACAAACTAGAGGAAGGAACAACCAACTCGACGAGAAAGAAGCCAAGCGAAGGAGGAAACAGCTGTCGGATAGCAAATCAATGTCGGGACCAAGTTCCACCCCGGCTTGTTTTGTCACGTAACAGTTGCTGGCCCCTGACCCTGGCGACCACCCCGTAGCCCCTATCGTCGTTTACGAAACACAAACAAGAAAGAAAGCTAGAGGTAGAACACGATGTATGGCAACTCAAGGTCAGGTACACGTAGCATCGGCCCTAACGGGCGCGCATCTGTGAGACTACGCCGAGGGTTAGTCGCAGTCGGAGCCGCAACCGCAATGGTTGCCGGCTTGTTGGCTGGGGCTGCGAGCTCGGCCCCGGCATCTGCTAGCAACAAAGCAGTCGTGACCATCGTATATGCCACGCAGGGACTTGGAGCAGAGGAGAGCGCCACCAACACAGCGATTGCTGGCTTCGAAAAGGCCAACCCGGAGATCAGGGTAAAGTACTTCCTGCTCTCCTCCAATACCTCCGACGCCCTCCAGCAGCTGACCGATGACTTCATTTCCGGTTCCAGCACGCCCGACGTGATCGAGTCGGACATAATCTACCCGGCGGAGTTCGCAAAGGCAGGCTGGATACTGCCGCTCACGAAGTTCCACCCGAACATGAACCAGTTCTTCCCCTCGATAGTAGCGACGGTCGCTTACAAAGGTCAGTACTACGGCATGCCCTGGTTTATCAATGCTCAGGGGCTCTTCTACCGTACGGACCTTGTGCCAACCCCCCCCACGACGCCACAACAGCTGGTGGCTGACGCACAGGCCGCCATGAAAAAGGACCCCTCGTTGAAGGAAGGCCTCGCGTTCGAGGGTGCTAAGTACGAGGGGGTCATCTGCGACTACCAAGATTTCCTTGGTGGCTTCGGTGGGTCGCTCAACGTTGCCAATCTCGACACTCCGGCAAACGTTGAAGCGCTCCAGTTCATGCAGAACACGATCTACAAGTACAAGATCGCCCCCGCCGCGGTGACAGGCTGGGAGGAGACAAACGTGCAGGAGGCCTTCGACTCCGGCCAAGCCGCCTTTGCGATAAATTGGCCCTACATGTTCCCGCTTGTCGAGGCAAAGGGGTCGCCGCTTGCGGGAAAGGTGGCCTGGATACCTTTCCCCTCGAAGACCGGGCACCCCGCGGCCTCGCTCGGTGGGGACGACCTAGTGATCAACAAGGCCAGCCAGTACCAGGCAGAGGATTGGAAGTTCATCCAGTACCTCGAAAACCCGCAAGTCCAAGCTGCTCGGCAGGTTGCAGCGGGCGACGCCCCGGCAGTACGCGCCGCCTACACGGCGAGCCTCTATAAAGAGGTCCCCTACCTCAAGGAGGCTGAAAAGGTATTCGCTGTGACGACGCCGCGGCCAATCTCGCCCGTGTACCCCGAGATCTCGCTCGACCTCCAGACGATGCTCTCGTCGGTCCTTTCCAACCAGACGACAGCTCAAAAGGCTCTTGCGCAGACTGCACCATTGGTCAAGAAGCTCTACATTGCTGGTAATAGCTGAGTTCAAGGAGTCCTAGTACATGCGCCTCCAGGGGTCCGAGGACACGAACTCCGATGAGGGCCGAAGTCTCGGTGACGCCGCCGAGACAATCAGGACAAAGCAACTGCCCGGCGCGGGGGGATCAACACGATCCCTCCGCCGCTGGGCGAGCACGGACCGCCACATTGGCTATCTCTTTGTCGCTCCTGCAGTCGTAGCGTTACTCGCTGTCACCGCCTTCCCCCTCATCTACAACATTTGGAACTCTTTCCACACGGTCCAGCTCGCTAACCCGTCGGCAGGTCATGGTTTCTCGGGGCTGCAGAACTATAAGGAGCTGTTCAATGAGCCGGGCTTTACCATAGACTTTGTCCACACGCTCTTTTTCACAGTGGTTTCCGTGGCCATTGAGATAGTGATCGGGCTCGGCATCGCCATCGTCATTAGCAAGGCGTTTCGTGGTAGGGGGCTCGTTCGTGCCGCCATATTAGTACCCTGGGCCGTACCGACTGTCGTCTCGGCAATGCTCTGGAAGACGATGGTGGACCCCCAGAGCGGCTTCGTCAACTACCTGCTGAAGACGTTCCACCTTCCCGGGTCCGGTATCACTTGGTCGGCAGAAACATGGACCTCGTGGGCGGTGATCATCGTGTCGGACGCGTGGAAGACCATCCCCTTGGTGGCAATCATCCTTCTCGCCGGACTACAGGTCATCCCCGCGGATGTCTACGAGGCCGCGCAGGTGGACGGGGCGGGAGCCTGGCGGAGGTTTCGTAGCATCACGCTCCCGTTGCTAAAGCCGGCGCTCATGGTGGCGCTGATCTTCCGGACGTTGGGAGCATTTCTCGTATTCGACGTGGTCTACATCCTCACCGGTGGTGGCCCCGGCTCGTCGACCGAAACACTAGGCTACCTCGACTGGAAGGCCTTCCTTGTCGACACCGACTTCGGCTATGGTGGGGCAATCTCGATAAGCCTCATCGTCGTGTCGCTGATCATCGCCTTTGGTTATACGCGGCTCTTCAAACCGAGCACGTAAGGCGGAATACCATGGCAACGATCACCGCGCCGTACGAAGTCAGAAGGTTACATCTTGGCGCGAAGCACGCGCTGCGTCGGGCCGCCTTCATCTTGATAAACACGATGCTCGTTGTGAGCGCGCTGTTCCCCTTCTACTGGATCCTCGCTACCTCGATGAAGACAACAAACGAGCTGAACGCCGGGACGACAGGCATTTTCCCGGCACATCTGACCTTTCAGGCCTATCATCAGATCTTTAGCGAGCTGGACTTCGCCCAACCCCTCCTCAACAGCGTGATTGTCGCAACGTCGACGATGATCGTGACTGTCGTGCTCGCCACGTTTGCCAGCTACGCTTTAGCGCGCCTTGACATCCGAGGTAGAGGTGTGGTGCTTGGCTTCGTTCTCCTCGCAGGGTTCTTTCCGATACTCGCGATGGTTGGACCGCTGTTCCTGGTCTATCGGCACATCGGGCTCCTGAATTCATACCCGGGGCTCGTGTTTGCCTATCTAATCTATACGCTTCCACTCTCGGTCTGGTTGCTCACGAACTACTTCCGTCAGATCCCCAAGGAACTCGACGAGGCAGCGATGGTAGATGGCGCATCCCGCCTGCAGGTGCTGCGGCGTGTCATAGCGCCTGTTGCCGCCCCGAGCATCTTCACGGCCGGAATCATCTCGTTCATCCTCGCTTGGAATGACTTCACTTTCGCGCTCTGCTTCGAGTCGAACCCGCACTACTATACGGCACCGCTGGCGATCGTGAACCTAGGGCAGAGCCAGTTCCAGATCTTCTACAACCAGATCGATGCGGCTGTCGTCGTAGTCACCCTACCTGTCGCGTTGATTGTCCTCGTTGCCCAGCGAAGGATCATGTCTGGGCTCACCGCTGGGGCCATCAAATAACAGTGGCCGCGCGGAATTGCTTGGTGCACACCACGGCGGAAAGCTGGTCTGCGAAGGTATGAAGCTGTCGCGTTGACCGCCAAGCTAGCCGACCCTGGCGTCGACATCCCTGCACGTCGCCTACGCCGGCGAACTGGATGAGGCCGGCATAGTGAGGCTGGTGAGACAAGAGGCGCCTCCTGTTGGTGGCGCGGAATTTGGCTGCCGAGACGAGCACCGCTCTGGCGCCCCCCTCGCCTCCGCTTGTCGGCAGCTTTGCAGCGCCTTGCGAAGGGCGGCTGCCAAGCGAGGGTCACTGGAGGCCCTGGTCGCCGAGCGGGCGTTTTACGGAACCCACTAGCGTGGGTGAAGGGCAACCATAGCCCCAATGGGCCGCCGGTCTGAGTAAGCAGTGTGGTCGGCTGCGACGGGATTGACATCGTTGCTTGGTACCACGGTGAGAGCAAGAAAGCGCCACTATTGTACCGACCGTCGACCCATCCAAGTGACGATAAAGGCACCCTTTACACCGTTGTGTCGAGAGCCCAGCCGACATTATGTCGGGAGTCGCTGTGCTCCGCGGGAGCGAACGTGTGCACAGATTCGGGGGCGAAGCGGACGTCGAGCGGTGGATGGCGCTGCGTGTCAAACCGAGGCAAGGTACTTAGGCAGAGGCAGGGGACGTCGGGCCACAACTCCGGCCTCAACTACTGCAGAGCAGGTCGCGGTTGTTCATGAACTCGGTCTTGCCGTTCGAGCTAAAACTAATCGTGAAGAATGCTCGAGACATATCGGCTTCGAGTGTCGCCTCATCGCTCTCGGTTCGCCAACGCAGTCGCATTCGGCCATCCGCTGTCTCATGATCGAGCTCGCCCTTAAACGCCGGATGTTCAGCGCGAAACCGGATTAGCCTCAGCTGAGCGCGGACCACCGGCCTTAAGAGTTGCTCATCGATCTCACTGGAACTGTAACGATGCCGATTGACGTCCCGGCCAACACCGGTCTCAGCAAGCAGGCCCATATCGTTGGTCCCGGCCAGCAGGCCGACATAATATACCTGCGGTATGCCCGGGACGAAGAGCTGTATCGCCCGGGCCAGGAGCAGGCGGTAGTCGTCACGGCCGAGGGCGTCGTAAAATGTGCAGTTTACCTGGTGCAGATCAAGGTTTGAGGCCGCAACTCCAGTCGCGACACGGCTGGTGCCTCCGCTGTTGGAATGTATCGACTCGACAAGCTTCGTGATCTGAGCGTCACTAAGCAATCCCGGCTGGAAGGGCGGCAATTCGTTGGCGCCAGCGTCGACGATGCCAATGCCGTCGTGGGTATCAAGAACAGTGACCGCGTTTGTCGGTCGGAGAGCAAGCCACTTCGCAAGTGGTCCAGGGTCGCGCTCAAAGATCGCATGTAGTACCAGAGGGGGTAGGGCGAAGTCGTAGACGAGGTCGGCGTCGCGCGCGATCTCAACCTGCTGCGTATAATGTCCGTGTACCTCGGGCAGGACCGCTGCTCCCCGCTGATGGGCATATTCAGTGAGGCGGTGGATGAACTCGATTGACTCCTTTGTCATGAAGCAGTTGCTTCCAGCAGCCTTGCCCGTATATCCGACCGCGTCGAGTCGTATGATGGTAACGCCTGATCGCGTCAGCTGGTCGATGACAACTGACAGATAATCCCAAACCACCGGCTCCCTAAGGTCGAGGTCGACCTGTTGTGAGGTGAAGGTCGTCCAGACCAGCCGGACTGTCCCGCCGAGGCGTATCACCGTAAACGGTAACCCGGGCCGCGGACGGTAGATACGCGCAAGGTCCTCTTCCGTGGCGCCTACTGGAAATATGCGTTTCATCGTCAAGAACATAGGTGACCATGGTGAGGCATCGCCGCGAGCTCTGACGTCTTCGAACTCTGGAGAGCTCGACGACATATGGTTGACTATGACATCGGCAACAATATCGGTGTCCTTGGAGAGTGTCTGGATGTCAGCCCAGGTACCAAGTCGTGGATCGACTTGCGTGTGGTCCACCGGGTCGAAGCCGGCGTCCGCACCGTCGAAAGGGGAGTAGAAAGGCAGGAGATGGACGCCGTTGAAAACCCCCGCAAACTGGGTGCGCATCAGATGTGCGACCCCCGTGAGCGTGCCTCCGAAGCGGTCAGCGTAGACGATGACCTGGGGGCCGTGGGCGCGATCGACTGATGTCTCGAGACCGGGATTCATGGGTGTAATGGACGTAAGCCTTTGCGTTCCGGTTCAAAAGAACTATGAGTGCGTTGACACATCACGATAGCACAGCCGAGGCCAGGGACAAGGCCCCTAGTAAATCGGACAGTAAGCGCTTGCGTTGCTCGGACTTGCGGTGTATCGTTCGGTTGAAAGGCAACCGCCCGCCTGCGGGAGTGCTCACCCAGAATAGAGGGGTGTCGTGGTCGGCGACCACGGAGGGGTGTGATGCAGGAAGCAACAATCAAAGAGGTCGCCCGTCACGCAGACGTGTCAACCGCGACGGTATCGCGGTCCCTTCGCGGCCTGGGTGGTGTTTCGCCACGTACAGCCGCGCGGGTCCGTAAGGTCGCCGACCAGTTAGGTTACACGGTCTCGCCTTTCGCATCACGGCTTGCATCAGGACGCGCTGGCGCTGTTGCCGTCCTCCTGCCTTACGTCGACAGGTGGTTCTTCGGAGAGCTCCTCGGTGCTGCTGAACAGGTATTCCGCGAGGCCGGCTTCGACCTTCTGCTCTATCACGTGGGTGATGCCGAGACGCGCCAGGAGTACTTCTCCTTCCGTCTTCTCCGCAAGCGCGTCGACGGAGCACTCCTTGCCACACTTGCGCTAACTGACCCCGAGATCAGCGCGTTGCGTAACCTGGGCGTGCCGATCTGCATGGTCGGAGCCGAGGTCGACGGCTTTCACAGCATAACGATCGACGACGTGGGCGCCGCGTCAACCGCCGTGCAGCACCTTCTCAACCTCGGCCACGAGCGGGTCGCGATCATATCGGGAGACCTCAACCAGCCGATGCCATTCACTGTGCCGCAAGACCGTCTGGCCGGCTACCGAGCAGCGCTGGAGGCGGCGGGTATCCCTCTGGATCCTGGCCTTGAGGCCCAAGGCGACTTCACCGTTCGAGGCGGCGAGAGCGCGACAGCGCAACTCTTCGGGCGGAAGCGGCCCCCAACGGCGGTATTCGCTGAGTCTGACGAGATGGCCTTTGGTGCCCTGCGGACATTGGCACGCCTGGGACTCCAGGTACCCAGCGACGTGTCCGTGGTCGGCTTTGACGATCACCCGCTGGCTGAGTACTTCGACCTCACAACTATCTCTCAGTCAGTTCGCGACCAAGGACGCGCGATCGCCCAGCAACTGGTTAGCGCTCTTGTGGACCACGCCCAGGTGCAACCGGCGCATATCCACGCGCCCACGAGCCTTGTCATCCGGGGCAGTACCACGGTCCCCGGGAGCCTGCTGCGCCCAGCACGAGCGCGAAGCGCCGCTCGAAACAAACCAACCAACTCGACGAGAAATGAGACAGGCCTGACAAAAACGGAGAGGAAGCGGTGATGCGATACCGGACAATGGGTGCCAGCGGCTGTGCTGTTTCGGCGTTGGCCCTCGGCACCATGACCTTCGGGTCCGAGACCGACGAGGCAGGCAGTCATGCCCAACTGGACCGCTTCCTCGATGCTGGTGGCACCCTGATCGATACGGCGGATGTGTACAGCAATACTGAGTCAGAGTCGATCATCGGTCGCTGGTTGGCAAAGCAGCCGACCGCGATCCGAGATCGGGCGGTGATCGCCACCAAGGCTCGTTTCCCTACCGGCAACGGTCCTAACGACCTGGGCCTTTCCCGGCGCCACCTAAGACGGGCCATCGACGCCTCCCTCCACCGGCTCGACCTCGATCGCATAGACCTCTTCTATGTGCATAGCTGGGACCCCCTGACTCCGATCGAAGAGACCCTCCGGACTCTGGACGACGCCGTGCGAGCCGGCAAGATCAACTATGTAGGCCTGTCCAACTTCACCGGCTGGCAGGTGCAAAAGACCGTGGACATGGCAGACGCCCTCAACCTAAACCGTCCGGTCACCTTACAGCCGCAGTACAACCTGCTCGCACGCGAGATCGAGTGGGAGATCATTCCCGCCTGCCAGGCGGAGGGTATCGGGCTTATCCCATGGTCGCCGCTGGGGGGTGGTTGGCTCACCGGTAAGTACCGACGCGACCAGCGTCCGAGCGGCGCGACTCGGCTCGGCGAGAACCCGGAGCGCGGTGTCGAGGCCTACGACCGACGCAACGCCGAGCAACGGACCTGGGACGTTCTGTCTGCCGTGGAAGCCGTCGCCAATGAGCGAGGGTGCTCCATGGCCCATGTGGCGCTGGCTTGGTTGCGGGACCGGCCCGCGGTGTCTTCGGTAATCCTGGGGTGCCGGACCCTCGCGCAGCTCGATGACAACCTGGGTGCTGCCGAACTGGACCTAACAGAGGAGGAGGTTCAATCACTCGACCAGGCCAGCGATCCTGGCGCCGCCAATTTACCTTACGGGGTGCCTGGCCTGGAGCAACGCAGCCGCAGGATCGAGGGGGGCCAGTAGGCTTCGGGCACCCGGTGAGCAGGTGGTCGCCGGCCATTTGGGTCGACGGTGGCAAAGACTGGGCGTGCCCGCCGCCTTCCACCCGCTCGAGACGCCATGGCTCGGGCATCTCGGCGGGACTGGCGAGGTGTAGGGCACCAAAACCTCGATCGCTGCCCTGAGCTGGCAGTGTTTGCCACCAGCGACCATGATCGGCCGTGGCCTTCACCCTCTGTTGCCTCGGCCTGTGCCCGATCCTCGGCCTGCTCCGATCCTCTCGGCGGACCGTGACGGACAAGGACATCGAGATCATGGTGCTCCGGCTACGACCGCCGGTACGTCCAGGCGCTGAGCAATAACAGCTCCGCCGGGCCGATGCACGGCAAGGAAGGGCTCGACTACGAGATCGGGGCGTCGGTCGAGGCAGTGCAGAAGACCTACCTCCACCTCGGCGACGACCTCAAGGCGCCTTTCGACCACAGTCAGGGCTCCGATTGCGCAGCGACCACCTCAGCCACGCCGCCCACCGTCAGCGCCGAGCTCTTCGTCAAGCGCGTCACCTTCCCCGCACAACAGCTACGAATACCGCACATTCGAATAACTGCTCTGCACCAGTAAGATCGGCAAGGCACTCGGCCGTTCCCAAGGAGCCGTGTCCAACGCCCTCGCCCGACTGGAGGTCGCTGGCGATGCGCAGCTCGTGAGCGCCTCGCCTCGTCGCTACCGGATCACCGAATCCCGGTAGCTCACGGTCGCCGGTCCGTAACCGAAACCGACACCAGCCTCCCGTTCCTCCTCGAGTACGACAACGGCAGCGAGCGTCTCGAACGCCTAGCCGGTACCGGACACGTCCGTGGAGTTGACGTTCGAGGATTCGCACCTCTGAGGAGCACGACGATCTCGGCGTCCTGTCCGACTCGGCCGAGCACCCGCCACCCTGTGGACAACTGTCCCGCTGGAAAGCCATAGGTGAGGACCGAAATGACCAGCCCGTCGAGGAGCGCTGCCGAGCTGTACGCACTGTCGGACTTCGACGAGTGACTCACGAGCGGCACGCCGTTCGCCGCGAGGACCTCAAGCACCGGTTCAACGAAGTCCGCGGCAACCACGAAGACAACGGGGCTTAGTCGCGAACGATGGAAGGCGTCTGACCACCCGTATTGCCTGACTGCTTCCCTTCCTTCAGAGGGAGCTACAAAGTTGGCCGAGGGGTAAGACATGCTGGATGCCGGCGTATCGCCGCGCCGGGGCGAATCGAAAAGCTTGCCAGTGACCAGATCAGTGCCACACAACCCGTACACCCCCCCGAGCGTCCCGAGGACGAGACGGGCGAGTTTTGATGTGTCCGGGTAGAGGGTGGCTTGCACCGCCCACCAGTTCGGCTTGTCGGGAAGACGGGGTTCATTCCACCCAATAACGCCGAGTGCTGCCTCCTCCTCGGTACTCAAGCGATCGGGCCCTTCCAGGAAGTTGTTGGAGACAGCCTCTGCGAAGATCGAGCCGTCTTCGTAGACCAGCATCTGCAAGTAGCGGTCACTCTCGCCAGGTTCGAGAATGAAGACCCACCGCCCTGGACTGCTCACGAGCAGGTCGATCAACCCTACGAGGTCGCGTTGAAACGTGCTCAATCTCATCGTCCAAATTACTGTGTCGTCGCTCGCCGGTGGAACCGTCGACGGTGAGATCGCGTGCTCCCGTTCCTCTGTCAGGAGGCGGTCGACGGCGACGAGCCATTCCTCCAGTTCCGCGCGACTTTTACGACGAGTCATTTAGTCCTCCTCATCGCCTGGCGTTGGCGCCAAGCCTCAGGTAGGTCCTCGGATCGTTATCGAACCAGATCTCTTTAGTCATTCCGGATGAGTTAACTACTAGAATACATCACAGCTGTGTCATCGAGACCCGGCGTCGGAAGGTAACGTCGAACCCCTCCCATTGAGGGTGTGCCTCTACCGCGGAATCCAGGCCGGGCCGTTCCAGCTTGTCCCTGGACGTTCTTCGGGAGGGCGTGGTCGGGCTGTTGGCGCGGACGCGTCAAAGTGATCGACTACCAGAGGTTGCTCGGTGACCAGTTTGCCGGAGGGATGGTCCATGAGAATCACAATCCCAAAGCAGTCACCCCACGGTACCCAGACGCGGCGGCTCGCCGGTTGAGGCAAGATCGCGACCATGGGTCAACTCATCCCGGAAGACTTCCAGCTATCAAGCCTCAAGAATGAAGCAGAGCGGCGCGTGGTCGAGATGTTTCGGGATCAGCTCAACGACGGTTGGATCATCATTCCCAACGTCGGGCTGTGGGAGGAGAGACGGGACCGCGAGCTGGACATCGTGCTGGTCCACCACGGCTTCGGAGTCGCCAACATCGAGATCAAAGCCCACCGCGTGGAGATACGAGATGGAGTGTGGTGCGGGGCTGGAAGGCCACTTGAGCCACAGCCGGATTGGCAAGCTCGCACGAACGCGTACGCCCTCCGGGACCTTCTGCGTGGCGAGTCGGAATCGCTCCAACATCTGGAAGTCGAGAACGGGATAGCGCTTCCCAATACCGAAGGGATGATCGGCACGCTGCCGCCCGGGTTGAACAGATCGCAGGTCCTTACCGCAACTGATCTTCAGGACGCCGAGGAAGCAATTGAACGGCTGATGCTGTCACGAACGCGCAACCAAGCCCTGGCCGGCTCCGCTGTCGAGGAGATTGTGCGGCTACTGCGTCCCAGCGCGCAATTCACCTGGGACCCTGAGGCGAGAGCAATCGCAGCCCGGAGACGCCTCGATCAAATCTGCGCCGACCAGATCAGCGTGCTCGAGCGCCTCGACCTTAACCGACGGGTCGCAGTCACCGGAAGTGTTGGAACTGGCAAGACCCGTCTAGCCACATCGTGGGCCAGACGCGCCTTCGCCCGAGGTGAGCGGACTCTATTGACGTGCTACAACGAGCCGTTGGGAGCGGACCTGCGCACTCGACTGCCCGACGACGAAAACCTTATTATCGGTGCGTTTCTCCAGCTAGCACGCAGCTTTGCCGGCATGCCACAACTCGATGTCCCCCTTGATGCGGGCGATGAATGGTGGAGTTTCACGGCGATCGGACACCTCCACCGCCATTGGCCTTCCATCACAGATCGCTTTGACTCCATCGTTGTGGACGAAGCGCAAGACTTCAGCCCGGCCTGGATCGCCTGGCTAACTGCGTTGCTCAATCCTCGTGGACGATTGTTGCTCGTCGCGGACGAAGCTCAGGACCTCTACCATCGCGGCTTCGTGGTCCCCTCCGCCGACGACGGGTGGACCCGGGGTGAGCTGGTTACGAACTGCCGGAATACTTTTGAGATCGCCAAGTTACTGCGCCGCTTTCTGAACGGCGCTCCGGCACCCAAGAGACGCCCGGAGTCGCTTCCCATTCGATGGATTGCAGCTGGGAGTATCGAAGAAGCTGTTCGTGCAGTCAGGAGCGAGCTCTCTCGACTCTTGGAACGCGAGGGAAGAGACCCGAACGGAATCCTCGTGGAGACGGTAAGCAGCTCGCTCCGACCGGACTTCACCCGCCAGAGTCGTGCCCGAGAAACGATCCGAGAGCAGCTGGGCCTAGTGCCATGGGAGAGAGGTGGTCAGGGCTCAGTCGTCTGTGAGAACGTCCACCGAGCGAAGGGACTGGAGTCGGACACGGTTCTCTTGGTTTCAGAAACGAACGACATCTCCGACACCCTGCTGTACGTCGGAATTAGCCGAGCGGTCTCCGAACTGGTCATCATCGGCCCACAGGCACTGGCTCGTCGCCTCGGACTCGAGGAATAGTCAAGAGTTGTGGATCGGCCCGATGTGATACCGCGATAGCGAAGCCGTCGGTTCCCCTTCGCGACGAGCTAGCCAGGCGATCGAGCGCACAGCCAAGACAGTGCGGTGCGACTCGCGATGCCACTTGCAGAGAGCCTGGCGACATGCCCGGCAGGGCATGTGACACAGCGGGCGCCTCGGGGATGCACGAGGTGACATGACGACGACGGCAACTGGGGATCATTTGGCAGCCTGCTGTCAGTGAATGATAGTTGGTTCACCTCGGCCAGCTCTCATCACTTCATGTGAACTCAGGTTGACAAATCCACCAGGCTGGGATAGCTAGCGAAGCCTGAAGCGACCGCCTACGAGTAGATTTGCGCGGCAACAACGAACGCGTGATTGGCGCTCAGGGGACAGTTCGGTCGTGGACTCGAACCAGGAGGCGACGTGGTGCATCTCTCGCCAGTGACGGAGCGGGTCTGATGGTGAAGCCTCACGTAAACACTGGCTGTCGCGACTGCAAGAGGTGCACCAACAGCAAGGTGGCGAATGCTGGCCGCGATACGGGTCGGGTACTTGCGGACGTCTACTCACTAGGCATCACCGAGATAGTTCGGACGACACAAAAGAAGTGCCGCATCTGCGGCCACCAGCTGAGCCTTCATTCGGGAGCCGACTCCGACAGGGTTCAGCCTGCTGTTGAAGTGAAGCGGCGGGTGCCGGTGGGACAAGGAACGCAGGGACCAGTGCCGCAAAAGCCCCCACCCAACTGGTATCCCGATCCGAACGGCAGCGGTAGCGTCCGCTGGTGGGACGGGACTCGGTGGACTGAGCAGTCGCCCAGCGTGCCGAAACCACTGCAGGACCAGCCGTCTGCAGCGTCGGGCTTCGGGACAGGCGGCCAAGCCGGTAGGAGGCCGAACTTGCGTGTGAAGAAAGGAGAGGAGGCATACGAGATCGCCTATGCGGAGCTAAACGCGACAGCAATGTCGTTGCTGGCTGCCCTCGATACTCCGGAGGCAGAGAGCGCATTCGTCACTCAGGTCGCTCAGCGGATCCAGGATCTGTCGGCGAGGATCCCCGAGTTCTACGCCGGAGAGTTTCTCCACGTATTCGCCGATTCTGTGAAGACGTGGGCGGTGACCGAAGTTCCAGACCTGACACGCCTGAGCAATGAAATGACTGCCCAGCTGAATCAGCTGGACAAGCGTCTCGAGAAAGCCAAGGCCGCTGGTAATCGCGAGCGAGAACACGCGATGTGGCGAGAGCGGCAGACTCGGGCAGGAGAACTCCTGGCCGAAATAGAAGACGGAAAGAGATGCTCCGAGCTGTGGATCCTCCGCCTGGGTGCTTGCGAACGCCTCGCGGCGACCTTTGGAATCCGCCTCGAGTGAAATCGGCGGATCCTCGAGAAGCTTGAGGCCGGCCCCGCAGACTTGCCACGCTTCCGGATGAACGCCTGAGACTCGTAAGCTGCTTGTGTTCGCTAACTACATGGGGAAAGCGGATGCCACGCAAGCGAAGCCTCACCAGCAACCTCTACCGGGCTGCACGGCTCAGCAACAACGTCCGCGCCGCCTCACGAGGCCCAGGCGCCTACGCGAAGCGCGTCGTGCGCCGGAAGTCCTATTCCAAGTCCATGGGTGCCATCGGGCGGCTCTTGCGGATTTTCGGCCTGAAGTAGCTGGCGTTTCGAGTCGAGAACGAGAACCTTAAACCTCGGCCCGGTTCAAATGCAGCGGCCGACCGGAACCGCTCACCTTCCCGAACCCACGGTGTTCCTTCGTGGAGCGCGCTCCACGGACATTTCGCACCACATGCACCACACAAGTCCGCGGAAAGGTGCGTCAACCCTCACCTTGGTGAGGTGATGCCTGGGTACAAGAGAAGCGTGATTCGCCTCACCGAGGCGCTCGCGTAACCGTCTGGGTGGCACTTGGTCCCGCTAAGCCCGTTAGCGCGACCACCCAGACGAAACGTTATGTCGCTCTTGCGGTGACTGGCCAAATGTCGCTCGCGTGGCGAGAGAGCGAGGTGGGGTTCGTGTCGGAAGGCCGACGTCGCGGATCTCCGACTGGGATTGAGATGGGCGTGGAAGTCATGAGCTCTGCCGTATTCCCGATTGGCGGACTGGTGAACACCGATCAATTACGCGCTGAACCTCCCTTTGCAACGAGTGATGCTCCGCCGCGGCGGATCTATTTCATTATCGCCTGTGCCGTACCATCGCCTCTGTGAGGGCGCTCAGGCTGAACTCTCGGAAAGGAACCCAGGCCTCCGCCGTTCGGTTCCGTTGCGCCGTAGGCGCCGACGATTCCCTTCTAGGCATGCGCGTCGAACGTGAGTGAGAGGTTCGCGCTTCCCGCGACCATAAAGAGGCATGGACCTCCGCGCGGATCGTCCGGCCGGATGAGCGAAGCTCACACCCCTCCGCCCGAGGCGCGCTGTGACGCGCTTTACCGAACACACTTCCGCACGGTGCTCGCGTACGTGAGACGACGCGAGTTCTCCGAATCGGAGGTTGCCGACATCGTTGCGGACGTATTCGCGGTCGCATGGCGACGGATCGACAGCGTGCCGGAACCTCCCGGCGATCTGCTCTGGCTCTACGGCGTGGCGCGGCGAGTCGTGTCCGAGCATCGCAAGCGCCGTTGGCGTCGAGTCCGACTCGATGCCCGCATTGCAATCGAGCCACCGGTCGAGCGCGAAACGATCCGCGACCCCTTGCACGACCGTCTACTCGTTCTCATTTCTCGTCTTCGCCCAGCTGACCAGGAGGTTCTCCGGCTCGTTCTATGGGAGGAGCTGACACACGAGGCCGCAGCGGCGGTCCTCGGCTGCTCCGTTCATACGGTCGCCGTTCGCCTCCACCGCGCCAAACAGCGCATTGCCAAAGAACTCGAGCTCTCGATGCCGTCTGAGCATCCGACTGATGCCGATGTGTTTCGAGCACCTGACACCCGATCATCCGAAACCTGGAGGACCTCGACGCCATGAACCTCGACACCTTGATCAGAGAAGCTAACCCGGCATTCCTAAGCGAGCAGCCCGATGCCGAATCGCCGCTCGGACGCGCGATCGAGGCACGGATCGCCGGGACGCCCCCACGCGCCAAGAGACGCACAGTCGTGGCGCTGGCCGGCCTGACAGCAGTCGCGGCAGTCACCGTGCTTGTTATCGCATTGCTGCCTGGTTCGCTCGACGGGACGATCCCGGCTGCGGCAGCAGTGCTCCGGGAAGCTGCCACTGCGGCGGCAGATCAACCACCACTGAAGCTCGGGCCAGGTCGGTACCTCTACAACAAGACCTCCAGCCTCTCGTACCTCGGCGAGATCGCCCTCACTACCCCGGTTTATGCTGACCCGGTTTATCTCGACTACAAGATCGACAGCCAGTTCTGGATGGCTTCGAACGGCTCGGCCGTGATGGTCATTCACAATGTCGGTCCCGTCCGGTTCACGACGCAGGAGAGCCGGGCGAACTGGGTGGCGGCAGGATCGCCTCCGAAGGCGCTGTCGACGCGGGCGGTTCCGCCACAACTGATGGTTGCCGTACCGGTATCAGAAGGCGTCCCGCCGTTCGACGTCTCGAAGTTGCCAACCAATCCACCCGCGCTAGTTGACAGACTCAAGGCACTTGAGAACAGCTTTAATGTTCCCTCCCTTTTGGAGATAGATGGCGTCTCCATTCTCGAATGGTTCCCAAATCCAGCTTTCACCTGTTTCGCTGCCACAGGTGGTCCTATGAACGTCAACTGCGCGGTGGCCGGCTCGACCCCCGGGTGGGACCTTGTTTCCCTGCCCTCTGGCTCGGCGGCGGCCACCTTTCAAATGGCAGTCGCGCTCCTCGGCACGCCCGAGACCGGCATGACGCCCGCGCTTCGCTCAGCTCTGTATCGGGTGATGGCGAGCCTGCACGGCGTGGAGCTCCTCGGTAAGCAAACAGATCGGAGCGGACGAAGAGGAATCGGGATCGCGAGCCCTGTGTATGCGGGTCTTTGCATGGAGGTGATCCTCGATCCGACCACTGGCAACCTCTTGCAGGTCGAACACGTTGTCGTTGACCCAGCTAAGGAACCAGCAACCATAAGGACCTACTTTGGTGCCACCGTTGGCCAGGCGCTCATGTGGACTGACTACCTCTCCTCCGGTGTCGTCGATTCCATGCCGGCGATGCCCACGCGTAGTTCCCAGTAGTGCGGTTTCACAATCTGTGGGATTCCAAGCACGGATGCCGATAGCGAACCTCCCTTCTCGTGAACGATCCAGGCGTCCTGAAAGACGGCCCAGGTGTTGATTAGGACGGCTGAGGTTTGGGCGGAGCGACGCCAAGGGCCTGCGTTGGTCGAAGAGGTTGCCCGAACCGCCGCTTTACGGCTGCTCGAGCTGCGTGGTCCACTTCCCGATGGCACGCAGCGCCGCGTCGGGAGTTACGCCCTTCGCAGCACTCAGTTCGAGAACAAGCTTGAAGGCGAGGAAGCGGTAGCCCGAAATCAGCTGGCCTGCCATTGCGCCACCCACGGCGCCAGCATCTGCCATCCGTATCATGTGCTCGTTCCAGTGCCGCTCCGCGAGGTCCTGTGACTGACCCACGTAGTCAGAGACCGTGGGCGTCAGGTCTTCAATCGCGCTGCGCACATCATCGATGAGCTTCGGGTTCAACGGCTCGGAATCGTCAGCCACTCCATGCTCCTCTCAGCTCGATTCGTCGATGCCCCGTGGAGCGCGAACCAACGCCGTGCCCACCTGCCACCGCCCCGAGTAGACGGACTCGAAGCAACCGGGATATTTGTAGAGCACCTCGCGTACCAGCGGAGCGCTTTGGCCGACTCCGAGGCTCGGCAGTAGCTCAGCGAGCTCAACCGCGGATTGATGACCCTGCGCACGGCCGAGAGCGTGGAGGCACGCGCGGGTTAGCACGTTCCGTCGCTGCTGCTCGCCAGCGAGCCGCTCCCGGCTCGGCGCCGCTGGCAGCGCGCGATTCATCCGGGTGATGGCGGCAACGTACTCAGCGCTGAACGCCGCAGCCACGTTGAGCGCCTGCTCGAGACCGTTGCGGACCCCGTCTCGGCGCTCCTCTGGCATCCGGTGGTACTGGTAGCCCCCGCCACCGATGACCACGCCGGCAATTAACAGTCTGATCCACGGGTTGAGGCTCCCGGTCAGCTTGTCGAAGAGGGCCCAGACACCCATGCCCAAGGCACCGGTGAGCATCGCTCCAACCTGGAAGAGGCTGCCTACGACTCCCGCGTCGCCGCCAGCGCCGAGTACCTCGCGCCACGCTCGCACCTCGTCGTTGGAGAACTCGCGTCCGTACACCGCCCTGCAAGCCTTGAGGTCTTCGCTCATGTAAAAGGCTCGGAGCAACAGCGCAAGCGTGACGGACGGGATGTCGTCAGGATCGTCAACGCGGAGAACCTCCACTCGGTCCTGCTCTTCGGTCGATAACAGTCCGTCCGGCACCTGCCGCACTGCCCGCAGTAATGGCGCGTATGACGTCTTGAAGTGTTTGACGAACTTGGCGACCGGCACGTCCTCTTCGCACCACTCCTGGTAGTGCTCGTGGAGTTCCTCGAGAACGTGACGAGCGCAGAAGAGCCGAAGCATCTGACTGTTGGCGCCATTGACCAGTGTTGTCGGTGTGCCCTCGTGTCGGCAGGCGTAAATGATGTCGTTGCGCAGCGTGTTCGCATCTACGACGACAAGAGAGGCTCGCCACAGTGTCGTCGCCGGAAATACGCCATCCGCATCCGGGAGGCGGATTGCCTCGGTGGTGTTGTAGAGATGGAAGTGCCGGACCATGCCTTGAACAAGCCCCCGCAGCTCTTCCGCCCTTTGCTGTTCAGCCTTTTGCCGAGCAATGAACTCGGCGAAGTGCGGCGCGGCGGAATCCGTCTGGCGGTTAGAGCGTTCGTCGTAGAGGAAGGCCTTGCCGACGAGTGCAGTCGCGCTCCCCTCTTCGCTGGGCTGCAACCGGAGCCGGTCCCAGACCTCGTCCGTACTTCCTACTCCCTCGGCGGCTTGATCGATTCGCGCGACGAGTCCATCAAGGGACTCGCCCTCGGCTGGACTCGCCTCGCTGCTCATGGCTAGAGGCTACGACCGGGGTATGTCAGTTTCCGGCTGTCCTCGCTCGGCTCATAACCACACGAAGCGATACACAGCACTGTGTACCAGCCGGGAATCGCCACCAAGTGCCGTGAGCTCGTCCATCCGCGCGAACGTTGATCCGCGATGGAATCGTTAAGCAACATGTCCGCACGGTCCACGGAGCACCGCTGGTTTGACTTAGGAGCTGCCGCACTCGATCGGCTCCTCGTCCCAAAACTGGGTGACAAATACGTCTGTCCCCTCTGCCGAGACTCGTTCGACCGAAGTCAGATCGCGACGGACCTCACGGTAGAGCACGCGCCTCCGTCAAGCATCGGGGGTCGCGGGATCGCGCTGACCTGCCGAGCTTGCAACAGCCGGTCAGGAAGTCAGCTCGACGCCGAGCTGCTACACCGCCACAACACTCGGCAACTCGCGCGGGGTGGCACTGCCGTATACGAGAACGTCGAGACGACTCAAGAGGGCACGCTCGCGCGCGGCCGACTCGCGATCGGCCCAGAAGGACTGAGGTTCGACCCCATCGAACGTCAGAACCATCCCGAACGGCTTCAGGAACACCTTGAAGTCTCGTCGCGATGGGCACAAACTCCCTTAGCCGGGCGAGAGATCACGATGCGGATCCCCATTCGAGGCAATCCGCGTCTGGCTGATCTTTCGCTCATTCGTGCAGCCTTCCTGGTCGCATTTGCGACCTTCGGCTACGTCTACGCCCTCCAAACCGCCTTCGAGGTACTCATCAAGCAGCTTCATTCAGCCAACGAGCAGTTGATCGATCCCCTGCCGATCTTCTACGACGACTCGTCTCCTGACGATCTCCGTGAGATCGCGCTGGTGACGCGCCCCCATCTTCTTCGAAGCGTGATCGTCCGCATCGGTCCAGCGGCCATTTTCCTCCCCCTGGAATGGGACGATCCGTTCTTCGAAGACTTCGACGACCGTCGAAGCGAATTCGTCGCTGGCGTCACGGACCCAGCAGCGTTCTCGCTCGGCGTCGAGCGGTTCGATTGGCCGACATCACCCCAGCACCTCTGGGATGGGGTTGAGCGGCAGACGACCTGACACCGCGCACTCAATCGCGGAACTGTCATCCAGGCGACGATCCCGCCTCACGCCGCGATGTACCACTGAGTTCGGCCGCGTACTGCGTCATCCAGGCCTCTCAAAGCGAACTACTCAACAATGATCCGCGGCGCACGCAAGCTCTTGAGGTCCTCCGGCGTGAGGATGAGCGGCTGTAACGACTCGAGCGCGCCCTGCACCTCGGCGGTCGCTTGATCGACCATCGATCGTTCGTCGACGCGTCTTGCGCCTTCTCGCGCCAAATCACGGCAGAGGGGCAGTTCCTCTCGAGGAAAGGCCGTCAGCGCTCGGCGCAGAAGGTTCACGCCGCTCCGCCACTCCTCGACGTGCTGCTCCTCGGGTGTCAACCCTTGTCGATGCGCGAGCGGCTTGAGTCGGTCAAGAAGCGCTCCGATGTCGGAAAGACGAACCCGCTTTCTGTCAACCCACGGGTTCCCGTCGGGACGGTGCTTTTCCCAGACTGCCTGCTTGCTTCTGCCGACCGCGTCGGCAATCTTCGACCACGAGATGTCGTCCGCACGCGCGCTGAGTACCGCCACGTCCTCGATGTCACTGAGCAACGATTGAAGTCGGCCAATTCCCCTCAGCGTCGCAATCGGATCACTGACGTGCTCCCTTAGGACAAAGTCGAGCAGAACGGAGGGAGCCACGCTCTCCTCCTCGAACGGGTAGGCGTACCTGTGGGGAGCCATCAATCCGTCAGGATACCTGACGGTCCCTCCCTCGTCAAGGTTCCTGACAAAAGATCGCGGTAATCACTGCAAGGCGAACGCTTCTTGCGGAAGGAAAGTCAACATGCAATACCCCTACGCGGTGCCGGCTGCCCTGGCCGCGGCGCCGCCAGCCTCCATTCTCGTCGCGGAGGCCGTCAGAGACGGTTGCGCCGTGCACGTGATGCAACCGGAAATGTTCGACGGCCGGAGAATGGTACTGCTCTCGAGCGGGAGCGCGGAGGTCCGCGTTGTATTCTGTCGCGTTCTGCAAACAAGGAACAGCGGACTGGCATGTTGCAGGCATCGTGAGCGGCTATCGGGCTGAGCAGGTTGCAATCGCCGAAGGAGTGCCGGCTTCGTCCCGATGAACACGAGGATCATCGTCGCTTATGACATAAGGCACGGCGTCGATGCAATCGACGCCTTCGTGCCCAATGATTCGAAGGCTTTCTCGAAAACGAGGGTAATTGAGACGACCTCGACTCAGCTGCGAATCCTGCATATCCCCATCTCGGCCAGCGTTCTCACAAACCGTTCTCGTCTCCTTAACCTCAAACATTCGTCCGGACTCTGAGGCGGCCCGCGAGAACGACGAGGTGTCGCTGGGCCTCGGATCGAAGTTCAGCCCGAGAGCTTTCTTCGACCAATGAGGGCATCACCTCAGGGTACGAAGTAGCTGCGACAATGAACGGCCAGCCCTGGTTCTCGTGGCTGAAACGCCCGACCTCGGCGCTACTTCGCTCGGCGAGCGCCGGTTCGCCTCGACGGAGGTGACGCCGCGGCCGGATTGTCCGGCCAGGAATGCTTAGGGTAACGCCCAATCATCTCGCGACGGACCTCGCGCCATGAGCCGCTCCAAAAGCCCGGCAGATCGGCGGTGATCTGAATCGGACGCCCCGCCGGGGAGAGCAGCTCAAGCGTGATCGGTACGCGACCTCCGGCTACCGCGGGGTGCACGACGACACCGAAGAGATCCTGCACCCGAACCGCGGCGCGCGGCCGATCGCCGTCGTAAGCAATCGGGGCCCTCCTTCCACCCGGGAGCTCGAGGGCGGCGGGCAGCAGGCGATCAAGTTCGGCGCTCCGGCCGCTGAGCGCCGCTCGGATTGCTGCGGACGGATCGACGCGCGCGAGCTCGGATCGCCCGCGTGCCCCCTTCAGCGCAGGCGTCAGCCATTCCGGCGCGCTCGCGATGAGCTCTGTGTCGGAAACGTCCGGCCAGCTCTCACCCAAGGCCCGACGGGCCCACCCCACGCGCGCCTGCAGCGATCGGGAGGCGGGCGTCCAACCGAGGACGGTCAGGCCCGTTCGAGCCGCGTGCGCGACCAGCGCCGCGGTTGTGTTCGATCCCGGCTGAGCAGGACCGCGGACAGCGTCGAGCACGAGGGCGTCGAGCGTTCGTTCTTCGGTCGCCCGCAAATCGTCGAGCTGTTCGTCCCATTCCAGACGCACCACACGCTGGACGTGTGCAGCACCGATCCGCTCGACGTCGCTTCGGTCGAGCGCCGCCGCGAGACGGATCTGACCGTCGGCCCGGCCAGTTCCGCCTGCGCCAGCCTCCACGTCGACAGCCACTAACCACTCGGCGCTCGCCAGCGGATCGTGCGCCGGGAGGACCGCGCCGCCGCCCTGACGCAACCGGTACCTTCCACCGCCTCGCCGCTGAGCGATTCGATCGGGATACGCGAGGGCAAGCAGCCGGCCTGGGTCGTGGTCGGTCTCGCCCAGCGGCAGCGTTTCGATCGACGCGCGATCCGACGCTGCCGCTCGCTCGACGCGTCGGATGAGCTCGTCCGCGCGCCGCCGGACGGTAGCGACTGCGGCGCGGTCGACCGGGGCCGGCTCCCCGTGGTCGTCGCGTTCGAGGACCGCGAGACGGTTCGCCACGTCGGCGGAGAGCGCGCCGTCCGCGGTGGAGCGTCCAAAGACATCGCGCTCGGACAGCAGCGCTGCCAGCAGCGCGGCGGTCGGGAGGTCGTGGCGGGGCGCTTCCACGAGCATTCGCCCGAGACGAGGATGAACGGGTAATTCGACGAGCCGCCGTCCGAGACTGGTCGGTCGCCCATCCTCGAGGGCCCCCAGCCCCTCAAGCAGCTGCCGGGCGGTCGCCACCGCAGCCGACGGGGGCGGGTCCAACCATCGCAGCGACGCGACGCGCGCACCCCATACAGACAGCTCCAACACCAGCGCCGCCAGCTCGGCGCTCAGGATCTCCGGCTCGGACCACAGGCTTCGAGCAAGGTGGTCTGCTTCCGACCACAGGCGATACGCGACGCCTGGCGCGGTGCGCCCGGCTCGACCCGAGCGCTGGTCGGCTGAAGCGCGCGAGGTGGTGACGGTGCGGAGCTTGGTGAGCCCCGTCGCTGGGTCGTACATGGGCCGGCGAGCCAGACCGGCGTCCACCACAACGCCGACGCCTTCGACGGTCACGCTGGTCTCGGCGAGATCGGTCGAGAGCACGACACGCCGAAGCGACCCCGATCGCAGGACCCGATCCTGTTCCGCGGCGGAGAGACCTCCATGTAACGGAATGACTTGAACGCCGGTGACGTCACCTAGCGCGCTCGCCACCGCCCGGATCTCGCCGACGCCCGGAAGGAAGGTCAGCACGTTGCCTACGTCGCGCTGCAACGCCTCGCTGACCACGGCGGCGACAGTCGTCGCGAGGCGACCGGGACGCGGCGGAGTCTTCCAGCGAAGTGCGACCGGGTACGTCCGGCCGCGACTGGAGATGACAGGCGCTCCTCCCAACAGGGCCGCGAGCGATTCGACGTCAAGCGTCGCGGACATGACCAGCACCCGTAGCTCCGGGCGCAGTCCGCTCCGCGCATCCAGTGTGAGCGCCAGGCCCAAATCGGCCTCCAGGCGCCGCTCGTGGAACTCGTCGAAGATCACCATCGCCACCCCCGGCAGATCCGGCTCGTGCTGCAGTCGACGGGTGAGGATGCCGTCGGTGACCACCTCGATCCGCGTCGACCGGCTAACTTGCCGGTCGTCTCGAGTCACGTACCCGACCGTCGCGCCGACCTCTTCGCCGAGCAGATTCGCCATCCGAGCCGCCGCGGCGCGAGCAGCGACTCGGCGTGGTTCCATGACGACAATGCGGGCGGCGGCAAGCCAGGGTTCGTCGAGCAACCGCAGCGGTACGAGCGTCGTCTTGCCTGCGCCAGGCTCTGCCTGCAGCACAGCGACGCCGTCGCCAGCCAGCGCGGCGCGTAGCTCAGGTATGACGTCTTCGACGGGGAGCCCCGTGCGTGCCGGACGCTGCGGCTCGGTGGACACCAAGGCAGGGTATGTCCTCTTGACGCGGCGTCGGTCCCGCCTGGGACTTGGCGACCGCGCCCCGCGGGTTGCCGTCAAGCAGACGCTCGGCAATCGCGCATCCTCTAAGTAGCATGTCGATTGCGGACGGCTATGCCATCTGACCTCGACGAACGGGGGCGGCGTGAGATTCATCCATTGTGCTGACATCCACCTCGACAGCCCAATGCGTGGCCTCACTCGGTACGACGGAGCCCCGACGGACCTCTTGCGGGGCGCGACCCGGCGGTCATTCGAGCGCCTGGTCGACTTAGCGCTCGAGCAGTCGGTCGACTTCGTCGTGATCGCTGGTGACCTGTACGACGGAGATCGTGACGACTTCAACACAGCGATCTTCCTTCAGCGACAGCTCCTGAGGCTCCGCGAGGGTGGTATTCCGGTCGTCATCGCGTACGGGAATCACGACGCCGCCAATGAGATTACGAAGCGCCTCAGGTTTCCGGACGGCGTGGACGTCCTCGCCTGGGACAAGCCGGGAACCGTCTTGTTAGACGGTCTGGGCGTGGCGATCCACGGCCAGAGTTACCCGACGAAGGCCGTTCTCGAAGACCTGTCGCTTGGTTATCCCCCGCCGGTATCCGATTTCTTCAACATCGGAGTGCTTCACACTTCACTCGATGGGAGGCCCGGCCACGATCGCTACGCCCCGTGCACGGTCGCGGCGCTTGCCCGCCACGGCTACTCATACTGGGCACTCGGACACGTCCACAAGCGAGAGGTCATCGTCGAAGACGGTGTGCACATCGTGTTTCCCGGCAATCTCCAGGGTCGGGACGTCGGGGAAACAGGGCCGAAGGGCGCCTCTGTCGTCGAGTTCGACCTGGATGGCATCGTCTCCGTCTCGCAAGTCGATCTGGCTCCGGTTGTGTGGGCGCGTCTCGAGGTGGACGTCCGGACTGCGTCCTCGGTCGATGATGCCCTTGGACGGATCGTCGAGGAGATCATGGCGACACAAGCGGCGTCCAACGCCGAGATGAACGCTGTTCGCGTCACCCTCAGGGCGAATCGCGCCCTTGCCGCTGCATGGCTCCGCGAGCCTGAGCGTTACGAGGCGCAGCTGCAAGCCGACGCGACTGGCGCGGGCGAGTCGCTGTGGCTCGAACGGATCGTGCTGCAGAGCGAGTCGTCGAACGAGCTCCCAGTCTCGGGCGAAGCGTTGGCTGCCGTGCTCAGTGAACTCGCGCTTCTTCGGACCAATCCTGATAAGAGGGCCAACGCGCAGGGACTTCTTGCGGGATTGCGAAACCGGTTCGGACCCGAAAGAAGAGAGGCGGTAGCTCTCGGCGCCAAGGGACTCGACGAAGATTCCTTTAACGAGGTGCTCGACGACGTCGCCGCGCTTCTCGCCGGTGAGCTCGGAAGTGGCGTCTGATGCGTATCGAGCGCCTCGACTTGCTCTCCTACGGGCACCTGCGGGACCTCAGCCTCGACCTTGTTTCGCCGCGACGAGGCCTCACGATCATCTTCGGTCCGAACGAAGCCGGGAAGTCGACCACAATGCGAGCACTCAGCGCTGCCTTGTTCGGCCTGCCTGCCGACTCACAGGACGCTTACCTACATGGCCGGTACGGCCTCCGCGTGGGAGCACACGTCCTCCGGGCGGACGGGAGCGAGTTCGGCTTCATCCGTCAGGGAATCTCCAAGGCTCCTCTTGTCGACGAGAACGGCGGGGCTCTCGAGGAGCAGCTCGTTGCTGGGGCGCTCGGGAGCATCGGGCGTCAGACGTATGCACGGCTCTTCTCGATCAACCACGACCAGTTGCGAATTGGGTCGGAAGACCTGCTCGCCGGTGACGGCGAGATCGGTCGGCTCGTGTTCGGTGCGAGCCTCGGCTCGGGATCGGTGAATAAGGTCCTGCAGCGCCTCGACAAACGTTCCGCCGAGCTCTACTTGGAGAACGGGCGCGCGCAGGTTGTCACGTCGGCGCTTCGGAGTCACCGCGAGACGATGAAGGATGCTCGTGCCAAGCGAGTCCGGTCGCGAGAGTGGGATCGTCGAGTCGCTGAGGAGGCGGCCGCGCGTGCCGAGGTCGAAAAGGTCAAGCGCGAGGAGCAAGAACGGAGGATCCGGCAGCAGAGGCTCGAACGGGTCCAACGGTCACTCCCGCTCGCCGCCGAACGCGAGCGTCTACTCGCCGAGGCCGAGGAGCTTGGACGCGCCGGCCTTGTGACTTCGCCGGACTGGTTCGGTCGCGCTGACGCGGCAATCGTCGCCGAGGAAGCCGAACGTACCGTCCTGGCGGAGGCGACCAAGAACGTCGAAACTCTCGTGTCGCGTCTCGCGGAGATCGATGTTCCAGCGGTGCTGATCGCCCGCGCCGGCGATATCGACGAGCTCGTGAAAGGAATCGGTCAGTACAACACCGATGCCAACCAGCTGCCCCAGCGTCTCGGCCAGCGTCAGGAGGTCGAGGGCCAGATCCGCTCGATCCTCGAACGTCTCGGTATGGACCTGGACCACGGTCGTGCCGTGACCGACGTGGAGCTGAAGACGGTCGAAGAGCTCGCTCAGGCATTCGGCAGCATTGACACGGCCCTCGTCGCTGCACATCGGGAACTCGATGGCATTGACGGGCAGATCGCTCGGGCGGAGCAGACGCTCGACGAACTTCCCGAAGCCCTCGACGTGGCTGCGCTTGCTCGCGCGGTCGAGCTCGCTCGCCCTATCGCTGAGAGGGAACGATCGTTGCCGGACGACAAGGCTTCCCTCTCGAGCGGCAAGGAGGACGCGCGCGCGAGGGCGGGTCGATTGGGCCTCAACGATCTCTCGCTCGCCGAGGTCAGGCGTCTTCGGGTGCCGTCGGCCCAGCAGATCGCGGCCGAGCAGGGCCGACGAGGTCGTCTCCAGGAAGGGCGAACCCAGCTCGAGAAGCGATTGGCCGATCTTGTCTCCGAGCGCACGAGACTGCTCGGAGGGATCGAGGAGGTTCGCTCTCGACCCGGTGTTCCCGATCCTGATCGGCTCGACACGGCCCGTGAACGACGTCGTGTGGGGTGGCAACTCGTCCGCGGATACCTCGACGAACGTCCACCAGGGAGCGAATCGGTAGCCGAATGGGCTGGCGCCCAACCACTTGCGGACGCGTTCGAGTCAGCTCTTGACGAGACCGATATCGCCGCGGACGAACGTAATGCCCACTCCGAGGAGCTCGCCGCGCTCGTGCAGCTCTCGTCCCAATTGGAGCAGTCCGAGCGCGCCGACGAGGGGGTGCGCGGTGCCATCGAAGAGCTCGAGCGAGGTGTTGAAGCAGGCGTAGGGGAGTGGCGGACGTTGTGGGAGCCGGTTGGGATAGAGGCCAGCTTACCTGAGGAGTTGAGTGCTTGGCGTGACGACTATCTGAGTCTGGACGGCGCCATAGCCGGGCTCGATGAACGGAATAGCGCGCTTCAAGCAGTCGAGGAATCCATTTATGGACAGGTGTTAGTACTGAGATCGATATGTGAAGCCCTTGGAAAAGCACCGGAGTCTGACCGCCTGCAGCACCTCGTCGACCAAGCACAAGCGATCATCGACGAAGCGCGCACGATCGTCGATGGTCGACGGGGGATCGAAGCCACTCTCCGGCAGGCGAATGACCAGCGTTCGGCACGGAGCAAGGACCTCGCTCGCGCCGAGCAGGACCTGGAGAAGTGGCGGACCGCATGGTCGACTGCGTTGGATGTTCTCGGATTGCTGGCGGGTACCCTGCCGCCAGTGGCACTTGAAGCAGTGCGCGCCCATCGTGACCTGCGGACCGCACGCGACGAACTCCGGGTGTTCGACGTTCGAATCACCGGCATGAAGCGCGACATGGACGACTTCCGTTCGAAGGTGGACGACGCGGCACGGGAGCTTGTGGAGGTGGGCGATCGAAGTCCGAGCGAGGTCGCGGAGAGCCTCAACGCACGGCTCGGAATTGCGCGTCGAGACCAGACGAGAAGAGAAGCCATCGAAGAGCAGCTTGAGAGCGAAGAGGAGAAGGTGCGCGCTACGTCAGCCCTCCTTCAAGGCGTTGAGCAGAAGCTCTCTGTCCTCCGGGAGGAGACCGGAATCCGGGAGGACGAGCCTCTCCAGCCCATCGTCGACCGTTCGCGCGAGGTCGCGCGACGACGCGAGCAGGTCGAGAACATCGATGGGACCCTGGTCGCACAGGGAGCTGGACGGAGACTCGAGGAGATCCTCCAAGAAGTCTCCGAGATCGGGATGAACGGCGACGAGCTAGCCGCCGTGCTGGGTTCGATCGATGCCGAGCTCGAGGAGCTCGGCGGAGCGGTCGACCGTGCAAACCGACGGCTCGGCGAGACTACGGGCGAGCTTCAGGCCGTCAGCGGCTCGGGAGAAGCTGCCGACCTGGAACAGGACGCCGAGGAAGCACTAGCTCGCGCCGTCAACGGAGCGAACGAGTACGCGACGACCGCGCTGGCTGCTTGGACCCTGCGTAACGTCATCTCCGCGTACGGAGAGAGACACCGAGGTCCAATCCTGGATCGGGCCGGCGAGATCCTCCGTCAGCTGACCGTCGGTGGATTCGTGGAGCTCCTGCCCGAGACGGTGGGGTCTCGCCAACTCCTGCTCGCTCGACGGAGCAACGGCGAGATGCGAGCGGTCCACGAGCTAAGTGACGGCGTCCGTGACCAGCTCTACCTTGCACTGCGTCTCGCTGGGCTCGAGTACCAACTCGGGGAGCTTCCTGAGCCGCTCCCAGTCGTCCTCGACGACCTGCTTGTCAACTTCGACGACGAGCGTTCCGCCGCGGCACTCGAGGTGCTGTCCGAACTCGGTGAACGGACGCAAGTGCTCCTCTTCACACACCATGAGGGCGTTGTCGCTGCAGCAGAGGCCGTGCTCGCGGCAGAGCGCCGCAGCGTTGTGCGCCTCGCACCAAGAGACCAGCACCTGGTCGTCCCGCTCGGCCAAGTAAGTGAGGCACTGCCGGCGATCCGGGTGGATGACGCAGAAGGCGGCGTGCAAGCGGTGCTGCGCGCATTGCGCAGTTCAGGGACGTCGTTGTCGAAGGCCGAGATCGTAGCGATGACCGGGATGGATGACGCCCAGTGGACGAAGACGATTCGCGAGCTCGTCGGTGTCGGTGCGGTCCTCCAAGAAGGTGAGAGGCGCGGCGCTCGCTATCACCTACCGCACTGAGGCGCTGGTTCCGATGGGAATCGCACCCTTCAGGAATTCGAGGGCGCCGACGCGGACGGTGCGGAATGTGGAATTGACAGCACTGACGCGCACCTGATTCTGGGGATCCCGCAGAGGAAGGAGCCCGCAGTGGGTAGTCCTTCGACGTACCCAACTGGGTTTCGCCGTGAAGCAGTCGAGCTCATCCAAATTCGCACCGAACGGATCGGCTATCACCTACAGATCTCCTCGTACGCTGTATGCGATGCGGATCGCACGGATCGACATTACGCACTACAGGGGCTGGAAGGGTCCGGTGTCGTGGCAACCCCAGGAGCACGCCGTCCTCGTGGGTCCGAACAGTGGTGGGAAGACCTCACTGCTCCGAGCCGTCGACCTCGTGCTCAATCCGTACCGCGATCCATATCGAGACCGGCTCCAAAACATCGACTACCACAATCTCGACATTTCGATCCCGGTTGAGATCACCGTTGTGCTCGATGACCTCAACGCCGACGACCGAGCGCACTTCGAGCCATATCTCGAGGGTAGACACGAGGACGGTGGCTTCGGTGGTTGGGACTCCCCCGGTGCTGAGTTCGACGAAGGGGAACTCGTTCTTCGACTCCGTTTCCAAGCGCCATTCGGCGAGGCCACCCGCGCTGTCTACGCTCGCCCAGAAGCTAACGAAGCACCGGTTGCTCAAGCTGACAAAATTCGGATTGGCTGGCAGTACGTGGCGGCAACGCTCGACCCGCTACACGAGCTCTCGTTTTACAGCAATTCGCTCTTCTCCAAGTTGTTCGAACGTGCCAATATCACGGACGAACTCAATGAGATCCGGCAGGCGATCGAGCAGGCCAAGACGCCATTGATGCAGCAGACAGAAGTCGCCACGACTCTTCAGCGGCTCGAACAAGTGGCGGAGCGGCTGCAGCTCGTCGGTGGCTCCGATTCGCTCGACTTCGCAGTCGCTGGCTTAAGTGACCGACGCGTTCTGCAGAGCCTCCAACTAGTGATGCGCGGTCGCCGCGATGTAACTCACCTGCCACTGCCGTCCCATGGTCATGGACTACTGAGGGTGCTGCTTCTTACTGCGCACCTTGAGTATGCGCGACTATCGCGGAGCAATCTGATTCTCGCTATTGAAGAGCCCGAGCAGAACCTCGAGCCGGTTAACCAACGGCTGGTCACCCGCTCGTTACTCATGTCCGAAGAGACGGGTGCCGCGCAGGTAATTCTCAACACTCATGCGCCAGACGTCGTCGCCGTCGTCCCTCTGTCAAACATTTACCTCGTCCGTGAGTTCCCGAGTGGACCGGATGTCCGCGCACTGAGCGAAAGCGCTGCGTCCGAACACAAGTTTTTCGAGCGCCATGCGCGTGGACCGCTCGTTGATGGCCTCTACGCCGATCTGGTCGTTCTGGTCGAGGGACCGACCGAGCGCGGAGCGCTCCCAGTCCTGTGGCAGAAGCATCGACCGGGTAACGGCCTCGACGAAAACCGGATCGAACTGATCGATTGCGATGGCATCGACAGGATGCGAAGTTACGTTCGTTTCTTCCACTCGCTAGAAATACCTGTTGTCGCCGTCTGCGACGCCGACAAGCTCACAGCGTATGAGCAGCTCCTCGCCGAACACCCAGCCGCGGTTGTCCGCTGGAACACCCACACAGACTGGGAGGGTGTAGTCGCCGCCGAGGGGGATGTCGATGCCATCGCTGCCGCACTGGACCGCAGCGTCGCTGCGCACGGCAGCTGGGAGCAGCACGGGGTTCAACTCCGCGAATCTGTTATTCACAGCGCTGGACAGGCGGACCACTTGACCGCGGCCACCGACATTCCTTCGCTACTTCACGGCTACGGCAACCCGGAACGCCGACGAGCGTTGGTCGACCTGATGCGCGGAACATCGGGGATCAGCTTCAAGAGCGCCATCGATGGCCGATTTGTCGCGGAGGCACTCTCAGACGTACCGCCGACGATCGCCAGAATGATGGAGATCGTGCACGGCATCGCCGCCGGCACCGAGCCAGCTGGTAATAGCCACGATTTATAGCGACGCCGAACAGGAGGCCATTCTCACAGACGAGTTGCCGCGCCTGCTGGTCACGGCACCACCAGGCTCTGGCAAGACCTTCACTGCCGTACGGCTGATCGAGCGTGACATAAACGCCGGACTCGTTAGCCCGACGCAGCGCGTCCTGATACTCACGTTCAGCCGTGCCGCCCGTGCACAGCTCGACCACTATTCCCGAGAGCTATTGACTGCGGAGCAGCGGAGCCTCACGGTCATCAGCAATTACCACAGTTTCTTTTGGCAAAAGATTTGGCAGTTCAGGCAGAGCCTCGGACTACCCCTCGCGCTCGACCTCGCTACCGATGCTCAACATCGGAATGACGTGCTCGTAGCGATTACCCGCGCTGGGCTGACGTTGCCGGGGAACCATCAGGAAAATGCAATGCGCGACTATGCTGCTGCTCTCGAATACACCCTCGACGAAGGGCTGCCTGAGAGGTTCGGCGGGCAGCGTCCGCAAAGTGTCGCGGCGGTGGCTGCGGAACTTGAGATAATCCATCGTGCAGGTCGCCTGCATTACGACGATATGGCCGCTTACATGTGGCACATAGTCGACGGCTCGCGGTCCATTCGTGAGTTATGGACGCACAAATACCCTGTCGTTCTGCTTGACGAGTACCAGGACGCGTCACCACTACAAGCAGCCATTGTTGAGAGGTTCTCCCCGCCGCCACACCGCGTTTACGCTTTCGCTGATCCGCTGCAGATGATCTATGGATGGCGCGACGCATCGCACAAAAGGCTCGAGTCGTTTCGTTCCATAGGTGCAAGCGAACACACGCTGCGGACCCTTCACCGCTACCGCAACCGTTCAAGTCTTCAACTGTGGATGGAGCAAGTGCGAGACGTGCTGCTCGGCGAACGCGAGCGGGTTGCCGTAGCTCGACCAACGGAGGTAGCGGTCATCCGGTACGACCCGAGCCTCCCCGAGCGAGGCCGCGTCTACGGCGCGCCCGCGCGTGAGTTGTATCAGCTGAGCGGCCCCATCAGCGGGGCTTTCTCGGACAGTGAGATTGGGACGATTGGCGTGATGACCCGGCGACGGAACCAGATCCCTGTTCTCACCCGGGCGTTATCTCAGAAATTCGTCTGCGGCTTGCTCGGCGACGCCGATGATGCCGCCGACTGGGTGCGGGATTGGATTGCCGCATACGCGGCAGCCACGAGACCTGAGCACCACGCCACCCGTTTGCTCGAAGTTGCGCAGGTCGTCGCGCCGCGACACTCACTGCTGGCCGATCTTCGGAGGCTCGTATGTTCAACCGGGATCCGAACCGACCGACTCCGTGAGCCACGGCGAAGCCTGGCCGAGCGCATCAACGAGCTCATTGAACACTGCGACACCCTCGTCGGTGCCATCGCCGCTGCAAGAACCACGATTACTCTCGTCATCGCGGACCAAGACCGGAAGGTGGTCGCCTGGGAACGCGAGCGCGTTCTGCGACAGGCTCTCCGCATCCTGCCCGGCTCCACGGACGAAGAGGCCCGCCGGCAGGTCGACGACCGCATCCTTCAGCTTCGGTTCGCATCTGCGGGCATGCCACAGCGAGGGCTGTTCCTGCTGTCATGCCATGAGGGCAAGGGGAAAGAGTTTGACTTCGTCGTGCTCCCATTCCTCAGCAGCGAGAACTTCGAGGACGATCAAGAGTCTCGTCAACTCTTGTATGTGTCGCTTTCGCGCGCTCGGCAACGCATTCTTGTGCGCTTGGCAACGGGACAAATCCCCGCTATCTGCGAGCGGATCGGCTTGGTGTAAATCACCAACTGAGCAGCAGTCCAGGTGTTTTTCGGCTCGAACGTAAGCGGAGGACGAGCAGGACACGCTTGGGTTCGAGCAGGCCAAGGCAACCGGGAACCGAGTAGCGCCAGCCAATAGCCAAAGGATGTGCAGCTCACCGCTTGAGCGTCAGTCGCTGGGCGTAGGCACGCTGCGCCGCTTGCCGCGTTCGCCGCGACGACCCGGCCGTCAGGCATTCCAGTCGAAGCGAGTTCCGACCTCAGACATCACGTCAAACCGAGCACGCAAAGTATGATTTAGTTACCATCTGTGCCGTGAAGCGTCGCACTGTCTCACTCACAGACGATGCTCTCGAAGCACTCGACCGCATCGCCAAGGAGCATCGGAGCACGGTGAGCGGAGTCGTCGAGGCGGCGGGCCGTTTGCTCCGCGACGGCGGTCCTGGAGCCGATGACCTCAAGCGCCGTCTCGTCCCGGACCGTCGCGGCGGCGACCGGCGTCCGAAGCAACAGGGCGCATAGGTCGTTCAGGCGAACGGTGAGGGCGGCGCCGCGGAGGAAAGGGAGGATGGAATCGTGACCGACCACCGAGTCCTCGTCGCGCGCCAATGTCAGCGAGTCGTTGAGACCGAGCGAGGCGGGGGACAATGCCCACGGGAGAGCACCTGGGTCGGCTCTCTCCATGCGGGACGCCAGATCTACCTCGTTGAGACCTGTGAGCAGCACATGTCAGGGCTGATCGACGCCGCACCGCTCGAAGATGAGAGCAACGATGCCACGTCGTAAGAGCCTCACCAGCCAGCTCTACCACCTCACCATTCGGGTACTTAACCCGAACGTCGGGCCGGTCTCTTGTGAGCACCGGCAGTCGTCCGGATACCCAGCCATGAACGACGTCTCCCGGGAGCTTCGCGGCACCTTCGGCATGCGTGAGCAGAAGCGTTTCGCGATCCGAAGAATCCAGGATCGATGAACGAAGAACATTCGTCGCCTGAGGCCGGCGAACTGTCAACGGCCATTGAGAAACGCGCGCTGACGGCCAGGAGAACCGCGCGCTGACGGCCACCAAAGTCGCGCGGTGACGGCCACCAGTTCTGCCGTGAACCTCAGGTGAGCGGCTTCACCCCC
>JBEKBX010000036.1:0-36402 GCA_050015175.1 Acidimicrobiales bacterium | reverse complement strand
GCACCTCGACGACGGCCCGCTGGACGATTTTGTCCTCCAGCGTGGCGATGCCGAGCGGCCGCTGCCGCCCGTCCGCCTTCGGGATGTACGAGCGCCGAGACGGGCTCGGGCGGTAGGCACCGTGGTGCAACCTCCGGTGCAGGTCCGCGAGGTTGGCTCGAGTTCCTGGCCGTAAGGCGTCCACCGTGCACCACCGTCTCTTCCGCTACCCACTTGAGATGGACGTCGTGGACAGCAAACAAGGCGATCGCACAGGCCAGGCGAGGGTGAACGAGTGCACTCCGAACTGTTCTGAAGGGCGTGCAGGGGCCTATCCAGCTCGCGTCGCCCTGTCTTCGCCATACAGTCAGGGCGGTCGTTTGTTGTTCACGACCGCGACACTGACCTTCACCGGTCGTTTACCGGCGCATTGGTCCGGGAACCCGAGCGTCGTGTTTCCGATCCCGTCCATCGGTCCTAGTGGCCGCCCACCCGTATGACCCTCACATGAGCGCTCAATCGCGGACCACGTCTTCTCGTGAAACACCGCATCCGATTACAGCGAGCCCGAGGTAGGCGCCCAGGGCGGCGCGCGGTCCGGCGGTGGCGATCGCACACGCCGTCGTTGTCGCGTTCGGCGGACCCTGTCCCGCAGGGCTGTCGCCGACCCGGTTCCTCGGTGACGAACAAGCGCCATGTTCCGGTGAGCTAAACGCACGGCAGTCGGTCCGTGGGGCAGATCGCCCACAGCGAGCGTGGCGTGGCCGAACGCAACTCGCGTCCTCGTTGGCCCTGTCAGTCCGGACTCTGCAAGCGTGTGGCGGCCGGTGTCCTCGTCGTCCATGTCTCCTCCTTCGCCCTCGAGCCGCCTTCCGGCTCACTGTCGACCAGCTTGCGTGTTGAGGCTTCGAGGACACCGAGAACCGCCTGTCAATTGCCTACGTATCGTCTCGAGTCGTGGCGCGTGTCGCCGTACATCTCTTTCCCGCGGTCCGTTCGGTGTGGGCGACCCGTTTCGAAAAGACTTGTCAAAGATCCTGGCAAGAAAGATCCCAGCCGTCGCCGTCATAGGGTCCGCGCCGGGCATGCTCGATCCGATGAAGCCTGGGCGGACGACTACCAGACCACAAGGTCAACCCGCAGAGCCGGAGCGGCCGGCGGCCAACGTCACCAGGACAGCTGGGCGTGGCTCTGCGGCCTGGAGACCGCGCCACCCGCGCACTGCGCACCGGCCGAGAGGCGCACACCGCTGCAAAGAAGCCGGCACGTCTCGCGTCCCCTCCAGTCCCGACAAGTTCCACCCGGCAAGTCCCACGTCCCCCAGCGCGCCTCCGAAGGTCGCACCAACACGCAGTTCACTAGCGACGCGTGTCTCGGTTCGAACCGTCGACATTCACCGCGAGCGGGCCTACCAGAGCTCTCAGGGTCGCCGCGGAGAAGGCCGCGTCGCATCCCCAGGTCTAGTCACGGTTATCGATTGGGACGTACGCTGGTTCGTAGCCGCCACGACGACGATCTTGGAGCCCTCGCGCGAGCTGCAGCAGGTTCGGAGAAGAGGAAGTGACAGACCACCCCACCTTCTACGTGTCAGGGGCGACAGCGGGCTTCCTCGATTACCGAGCGGCCGTGCGGCCGGAGCGGCCGCACATTCTCCTGATTCTCGAGACGCCAGATGAATCGGTGGCCGCCGCCCGCCCAGAGGACATTGAATGCGACTGGTGGGACGTCACTCAGGTGATCGGCGTGATCGAGCGTCGACTAGACGACCATTATGTGCCCACGCGACGCCTGATGCCGATTACGTTCTTTGCCGAATGGGACCTTGCGGCGAAGTAGGAAGGCCCTGGACGCGAGTCGTTCGCAAGGCCGTGCAAATGGACCGCGAAGCGCGGCCAGGCGGCTCGTGGCCGGGTCGGTGCCCTTCCGATCGACTTGACTGACCCTGGCTTACCGTTAACGGTCGGGACACCGCGTTTTGCCGAGCCTTGATGCCATGGAGGTTCTTGCTCTCAGGATCTGCCGGACTGAAGATGGGCTTCGCTACCATGACGCCGAGGATCGCAAGGATTCTCCAGTTGGATCACCGCTTGCGCGACGCGCCCAGCGACTCCTCACCCGCATTCGAGCTCCTTGTGACCGAGCAACCGTACGCGCTGGCGTGCTGGGCCCCTCGAGCGCGAGACCATGACTCCTCGCTGCATCGAGGACAGTGCTGTCTTGTTTCTCGTTGGTGTCTCACCCGCGGTCCAGTTCACGCGCTGCTGATGCGGGACTCCAGCTAACTATTGAGCGTATCCTTCATCTCCTTAGCAAATTCATCAGCTACCACGTCCACGGTGCGCTTGAGGGTCTTTGCGGCACGGGTGACGACCTCGTCAAAGGCCTTGTTAAAGGCCTCGTCTACCGTCGTCTCTCCGACCAGGATCAATGCCGCCTCGTTGGGCGCGAGTTCGTCGGCGGCTTCTTTGAGTTGCTTGTGGGGCAACAGTCCGAACCCCAACGCCTCCGGGATGGCGTGGACATGGGGGCGATTCGCCCGTCTTATGATGTGTGGCTTGCCATTCTCTTGATCGATGACAGCTGCGTCGTAGGTTGCGATGAGGTTGTCCTCGTGCAGTTGCTCGATGGCGTCGAGATCAGCCAACGCGGTGTCGACGCTGTCGTAGACGGCGATGCAGAGGGTGAGTGGTTTGTCCTTCGACATGGTTTCTCCTCTTACTGGGACTCGTGACGAGAAGGTTCTGCCCGACGACACGACGCCTCCGCTGCCACGCTGTGGGCACAAGACTGCACAGCCCGAACGCAAAGGGACGACGGCGTGTCACAGGTACAGACGACCACAAACGCGGGAGATCAGTCCTCAGTAGTCACTACTGCACTTCGAGACGGGAACCACCGGCACCGCGGGACGCGTTCACGGGGTCAGCGCTCAGGAGAGGAAAGCGGCGATGACTGCGCGGAGTCACAACGAAACGATTGCTTGGCCCGATGTGCCAAGCAATCGTTTCGGGCGGGGTCACCGGCTCCAGACCGTCCGGGCTACTACGATCTCCGAGACAAGGGAGGTTCGATGACGCTCGATCCGAAACACTTGGGGAGAAACCATCGCGACACGCTCGCCCAGATCTTCCGCCATCCGCTCAGCCACAACATCGAATGGCAAGCTGCCGTTTCCCTACTTCGAGAGGTCGGCGACGTAACCGAACGCCATGACGGAAAGCTCGAGGTCATCGTCGGCGGTGAAACGATCGTCCTCACCCGTCCTCGGGGTAAGGACCTCGACGCTCAGCAGGTGATCGACATTCGAGAGCTCCTGGAGACCGCGGGGTACGGCCCGAGCGGCAAGGACTAACTCGGACACAGGATCTTGGGTCACCCGGCCGCAGAAGTGTAGAACCGTGCACCACGCGGTTAGCCTGACCCGAATCGCGACTCGGAGAACCGCTGCGGTTCCTCACACCTTGCGCCCGGGCTGTGCCCGGTCCAGCTGGGCGATCGTACGCGCCAGTGTTTGCCGCGCGCGGCAGGACCTGTCCGGCAGAACTGTCACCGGCCTGCTTGGTGGGGGACTGACGCGAGCTACGTTCCGGTGAGCCGCTGGTGTGGGGCTCGGTTCGTGGCCGGGATCTCCCATGGCCGCAGCCGCGTGGTCAATCGCAGATGCGTCCTTGTGAAGCCCGTTTGTCCGGACTTTGCCGGCGTGCGGCAACCGGTGTCCTTGCTGTCCATGTCTGCCCCTTCGCCCTGGAGCCGCTCTTGAGGTTCGCTCCTGACGAGTTTGCGCCGCGAGGATGCGAGGACATCTGGGACCGCACGTCAATGTAACTCCGCGAGTCGTGGTGCGTGTCACCGTATGCCTCTTGCCCGCATTCCGTCGGATGGCTGCGGCACATATGGGAAAGATTCAGCAAGGACCAGGAAAAGAAGGAGGAGACCCCAGCCTGCGTCAGGCATGCTCGATCAAATGACGGCCGGGCAAACGACTGTCGAACAACATCGTCAATTCCCACAGGCGAGGCGGCCCGCGGCGGACAGCAGCACGACAGCGGGACATGGCTCTCGGGTCTGGCGCCCGCGCCAGCCGGGCGGTCGTCACAGCCCAAGGCGCGCACAGAAGGCACGCGGGCAACCCTCGACCGGCCATCGTGGAAGAGCCATCACACCTACGTCCCTGATCGGAGGACCCGTCGTAGGTTGCTGCGACGCTTTCGGCGCATCTGGACCGGTCGGCATGGACAAGACACGTCGCCTGAGCTACAAGAATGAAGAAGCGTCGGACGGACTTGACGGGCAACCGTGTGAGCTACAACGGTCCGTGAACTCAAGTCCCACCTTCTCCGCTTCAAACGCCCTGGTGAAGGGCTTATCAGGTAAGTGCACTCGGTTGGTCGAACAGGAAGGACGTACTAGTGGCTTCCACAGCAAGAGGAGAGCGAAACTTGACGACTGAACCGTTGCGCTGGGGGCTGATCGGTTCGGGTCTGATCGCCAATGCTTTCGCCGACGATCTGACGGTTACGAGTTCCGGCCGGGCGGTCGCCATCGGTTCACGCAGCCAGGAGTCAGCCGACCGCTTCGCCAACAAGTTCGGCATCCCCAACCGCCACGCCTCCTATGAGGCGTTGGTGGCCGACCCGGACGTGGACGTCGTCTACGTGGCAACTCCACATCCGATGCACCTGGCCAACGCTCTGCTAGCGCTCGAGGCCGGCAAGCCGGTGCTCGTGGAGAAGGCGTTCACCATGAACGCCGGTGAGGCTCGCGAGCTTGTGGCCTGCGCGCGCACCGAGGGGCTGTTCTTGATGGAGGCGATGTGGACGCGGTTCCTGCCACACACAGCGGCAGTCAACCGCCTGCTCGCCGCCGGCGTGCTCGGCGACATCGTGACGGTCATGGCCGATCACGGACAATGGTTCCAGAAGGATCCGGCATTCCGTCTCTTCGCACCCGAGCTCGGCGGCGGCATACTCCTCGACTGCGGTGTCTACCCGGTGTCGTTCGCGTCGATGGTTCTTGGCAAGCCGACCGAGATCGTGGCGCTGGTGACCCCGGCATTCACGGGTGTCGACGGGCAAACCTCGATGCTCTTCGGGTATTCCAACGGCGCTCAATCGGTCCTGACTTGCACGTCTTCGGCCAGGACTCCGACCGTTGCAGCGATCGTCGGCACCGAGGCCCGCATCGAGATCGACAGCCTCTTTTACGCACCTTCGTCCTTCACCCTGATCGGTCGCGACGGGAACACCACCCGCTACGAGCCACCGCACGAGGGCAACGGCCTGCATTACGAGGCTGACGAGGTCGCGCGCTGCCTGAGGGCCGGGCTGTTGGAAAGCCCGCTGATGCCGCTCGACGAAACCATCGAGATCATGGAGACCATGGACGCCGTCCTCGCCCAGGCCTAGGATCGCCGTCTTCTATCTGATCATGGGCGTCCTCATCGACTCGTTCTTCCCCGTGCTGTCCGCCTTCGACGACTCGATCGACGATCTCGAGGGTTCCATCTTGAAAAAGCCGACCGAGGACCAGTTGAAGACCCTCTCCGACATGAAGCGGCAGATGCTGACCATCCGCAAGACCATCTCGCCCAGCGCGACATGATCTCGAGCGTCAACGCCGACATGGTGACGGTCCCCGGGATGACAGACCAGGCTCCGCCTACTTCCGTATGCTCTGCGACCACCTCATTCGAATCAGCGACATGGTGGACAGGTACCGGGACCTGATCGGCGGCGCCATAGACACGCACCTGTCGATGGTGTCCAACCGGCTGAATGTGGTCATGAAGCAACTGCCATCGTCGCCACCATCTTCATGCCGCTCGGATACCTCACAGGGTTCTTCGGGCTGAACTTCGCCTGGCTCACGGGTCATCTTCAGTGCAATCTCAGCTACTTCCTCTTCTTGGGCATCGGCTCCGAGCTCGTCGCCCTCGTGCTCCTGTTCATTCTCTTAAAGCGGCGCGGCTGGCTCGGCCGCGGCCCCACGGCATGACCCCAGCGGATCGGCCGGTACCTGCCCCTTTTCCTGCAAGCGCCAACCCTGCAATGCTGTGTGGATGCACGGCTCAATGATCAGCATCCCGAGTGGGGAACTTCCCGTGTACGTGTCCACGCCGTCGGGCGACGCTCCGTGGCCCGGAGTCGTCGTCATCCACGATGTCCTAGGGATGAACCAGGATCTGCGGAACCAGGCCGATTGGCTGGCGGACGCGGGATACCTGGCCGCGGCACCCGACCTGTTCCGCGGGAGGCCAAAGGCCTCCTGCATCATCTCTGTCATGCGTGACGCCGCCACCGGAAGGGGAAGGTCGTACGAGGACATTGAAGCCGCACGCGCCTCGCTGGCAGCTCGCGAGGACTGCTCGGGTGCGATCGGCGTGGTCGGCTTCTGCATGGGCGGCGGGTTCGCCCTGATGCTCGCACCCAGCCGTGGCTTCGCAGCGTCGAGCGTCAATTACGGCCCCGTCCCGAAGAGGGCGTACACCCCTGCCTTCCTCCGGGGCTCCTGCCCAGTTGTCGCGAGCTACGGCGGCGAAGACCGGGCCCTAAGGGGCGCTGCCGACCGCCTCGACAAGGCCTTGACGGCGGTCGGCGTAGAACATGACGTCAAGGTGTACCCGGGCGCCGGCCACGGGTTCATCAACGACCACGAAGGCGCAGGGGACAAGTCGCCGCTCGTCTTCGCCATCATGGGGCGACTCTCTGGAAACGGCTACCACGAGGAGGCCGCCCTGGACGCCCGCCGTCGCATCATCGCCTTCTTCGACGCGCACCTGAAGAAGTGACCGCGCTCGGCGCCGGCCCGACGCCGCTGTCTTCGACCAGGAACCCCTCGACGCGAAAGGCGAATAGCCGCTCGGCGTGCCTGGAGTTCATCAGTATTCACAGCCGCTAGCCCGCGAGCCGTGCGGCAGTTGAGTTCTGTTACCTCGCAGCATTGATTTGCTTTGTACCCACGTGCAGGCCCATGTTGGGGTCGCCACCGCGCACCAAGCCGGTCGAGCTACCGCCCGAGGAACAGCCGGTTCACTTGGCGCCAGCGGAGATCGCCACGAAGTGGTCCTCCTCGATCTCGACGAGCGGCGGAGCCTCCTCGTGGGTCCGCAGGTACGTGTCGGTCCGGAGTAGGCCCGCTGCGAGGTCGCGCTCGGTCGCGGCTGCCTGGGCCCGACGCCCTTTGCGGGCATGCATGCCCGCGAGCGGGTGAAGGCTGCTCTTCGAGTAGCGGCCCGGACGCCCATTGTGCTCCGGGATCACCCTCGTGGTCTCCAACTCGGGACCCAACTCGCCCTCCCACTTCTTGTGGAGCTGGGGCACCGCGGTCAGCAGCATCCTCGTGTACTCGTGTTGGGGGTTGTCGAACACCTTCTGGGTCGCGCCCATCTCGACCACCACACCACGGCGCAGGATGACCGTGCGTTCGCTGATGTAGTTGCCGAGGGACAGGTCGTGGGTGACAAAGAGCACACCGAGCCCGCGGGTCTTCAGGTTCGCCAAGAGGTTGAGCACGTCCACCCGGGTCGACGCGTCGATCATGCTTATGATCTCATCCGCGACGAGGATCTTGATGTCCAACAGCAACGCCCGTGCGATGAGGATCCGCTGGAGCTGCCCACCCGAGAGCTGATGGGTGAACTTGTCGCGCACGTCCACCGGGTTGAGGCCGACAGCCTGGAGCGACTTGTCCACTCGCTCATGCCACTCGTCGCCGCTCACGCTCGGGAAGTACGAGTGTTTGATCGTCGCGAAAACGCGGTCAGCCCGGTACACGGGGTTGTACGAGCTGAACGGGTCCTGGAACACTCCCTGGACGTGTCGGTAATACTCCCGGAGCTGCTTGCCTTTCAAAGTGGCGATATCGGTGCCCTCGAAGGTGATCGTGCCCGAGGTGACCGGTGTGAGCCGCAGGATCATCTTGCCGAGCGTGGACTTGCCACTGCCGCTCTCGCCGATGAGGGCGGTCACCTCGCCGGGGCGGATCTCGAAGCTGGCGCCACGCACCGCCGGCAGTGTCCCACCGCCGAAGGTGCCGGTCTTGAAGGCCTTGGTGACATTGTCGAGTACCAGCACGGCTCAAACGCCTCCCGACGGCGAGACGCCGTCCGCGTGAAGCCAGCACGCCACGGAATGACCGGGCTTGACCTCCACGAACGGCGGCTCGTTCCCACAGCGGTCGAAGGCGAACGGACAGCGGTCGCGGAACCTGCAGCCGGCCGGGGGATTGAGGAGCGGGGGAGGACGGCCCGGGATGCCGACGAGCGTGTGCTCGTCATGGCGCATCCCGACGTCGGGGAGCGAGGAGATGAGCAGCTGGGTGTAGGGGTGCAGC
This sequence comes from Acidimicrobiales bacterium, assembly GCA_050015175.1. Classification (GTDB taxonomy): domain Bacteria; phylum Actinomycetota; class Acidimicrobiia; order Acidimicrobiales; family Bog-793; genus Fen-455. Next base: position 28,092 of record JBEKBX010000036.1, on the reverse strand, counting down.
GGGTTGTTGATGACCACGTCCGCCTTCGCCTTCTCGGCGAGCTTGCCCGCGTACATGACGAGGATCGTGTCCGCGACCTGAGCCAGGATCGACAGGTCGTGAGTGATCACCATCGTGCTCTTCACGAAATTCCGGTCGCGGAACTCGAGCAGCATCTCGCCGACCGCGCGCTGGGTGGAGACGTCGAGGGCGGAAGTGATCTCGTCGGCTATGAGCAGCGACGGGTTGAGCAGCGTCGAGATCACCATCACGACGCGCTGTTTCATCCCGCCTGAGAGCTCGATCGGATACCGCTTGAGGATGTCCGTGTCAAGCCCGACCAGCTTGACACGGCGCTCGAGCTCGGGGAGGGCAGACTTGTAGTCGAAGCCCCTCGACTTCAGCAGCTCGGCCACCATCCTGCCGACTCGCCGCGTGGGGTTGAGCGCGCTCATCGCGTACTGGGGGACGATCGAGACCTCCTTGAAGCGGAAATCGCGCATCGCCTTCGCGTCCGATATCGGAAGTTCCTTGCCGTCCAACTCGACACGGCCGCCGAGCTGGCGCATGCGAACGTCCATGCGGACGAGACTGTTGCCGAGCGTCGACTTGCCGCAGCCGGACTCACCGGCGAGCCCCATGATCTCCCCGTCTTCGATGCCGAAGGTGACGTCGTCCACTGCCTTCACATCGCCGCGCAGCGTCCGGTAACAGACCTGCAAATGGTCCACCGTGAGCCCCATCGTGCTAGAGCTCACGCAGCTTGGGGTTGAACACTTCGTCGAGGCCGACGTTGGCCAGGTAAAGGCCGCCGACGATGCAGGTGATCGCGGCGCCCGGCGGGACGAACCACCACCACAGGTGCAGCTGCAGCGAGTTCCAGTCGCTCGCCTGCTGCATCATGATGCCGAGAGACATGCCGTTGGACGGGCCGAGGCCCAGGTAGTCCAAGCTCGCCGCGGTGAGGATCGCCCCTCCGAAGGAAAGGATGAACACGAGCAAGAGGTAGGAGCTCATGTTGGGTGCGATCTCTCGCACAATGATCTGTCGGCTCTTCTCGCCCGAGAGCCGGGCGAGGCCGACGAAGTCCCGCGAAACCAGCGAGAAGGTCTGTGCCCGGATGGCGCGCATGGACCAGGTCCACGTTGTGCAGGCGATCAGGATCGCTTCGACGAGGGCGCTCGTGTGATGTAGGAAGCCCGCGACGAGGATCAGCAGCACGAGGACGGGCATCGTGAGAAAGATGTTGCAGAGAACGTTGAGAGCCTCGTCGATCAGGCCCCCCATGTAGCCGGAGATGAAACCTAAGGTCATGCCGATCAGGGTCGCACCGCAACCGCCGAGGAGGCCGACGAGCAGGCTCTCCCTGAGCCCGGATACGAACTCGGAGAAGACGTCCTGGCCGAAATAATTCGTGCCGAACCAGAACGAGCTCGACGGGGGCCGGAACGGTATGTAGTAGTTGAGCATCGGGTGTTGGACTAACAGGGGGCCGAAGACCGCGAAGAGCACGAAGAGTACGACGATGCTCAAGCCGAGGAGCAGTTTCTTGTTGCGCACGGCGAAGTAGAGGAACTCGAAGCGCCTGGGCTTTGCCGACCCGGCATCGGTGGCCACGGGGGGCTCCTCTTCCCATGCGACGACCTCGTCCGGTCTGAGAACCGTCATGTCGGCCTCCTTGGCGCGCCGTTGTAGCTAGGCACCGCTGATCCCGACGCGCGTGCGGGGGTCGACCATCACGTAGACGATGTCGATTATGAAGTTGGCAACGAGAACGCCGGCGATGATGAACAAGAAGATGCCTTGCAACAGGAAGTAGTCGTCGTTGCCGACGGCCTGGAAGACGAGCCAGCCGAGACCGGGGTAGGCGAAGGTGACCTCGGTGACCACCGCTCCGCCCACGATCACGCCGAGCTGCAGGGCCAGGCCAGTCAACTGGGGCAGAACCGCGTTGCGGTAGGCGTACCTGCGCACGAGCCTGGTGGGCGCGCCGAGCGCCTCTAGGTAGTGGGTGTAGTCAGACTCGAGCTCGTAGATGATGAGGTTCCTCATCCCGATCGCCCAGCCGCCGAAGGCGACGAGGAACAAGGTGAGGAACGGCAGGACCCAGTGTGTGATGAGGCTCCAGACGAAGGTCCAGTTCCAGCTCGGGAGAAGGCCGTAGGAAAAGCCGCCCGAGATGGGGAAGAAGTGGCCGATCCCGCCCGCCGCCAGCAGGAAGGCGAGCAGCAGGGCCAGCCACGGGTAGGCGGTCGCCGTGAGGAGGTAACCGACCGGGAGGACGGTGTTGTCGAGCAGCTTGCGGCGCGCCGCCATGGCGCCGACCCTGTTGCCCGCGAAGTAGGCCAGCAGGATTGCAGGGATGAGCAGCGCCAAGGTGAATAGCACGTAGTCGGCGATGACCGATGTCACCGGCTTTGGGAACTGGTAGATGCTCACTCCCAGGTTCCCGTGAAACAGGGAAGTCCAGAAGGTCAGGTACTGCTTCCACCAGGGCCGGTTGAACCCGAAGGCGTTCATATACACCTTGTAGGTGGCGTTGTAGGTGCCCGGCTGCAGACTCATCCTCGACAGCAGGATCGAGATCGGGTTCCCGGAGACGAGCCTCGGCAGGATCCAGTCGATCGTGGCCGCGACGAAAAAAGTGAGTATGTAGATGATGAGTTTCCTCACCAGGTACCGCCGCACGGCTCTCCTCGTGAACCTACTGCCCGTCGCGACCGGCCACCCCGCTCCTGCCCTTCGCAGGAGGCGAGGTGGCCGGTTTTCACGACAGGCTAGCTGGTGACTTCTACTTGGTCGTGGTTGGCTCTATCTGAGCCAGCGCGAGGACAGTGGTCATGTTGCCGAGCCAGCCACCCCACATAACGGGGGTGTACTGGTCATTCGGGCTGGTGGAAGACGGGTAGTCGTGCCACGTCGCGGTGTTGAACTGTGCCCACGCCCCGTTGTACCAGAGCGGGATCTCCGGCAGGTTCTGCAGGAAGATCGTCTCGAGCTGGGTGTAGAGGGCCTGGATGGCCGCTGTGTCCGTCGGCACGACCGTGCCGATCTTCTGGACGAGCGCCCACGCTGCTGGGTCGTTGAAACGCTCCCAGTTGAGCTGCGCAGTCTGCTGCTTCGCGATCGGCAGCTGGAACACACGGTCGAAGTACGACCAGGGAGTGGCCGCTACCGTAGCGTTGTTGTCGAGCGCCAGGTCGTAGGTCCCGTCGGTCAGGTTCGCGTTGCGTGCCGCGTCCTGGGGGAAGTACGCCACTGCGTTGATGCCGACGGCCTTCAGCTCTTGGACGATGAGGTCAGTGGCTGAGTTCCAGTCCGTCCAGCCGTCCGGGTCCTGGATCGTGACGGCCGTGCCCTTGTAACCGGACGCCGCCAAGTACGCCTTCGCCTTCGCCGGGTTGTAGCTGAACTCGAGGTCCTTCACGCTGGCGGGGATGAAGGGGTCGAGGTTGGGCAGCAGTCCGACCGGGTTCGCCGGGTCCACGATGTTGTCGTAGATCACGGACGCGATCTGGGCCGGGTTGATGGCGTAGGCCAGCGCCTTACGGAAGTTCAGGTTGCTCATCGGGAACTTGGTCGTGTTGGGCTCCAGCCAGACGGTGTTGGCCGACATCATGAACGGCGCCGTCGGGTAGTAGGTGAGGAGGCCATCGCCGCCCGTTCCGTTGAGCGTTCCCGTGGAAGCCGGTGAGCTGACCAGCGACGAGATGCCCGCCAGGAAGTTATTGCTCCAGTCGAGGTTGCCCTCGAGCAGCTGGCCGAGTTCGACAGGGTTGGCCGCGTTCACGATGTCAACGAGGTACTTGAAGTGGAACTTCAAGCCGAGGTCCTTGGTCGCCCACCAGTTGGGGTTGTCCGTGTACACGACCTCCTGGTCGTTGGCAGCAAAGAACAGCATCGGGCCGGAGCCGATCGGGTGAGCGTTGGCGCCGGTCACCTGCTCGGCCGGGGTCAACTTCGACCAGGCCGACTGGCTGATGATCGGGTTGTGCCAGAGGAAGTTCTGCCACTGTGTGTACTCCGGGGTGGAGAACGTGACCACTGCCGTTGTGGCGTTGGGGCACGAGACGTTGCCCAGGCCCGCGCCGAGGTTGGAGTACGGCACAGCCGCGTTCGTCTTTGCAAGCATGATCGTGTAGGCGACATCGGCGCAGGTCAACGGTTTCCCGTTGCTCCATGTGACGCCGTTGCGCAGCACGATCGTGTACGTGCTCGGGGTCGTCCACGTACCGCTCTTGGCCAGCCACGGGATGTACGTGTTCGTCACCGGGTTGTACAGGAACAACGTCTCGTAGAGCAGCCCCTGTGTCCCGGTCGCAAAGTTACCCTCGTTCATCGGGTTCCAGTTAACCGGTGCGCTGTAGGCGGTACCGCTCGTGTAGAGGGTCTCGTTGCGCGGAAGGCTCGTGATCGACGGGACCTTGACCGCGTGGGTCGATGCACCGGAAGCGCCGGCTCCGAGCAGTGGCAGCATCAGTGAAAACGCCGCAACGGCGGTGACAACGCCGACTGCCATCTTTCTCTTGTGGATTGACATGATTCCAGTTCTCTCCTGTCTTTGGGTTGCTCGCATCTGCGCTGCGCTTCGCTCTGATCACGTAGCGCCGTGCTGTGATGACGTAGCGCCGCCCGTGCCTGACCGCTCAAGTGCGGACCGGTCACGCACGGGCTGATTCGAAATACGCGCTCCTCCTCTTCTCTCGTGGTCTTCGTTGAAACCATTGCCGATCTGGGGAACTGTCCGGTGGACGCCGCGGTGCCGCAACCCTCGCAGTACCATGCCGCCGCGCCGAACCGCTTAAGCCTAGACCAATGATCGGGGCGCTTGCAGGTCCTGTGAGGCAGCGGCCACCGGCCGGACGTGTCTGTGTCGCTCGGCCAGTGGACCAACCCGGTGACGACGCGGACGCCACCGGGTTGAACCGTTCAAGCGTCGATACTTCGAGATATCCGGCCTGGGTCACTGAATTAGGCCAGGGGCGCACGGAGCGGGCAAGGCTGCCACCGCGCCTGGCGACAAACGCCGGCCCGGGATGCAAACCGCTCACACCGTACGGGCTGAACATACCTGGATCCCCTGCAATTGAAGGGTATTCGTCGCCAATCCGGGTATGCCCCTTACCGAGGTCCGACACCGTTTACCCCCAAGCTTCTCTTATCCACGTGAGCCCGGTTACACGGCCGTTCAACCACGGGCACGCCTGACGCCGCGCCGTAAACCATTCGTAAAGAAGTGAACTACTTATTCGGTTAGGTGTCAAGGCTCCCTCATCCGCCGTGGCGAGCAGAACGAGTGCGTCAGCAAGGCGGCAGTGCTTCCTCAACACTCGCCTCGACCTTGACCGTGGACCCCGCCGGCGCCGGCCTCACGAGGTTCCCCTCGATCGTCTTGCCATCGACGACGAGCCGCCGGACACGGCCTTTCACACCCGGTTCTTGGTGGACCTCGATCTCGTAGGTCGCCCCGCGCCACCGCCGGCGCGCGGTGAAGCCTGGCCAGGTCGGCGGCAGTACGGGGTCGATGCGAAGACCACAAAGCTCCGGGCGCACCCCGAGAATCCACTGCGAGATCGCGGTGAGGTGCCAAGACGCGGATCCCGTCAACCACGAGTTCTTCGCTTCGCCGAAGCTCGCGGCATCGCGCCCCGCGATCATCTGTGCATAGACGTAGGGCTCGCACCTGTGAATGTCGCTGATCGCGGCGCGCGCCGAAGGACTGGTCCGCCTGTAGTAGTCGAACGCCGCCTCGCCGTTCCCGAGGATCGTCTCGGCGATCATGATCCAAGGATTCACATGGCAGAAGACGCCGCCGTTCTCCTTGTACCCGGGGGGATATGAGGAGATCTCTCCGAGCTCGACGTGGTACCGGGAGAACGGTGGTTGCACGAGCATGATCCCGTGCTCGCTCGCGAGCCGGTCCTTCACGCTTGCGAGGGCGGTCGCGGCCTTCCCGTTGCATGTGCCGATCCCCGCCATGACGCACATGCCCTGCGGCTCGGCGAAAATCTGTCCCTCCGTGTTCGAGCGCGATCCGACCACCCCGCCCAGCGAGTCGTAGGCCCGGAGGAACCACTCGCCGTCCCACCCGTGGTCTTCGACGGCTGCAACCATGCGATGGGCGGCGGCCTCGAGGGACGCGGCCTCGTCGCCATCGCCCCGGAGTCGGGCGACGCCGGCGAGCTCGTTGCACACGAGCACGAACTGTGCCGCTATGAAGAGCGACTCCGCGATTCCTCCCTCTCGGTTCTCTGTGGTCTGGAACGACTCGCCGGAGCTCTCCGAGAAACAGTTCAGGTTGAGACAGTCGTTCCAGTCGGCCCGGCCGATCAACGGAAGCCCGTGCGGTCCCAACCGGTCGAGCGTGTAACGGATGCAGCGGTGAAGGTGCTCCGACAGCGGGGTCTCGCTGCCCGGCACGTTGTCGTAGGGGACGAGCTCGTCGAGTACTCCGGTGTCCCCCGACTCCTTCATGTAGGCGGTCACTGCGAGGACGAGCCAGAGGGGATCGTCGTTGAACCCCGATCCGATCGCGTCGTTGCCGCGCTTGGTTAGCGGCTGGTACTGGTGGTACGCGCCGCCGGTGGTCAGCTGGGTGGCCGCTAGGTCCAAGAGCCGCTGGCGCGCCCGTGCGGGGACCATCCCGACAAACCCGAGGATGTCCTGGCTGGAGTCGCGAAATCCCATGCCCCTGCCGATACCGGACTCGTAGAAGGAGATCGACCGGCTCAGGTTGAACGTGGCCATGCACTGATACGGGTTCCAGATGTTCACCATGCGGTTGGTGTCAGGGTCGGGGGTGTCGACCGTGAGAACCGACAGGAGATCGTCCCAGGAATCACGCAGGGCGCCGAACGCTCTCTCCACCTCCTCGGTTGCCATCCAGCGCTCGATCACCGGTCGGACACGGGCCTTGTTGATGGTCTGGGTCCCGGGTGGGTCGAACTTCGCGTCAGTGGGGTTCTCCGAGTAGCCAAGGACGAAGACGACGTCTCGCGTCTCCGACGGAGCCAGGGAGAAGCGGATGTGGTGGGACCCGATCGGCGCCCAGCCGTGTGCGATCGAGTCTGAGCAACGGCCCCTCTCGACCGCGAGCGGAGAGTCCCACCCCCTGTTGGACCCGAGGAAGACGTCGCGCTGGGTGTCGAAGCCAGCGAGAGGTTCGGAGCACGCGAAATAGGCGAAGTGGTTGCGCCGCTCCCGGTACTCGCTCTTGTGGTAAATGACGCCGTCGACGACTTCGACCTCTCCCACCGAGAAGTTGCGCTGGAAGTTCGTCGAGTCGTCGAGAGCATCCCAGAGGCAGAACTCCACGAGGGAGAACACTGAAAGATCAGCTCTCGTGTCGCGATCGTTGCGCACCCGAAGGCGCCACACCTCGAGCGTCTCTCCGAGGGGCACAAAGTAGAGCACCTCCGCGCGCAGGCCGCCATGCTCCGAGGAGATGGCCGTGTAGGACAGGCCATGACGACACTCGTAGGCATCGAGCGTGCTCCGGGTCGGTTGCCACGATGGTGACCAGTAGTCGCCATCGGTCTCGTCGCGCAGGTACAGGTAGCGGCCACCGAGGTCGAAGGGCGCGGCGTTGTGCCGGTAACGGGTCAGCCGGCGCAGGCGCGCGTCGCGATAGAAAGAGCAACCACCTGCGGTATTGGAGATCATCCCGAAGTGGTCCTCGGTCCCGAGGTAGTTCATCCACGGAAGAGGCGTGTCCGGCTGGGTGACCACGTACTCCCGGTGATCGTCGTCGAAGTATCCGTACTGCACGATGTCTCCTCTGCGAACCGGACGCGCGACGGCCGGTCCCACACACCAAGTATCGCAACCGGTTCAGTTGAACGCCAGTAGGCGCCACTGAGGTGACGCTCAGATGGGGGGACTGGGCAGCTGCCGTTCCCGCGCGCCGGGCATCAGGGACTCAACATCGGTTCAGTTGCATGCTCCCGTGGATGCTGTTTCGAGCGTCTCAAGCGGGACCGTCGAACCGTTGTCGTCCCGGGCGTCCGGAGTTGGGCGCTCTGGACCTGGGACGGCCAACTCCCTCCGGCGCGGCTGAAGCATTACACGACGAGATGACCCAGCGCTTTGCCAACCACCGGCAGAACGTCGGAGGCTAAGGTCGAAAGCTACGGGATCCGAAGCACGAGGAGCGGTGAGCTGCAGTCCTTCGTCGCTTCACCGACCACCCCGTGATGCCTTTGAGGAGGCCCCCCATGACCGATACCGGCGGGTTGCAGGAGTCCCAAGCGAGGCTCTCGCCCGCGACAGCTGACAGGCACCGTGCGATCGCGTCCCTCCAGGAGGAGCTCGAGGCGATCGACCGCTACGACCAGAGAATCGACGCCACCAACGACAACGGGCTGGCCTCGGTGTTGGCACACAACCGCGACGAGGAGAAGGAGCATGCTGCGATGCTCCTCGAGTGGCTGCGCCGCCACGACGCGGTCTTGGAGGGTGACCTGCGCAGATACCTGTTCACGAGCGCACCGCTGACCGAGATCGAGGCCGGCGCCGAGGCGAAGACCGGTGACGACGGTGGTGCTACCGGCACGTCGGGCACGTTCGGCGTCGGCAGCCTCAAAGGAGAGTCACTGTGAACCACCTGCTCCGCTCCCATGCTCCGATCACCGACATCGCCTGGAGCCGCCTCGATGCCGAAGGCCGCGAGCGACTCGTGCCTGCGCTCGGCGCCCGTAAGTTGGTGGACTTCTCCGGCCCTCTGGGCTGGGGGCATTCGGCCACGAACCTGGGGCGCGTGACCGACGTCAAGGCTCCCGGGGAGAACCTGCAGGCGCGCCAGCGCCGGGTCCTGCCGCTCGTCGAGCTCCGGGCTCCTTTCGCGATTTCGCGCCACGAGCTGCTCGATGCGGATCGTGGAGCTACCGACCTGGATTTGGCTGAGCTTGACGCGGCGGCACGGCGGATCGCCGTGGCGGAGAACCTCGCCGTCTTCCACGGTTGGCCCGAGGCCGGCATCGTCGGGATCGCCGGTGCAACCGCACATGCGCCCATCACGTTGGGAACCGCCTACGCCGGCTACCCGGGACACGTGGCGAAGGCGGTCGAGACGCTTCTCGAGGCCGGCGTGAACGGCCCCTACGGCCTCGCCCTCGGTCCGCAGGAGTACACCGGCGTCGTGGAGACGACCGAGCACGGTGGACTGGTCGTGCTCGATCACCTGCGCCAGATCCTCGGCGGCCCGATCGTTTGGGCCCCCGGTCTGGAGGGTGCCGTCGTCGTCAGCCTTCGGGGTGGAGACTTCCTCTTCGAGTCGGGAGAAGACCTGTCGCTCGGCTACAGCCACCACGATGCCGACAGCGCATACCTATACCTCGAGGAGAGCTTTAGCTTCCGGGTCGCGACACCCGAAGCCGCGGTGGCGCTGACCGCCTGACCCACGCGGCTCGGTCCGCCTGCTTCGGCTCAGCCGACGGCGCGGAAGGCCTCGACGCCCCCGGTGGTCGGCACGAAGAGCATCCCGTCTCCGACGCCAGGTGTCGCGAAATGGTCGAGCGCGTCGGTGCTCCGCCGGACGACGACGTGCCCGTTGAGCGGGCTCATGCCGTACAGGGCGGCCCCGTCCCAGTCCAGGGCCCACACGAGACCGCCCGCGACGATCGGTGGCCCGTTCGGGCTCCCGGACGACGGCGACCACGCACGCTGGAACGCCATGGGCGATGTGGTCACCCGGAACGCTTCGGTCCCGCTTCCGCAAGCCGCATAGATCAAGATCCGCGCGCTCCTGCCGGTACCGATGACGTCGGACGCGTTCGCCCCGAAGTCACCGCCACCGGGACACGCCGGGCCCGTGTAGGCACCGTGGCCAATGCCACCGAGCTGCCCCTCTTTCATGAGGTACCCGTAGTCACCGCTCGCGCCGGGCTTGCCGGCAATGAAGAGGAGCGAGGTCCCCGGCACGTTGATCGGCCCGGCCGACCCAAGGTCCCAGTCCTGGTCGTTCAGCTGGACCCAGTCGCTCGGGGCCCAGAAGCCGATCCGTTCGAGCGTCGGGGACAGCTCGACGACCGAGTTCCCCTCGTCGAAGTCCGCGACCGTGTTGGAGCTCCCGTTGCCCGTGGCGACGTACAAGTCACCCTGGGGCGACACGACGGCCCCGTTGGTCTCCCAGATCGCGCCCTCGCGCTGTGTCGGGACCTGGTAGCTCCCGAGCGGCCCGGTGCCTGAGATCGGTAGGTCGACGACATAGCCGTGGTACTGACCGCAGTCACCGGCGAGGCCGCCGAAGGCGACATACAGCCGCCCGTTCGCGAGCGTTATCGCGGGGCGCTGCTGCTCGGCGGCGATGAAGTAGTGGCTCGGGCTGTTGGCGTGCGGCGGGTCGATGTCCCGGTGCCAGAGCACTTCGTGGCTATTTAGGCTGATGGCCAACAGCCAGTGCCGGATCCCCTGCCAACCGGTCTGGCCGGCCAGTTCGGTTTCTTCAGCGACGAAGATCTCGTCGGTCTCGGCGTCGATGACGGGCGTGCCGGTGATCCCGAGCGGGTCGATGTCCCCGCAACCCACCGTTGGGGCCGAGTCGAACACCGATTTCGGCACGGAATTCCCGACGTGCACGCGCCAGAGCACCTCGCCTGTGCGAGCTGCGATCGCATAGACCGAGTCACCCTCCGTTCCGACATACACCGTTGCGTCGTAGACGAGAGGCTCGCCATAGACGGCGCCGTCGAGGGCGTTGTCGTCCCAGGCCGCCTTCGCCGACAGGTTCTGGATCGGGGGGTCGACGGTGTCGTGGCCGGAGCGCGTGTTCCCGTAGTCGTAGGTCAGAAGGTCGCCGAGCGACGCGGCGGCAACACGGTGTGGCCTTGCGCGATTGACCTGAACCCCGTCCGGCGGCGCTTGACGGATCGCCTGGGCAGCACCGGCACCGGTCGACGAAGCGGACGCTGCGGCGCCCGAGAAAGCCGCCACAGCCAGTGCCATCGCCGCAGCCGCCACGACACGGCCCGTCCCGCCAAAGGACCGCCGTCCCATAGGATCCCCCCGATCTAACTCGTATCTGGCCGAGCGAGCCTAACGGCCATCCTCGGATCCGCTGTAGGTAAGCCTCGATGAACGCGTAGCTACAGGCTGGCCAGCACCGATTCGGCCGAACTGACGCTCAGGCCCCCGGCGGGTTCGATCATGAGGGCCGTGACGATCCCGTCGTTGATGACTGCCGCGTACCTCTGAGAACGCACTCCGAGGCCGGCCGCGCTCTTGTCGGACTCGAGACCCATCGCCTGGGTGAAGGTGCCGTTGCCGTCGGCGAGCATGACGACCGAATCACCGACCTCCTGGTCGCTCGCCCAGGCATCCATGACGTACGCGTCGTTGACAGACAAGCAGGCAATGGTGTCGACCCCTTTTGCTCGCAGGTCGCCAGCACGGATGACATAGCCGGGCAGGTGGTAGTCAGAGCAGGTGGGAGTGAAGGCCCCTGGGAGGGCGAACAGCACGACCTTGCCCCTCCCGAGGACATCTCCGGTCCGGATCGGCTCCGGCCCGTCACTACCCATCACCCTTATCTCGACATCGGGTATGCGGTCGCCTACGGCAATCGTCATGGTGTCCTCCCACTTTCCGAATTGGCCTCCGTTCGGACGCGAAGTCTACGGGCGCACGCCCCGGGTCGCTCGGCACCGGGGGACTCGCCTTGCGCAAGGGGCGCGCATGGCGGGCCAGTGCCGGTTCCGGATCCCGCTCCTTCTAGCATTGCCACGGTGAGCGGGCCACGAGACCTCCTCCAGCGCAAGACGGACGCCTTGGAGAGGCTGTCCTCGGGCAGTGACGTCTGGGTGGCCACTGCCAGCGACGCGGGCGAGCCCTGTCTCGTGCCCCTCTCCTTCGCCTGGGTCGACGAACGGATCCTGCTCGTCACCGCCAGGCGCAACCGGACAGCCCGCAACATCGCTGCCACCGGTACCGCTCACCTAGCGCTCGGTCCGACGAGGGACGTGGTCTCGCTCGAGGGCACTGCAGTGGTTTGCGAGTCAGGCGCGGTCAGCGAAGAGGACGCGGATCGTTATTGCGCACAAGCCGGATGGGATCCCCGTCTTGTGGAGTCGATGGCATGGATCGTCTTCAGGCCGTTTCGCATTCAGGTGTGGCGCGAGGTCGACGAGCTCGAGGGGCGCACCGTCATGGAAGACGGTCGCTGGCTCGTCTGAAACTCGGAGAGTCCCGTGGCCGGGTGGGACGACGTCCGTCAACTTGCCCTCTGCCTGCCAGAGACGAGCGAGCGCGTGTCCCGCGGCCACGTGCAGTGGCGCGTGAAGGAGAGGCTGTTCGTCTGGGAGCGCCCCCTGCGCAAGACGGACCTCGAAGCCCTTGGCGACCGTGCGCGCATCGGACCGGTGCTCGGGGCGATGGTGGCGGACCTGGGAGAGAAAGAAGCACTCTTGGGCGAAAGGCCGGAGATCTTCTTCACGACTCCCCACTTCAACGGCTACGCCGCGGTACTCGTGCGATTGGAGCGCATAGCCGTCGACCAGTTGGCGCAAGTGGTCGTGGAGGCGTGGCTGGCCCGAGCACCAACGCGTCTCGTGAGGGAATACCTGGGCAATCGATGAACATCAATCCGAGAGGCCTCCAGGTCCGAGACGACCGACCTAGAGAGCTTCAGGACCTCGGGTGTGAGGCTTTCAAGGCGCTCGAGTGCCCGCGCGCCGACGGGTGAGGTCACCGGGTTCACGGGATCGGTCGAGATCCTCGAGCCGGACGAGATCCGGGAACTGCTGACCGAGATCGCTCGCGAGCTCGGCCGACCCTACGCCTGAGTACCGAACCGGCCCTTACAGACACCTACCTCAGTGCCGCCCCCAGTGCTCGAGCTCCGACGGCCCGATGTTGGCCGCAAGCCATTCGTTCAAAGGCAATGACGTCCTCAGGAAACTTACGACGCGATCCTTGGCGGCGGCTTTGCCAAGCCAGGCGCCTGGCGGCCACTGCTTCCAGCTGGTGACGCCCTTGTAACGCAGCAGCTCGATGCGCGGGTGGTCCTTCGGATAGCCCTTCGGCGCCGTCTTCAAACTGTCGTGCCCCTCGGCTTGTATCCCGGCCTTCCGCAGAGCCCTCAACAGATCCACAAGCGATTGACCTGTGGTCTCGGCGGCAACGGCCTTGCGATACCGTTCCAGCTGGTCCGGGGCCATCATCCACATGCCGCTTCCCGCAGCGAGGCCCTGTGCCGACAGCTGCACGTAGCCACCCCATCCGAGGGTCGCCCCGATGGCCGTCTTGTAAGGCGCCTTGTCAGCACTGAAACGGACATCCCGGTAGGGGCGGAACAGCTTGGTCTCACCGAACTCCGGGGCGAGTTCGGCGAGCAACTCCGTCATCGGTTGCAGAACCAACTTCTCGTAGACCGACTTGTTCGCGTTCCAGTACGTCTTGGAGTTGTCAGCCTCCAAGCCCTCGTAGAACTCGATCGCCTCGGCCGTCCATCCACGAAAGCTCATTGGCGGAGCCTATCGAGCCGGTTCGGATCGCGTCATTGCCGGTGCATCGCCTCCAATAGCTGGAGGTGGTCTCGATCGTTCGGTCGGAGCCGCTGTCCGGCAGAATGACGTTCACCATGAGCGTCGAGACCTCGACACGGCAACCCGGATGACGCCGCTCGTTCCAATTCAACTGAGCAACGGGTCCAGACGACGAGGGCCCCGAACCTTGGGAGATGGCAGGCCATGAACGATGTCACCGCCATGCCAAAGACGGCGGTGGTGCTGGGGGCCGGTTCCGATCTGTCCCGCGCCATCCTGCGTGCCCTCGCGGGTCGTCGCCTGGTCTCGGTCCTCCTCGCGGGGAGGAGCGCCCGCACCCTTGAGGGCGCGGTTGCGGAGCTCCGTGATCTTTCGGTCCCCAAGGTCGAAGTCGAGCAGCTCGACGTGACCGAGATCGCCGCTCTCGAGAGCTTCGCCGACTCGGCAGCCCGACGGATCGGCGACATCGACCTCGTGCTGATCGCGGCCGGTGAGCTCGACATGGCGGATCTCACGACTCTCGATGCTCCAAGGGTCGCTTCACTAGCGACAACGAACTTCACGGGCCCGGCAGCCGCGATGACGGCGTTCGCCCGCGTGCTGCGCGTTCAGGGACACGGCCGGTTGGTGGTGCTCTCCTCCGTCGCCGGATATCGAGTCCGTGCCGCCAATTTCGTCTACGGAGCGGCCAAAGCCGGCCTCGACGGCTTTGCGTTGGGCCTCGGCGACGCATTGGCCGGTAGCGGAGTGACCGTGATGGTGGTGCGGCCCGGCTTCGTAAGGACGAAGATGACCGCGGGACGCAAACCGACGCCACTCGCCGTCGACGCGACCGACGTCGCGGACGCAGTCGTGCGCGGCCTCGAGACGGGCGCGGAAGTCGTCTGGGTTCCCTCCGTGCTGCGATACGTGTTCGGGATCTTCAGACTCCTCCCGCGCCCGCTCTGGCGGCGTGTGCCTGGCTGAGTCCTACCTGGACTGAAACGCAAGAAGTGCGCGGCCGGTCACCGGCGCTAGCCTTGCTCTGTGCGTATCTGATCCCCGCTCCTAGCTCCGTCCACTGTCCGTCTCAACTTGGGGATCAACGTGTCGAACGCCCGCAATGCCCGCAACGCCACCACAGCCTCTGCCGCACGCGCACCGGCAGCAGGCACTGCGACACTGGTCGCTCGAGGTGTGACCAAGTACCGAGGTGCACAGGCAGTCCTGGAAACAGTGGGGCTCGCGATCAGCGCCGACACGAGACTCGGTGTCCTCGGGCCAAACGGCGTCGGCAAGACCACGCTGCTGCGAATCCTCGCGGGCTTGGACCAACCCGACAAAGGCCGCGTAACGCTCCTGCCTGCGACCGCGACGGTGGGCTATCTGGCACAAGAACGCGAGGTGTTGGAGGGGGAGACTCTTGTCGAGTACCTCGCGAGGCGAACTGGGGTCGCCGAGGCACAAGCCACGCTCAACCGGGCTGCAGGCGCACTTGCTACCGCTGACCCGGGTGCCGACTCCCGGTACGAGGCCGCGCTCAACCGGTACCTCGCGCTTGGCGGTCCGGACCTCGAGGCACGGGCTGGGAGCGTCTGTGCCAACCTCGGTCTCGCGGCGTCACTGCTGGCTCTGGGCATGTCGCAGCTTTCCGGAGGCCAAGCGGCAAGAGCTGCGCTCGCGGCGCTCCTGTTGTCCCGATTCGACATCGTGCTCCTGGACGAGCCCACCAACGACCTCGACTTCGACGGTCTCGAGCAACTGGAGGACTTCCTGGATCGCCGGGCTGGCGGGCTTGTCGTCGTCTCCCACGACCGGGCGTTTCTCGAGCGCATCGTGACCTCGGTCGGAGAGATCGACCCCGGCTCTCGCAGATTGACGCTGTTCCGCGGAGGCTGGCGAGCTTATCTCGACGCGCGGGTCACGGCGCAACGCCACGCCGAGGAGGCGTATCTCGCCCACAGCACCGAACGGGACCGGCTCCTCGCCCGCGCCCGCCAGCAACGGCAGTGGGCGGTGACAGGCGTCTCAAAGGCCACGAGAGGCCCGAAGGACAACGACAAGATACAAAGGGACTTCCGGCTGAATCGCACCGAGAAGCAAGCTTCCAAGGTGCGCGCGACCGAACGCGCACTCGAACGGCTCGGGGAGGCGGACAAACCGTACGAACCCTGGCTGCTCCACCTCGAGATGGCGGCTGCGCCACGAAGCGGCGACGTCGTCGCGCGGCTCGAGGCAGCAGTGATCCGGCGTGGAGGCTGGCGGCTGGGGCCGGTCGACCTCGAGATCAGATGGGGTGACCGACTGGGGGTACTGGGGCGGAACGGGGCCGGGAAGACGACACTGCTCTCGATGGTTCTCGGAACGATGCCGCTGGACCAAGGCAAGCGATGGATCGGCCCACGAGTGGTGTTCGGCGAGCTCGGCCAGGCGAGGATGCGCTTTGACGCGAACGAGCCATTGATGACCGGCTTTCTCGCCGCCAGTGGTTTGAAGGCTCCTGAGGCGCGCTCTCTCCTCGCCAAGTTCGCCCTGGCTGCGGATGAAGTCGAGCGCGACTTCGGGACACTTTCGCCTGGCGAGCGGACGCGCGCGGAATTGGCGTTGCTCATGTCCAAAGGCACAAATTGCCTCGTACTCGACGAACCGACCAACCACCTCGATCTTCCGGCCATCGAGCAACTCGAAACAGCACTCGCTGGTTGGAACGGCACGTTGCTGCTCGTCACCCACGACCGACGCCTGCTCGACGCCGTCTCGCTCACCGGCGCCCTCGAGCTTCCGGTCAGCAGTAGCCCTGAGCCTGATCCGGGACGTGCCTTGACGGGGCGATCTACGCTCCCAACGTGAACGACACCGAAGCCATGGCCGTCGCCTTAAAAGAGGCCGTGCTCGCCCTCGATCACGACGACGTGCCCGTGGGGGCGGTGCTGCTCGTGGGAGGCCATGTCGTCGCGCAACGCCACAACGAACGTGAGCTGCGGAAGGATCCGACGGCCCATGCCGAGATCCTTGCCCTACAGGACGCTGCGGAGATGCTCGGCACCTGGCACCTCGACAACGCCACGCTCGTCGTGACGCTCGAGCCCTGCCCGATGTGCGCGGGCGCGGCGGTGCTCGCTCGGATCAACCGGCTCGTCTTCGGCGCGTTCGACTCGAAATCGGGCGCTTGCGGATCAATTCTCAATCTGTGCGCGGACCCCCGTCTCAACCACGAGATCGAAGTTGTCCGTGGCGTGAGCGCCGAGCCAGCCGGGACGCTATTGCGGGGCTTCTTCGCAAACCGCCGCGACGTCCTCGGCTAACGTCGCTTCCGGAGGGATGCGAGAGTGGCCGAATCGGGCGGTCTCGAAAACCGTTGTGTCCGCGAGGGCACCGTGGGTTCGAATCCCACTCCCTCCGCCGTTGTCAGAATCACAACGTTCGGGCAGCTCAGACACTAATTCCGGTGTCCGCTCGCTCGGGCATCGAATGAACGTTATTCAAACCCTGGCGTCGTTCCCGATGATCTGAGACTGACCGCCCGTCGGCAGAGAGTGGCGTGATCGCCCTCAAGCTCCGTGCAAGCCGACGATTGTCGACCGTTGTCCTCGCGATCCCGGGCGGACACAGTCCAGGAGTGCGCACTCGCCGTTTGTTGAACCAGGTCGTCAGGGCATTGGGAGGCCGGGGTGAAAGTGTGCCCAAACGCGCACTAGAACCGTCTGATGCGGCTTTGAGGACGGTGTCAGCTCGTCACGAGCTAGCGCGGATGGAACGATCTGCACGTGCCGTCCCACGCAGTACGCCACCGAGGCCACCGTGCGAGCTGGCCAGCGTACTGTGGCGGTCTGGGCCACGATGCGTGCGGTCGAGCTCGTCTTCGCCCTCGTGTGGGCGGCGTTCTGGCTGTACTGGCTTTTAGCAGCGTCTTCGATGAAGAGGGGCCGCGTTCGGTGAGGAAATGGGAGTGCACATCCACCAGCGGTTGTGCGTGCCAGGGTGGAACTGGTCATCGTCACATCCTTTCAAGGTCGTGGCGCAGCAGTCGACGTGGCCCAGGCAAGCGCGGAGGCATGAGCAGCGTGACCCGAGCGATGCAAGGGCGGGCTCTCAGACCGGGAGCTCGGGAAGTTCGCAGATGTGCCGTGCGATCAAGCCGACAGACGGCGCGGACTGCAGGAGGTGCGGAACCTGCGAGAGCGAGAACTCGTCTATCCCAAGCCCTGCCTTGAGGTTCGCCACGAGCACGCGCATGTCGAAGGCGGGCTCGTACACCGGGATCATGGGCTTTTGCAGTCCGGTGAGCCCCCACACTCCCATTAGCGCCGTGCGCACCGAGGTCTCGACGGTGAACACGACGTCGAGGGGCAGCTCGACGAACTGGCCGATGAAGGCAAGGTTCACGCAGCCCTCGGGGATGACCTTCGGTCGGTCCGAGATCTTCCGGGGCATGAACTGCGAAGTGATGTAGGGCATCATCGCAGTCGACACCGTGGCGTGCGCAAGGATGTCGCCGATCTTGTCCTCCAGGCCGCAGTGGTACAGCAGCTCGGCAAACATCTCGGAACCTGTGCACTCCTGCATTGGCTTCTTGATGTAGTCGCCGGGGACGTCGCTCCGCTGCCCGTAGGCCCAAAAGACGTTGATGTCATCGGGCTGGTCCGGGAAGTACTTGTTGTAGAGGACGAAGCTGATCTTCCAACTGGAGTCGATGACGGTCATTGCGCCGCCCGTCCCCGCCTCGTCACCGCTTTTCGCTTCGATGTAATCGAAGAAGCTGCGATCACCCGTGATGGTCGGGAAGAAGGAGATCCAGTTCGTCTTGTCGACGTCGGATATGAACCTCGCGGGATTGCCGAACTTGGGGTCGCAGGCCGCGAGCTTCTCCCAGAGAGTGAAGCAGCCCCGGTCGGCGGTGTCGGTGTTCATCGGGGCAAGGGTGTGGGTGTCGCCCATGGTGGCGTTCTGTGTCAGCGAGCCGTTGGTGAAAAAGACGAGGTCGTCGCGGGTGAGCTCGATGTGGCGCTCGCCGTTGGCGGCTCGCACGGTGAGCCCGGTGACGACGGTGTCGTCACCTTCCTCGATGAGGTCCATGTCGACGGCGGTCGTGCCCATCTGGAACCGTACGCCCAGCGACTGGAGCCAGAGGACCATCGGCTTGATGATCGAGTCGTACTCGTTGTACTCGGTGTGCAGGATGCCCTTCAGGTGTGTGATGCCGGACGCGTACATCATGAACCGAGCGAGATACCGCTTGACTTCGATGACGGAGTGGTAGTCACGGAAGGCGAGCATCGTGCTCCAGCAGTGCCAGAAGATGGACTTGGTGAACTCGGGGCTGAACCAGTCGGCCGCTGAGAGTCCCTCGAGCTCCTCCTCCGGCGTGAGCATCAGTTCTGCCATCTTCTTGGCGTCGTGCACCGACATGAGCGGGCCGGTCGAGGGATACAGCTCGCCCTGGTGGTGCATGAGCCGGTAGTGGGAGTAGATGGGCTCGCGGACGTTGGCGTAGTAGGTCTCGTCGAGCACGGTCAGACCCGGCATCTGGATCGACGGCACCTTGCTGCACACGTACCAGAGGCACTCCATCCACGCCTCGAGCTCGCGCTCACCTCGGGAGGTGTACCCGCGCGCGGTGTCGCCCGCTGCGTCCATCGAGCCGCCCGCGACGGCTAGCGAGTCGTAGACGGTGACGTTGCCCGCAGGCATGTGGGCGTCGGTCACCAGCGCGATGGCGGCCGAAAGTCCGGCGATGCCGGCGCCGATGACGTGCGCTCGCTTCTCCTCGATGCGCATCGGGGCCGGGGCGTTGATCCTGTCGTAGTTCCGCATGGAGTGTTCTCCCTCACGAGTCTGGTGACTTTACGTTCATTTGCGTCCAGCATTGAACATATTCGTTCGTTTGTCAAGTTGATATTTGGATTGACTGTTCTCGTTTGAACAGTTATGATCAACTCATGAAGAAAGCCCAGGAGCGGATTCACCAGGCAGCGTTGCAGCTGTTCGCCAAGCAGGAGTCGCCACAGGTGACCGTGAGCGAGCTCGCCGAGGCGGCGGGCGTGGCGCGGGGCACCGTGTACAACAACGTTGGGTCCGTCGACCACCTCTTCGAGGAGGTGGCAACCCGCCTCATCATCGAGATGGACTCGCGCATCGTCGCGGCGGCCGCGACTACGAACGACCCCGCCCGGCGCATTGCGGACGGCATCCGATTCTTCGTCCGTCGCGCCCATGAGGAACCTTTGTGGGGTCGCTTCCTCGTGCGTTTCGGAGCGACCTCGCCCACCTTGCAAGGGCTCCTCGAAGGCGAGCCTGCCCGTGACATCCAGCTCGGAACGGACATCGGTCGATTCCACTTGCGACCCGACCAGGTGCTGTCGGCAGTCGTCGCCATGTCCGGCAGCGTCCTTGGTGCCATATCGCTCGTCCTTGAGGGGCACCGGACCTGGCGCGACGCCGCGTCCGACAGCGCAGAGCTGTTCTTGCGGGCGCTCGGCATCCCCGCCGAAACGGCTCTGTCCTTGGCGACGAGCGATCTTCCCCCGCTCCCACTCGGCAATTCCGCTTCCGAAGAAGCGCCGAAGACCAGAGGCGCACGTTCCAAACGGAGCACGCACGATAGGGAGGTGGTGTGAGCAACGGCGCGAACGTCCCGAGAGGCAGACGGTGGACAGTGTTCGACACTCGTAGCGTGACCGTCGTTCCCGAAGCTCGCGCCTTTTTGCCAGCTCTGTTCTGGCGACCAGTTGCGGAGCCGGTGGCAGCTAGCGGATTGGAGGCACCCCGTCGCGCAGCGGGCCGAACTCCAGCGGACCGTTCGGTGTGTTGGTTCCTCCGGCCATTTCTAGCTTGCACCGTGATCACGCCGGGTGGGAGCAATGACGTCGTGGATTGCCTCTAGGCGATGTGCAGCGGTTCACGTGGAGCTCGCTGGCGAACATGCTCTGCCTATGGTGCCCGCTCATGCTCCTCCTGCTCGGCAAGTGCAGCCAGGTCCTGACGCCGTGGGGCGGCAGGACCGCCACGACAGCGTCGGCGACAGGCGGCGCGCCAGCTCTGGTGAGCGCTGCGTAAAGGAGGGCGACATCGAGAGCGGCCGCTGATCGACCCCTTAGATGGAGCCTCGTGGCTGCGCTCAAATCGGTGGCGCCTCTGCTTGACCGACGATCTTGACCGCGGGCGAAAGCTCTAATGATGTCGCGCGGTGTAGATCGCTGGCTGAAACAATTATCAGAAGGGAACAACCCTCTCCGAGCCTTTGTGGTCGCGCTTTAGAAGGAGCGCCCCTAACGCAGCAACGACCGTGGCGATAGCCGCAACCAGGAAGCACCTGTCCAACCCGCTCATGAAGACCGAGTGCACCACTTCGGCGATAACGAGGACTATCTGGTGAGGGACACCGGCGGGCGCGGGGGTCACTCCAAGAGCAACATACGACTTGAGCTCGGCGAACTGCTGAGCGGGTAGCACGGACAGATGGGCCGCTGCCCATCGTTGTGGCAAGAGGTCGTTGACCCTAGACGACATCACGGCGCCGAGCACCGACGTGCCGAGTACGCCGCCGATCTGCATGGCGGTCGAGTTCACACCGCCGGCCACGCCTGCCAGCTCTACAGGGGCGTTGCCGACGATCACATCGGCTCCACCGACAATGGCGGGACTGAGGCCGGCCCCGATGAGGATGAACCACAAGATCACGTCATTGGGTCCACTGGACACTCCGAGGCGGGACAGGCCGAGAAGACCGACAGCCGCGACCAGCAGCCCGACCATTATGGGAAGGCGCGTTCCGTACCTTTGGATGAGCAACCCGCACACGGGCGCAAAGATGATCATCGGTCCCGTCAGCGGCAACATCCTCACACCTGTCATAACGGGGTCGAGGCCGTGGACGTCCTGCATGAAGAAAGTCATGAAGAAGAGGGAACCGAACAGGGCGAACATGAGCACTGTCACGAGAATCGTCCCGACCGAGAAAGAGACGGAACGGAACAACTTCAAGGGCACAAGTGGTTGGGAGACCTTCGCCTCGCAGAGAACGAACAGGACGAGCACCACAGCCGACGCTGCGAAGAAGCCGATCGTCCGTGCGCTCATCCAGCCGTAGGACGAGCCCTTTATGAGAGCCCAGACCAGGCAGAACAGCCCGCCAGAGAGCAGAGCGATACCGCCGAAGTCGAAACGCTGGGCGGCGGGCGAGGATGGCGTCTCCTTGACGAAGGCGAGCGTCATCATCAGTGCTAAGGCGCCAACGAACAAGTTGATGTAGAAGCACGACTCCCAGTTGATGTGCTCGACGAGGAGACCACCGATGATGGGCCCGGCTGCGGTGGAAGCGCCGATGACACCGGCCCATATGCCTAGGGCCTCGTCGAGCTTTTCGACAGGGAAGGTCTCGCGCAATATGGCGAGCGCGCTTGGCATGAGGCAGGCGCCGAAGGCACCCTGGGCGACGCGGAAAGCGATCACTAGCGAGATGCTCTTGGCAGTGCCACCGGACAGTCCGATTCCGGCCGAGAACAAGGCGAAGCCGACCATTCCCGTCACGAACACCTTCCGGTGACCGTATCGGTCGCCCACCTTTCCGATCGTGATGAGCATGACGGCGAGGGCGAGCAGATAGCCGTTGGTGACCCACTGGATGTCCGCGATCGAAGCGTGCAGGTGCGACTGGATAGAAGGATTCGCCACCGACACGATCGTTCCGTCGAGGGCGACCATCATCACCCCGAGCGCCACCGCGGCAAGGGTCAGCGCCAGGCTGCCCCGCTTGCCGGATTGCGTTGTTCCGCGGCTTACCTCCGGTCCGACCGGGTTGAGCGTTTGCGTCATCGAACTTCCCTTCCTCGCGATTGGCACGTCATGTTTAAAGTCAGATTATGACATACGGCAACATAAGACGAAATTCGGCCGGCCAACTGGTAGCATCCTGCACATGTCGGATGGTTTCGCTTTCATGGCGGCCGTAAGCGTGCTGGACGAAACGGCTCCGGAGGAGGCGCGACGAGCCCGCAAGAAGCGGCAGACCCGTGACGCGCTCATCGACGCCGCCCTGGAGCTGTTCGAGGCGAAGGGCTACGAGCACACCGCGGTGCACGAGATCACCGATACGGTGGACGTCGCCGAACGCACCTTCTTCAGATACTTCGCGAGCAAAGAGGACTTGGCGTTGTATTTCGTGAAGAGGGAGATGGATGACTTCACGACCGCGCTGGCCGCTCGACCCCAGCAAGAGCGCGCACGCGTGGCGGTGCGCAAAGCTTTTCGGACGACCCTTGAACGGCTCGTGGCCGATAGTTACGAGATCAACGGAGAGCCGCGTTCGCTGATGGTGATGAGGCTCATCGACTCGACGCCTGCGCTGCTAGCGGCCAGCCTGCGGTACATATACGAGAACAGCGATCGGGCAGTG
This sequence comes from Acidimicrobiales bacterium, assembly GCA_050015175.1. Taxonomy (GTDB): domain Bacteria; phylum Actinomycetota; class Acidimicrobiia; order Acidimicrobiales; family Bog-793; genus Fen-455. The sequence continues at coordinate 5,262 of JBEKBX010000036.1, read as the reverse complement.
CGTGTACTGGCGGACCGCGAGGGCGTCGATCCCGAGACCGATCGCCGTCCGTGGCTTCTGATCAGCATTTACGCTGCTGTGCTCGCTATGGTGCACAGGGAATGGCGCGTGGTCGGTAGCGCTGGCACTGACGAACTGGTCGGAGTCTTCGATGCCTACGCAGACGAGATCGGACCCACGGTTACCCGCGACTGGTCCGACGCTTCACAGGCGGCGAGGAACTCGGGCGGGCATACTCCTGTGTGGGGCCGCCCGCGCAAGCCGTAGCCATCGGGCCAGGCCGGAGATCGTGACAAGTGGGTCAGACGAGTCGACCAGTGGTTCCCGAATGGGCCATAGAGGTCGGTAGTACGGCACCTGTGCAAGGACCGATCGGACATGAGTGGCAACTCACTTATCCCTGGTAGATAGCCATTTTTCAAGGCAACAAATGGCACTGGGGAGAGGGTTTGAAAACAGTCCCATGCACTCCGCCGTTGTCAGAATCACAACGTTCGGGCAGCTCAGACACTAATTTCCGGTGTCCGCTCGCTCGGGCATCGAATGAACGTTATTCAAAACCTGGCCTTATCGCTCTCGATGATCCGAGACTGATTGCCCGTCGGGAAAGAGTGGCGTGGTCGCCCTCACAGCTCCGTGCGAGCCGACGATTGTCAACGGTTGTCCTCGCGATCCCGGGCGCACGCCGTCCGCGCAGGCGCGCTCGCCGTCGAGCGAGGTCGTGAGTGCGCTGGGAGGCTGCGGTGAAATCGTGCCCAAAACGCCCACTAGAACCGTCTGATATGTCCGGGGGGCTACGTCCAGGCAGCTCGGAGTTCGGTGCGCGATATGTATTCGCAACTGCCCCCGACCGCGCTTCAAGGATGCGTTCGGATTGCCGTTCAGTCCGGACGATGTTGGGTCGCTGGCGATCCGCGGCCCAACACCGGAGATCTGACGGTTAGCCAGCCCCGGTAGGACCGGTTCCACCAGCGAGCGAGCGCGCTCAGAGCGAGCCTCCAATTCGGCCCCGATCGTGGCCGGACAATTCCCCCGACCGACGAGGTGATCGAAATCTGTAATTGGCCGCCACCTGCTTAGGTAAGCCGCCCTGGACTTCGACGACTAGCGGCGCGATGTTTGGAAAAGGAACTGCTCCAGTGGGTGGGCGGTGGCTATCGGCCCCGATGGGGGGGAGTTGCGGTCGTGGACATGAAGCTCGAAGTGGTGGTGGTGCCGGTGTCCGATGTCGACCGGGCCAAGAGCTTCTATAACTCGCTGGGGTGGCGCCTGGACGCCGATTTCCCCGGTGACGGCGGCTTCCGGGTCGTGCAGCTGACGCCGCCAGGCTCGGCGTGCTCGATCATCTTCGGCAGTGGGGTCACCTCGGCCCCACCGGGCTCGGCTCAAGGTCTGCAGCTCGTCGTCACCGATATCGAGGCGGCCCGGGCCGAGCTGGTCGATCGTGGTGTCGAAGTGAGCGAGGTGTTCCATGACACCGGCGGGGTGTTCCGCCACGCGGGCGCTACGGCACGCGCTCCGGGCCCGGCGCCAGAGCACAAGAGCTATGGCTCGTTTACCTCGTTCAGTGACCCGGACGGCAACGGCTGGTTTCTTCAAGAGGTGACGACGCGCCTTCCGGGGCGGTGAACACACGGAGAGCTGATACTCGCCGGGTCGGCCGCTCTTAATCAACAGGAGGTACCCCGATGCCAGCCACCTACGAGTCCGTCATCGATCTGGCCGCCGCTCTCCGTCGGGCCGCGGAGGCTCACGGACGTCACGAAGAGGAGATCGGGCATCCCGACCCGGACCGGCCGGATTGGTACGCGCAGTGCATGGTGGAGGAGCAGTCCGGGCTCTCCGGTCAGGCCAGCGCCGGGGCGGGCACATGAGCAGCTACGACGTCATCGTCTTGGGCGCCGGCTCGCCGGGCGAGCACTGCGCAGGAGAGTTGGCCGACGGTGGACTGCGGGTGGCAGTCGTCGAACGCCAGCTGGTCGGCGGCGAGTGTTCCTACTGGGCGTGCATCCCTTCCAAGACGCTGCTCCGCCCCGGGGAGGCAGCCCAGGAGGCGCGCGAGGCGGCGGCTAGCGCCCAAGTCGATGTCGAGGCGGCCCTGGCATATCGCGATTTCATGGTCTCGAACTACTCCGATGCCGGTCAGGAGCACTGGTTGGCGGACAAAGGTATCGACCTGCTGCGCGGCACTGGCCGGCTGGCCGGGGTGGGTGTGGTCGAAGTGGATGGAGTTGCCCATACCGCGAGGCACATCGTGCTGGCGACCGGTTCAGATCCGGTCGTGCCACCGGTCCCCGGCCTAGCCGAGCTGGAGGGCGTCTGGACCAACCGCGAGGTGACCGGCATGAAGGCCGTGCCACGGCGCCTGCTGATACTTGGTGGTGGTCCAGTGGGTGCGGAGATGGCACAAGCCGTGCGCCGCCTGGGCGGCGAGGTGGCTGTGGTGGAGGCGGCCGGGCATCTGCTCGTCCATGAGCCCGCGCCGCTGGGCGAGGCGCTCGGCGAGGTGCTACGCGGCGACGGGGTCGAGCTGATGTTGGGCGCCCGGGCGACCGCGGCCCGACGCGACGGCGAGGAGTACGTCCTGGTACTCGATGACGGTCGCGAGTTGCGCGGTGAACACCTACTCGTCGCCACGGGCCGGCGCCCCCGCGTGGACGGGATCGGGCTAGACACCGTCGGCGTCCACGCCGACGCGAAGGGCATCCCAGTCGACACGCACTTGCGCGTCGGCGAGGGTTTGTGGGCCATTGGCGACGTCACCGGCGTGCGACTGCTGACGCACGTGGGGAAGTACCAGGGCGAGGTCGTCGCCGCCAATATCCTCGGCGATCCCCGGGAGGCGAACTACGAAGCCATTCCCGAGGTCGTTTACACTGACCCGCAGGCAGCCGCGGTGGGCACCTCTGAGGCCGCCTTCAGCGCCACCGCCCCCATCTCTGAGGTGGCCAAGATGGCCACCTACACCCACGATTACGCACGATCAAAGGGCTTCTTGACCCTCCTCAGCGACGGCGAAGTGTTGACTGGAGCGTACGCCCTGGGCCCAGAGGCAGGGGAGTGGCTGCAGCAGGCCACGCTGGCCATCCGGACCCGCGTGCCGCTCGACGTGCTGCGAGACACCATCCAGCCGTTCCCCACCTTCTCAGAGATCTACGTCGCCGCCCTCAAGGCGCTCCACAATCAGATCGGGGCGGCGCGCCAGCCGGCCTAGCCATGAAGCAAATGAGACCGTGATGCCACCGACGGGTGGATCGCTAGCCGGCCGCCTGGGCGGGGCGGCAATCGGCTCAGAGCGAGGAAGGACCGGGCTGCGTCGGTACCCGTGCCGGTCATCGTGAGTTCCGCGCTGCCCTCCGAGTCAGGTGCGATGGCCGTCTTCGTGACATCGAGGAGACAGGGTTCAGTCGGATTGCCCGCCAGGCTTGATCGGTGGCCAGTCGGCGGGCCACCAGTCTCCCTGTGGGTCGGTGGTTTGCCCGACCTCGATGATGTAACCGTCGGGATCTCGGATGTAGCAACGGATCTCGTACTGGTGCTGCTTCGGCGGCGTGAGGAACTGCGCGCCCCGGGCGCTCCATTTGGCGTACACGGCGTGGATGTCTGCGACCCGGATATTGAGGAAGCTGCTGACCCGGTCGGGGTCGCTTGGCGTCTCAAGGGTGACCGTGGGCTTGTCGTCGGTGGGGCCGCCGCCGCCGTTGATGATGATGAAGCTGTTGGCGAGCGCGACATTGGTCGACTCTGGGCCGAAGACCACCGTGCCGCCAAGTACCTCGGTATAGAAGCGCCGGGAGCGCTCGACGTCATCGGAGACGATGAAGTGGGTCACTACCATTCGCTCTGCGGGCTGCGTGGGTTCGGCCACTGGCACCTCCACTCGTTGCGGGCTCATCCCCGCTTACGACGGGGTCTGAAGCCTTCAGTCAACCACGTCGGTCCGTGAGGGGGACTAGTCGGGGCGAGCTAGGCGCCGATCAGGCCGGATGCGCCGTCGGAGACAACCAGCAGCGGAGCTCGCAGTCTCCGGGCGACCATGTTGTCCAAGAACCCCTTCCAGACGTCGGTGGACTCGCTGGTTCCGGCGTCGAGATCGACCAGCACCGGGCGCCCCTAGGTGGTGATCCCCCACGCGGCGCACCGAGGGGAACGGGTGCTGTAGACGAGCGGGCGGTAGCCAGTGGCGGACATAGCGGGTCATCGGGGCCCAGGTGAGGCGGGTGCGCTGGCTGCGGCGCCGGAGCGCCTTGATCCAGTGTCGCGCCACCTGGTAGCCGAAGGCCGTCGTAGTAGGCGAAGTGTCCCCGCACCACGCTGGCGAGCCACAGTCCCTGCACCGGCATGGGCTGATGTCGGCGTCGCTTCGGTTCGACCTTCACGTCCTTGAGCTTCGCCCGCATCCGCTTCGCCTCCGTGACCCGCCTGAGCCAGAAGCGCCCGGCTCTCGTCTTCCAGCACATGTGCGTGAAAGACGAGAAACCCGAACCGCCCGAACTCGATGAGCCCGGTCTTGTCGGGGTGCAGCTCCGCTCGGCGTCGTCACGGTGCTCGAGCCCGGCGACGAAGTCGTCCGCCCAGCGCAGGATGATCATGTCTCGGTGCGCCTGCTCGCTCCTCCAGCGCCGGGCCCACCGGTCGAGGACGTAGTGGAGGTAGACATCGGCGATGAGCGGCGAGACCGATGCCCCCTGGGGCGCCCCCTCGTCGACCGCCTGCCACTTTCCGTCCTCGATCACCCCCGCCTTCAGCCACTTGGCTATGAGGCGGAGGACCCGCTCGTCCGCGATGCGGTGCTCGAAGAACTTCTCAACCCGGCATGATCGAGCTGGCCAAAGAAGTCGCGGATGTCCGCGTCGAGCACCCGGTTCACTCTCTTCCGTTCGATCCCGACCGCCAGCGCGCCGAGCGCGTCGTGGGGTTTCCGCCCCAAACCGCAGAAGTCCACCTCGTAGATGGCGTTCAGCACCTCGACGACGGCCCGCTGGACGATTTTGTCCTCCAGCGTGGCGATGCCGAGCGGCCGCTGCCGCCCGTCCGCCTTCGGGATGTATGAGCGTCGAGACGGGCTCGGGCGGTAGGCACCGTGGTGCAACCTCCGGTGCAGGTCCGCGAGGTTGGCCTCGAGGTCCTGGCCGTAAGGCGTGGTTCTTCGACCGCGCGGGGCCCTGCGGCGTCTTGCGAATAGCGTCGCCACCGGTGTTGCCTTCAGTGTTCAAAACCACCTGGGCGCCCCGAATGCCAAATTTCGCGGCTCAATAGCCC
>JBEKBX010000035.1:0-35819 GCA_050015175.1 Acidimicrobiales bacterium | reverse complement strand
ACAGGACCCTTCCTCGTCGGGGTGCAGTGGCACGCCGAAGCAGACGACGACATCGCCGTGCTCGAAGGCTTCGTCCGCGAAGCGGCCGGGGTGCTCGCGACCCGGGAGGAGGGCGTGAGCCGGGCGCTTGGGTGAGTCGTGCGGCCGTAACAGTCCGCCAGGTGCTCGGTCAGTTCGCGCCCCGGACGCCCTGCGGCCCAGGGCGGCGCCAAGGCGCAGCCCGACCGCCAGCCGGCACTCAGGGCTGTAGGGCCCTCAAGACGCAGAACTCGTTGCCCTCCGGATCCGCGAGCACAACCCAGGTTGCCTCAGGGGTCTCGCCGACCGAGACCCGTCTGGCGCCGAGCGACTCCAGGCGCTCGACTTCCCTTGTCTGGTCGGCGGGACGGAGGTCGAGATGGAGACGGTTCTTCACGGTCTTCGGCTCGGGGACCCTCAGGAACAACAAGTCGGGGACCACTCCGTCCTCTGGGCCACCGGCCGGTGGCTCGAGCACGACCTCGTCGGGCTCCTCGTGAGTGCGGCGCCACCCGAGTGCGGACTCCCAGAAGCCCGCGATCGACGAAGGGTCACGAGCGTCGACGCACAGGCACTGTATGCGAAGGTCCATCTTCATCCTCTTCCTCTCGTGGTCGAGCGCCGGCGACGGCCGGCGAGTCGTTCTCGCTCCCGACGGGGCTGCCCCTCCCCACAGCGAAGCCTCAGACGACCTCGCGGAGCCTCCCGTTCGTCACGTCGTAGACGAATCCCCTGACCGAGTCTTTGCTGGGAATGAACGGGCTCGCCTTGATGCGCGCTATCGACTGGCGGACGTCCTCGTCGAGGTCCTCGAAGGCTTCCGCCGCCCATTCCGGCTTGATGCCGACCTCGTCCTGGATCTGCCTCTTGAACTGGTCGTCTGTGAAGGTGAGCATCCCGCAGTCGGTGTGATGGATGAGGATGATCTCCTCGGTACCGAGCAGTCGCTGCGAGATCGCCAGCGAGCGGATCTCGTCGTCGGTGACGACGCCACCGGCGTTGCGAATGACATGGGCCTCGCCCTCTTCCAGGCCGAGCAACCCGTACGGGTTCACCCTGGCGTCCATGCAGGCCAGTACCGCCACCTTCTTGCCTGGTGGCAGGGGCAGGTGGCCCTTGTCGAATGACGAGGCGTAGGCCTTGTTGTTGACCAGAAGCTCGTCGGTAACACCCATCGGAATCCCCCCTCGTCGCGGACAGCTAATGATGACCTATGTCATCCGCTTTGGAAACTTAGCGCATGGCGCCCGCCACCGCGGCCCCTACTGGCCGCGCAGGTACCGTTCGAGCTCCGCCGCGATCTCGTCTCCGGAAGGGACCCTGCGGTCTACGGGCATTTCCGGCCTGCCTTCGAGCTCGTCGATCTGCTGCTCGAGCAGGCGGACCATCTCCTGGTGCTCGCTGCTCTGGGCGATGAGCTCGTCAACCTTCTCGCGTGCTGAGTCGGCGGCTTCGGAGAGCACATGGGAGTCGATCACGAGACCGGACAGGCTCGCCAGACCGTCCAACAGGACGACCGACGCCGCGGGGAACGGCATCGCAGCGACGTAGTGCGGCACACGTGCCCACAGCCCGATGGAGGGGATCCCGACTTTCCCGCACGCGAGCTCGATCACGGCCTGGATCCCTGCCGGGACTTCGATCGCGCCCGGGATGAAACCGATCTTCTTGGCCAGCTGAACGTTCGTGGCGGTCGCCGCCAACTTGACGAGTCGGGTGTGCGGAGCTGCTGCGGGAAAGCCTCCGAACCCCACCATCAGCCGCACCCCGAGCGCCATGGCCAGCTCGGCGACGGCGTCCGCGAACGCCTGCCAACGCAGGTCGGGCTCGGGGCCGGCAAGCATGGCGATGCCCGAGCCGAGCCGGTCGGCACCGACGCTCAGGACCACCTGCGGCCAATCGAGGCCCTCGTTGATCCCGTCGGAGATCTTGAGCTTGGGCCTTCGGGCACGCTGGTCGAGAAGCTCCTCGGAGTCGAACACCGCGTAGAGCCGGGTCTCGATGGCCTCGAACAGGCTCGCCATGGCCGTCCCGCCTGCGAGACCTGCGTCGACCCATCCGTCGAGTGCGACGACGAGCACCGGGGACGGTGGAGCAGGCTCACCTGTGAGCCGGTAGAGGGACGACGGGATAGTCATGGATGTTTCCTTCCCACGCCGACGCCTTGCATATCCGCAGGTTATCGGTCCGGGCCAGGGAGTCGGAGGACCGCGGCGCCCCGCTCAGAGCGCGAGGGACTCCCCGCCGTCGACGACGATCCGCGCGCCGTTCACGTTCGACGCCTGCTGCGAGCACAGGAATGCCACGACCTTGCCGAAGTCGGCCGCGTCGCCCATCGGGCGTCCGCTGGAGGTAAAGCCGAGCTCAATCATGCGGTCTGTCGCGTGGTACCCGGGGCAGGCGAGGTTCAAGGTGATGCCCGTGCCGCGCAAATCGGAAGCCGCCGTTTTCGCCCAGGCCCACAGCCCCGTACGTGCGGTGTTGGACAGCGCCAGCGTCGGGTTGGCCTGGGCGATGGTCGAGGAGGCGATGCAGCAGATCCGGCCCCATCCCGCTGCCCTCATGTGGGGCAGGGACGCCCTCACGAAGCGGACGCTGGTGAGCAGGTTCGCCTGGACAGCCTTCAAGATGGCGTCGTCGTCGCAGTCGAGCGCGCCAAGCGCCGGCGGGCCGCCGGCGTTCGCCACGACGATGTCGAGACGGCCGAAATGCTCGACCGCCGCCGAGACGAGGTGCTCGGGCGTCGAGGGATCGGTCACGTCGGCCCGGATGCCGACCACCTCGGTGCCGCGCGACTTGAGCGCAGCCTCGGCATTCGCCAGCGCCTCTTTGCCGCGGGCGGAGATGACCAGGCCGACGCCTTCATCAGCGAGCGCATCGGCGGCGGCGCGACCGAGACCCTTGGACGAGGCCGCGACTACGGCCACCCGTCCCCGAAGACCCAGATCCATGGCACCAACCTCTCTTTCTCTGGCTGCCGAAGCAGTCCGGCGAGCGGCCCGGCGTAGCGGGCCGACCGGCGGCAGGACCATCACGTGTTCAGGCCTCGACCACCGCCAGGCAGTGGTCGGCTTGATTGCAGGCGAGCGGACCGTCGTCGGTCGCTATCACGACGTCCTCGATCCGGGCCCCGAAACGTCCACTCAAGTAGATGCCCGGCTCGACCGAGAAGGCATGGCCGGCCACGAGCGGCGTCGAGTTCCCGGCCACCATGTAGGGGTCCTCGTGCTCCTCGATCCCGATACCGTGCCCGATGCGGTGGATGAACGACTTGCCGTAGCCGGCGGCGGTGATCAGCTCCCGGCCGGCATGATCGACCTGCTCGCAAGGCGTGCCGACGACTGCGGCCGCGACTGCGGCAGCTTGCGCGAAGTGGAGCACGCCGAACATCTCGAGGAGTTCCGCGTCGGGTTCTCCGGTCACGAGGGTGCGTGTGATGTCCGAGCAGTAACCGATGCCCTCGCCGAGGCGGAACGAGCCGCCGAAGTCGCACACGACGGCCTCGCCCCTGCCTATGACGCGCCGACCGGGTTCATGGTGGGGGCTGGCTGAGTTGGGGCCAGATCCGACGATGGAGAAGTTGACCCGGTCGTGACCTTCGGCTCGGAGCCGTGCAGAGATCTCGGCGGAGACGTCCGCCTCGGTCCTGCCGATGAGGGCGATCTCGCCCCCCTGGAGCGCCGCCGCCACGGCGTCCGCGGCCTTCCCGGCGGCACGAAGCGCCGCGACCTCGTGAGCGTCCTTCACCGCCCGCAGCGGTCCGACAACCTCTCTCGCACTTCGCCAGTCCGCTCCTGGGATCGAGCGCTCGAGCTCGAGCAAGTGCGAGGCCCAGCACCGGTCCGAGACTGCGAGTCGCGTCCTGCGCCCGACGAGTCCCGCCACGAGCTCGGTGGGATGTTCGTTCTCCGACCAGGGGCGCATGGCGAAAAGACGCGGATCGTGGTCCACGCGCGACGCCTCGAGCTCGGGCACGACCAACGTCGCGTTGTCGTCTGCGGGGAGCACGAGCACCGTCAGACGCTCGAGCGCCATGGCCTCGTAACCCGTCAGCCACGGCAGGTCGGCCCCGAGCGAGAGGAGGAGGGCGTCGACCTCCAGGTCCCTCATGGCCTCCCGCACGCTCGCGAAGCGCGCCGCCCTGGCGAACGAGAGGTCCATCCGCTCATCGGGCAGGCCAGGAACGGTCACTACACCTCCGCCGTCTCCGCGACGGCAACGGCCAGGCCCGACGCCACGACTGCGCGCTTTGCGTGGTAGCTCGAGCGTGTCAACGGCGACGCCTCGACGTGCGCGATTCCCATCGCCCGGGCCGTCGCGGCGAGCTCATCGAACTCCGATGGAGTCCACCAGCGCGCAACCGGCAAATGCCCTGCGGTCGGGCGCAGGTACTGGCCGAGCGTCACGATCTCGACTCCCACAGCGCGAAGATCGCCGAGTGCAGCCACCACCTCGGGGACGGTCTCGCCCATGCCGAGGATGATGCCCGACTTGGTCGTGCAACCGGCCGAGACCGAGCGGGCGAGCACGGACAGGCTCCGCGCGTAGGAGGCCGAGGGACGCACGGCGCGCTGCAGCCGGTTGACCGTCTCGAGATTGTGGTTCAACACGTCGGGGCGGGCATCGAAGATGACCTTGAGGGAGGCTTCGTCGCCCTTGCAGTCCGGGATGAGAACCTCGACGGTGGTGCCGGGACTGCGTCGGCGAATGGCGGCGATGGTCTCGGCGAAAGCCCGCGCCCCACCGTCGGCGAGGTCGTCGCGCGCCACGGCCGTTACGACCGCGTGCGTCAGCTTCATCCGGACGACCGCCTCGGCGACACGGTCCGGCTCGCCCGGATCTAGCGGGAGTGGGCGTCTCGTGTCGATCAGGCAGAAGCCGCATGCTCTCGTGCAGCGTTCACCGTTGATCATGAACGTCGCCGTGCCGTCGGCCCAGCACTCGAAGATGTTCGGGCACCCTGCTTCCTCGCAGACGGTCACGAGGTCGAGCTCGCGCATGGTCGAACGCAGCCGGATCAGCTCCGGCCCGATCCGCGCCTGAGCACGCGCCCAAGCAGGCTTGGGGCTCGAGAGAGCGACCCCCTGTCCCGGGTCGACTCCGGCGTCGACCAGGCGGCGGTCGAGTGCCCGGGGCGGGCGTGACCCTCCCTCCGCACTGCCGGTGGGTGCCACGGTCCGGGTGGGCGCGGGCCACCATGACGCATCCTGGCGGTCTATCGACGCACCAGGGACGAGCTGATCGGGCACCCGGCGCACGACCGCCTCGACGACGTCGCGCATTGTCACGTTCACGCCTTCGGCAGCGAGTGAGGTCACCCCCAAGTCGGTCAGGCCGCAGGGCACGATGTGGCCGAACATGGTGAGGTCCGGCTCGACGTTCAGGGCGAAGCCGTGCATGGACCGGCCCCGGTCGATCCTCACACCGACCGCGCAGACCTTCTTCGGCTCGGGACCCAGAGGATCCACCCAGACACCCGGATAGCCTGCGAGCCGGCCGGCTCCCGCGAGCCCGAGGTCGCCGAGGGCATCGATGACGAGCTGCTCGATCGCGTGAACGTGCGCCGGCACGGCGCGAAGCCCCATCGGGACGTTGAGGATCGGGTATCCGACGAGCTGACCGGGACCGTGGTAGGTGACGTCGCCGCCTCGATCGGCGTGCACGAGCTCGGCGCCGACCGTCTCGGGATCCACGAGGACGTGCGCGGGTACCGCGCGCACGCCGAGGGTGTAAACGTGCGGGTGCTCGAGCAAGAGCAGGTACTCGGCTCCGCCCGCTTTGTACAGGGCCTGCTGCAGGACGTGGGCGTCCCGGTACCGGACGCGCCCGAGCCAGCGGACGCGCAGCTCCCGGCCCGGTGCGCTCAAAGCTCGGCTTCCCAGTCGCGAGACTCGATGACCCGGGCCAGCTCGTGCAGGAAGGCCGATGCGTACGCCCCGTCGACGGCACGGTGGTCGAACGAGAGCGCGAGCAGGCCTACGGAATGAATCCCGACCGCCTCTGTCCCATCTGGCGCTGTGATCACGACAGGGCGGCGCTTGATCCCATCGGTCGAGAGGATCGCCACCTCTGGCTGGTTGATGATCGGCACCGTCATGAAAGTGCCGAACGGGCCCGGGTTGGTGATCGTGAACGTCCCGCCCACGACCTCGTCGGCCGAGAGCTTTCGGGTGCGCGCCCGCTCGGCGAGATCGGCCATGGCGCGGGCGAGCCCGCGCAGGGACTGGCCCTCGGCATGGCGGACGACTGGGACGATGAGCCCGCGCGGTCCCAGGTCGACCGCGATCCCGAGGTGGACGTCCCGGTGGACTATGAGTGCGTCGTCGCCGACGGACGCGTTCAACTGCGGGAAGTCGCGGAGGGTCTCGGCGACGGCGCGGGCGACGAATGCAAGGTAGGTGAGACCGATCCCCTCCTCCTCGCGGAACCGGTCCTTGTGCGCCCTGCGGACCCGCTCGATCCCCTCGTAGTCGGCTTCGACCGCTGCAAGGGTGTGGGCCGAGGTCGCCTTCGACCGGACCATGTGCTCGGCGGTGAGGCGCCGGATGTTCGTGAACGGCACGACCTCGTCGCGTGCCCCCGCGACGGGCGTGTACGTACGGGCCGCGGCAGGTTGCGAGCCGGCCAACGCAGTGCCGGCCGCGGGCGCGGGCGCGCTTGCCGAGGGCTCCACACGGCGTGACGCCGTCGCCGTCTCGGCGATCGCGCCGGCCGCACGGCGGTCGATGAACGAGAGCACGTCCGCCCGTGTGATCCTGCCGCCCTTGCCGGTGCCCGGTACGTCGGCCGGGTCGATGCCGTACTCGGCGACCAGCTGCCGGACGACGGGGGACAGCACCAGCCCCGCGCCGTTCGACTTCGTCCCGGTGGACTCGGACGCGCGAGCCGGCTCGGGTTCCTGCGGCGCGGACGCGGACACGGGCGCGGGGTTCGGCACGGGCGGTGCGGGCGCAGCTGCCGGCGGCGGCGGTGAGTCGGCCGGGGCACCCAGCGGCTCCCTCGCCACGCCGGCGGAGGGAACCTGGTCGGTGACGACTGCAAGCTTGGTGCCGACGTCCACCGTCGCGCCCTCGGCCACGAGGATCTCCGCCAAGTAGCCCGACGTGGGCGAGGGGACCTCGGAGTCGACCTTGTCGGTAGAAACCTCGAACAGCGGCTCGTCGTAGGCGATCGCGTCGCCCACCTTCTTCATCCAGCGGATGATCGTCCCCTCTGTGACGGTCTCGCCGAGCTGCGGCATGGTGATGTCAGGCAACGTGAAGACCCCTTCCCGTAAGAGCCAGAACAGTCTCGCCGAAGGCTTCCGACAGCGACGGGTGAGGCTGCACGAAAGGCGCAATCTCCTCGGGGGTGGCCTCCCAGTTCACCGACAGATAGGCCTGCCCCAGCTGCTCGGTCACCCAGGGTCCGACCATGTGCACGCCGAGCAGCCGCCCCGCCCCGCCATCCGGCCTCTTCTCGCAGATCACCTTCACGAGACCGTCGCTCTCGCCGAGGATCAGGGCGCGGCTGTTGCCGCCGAAAGGGTCCCGCTTCGTGACGATCTCCAAGCCCGCGTCGAGCGCTTCCTGCTCGGTCATACCGACGAAAGCAACCTCCGGATGGCAGTAGATCGCCCAGGGGACCTTGCCGTAGTCGACGGGAAACGCCCGTTCTCCGAGGATCTGCTTCACCGCCAGGATCGCCTCCGCGAAACCGACGTGTGCCAGCTGCGGGGTCGCGACGAGATCGCCGACGGCGAACACGCCCGCAGCCCCCGTCCGCATCCACTCGTCGACGCGGACATAGCCGCGCTCGTCGATCTCGACGCCCGTGCCTTCGGCAACCAGGCCATCCGAGAGCGGGCGTCTGCCGATGGACATCAGGATCGTCTCCACCTCGAGCTTCTCACCGTCCTGGAAGACAACGGCGGTGTGGTCGCCCTCGGGCTCGTGGCCGGTGACCGTGACAGAAGTCCGCACGGTGATGCCACGCTTGACGAACGACCGGACGACGACGTTCGCCACGTCCTGGTCACATCCGGGAAGGATCTTGGACAAGGCCTCCAGCACCGTGACGCGGACACCGAGATCGGCCAGCATCGAGGCGAACTCGCAGCCGATCGCCCCGCCGCCTATCACCGCCGCCGAGCGCGGCAGCTCACGCAGGTCCAAGAGCTCGTCCGAGGTCAGGACGTAACGGCCGTCCACACCGAAACCGGGAAGTGTCCTCGGGACCGAGCCCGCTGCGAGCACAACGTTGCTCCCGCTCAGGAGCGTCATCGAGCCGTCCGGACCGGTGACCTCGACGGCCCTGCCCGGCAGCAGCCGTCCGACCCCGTCGAACACCGTGACGTTGCGCTGTCTCAACAGACCCGAGAGCCCTTTGAAGAGCTTGCCGACTATCCGGTTCTTCCGGTCCTGGCTGACGGCGAACTCGACGATGGGCTGGCTCGCCTGGATGCCGAACTCCTTGGCCCCCTCGACACCGCGGAACACCGCCGCCGTCTCGAGGAACTCCTTCGCAGGCACGCAACCCCGGTGCAGGCAGGTTCCGCCCACCTTGTCCTTCTCCACCACGGCCACCGACAAGCCCGCGGCGCCCGCGTACAGAGCCGTGGCGTACCCGCCGGGCCCGCCACCGATGACGACTATGTCGAACTGCGCAGGCTCAGCTCGGTTCGCTGACAGATGGACCACCTCCTGGTCTCAACGATGACGCAACCGCCTGATCGGCCGTCTGCCGGCCGGACGCGTTCTTCCCCGCGCCCGTGGCAGGCCTTTGGGCTCAGCCTAATGACACTGGATTGGCTGGTCGACTTGGCAGACGGCTCTCCGGGCGACTTGCCGGGAGCCCTGCGCTCGGACCTGAGGTCGCCCCGGAGGTCAGCCCGTGGGCCGGCGCAGCATGCCCGCCGCGACCGTCGCGTTGGTCTGCTCGTCCACCAGCACGAAACTGCCGGTCTCCCTGTTGTCCCGGTACTCGTCGTAGAACAACGGCGCCGTCGTACGCAGGTGGATCCGGCCGATGTCGTTGAGCTCGAGCTCTGCGGCCTTGGCGTCGTGGTGGAGGGCGTTCACGTCGAGGCGGTACTGCAGCGAGCGCACGCGCGCCCGCGCCCACCGGGTCGTGTGCTTGATCGCGAACGTCGCGCCTTCACGCAGCGGTCTCTCGGCCATCCAGCAGATCATCGCCGAGACGTCCTGGCCGACGTTGGGCCTGTTGTTGGGCCGGCAGAGCATGTCGCCACGGGAGATGTCGATGTCGTCTTCGAGCCGCACGACGACGGACTCCGGCGGGAACGCCTCCTGCAGCGGACCGTCAGGGCCGTCGATGCTCACGACGTGGCTCGAGAAACCGGAAGGGAGCGCCACGACCTCGTCACCCACCTGGAGCACGCCGCTCGCGAGGTTGCCGGCGTAGCCGCGGAAGTCGTGGTGCTCGCTCGAGATGGGCCGGATGACGAGCTGTACAGGGAACCTCAGGTCGATCAGGTTGCGGTCAGAGGCGATGTACACGGTCTCGAGGTGGTCGAGGAGCGAGAGCCCGCCGTACCAGGACATCTCGGTCGAGCGCTCCACTACGTTGTCGCCCGCCAGCGCCGAGATCGGGATACACGTGAGGTCGTACACCTGGAGGCGTTCGGAGAACCCGATGAAATCGTCGCGGATCTCCTCGAAGCGTTCCCGCGAGTAGCCGACCAGGTCCATCTTGTTCACGCACAGAACCAGGTGGCGGATACCGAGCAGCGAGGCGATCATCGCGTGCCGCCGGGTCTGCTCGGTCGCCCCGGCGCGGGCGTCGATGAGAAGCAGGACGAGGTCGGCGGTCGAGCAGCCCGTGACCATGTTGCGGGTGTGCTGTGTGTGACCGGGCGTGTCGGCGATGATGAACCTGCGCTTGGGCGTGGAGAAGTAGCGGTACGCGACGTCGATCGTTATGCCCTGCTCGCGTTCGGCCCGCAGCCCGTCGGTGAGCAGCGCAAGGTTCACGTACTCGTCGCCGCGGGCCACGCTCGTGCGTTGCACGGCCTCGAGCTGATCCTGGAAGACCTGCTTCGAGTCGTAGAGCAGGCGGCCGATGAGAGTGGACTTGCCGTCGTCGACAGAGCCCCCGGTCGCGAAGCGAAGCAGCTCCACTAGAAATAGCCTTCCCGCTTGCGGTCCTCCATCGCGGCGTCGGAGAAGCGGTCGTCCGCGCGCGTAGCGCCCCTCTCGCTCACCCTGGTCGCAGCGGTCTCCATGATGATCTCCGCAGGAGTGTTCGCCGTCGACTCGACGGCCGCCGTACAGGTCATGTCACCGACGGTGCGGTAGCGCACCGTCGTCTCGAATGGCCGTTCGCTCGCGACGCCTTCGCGGGGCTGGGTCCAGGGCCCTACCGCGAGGAGCATCCCGGCGCGGCGGAAGACGGTGCGCCTGTGCGCGAAGTAGATCCGGGGAAGCTCGAGCTTCTGCTCGTCGACGTACTGCCAGACGTCCAGCTCGGTCCAGTTCGAGAGCGGGAAGACCCGGAAATGCTCCCCCGGCCTGAGCCGCGTGTTGTAGAGCTGCCACAGCTCCGGCCGCTGCGCGCGCGGGTCCCACTGGCCGAACTCGTCGCGGAGCGAGAAGACCCGCTCCTTGGCCCTCGCCTTCTCCTCGTCGCGCCGACCGCCGCCGAAGACCGCGTCGTAGCGGTTCTCCTCGAGCACCCTGAGAAGGGTGAAGGTCTGCAAACGGTTGCGCGTGGCGCCCGGCACCGGCTGCTCGACGATCGAACCGCGGTCGATGTCCTCCTGCACAGAGCCGACCACGAGCCGTACTTCGAGCTTGGCCACCTGCTGGTCGCGGTACTCGATGACCTCGGGGAAGTTGTGCCCGGTGTCGACGTGCACGACCGGGAACGGGAGCCGCTGCGGCCAGCAGGCCTTCGTGGCCAGATGGAGCAGGACAGCAGAGTCCTTGCCCCCGGAGAACAACAGCGCGGGGCGCTCGAACTCGGCGACCACCTCACGAATGATGTGAATCGCTTCGGACGCGAGGGTGTCGAGGTGGGAGAGACGATGGGCCATTGAGAGTAGGCAGGCTACTCGCGGAGCGAGGAAATCACCTCGCAACCGGCGCGACGGTGGCGGTCACGCGTGCACGGCCGGCCGGCGGTCGGCCCACGGACATGCCTCCTCGAGCTGGCTCGAGACGCGTATGAGAACGTCCTCCCGGCCGTAGTCGGCGACGAGCTGCACGCCGATCGGCAGTCCCTCCGGCGTCCAGTGCAGCGGCAACGAGGCGGCCGGCTGGCCGCTGGCGTTGAACTGGCCCGTGAACTGGAGGGTCTCGATCACCTTCGCCTCGCCGGTCACCGGGTCGGAGAGCTCGCCGATCCGGGCCGGTGGCTGGGCGAGGACCGGGGTGCAAAGGAGATCGAAGCCCTGCTCCGACCAGAAGGCTATGGTCCGGCGCCTGAAGCCCTCGAACCAGAGGACGGACTCGAGATAGTCCGGGGCGGAGATGGACCTGCCCAGGGCCGCGAACAGCGAGTTGGCCGGCTCGAACTCCTCTGCGGAGACCTCCCTGCCCAACAGCTGCGACCACTCGTTCAACGCCGCGGCGACAGCGGTCGCGATGATGACGAGGAAGTGGCGGTACATCTCAGGCTCCTCGAGCGAGGTCGGGTGGGCGATCTCGACCCGGTGGCCGAGCGACTCGAGCACCCGACCGGCGAGCTGAACCGCCTGCGAGCATTCCGGGTGGGCCTTGTACTCGGGCTGAGCGGGGCGATCGAGGAGGCCGATGCGGAGCCTGCCCGGGCTGGCGCCCACCTCCTGCGCGAACGGCCGGGCAGGCAAAGGCGCGACGAAGGTGTCACCCGGTCGGTACCCGGCGACCAGGTCGAGCACCGCTGCAGAGTCCCGGACGGTGCGCGCGAGCACGTGGTCGCCGGAGAAACCGTTCCAGGACTCGCCGCCTATCGGCCCGGGGCTCACGCGGCCTCGGCTCGGCTTGAGACCGAAGAGGGCGCAACAGCTTGCCGGGATCCGGATCGAGCCACCGCCGTCGTTCCCGTGGGCCACGGGGACCATTCCGGACGCCACTGCGGCGGCAGAGCCACCCGACGACCCTCCGCTCGTGTGCTCGACGTCCCACGGGTTGCGCGTGGGCCCGAACGCGATCGGCTCGGTCGTGATCGCCGTGCCCAGCTCGGGGGCGTTCGTGCGGCCCAGCACGACGAAACCCCCTTTCCTGAAGGCCTGCACGAGGAAGCTGTCCCTACCGGCGCGGTAGCCGGCCGCCTTGGCAAACGAGGTCCCTTCGCAGTAGAGCTCCCCCGCCTGGGGGGCGCCAAGGTCCTTGAGCAGCATTGGCACGCCCCGGAACGGACCACGGGGCAGCTCCTCGGCCGCCTGGGCGCGAGCGTTGGAGAACTGACGGTGGATGACGGCGTTCAGCAAGGGATCGCACCGCTCGATCCGCTCGATCGCTGCGTCGACGAGCTCGAGCGGGGACACTTCGCCACGTCGAACCAGCTCGGCCTGCGCTGTCGCGTCCTTCCAAGTCAGCTCGCCGTCCACAGCTCCTCCTTGTCGGCCCCTGGCCCGGGCGGCTACCGCCCGCGCCCGGATCTGCCAGCGCGCATCTTGAGAAGTGAAGGCACGGCCGCGATGCCGTGGATCGGACGGTACGCCTCGGCGGCGTCCTCGAGCCGATGCGTGTCCTCGACCGTGAGCTCGAGCTCGGCGGCCTCGGCGTTGCGTTGCAGCTGGGCGACCGTGCTCGCGCCCGGGATGGCGACCACGTTCGGATGTCCGATCAACCAGGCCAGGGCCACCTGGGCCGGCGTCGCGTCGTGGTCGCCGCCGATCTCGCGCAGCGCCTGGAGCAACAGGCGCGCGCGGTCGAGGTTCTCCGGCAAGAAGGCGGCCGAATTCGCGCGCATCGCCGTCGGCCGGTGCTCGGCGTCGTAGCGCGCCGAGAGCAGACCCTGAGCGAGCGGGCTGTAGGCGATCACGATTCGGTCGTTCGCCGCCGCCCATTCGGTCATGCCCTTGAGCGGCCGGCGGTCCACGAGGTTGAACCTGACCTGGTTGGACAGGACCGGGCCCCCGAGGGCGCCTTCGGCCGCCCGCCAGCGCCCGAGCGAGAAGTTGCTCACGCCTATTTGGCGGATCTCCCCACTGCGCTGCAGGGCCCGCATCGCCCCCATCTGCTCGGTGAGGGGGACCGCCGGGTTCGGCCAGTGAATCTGGTAGAGGTCCATCTGCGCAACGCCGAGGCGCCGCACGCTCCCGGCTGCCCTCCAGGCGACGATCCGCCGCAACGGGAGGATCGGCAAGACCTTTGAAGCCAGGAACACGTCCGCCCGCCGCTCCCCGATCGCGCGCCCGACGATCCGCTCCGAGCGGCCAAGACCGTATATCTCGGCGGTATCTATCAGGTTTATGCCCAGATCGAGGGCACGGTGCACGATGTCGACCGCGTCGTGCTCGGCGTAGTGGGAGCCGTACCCCCATTCCTTCGACCCGAACTGCCATGTGCCCAGGCCGATCGCCGACACCTTCTCGCCAGCTGCTTCCACGTAACGCATCGCATCGGACATTACCTGGAACTTCAGTCTCGGGCAGCTGGCACCGATATCCGCTCAGCGCGTGCGCGCACCCCGCTGGAAACGGGCGGCATCGACCGCGAGCCGGTCCACGAGCTCGTTCATCGGGTCACCGGAGTGCCCCTTCACCCAGGTCAGCCTGATCTCGCCGCGCCTTCGGTCGACGACCTCGTCGATGAGCGGACGCCACAGGTCCTGGTTCGCCACCGGCTCGCCTCGCGAGTTCCTCCATCCCCGTGCGCGCCATCCCGCCCACCACCGTTGGCTGAAGCAGTTGACGACGTAGGTGGAGTCGCTCACCACATGAACGCGACCGCTGATGGCGCCGAGCGCCTGGAGAACTGCCGTGACCTCCATGCGCTGATTGGTCGTGTTGGCGGCGTGGCCGCTCTCGTACTCCTGATCGGAGACCGCCCACGCCCATCCTCCTGGGCCGGGGTTGCCGAGACAGGCCCCATCGGTGAACACCACGGTGGCGGGATCCGGGTCCTCGAACAGGGTCACGAAGTCATTCTGCCTGGTCCGCCAGGTCATCGTGGTGCTCGGCGCGACCCGAGGGCCCGCCCGTGGGCCCGGCTTTGATAACGCTCGAATAATTCCTCTCCCACGCGGCCGGACAGCGGTTGCGCCGGCGCGAAACTGGGTGCGTGATCATCGATGGTTTCTCATACCAGCTGCCAGATATTGATCCCGAGGAGACCGCCGAGTGGATGGACTCCTTCGACGCCGTCGTCGAGGCGGAAGGTCGCCCGCGCGCCCAGTTCCTCTTGATGAAGCTGTTGGAGCGAGCGCGCGCCAACCAGGTCGGCTTCCCCGCGACCGTCTCGAGCCCTTACATCAACTCGATCCCGGCCCGCTCGGAACCCTGGTTCCCCGGCGACGAGGACCTCGAGCGCAAGATCCGCCGCTACATACGCTGGAACGCGGCCGTCATGGTCACGCGGGCGAACACCCGCGAGGCCGGCATCGGAGGACACCTCTCGACCTTCGCCAGCTCCGCCTCCCTCTACGAGGTGGGCTTCAACCATTTCTTCCGGGGCAAGGCCAACGGCACCGCGGGCGACCAGGTCTACTTCCAGGGTCACGCGTCGCCCGGGATCTACGCCCGCGCGTATGTCGAGGGACGGCTGGAGGAGGAAGACCTCGACAACTACCGGTTCGAGGTCGGCGGCAGGGGCTTGTCAAGCTACCCGCACCCCCGTCTCATGCCGGACTGGTGGGAATTCCCGACGGTCTCGATGGGGCTCGGCCCGCTCACCGCCATCTATCAGGCGCGCTTCAATCGCTACCTCGTGCACCGCGAGCTCGTGGACACGACCCAGTCGCGGGTGTGGTCCTTCGTCGGCGATGGGGAGTTCGACGAGCCGGAGACAAGGGCTGCGCTCAGCCTCGCCGCCCGTGAGCGCCTGGACAACCTCACCTTCGTCGTCAACTGCAACCTCCAGCGCCTCGACGGACCCGTCAGGGGCAACGGCAAGATCATCCAAGAGCTCGAGGCCCTGCTCCGGGGCTGCGGATGGAACGTGATCAAGGTCATCTGGGGCAGGCGCTGGGACGAGCTGTTGGCCCGCGACGTCGACGGGGTGCTCCTCCACAAGATGAACACGACTCTCGACGGCGACTTCCAGACGCTCGCCACCGAGTCCGGCGCCTATATCCGCGAGCACTTCTTCGGCCCGGACCCGCGCCTGCGCAAGCTCGTGGAGCACTTGTCGGACGCGGAGCTGCAGACCCTGCCCCGCGGCGGGCACGACTACCGCAAGCTCTACGCCGCCTACAAGGCGGCGACCGAGCAGGTCGGGGCGCCAACGGCCATCCTCGCGAAGACCATCAAGGGCTGGACGCTCGGGCCCGAGATCGAAGCGCGCAATGCCACGCACCAGATCAAGAAGATGACCAAGGATCAGCTCCGGGTGCTGCGCGACCGATTGCACCTGCACGAAGAGATCCCCGACGAGGCGCTCGACGCGGAGGCGCCGCCTTACTACCGCCCTCCGGCTGGATCGGCCGTCCACGAGTACCTGACCGCTCGCAGCCGTGCCCTCGGGGGACACCTGCCCAATCGCGTCGTGCGCGGTCGTGGCCTTCTCGGGCTTCCCGCGCCGGAACCTGCGACCTTCGCCGAGTTCGCCCTGGGGTCGCGCGGCCAGCCGGTCTCCACGACCATGGCGTTCGCAAGGCTGTTGCGCAACCTGCTCCGGGACCCAGGCATCGGCAAGTACGTAGTCCCCATAGTGCCCGACGAAGGACGCACCTTCGGGCTCGACGCACTCTTCTCGGAAGTGAAGATCTACGCCCCGGAGGGTCAGCTCTACACGCCCGTCGATGCCGGCCTGCTGCTCTCCTACTCGGAGGAGCGCACGGGCCAGATCCTGGAGGAGGGCATCACCGAGGCCGGCGCCATGGCGAGCTTCCAGGCGGCCGGGACGTCCTACGCGACGTGGTCCCTGCCGATGCTGCCGATCTACCTGTTCTATTCGATGTTCGGGTTCCAGCGGGTGGGGGACCTGATCTGGCAGGCGGCCGACGCGCGGGCACGTGGTTTCCTGATGGGTTGCACAGCGGGGCGGACGACCATGAACGGCGAGGGGCTCCAGCACGAGGAC
Organism: Acidimicrobiales bacterium; assembly: GCA_050015175.1. Classification (GTDB taxonomy): domain Bacteria; phylum Actinomycetota; class Acidimicrobiia; order Acidimicrobiales; family Bog-793; genus Fen-455. Next base: position 19,635 of record JBEKBX010000035.1, on the reverse strand, counting down.
GGGCACTCACTGCTGCTGGCTTCGGTCGTGCCGACGGTCCACGCCTACGACCCGGCGTTCGCCTACGAGATGGCGACCATCGTCGAGCGCGGGATCAGCGACATGTTCGGGCCCGAGGCCGAGGACTGCATCTACTACCTGACGATCTACAACGAGAACTACCCGATGCCTGCTCTCCCAGTGCCGGACGGGGACGAGGCGACGCAGGCAGCGGCTGCTGCGAGCATAAGAGAGGGGATCGTGCGCGGCATCTACCGCTATGCCGGACCGGCCGAGGCCGCGGGTGCTGCCGGCCGTTCGGCGACGATCCTTTTCTCGGGGACGGCGTGGCAGGCCGCGATGCAAGCGCGGGAGCTCCTGGCGTCCGACTGGGGCGTGACGGCAGAAGCCTGGTCGGTCACAAGCTACAAGGCCCTCAGGGAGGACGGGCTCGAAGTCGAGCGCTGGAACAGGCTTCATCCCGAGAGCGCTCCCCGGGTGCCCTACGTGACCCGAGCGCTCGAAGAGTCCCGGGGCCCGATCGTCGCCATCACCGACTACCTGAAGGCTGTTCCGGATCAGGTCGCACGTTTCGTCCGGGCGCCCTTCACGGTGCTCGGGACGGACGGGTTCGGCCGTTCCGATACCCGCGCCGCGCTTCGCAGGCATTTCGAGGTCGACGCCGCGCACGTCGTCGTAGCGGTCCTGGCCGAGCTTGCGGCCGCGGGTGCGGGCAAACCGAGCGAGGTTGCCCTCGCCATCGAGCGCTACGGGGTCGACCCCGAGGCCGTCGACCCGCGAGGCGCCTGAGACGGTCCCGCACGCTCGACGCCGGCGCGGGCGCGGCGCGCTGGCGTCTCGGGCCGTGGCGCCAGCGCCGAGAAAGTCGCGCCCTACACTCCTTCGATGCCTCAAGACGCGAACACGCCCAAAAGCCTCCCCTTCACCCGGGATTCCCGTGCGGACAGGTACCTCGTCGAGGATCCCCTCGCACTGCTGATCGGCATGGTCCTAGATCAGCAGGTACCCCTCGAAAAGGCGTTTGCCGGGCCCTGGGTCCTGCGCCAGAGGCTCGGCGCGAAGCTCGACGCCGCCAAGATCGCCGCCATGGCCCCGGGAGAGCTCACCGCCCTGTTCGTCGACAAGCCCGCCCTCCATCGCTTCCCGGCTTCAATGGCCGCCCGGGTGCAGGACCTCTGCCGATTGCTCGTCGACGAGTACGGCGGGGACGCGGCGGCTGTCTGGAGGACTGCCGCGACCGGCGACGAGTTGCTCAAGCGTGTGAAGGCGCTCCCTGGCTTCGGCGAGCAGAAAGCGCGGATCTTCGTCGCACTGCTCGGCAAGCAACTCGGGGTTCGCCCGAGCGGCTGGGAGAAGGCGGCGGGACCCTTCGGCCGGGCCGGATCGCTCGCCTCCGTGGCCGACATCGACAGCCCGGGCGCCCTTGTCGCCGTCCGCGAGCACAAGCGCGCCATGAAGGCCTCCGCCGCAACCGCCGGACAAACGTCCCGCTCAGCCGGAGCCAAACAGGCCCTCGAACCCGCCCGCTCGCCCCGGGGACGGCGCACCGGCGCAGGAAAAGGCGCTTGACAACGGAACGGTCGGATCGGAGCGAATCCGGTTCCGGACGCACTCGAGGGGCGCCGAAGCGCCCCTCGAGGCGGCTGTGGAAAGATCCACGGCCCTTGGTCATCTGCTGAAAAAGGCTCGGCTTCCGGGCTGCATCGAGCGGGACCAACTCTCGACCGGGGTCACCGAGGGTGTCTGGATGGTTTCACCAGGTGGTCCAGCATGCCGCCTAGCGGCCAGCCACCTCCAGGGTCCCGCAAGGTTGACTACTCATGAATTGGACCACCTCCTTTCTCTGGTGGCCCCAATGTATCGAGAGTTTGGACCCATGTGCGCGATCCACTCAGCCGAAGGGCCACCAGCCCCGTTTACGGGTCGCCCCGCGGCGCCCGGAACCGGAGCCCGACCGATGCCCCAGCTGCGGTCCGGGGTGTGGCAGATCGCTCGTCAACTCGTAGAGATCGATGAGCGTCTGCGCCGCGAAGACGAGGTCGAGACGACGTTGGAGCTCCTCGAGACTCAGCCGGCCCTCGGCGAAATGCTCGTGCAGCTCCGCGGCGAATCGCTCCCGATCAGCATCGGAGGCCCGCGGCCCCGCGGGCCGGCTGCCGCCTGCGCCCGCGCCGGTGCCGGCAGGCTTGTCAGGAGCCACCGAGGACCACCTCCGAAACGGACCTTAGTCTGTCCAAAGACCGATCTCCCGCTTGCGGCGGTACCACGCCGGCCCTGAACGGGAGAGAGACAGGAGGCCGCCGTGCACTACGAGGATGAACAGGTCGAGATCCACAAGGTCGTGGTCGGGCCGTTCGACAACAACGTCTTCGTGGTGCGTTGTCGAGCGAGCGGCGACGCCCTGCTCGTCGACGCCGCGAACGAGCACGAGCAGCTCCTCGAGCTCTGCTGGCGTCTCGGGGTGCGCAGGGTCGTGGAGACCCACGGCCACTGGGACCACATCCAGGCGGTCCCACAGCTGCGTGACGCCGGTTACGAGGTCGCGGTCCGCGCCGAGGACGCCGCCATGCTCCCCTCCTACGACCTCCTCCTCGACGACGACGACGTGCTCGAGGTCGGCAGGTTGCGGCTGAGGACGATACACACCCCCGGGCACACGCCCGGGTCCATGTGCTTCCTGATCCAGGGATCCCCCGTCCTACTCTCCGGGGACACGCTGTTCCCGGGGGGCCCGGGCAACACGGCCACCGATCTCGGGGACTTCCCGACCATCATCGAGTCGATCGAGCGGCGCATCTTCACGGCCCTGCCAGCCGAGACGATCGTGATGCCGGGCCACGGCCTGGACACCACGATCGGCGTCGAGCTCCCTCACCTGGACGAATGGATCGCACGTGGTTGGTAGGGCATATTTCCCCTACGGACGTAGTGTTAATCCGACAGCGCGTCTAACATGGTGACCGTGTCGAACGGAAGCGTGATAACCCAGGCCCGCCGTGGTCCGGAGAGCCCGACGGCTCCCGAACACGCCGGCGACGCCACCGCAGGCGGCGAAGTGCTCGCGATCGAGGATCTGCACGTCGCGGTCGAGGATCACGAGATCCTCCGTGGGGTCGACCTCGTCGTGAAAGAGGGCGAACTCCACGCCCTCATGGGCCCGAACGGCTCGGGGAAGTCGACGCTCGCGAACGCCATCGCCGGCAATCCCGGCTATCGCGTCGTGAGCGGACGGATCGTGCTGCGGGGCGAGGAGATCACGTCGTGGGCGCCGGATGCCCGGGCCAGGGCCGGTGTGTTCCTCGCGTTCCAGTACCCGGAGGAGATCCCCGGCGTGCCGGTGTCGCAGTTCCTCCGCCAGGCCGTCTCCGCTCGTCGCGGGACCGACATCTCGGTGCTCGAGGTGCGCGTCTCGCTCATGGAATGGATGCAGCGCCTCGGCATGGACCCCGCGTTCGCCAGCAGGTACCTGAACGAGGGCTTCTCCGGAGGCGAGAAGAAGCGCAACGAGATCCTCCAGATGGCCATGCTGGAACCCGACGTCGCCATCCTCGACGAGACCGACTCCGGCCTCGACGTCGACGCGCTACGGATCGTCGCCCGGGGCATCGAGGCCGTGCGCCGCGCCTGCCCGGAGCTCGGCATCTTGCTCGTCACGCACTACCGCCGGATCCTCGAGGAGTTGCAGCCCGACCGCGTGCACGTCATGTTGGACGGCCGCATCGTCGAGAGCGGAGGCCCCGACCTCGCGGAGCGGCTCGACCGCGAGGGCTACGAGGAGCTGCGCCCATGACCACGGGCGTCGAGGCCGGCCCGCTCGATGTCACGGCGCTGCGCAAGGAGTTCCCCTTGCTCCAGCAGGAGTCGCACGGCAAGAGGCTCGTCTACCTCGACTCGGCGGCGTCTTCGCAGCGGCCCCGCGCTGTGCTCGACGCGATGGACCACTACTACGAGACCACGCACGCGAACGTGCACCGCGGCGTCTACGCCATTGCCGAGGAGGCCACGCGGCAATTCGAGATGGCGCGCCGGGCCGCTGGCCGGTTCATCCACGCACCGCGGCCCGACATAGAGGTCCTGTTCACCAAGAACGCCACAGAGGCGCTCAACCTCGTCGCCCACTCCTACGGCCGGCACATCCTCCCCAAGGGCAGAGCGGTCCTGTTGACCCAGCTCGAGCACCACGCCAACATCGTGCCCTGGCTCATGCTCGCCGCCGAACGGCAGGTGGAGCTGCGCTACATCCCCGTCGGCGAGGACTACAGGCTCGACCTGAGCGACCTCGACCGGCTCATCGACGGCGTCGGGCTAGTCGCGGTCTCGGGCATGTCGAACGTGCTCGGCACGATCAACGACCTCGGCCTCATCGTCGAGGCGGCCCACGCGGCCGGTGCCGTCGTCGTCGCCGACGCCTCCCAGCTCGTCCCGCACCGCAGCGTCGACGTGCGCGCTCTCGGCGTCGACTTCCTGGCCTTCACGGGCCACAAGATGCTCGGGCCCACGGGCATAGGCGTGCTCTGGGGTCGCGAGGAGTTGCTCGACGCGATGCCCCCGTTCCTCGGTGGCGGCGAGATGATCCGTGACGTGCGCCTGGACGGTTTCACCCCGAACGACCTTCCCTGGAAGTTCGAAGCCGGGACCCCGCCCATCGCCGAGGCGATCGGCCTGCATGCCGCGATCAGTTTTCTCGAGTCCCTGGGAATGGACCGGGTCGCGGCACACGAGACCGAGCTCACCTCACGGGCGATCGAGCTCCTCCGACAGCGCCACGGCACCGAACTGAAGATCTTCGGGCCGACCTCCGACCCGGCCGGGCGCGGCGGTGTGCTGTCGTTCAGCCTGCGCGACATCCACGCCCACGACCTCGCTCAGGTCTTGGACGCAGAGGGTATCTGCATCCGTGCCGGGCACCACTGCGCCAAGCCCCTGATGCGCAGGCTGGGCGTCACGGCAACCGCACGCGCCTCGTTCTACGTTTACAACGGTGAGGACGACATCGAAGCTCTCTCAGACGCGCTCGACGTCGCCGCAGCATTCTTCGGCTGAGACACGTCAACTGAAACAGGAGCCACGAAACCGCCATGGCCGGCCTCGAAGACCTTTACCGTGAGATCATCCTCGACCACTACCGCTCGCCGCGCAACCGCGGAGAGCTCCCCGTCCCACCCGCGCACCGGGTCGAGGGATTCAATCCCCTCTGCGGCGACGAGGTCGTCGTGTACCTCGAGGTAGAAAACGGCACCCTCGCGGACTTGCGCATCTCGGGCCAGGGGTGCTCGATCAGCCAGTCCTCGGCCTCGATGATGTCCGCCACCGTGAAGGGCCGCCCCGTCGAGGAAGCCCGCAAGCTCATCCGTTCCTTCAAGGCGATGATGTCGATCCACGAGCACTCCCTTTCGGGCGACGAAGGCGCCGATGCTCAAGACGACGCCGGGACGATCAAGCCCGAGGATCTCGGCGAGCTGGCCGCTCTGCAAGGCGTGGTCAAGTTCCCGGTTCGCATCAAGTGCGCGACCCTCTCGTGGAACGCCCTGGCCCAGGGGCTCGACGAGATCGCCGCGGGCGTGCCGTCGCCCGAGTGAGGCCGGCGCGGCCGGATCGGTCCCTGCGCAACGCGTCGGGTCAGCGGGCCGACACGACGTAGGCCGCGGCGAACAGCGCGATGAGCACCAGCTGCATTGATCGTACGGCCAGCACCGGTCCTCGCCGAAGCTCGCCTCGCCGCTGCGCCAGTGCGTCGGAGCCCATCAGGCCCACGATCACTGGCACGATCGTGATCAGCAACACGTCACGACGCGCCACCGGGTCGAGGAACGCCCAGACGAGCAGGACCGTCCATCCGGCCATGAGCGCCGCGGCCTGGCGCATCCCGTAGCGGAACTCGGCACGCCCCACATCGAACGAGGCGCCGTAGCGCAGCCTCGCCCCGAACCTTTCGGGCAACGCCATCTCGATCGCGGCAGCGGCGTCGACGACGGCACCGGCCACGTAGGCGACCCTGAGAAGCGTCGCGGCGTCAGTGGGCATCCGCCCGCCCGTTCGGCCCTGCAGACGACATAAGTAAACCGAGCGCGCCGACGACCTCGTGGTAGCCCGCGAGGAGTCCGTCACCGATGCAGTCCCGAACCCGGTCGTCGACTGTTTGCATGGCCGCCAGCACCCTTTGCGCCACGCTCTCGCCGAGCTTGGTCAGTGCCACGTTCGCGGACCTGCGGTCAGCCGGGTTGGGGCGACGTTCGAGCAGGCCCCGCGCCTCCAAGCGGTCGAGGACACCTGTGGTCGTGGACGGGCGCATCCCGGTGGCACGCCCGAGCTGGGACACGGTCGAGTCCTCAGCCGTCCCGAGGCTGGCCAGGACGTTCATCTCAACCGGGGAGACGTCGAGCTCCTTGGCCGTCTCCTCGAGCATCTGCAGCACACGATGGGTCGCCCGCAGGAGCGAGAGGACGATACTTGCAGAGTCGTTTTTCATACTGATCCGTATTATTCGGATCCGAACTATCTGTGTCAAGGGCCCCGCTGCACGCTGGGGCAGAGCCCTGCGCGCGTCCGTCGGGCCTCAGGCCCCCACGACCAGGCCGTCGAGGTCCGGCGCTATCACCATCGCCTGCCCGGGGACACCCAGGGACTCGAGCGCCAGCTCTCCCGCGTCGCGGACATGCGCCGCCACGCTTTGACCGTCGCAGATGCCGAGCAGGCTCGGACCGGCACCGGACCAGCAAGACACAAGGGCACCCGCCTTGGTCAGGCGCGCCAGCAACTCGGAAGCCTCCGGGAAAAGGTGCGCCCGCTGGGACTGGTGAAGACGGTCCTCGCCCGCGGCACCGATGAGCACTCTGCGATCGGCGAGGCCGGCCAGCAAGAGGCCCATCCTGGAGAGGTTGAAGACGGCGTCGCCGTGCGGCACCTCGGCGTCCAGCGCCCGCCTCGCGTCGAGGGTCAGCAGCTCCCGGTCGGGCACGAGGACGACGAAGACGAGACCCGGATCCAGGGGGAAACGGCGGACCACCGGGCCGGTGTCGAGGATTGCGGCGGAGACGAGACCGCCACGGACCGACGCCGCCGCGTTCTCGGCGTGACCTTCGAAGCCGACGGCAACCTTCAAGGGATCCGCCGCTCCGGCCGCGGCCGCTGCCGCGACGGTGAGAGCAGCGGACGAGCCGAGCCCACGCCCGACCGGGATCTCGGAGCGAACCCGGATCGCGAAATGGTCGTGACCGCTGACGGCCGAGGCCACACGCGCCGCGAGATGGTGCTCGTCGCAGGGGAGGTCGGCCCCCTCGCCCTCGGTGCGCAACGAGAGCCGCGCCGAGGGGACCATCTCGACCTCCACGTGGAGGGCCAGGGCGATGGCAAGCACGTCGAAACCGGGGCCCAGGTTGGCCGAGGATGCCGGGGCCCTCGCGCGCATCGTCACCCTCAGCTGCCGCTTGCGGCGGTCAGGGTCGAGCTGGTCCCAGGAGGGGGGGACCAGCCGCGAGGAGCCGACGACAGGAAGAGGCTCAGCTTCGCAGGGGTCACCGACTGCACTCCCGCCGGCGTCACCACCTCCACGCTCGCGATCGGGGTGCCCGACCGCCAGCCGCGCCCGGTGCCGGGCTTCACGGGGATTGATGCCTTGACCACGATCCGCACCGGCAAGCCCGCCCAGCCGACAGCCGTGACGGGAACCGTGACGACCGCGACCGGCCGCACACGGCTCCAACCCGCGACGACTCTCGCAACGGGCTGGTACGCGCGTAGGAGCGGCAACAACCGCAGATCTGAGGTCGCTGCGTCGAGAAGCTGCTCGTCGATCACCGCCGCCCATTCCAGGCTCGACGGCTGACCTAAGGCGGCGCTCACGACGAGCACCCTGTGGCCGCCGACGGTGCGCCAGGCGGCTGTCACGAGACAGATCTGGGCCGCGTCGGTGAAGCCGGACTTGAGGCCGATCACGCCGTCCTCTCCTAGGGCGGGGTTGTAGCCGCCGACCAACCCGGTCGGGAACTTGATCGTCTCGTGGTCCACGATGGAGACCATTCCCGGCACCGCCATCGCGTAGGCACCGAGGGCCGCCTGGTCGATCGCCGTGCTCCGGGAATACGGGCTCAGTCCGCTCGCGTCCGCGTAGTGCGTGTGCTTGAGGCCGAGCGCCACCGCCATCGCGTTCATCTTCCTCACGAAAGCGGCGATGCTCCCGGCGTCCCAGCGCGCGAGATAGTCGGCGATGTTGCATGCCGAAGGGATCATCAGCCCTTCGAGCAGCTGGCGCTCGGTGAGGCGTTCTCCTGCGACGACCTCGAGGCTGGAATCACCGTTCTCGACGTCCTGGACCCATGCCGCGTGGTCCGCCGCGGTCATCGTGAATGTCGGGCCGGAACCGTGGCCGAGGGGATGGTCGTCGAGCACGATGACAGCTGTCATGACCTTGGTCAGGCTTGCCATAGGCGCCGACTGTTGATCCGGCGAGGCCCCGAGGAGACCGATCCCCTGGACGTACACGGCGGACTGACCCGCCGAGGGGACCGGCAGTGGCGCCGGCGTCCCGGGGAACCTCGTCACTGCGGGCACGATCGGGACGAGCGAAGGCAGGTGGACCTGCGCAGACCGCAGCCTTCCCGGATCGCCGGAGGTGACGAGCCTCGGCGATCCGGGCCCCGACAAGAGCCAACCGATCCCTGACAGGACTACGGCGAGGCCGAGCAGCACTGTCGCCCGCCGGCGCCAGTAGAGCCGGCGTCGGCGCGCCTTCGCAGGAGACACATGACGCCTCGGCGTTGCCGCCAAGGCGTCAGCCGCGCTGGACAAGGCCTCAGGCGGCAGGGTTGTTGACTGCGAGGTGGCACCTTGGTCGTCCATGGCGTTGGCCGCGTCGCTGGCCCGGCGTCGCGGCTACAGCTCGTCCAGCTCCTCGGCTGTCATCAGGACGGCACGCGGCTTGGAACCCTCGGACGGCCCGACAATGCCGCGCCTTTCGAGAAGGTCCATGAGCCGACCGGCCCGAGCGAAGCCGACTCGGAGCTTGCGCTGGAGCATGGAGGTCGAGCCTAGCTGTGACCGCACCACCAACTCCATTGCACGCTGCAGGTACTCGTCGTCGTCGTCCTCGACTCCCCTGCCGGCCCGGCTCCCCGCGGCCTCCTCGCCTTCCACGCCGTCGACGTAGCGCGGGCCGCTCTGGCGCCGCCAATGGGCGACGACGGCCTGAACCTCGTCCTCGCCCACCCACGGACCCTGTATCCGCCGCGGCACGCTGGAGGACGCAGTGAGCAGCAGGAGGTCACCGCGGCCGACCAGCCGTTCCGCGCCGGGCTGGTCGAGGATGACGCGGCTGTCGGCTAGAGAGGAGACGGAGAAGGCAAGCCGCGAAGGGATGTTCGCCTTGATCACGCCGGTGATCACGTCGACCGAGGGCCGTTGCGTCGCGATGACAAGGTGGATCCCCACGGCGCGCGCCATCTGGGCGATACGGCAGATCGACTCCTCTACGTCGCGCGCCGCGACCATCATGAGGTCGTTCAGCTCGTCCACGACGATGAGGATGAAGGGCAGCCGGACATGGCGGGTCCCGAGTCCTGCGCCGCGCGAGCCGGCCACGACGGACGTCTGGACCATGTCCTCGCCGGACAGCCACGCGTCACCCTCGGCGTCCAGGTCGTCTGGTGCCTCGGCGTCATCGTCGATGCCGGTGAGATCGGCCTCGTCGAGGTCGGCCCCGTCGCGCGTATCGGCGTTTTCGAGGTCGATCGAGGCAAGGGCGAGCTCCCCGAGCTCGGTGTCGGCGAGTGCCAGCTCGGCGAGCAACGGCGCCCTGTCGGCCGCGCTCGGTGCCCGAAGTCCCTGGATCGGCCCGTCGTCGAGCTCCCCACGGTCGACTGCCGCGTTGTAGCCGGCGATGTCGCGCATGCCGCACTCGGCCAGCAGGTCGTAGCGGCGCTCCATCTCGGTCACGGCCCACGACAAAGCGTTGGCGGCCCGTTTCGGATTGACCACGACCTGGGTGAGCAGATGGGGAAGCCCGTTGTAGTGGCCGAGCTCGACCCGTTTCGGGTCCACCAGGATGAGGCGGACCTGATCCGGCGTTGCCTTCATGAGGATCGAGGTGATCACCGAGTTGATGCACGACGACTTGCCGGCGCCGGTGGCCCCCGCGATCAACAGGTGCGGCATCTCGGCGAGGTTCACCATCACAGGACGCCCGGCGATGTCCCTGCCGAAGGCGACCTCGAGGGGATGGGTGGACCTCTGGGCCTCGATCGACTGCAACACGCTGCCGAGAGTGACGAGCTGCCTGTCACGGTTCGGCACCTCGACACCGATCGCCGAGCGACCCGGGATAGGGGCGAGTATGCGCACGTCGGGCGAAGCCATGGCATACGCGATGTCCTTGGCCAGGGTGGTAACGCGGGCGACCTTCACGCCCGCCCCCAGCTCGAGCTCGAAACGGGTCACCGTCGGTCCCACGGTGTAACCGACCAGGTGCGTCTCGACTCCGTGGCCCGCGAGGGCGCGCTCGAGCACGCGGCCCCGCTCCTCGATCCCCTTGCGGTCGAGATCCTGCTCCTTGGAGCGCTTGAGCAGCTTGAGCGGCGGGAGCTTCCACGAGCCGGATGTGGGCGCCACCGGCAGGCTGAGCTGCTCGGCTCTGCCTGTGACAGTCGCGGCGCGAAGCACGTCCCCACCGGACGGCTCCGCGCCGGCGACCGCCGCATCTGCCAGCCCCACGCGAACCTCTGCCGCGGCAGGCCCGGGAGGCTCCCCGGCGCCGGCCGCTTGATCGGTGTCCGATGCTCCGGGGAGAACCGACACGTGACCGGCCCCGGGCGCGGTTGCCCCGGCGCCGGCCGGCCAGACGCCGAAACCGTCGGCATCGGGGTTCCCTGCCGCAACGGCCGCGGGCCGCTCCTGAAGCGGTTGCACGCGCATTGCGGCGATCCAGTCCCGAAAGAGCGTGGTCGTCCATCGCGCGGCCGCGGCAAGGCCCCGGCCCACGACCCGTATGACGGCGAGCAGGGGCATGCCGAGCAGCCCGCAGATGGCCGCGATGCCAACGGCGCCCAGAACCACCGACGCCCCGGCGACGCCGATGATCCTCGAGAGCCCGCCTCCGACGCCAGCACCGACGATGCCACCTGCGCCGCCGAGCTCCCACCAGGTTGCCGCGGTGCCGGGTGAGCCTGCCGCCAGGTCCGCCAGGCCTGCGGACACGATCAACAGGAGCACCAGGGCGGCGAGGATCGGCCCGAGGCCGCGTCTCGCTCGCCCAGCGAGCAGGATGACGGCACCGACGACGAACGACGCCGGGGCTACGTCGGCTCCCCAGCCAAAAGCGCGGGCGCCCCCCACCCGGAGCAAGTGGCCCGCCGGCCCCAGCAGGTTGAAATGGATTCCGAGGCCGGCAAGGACGCCGACGAGCAGCAGCGCCCAGCCCCAGGACTCCTCCGAGGGCGCGGCGACGAGGTCGACCAGCCACCCGGCACCGCGCCCGAGCGCTGTCGTCTTCCGGCGTGCGCGCGCCCTGCCTGCGCTCTTGCGCGGGGCAGGGACCTTGGTGAGCTGCGGTCTCGCGCCCGCTCTGGGCACCGCGGTCCGAGGGGAACTGGCTGGCTTCCCCCTGGTCGGAGCATCGCGGGAGGCACCGGATTGGCCGGAGATGACACGACGAGACACTGCCACGATGCCCACAACGCTAACACCAGCCACTCCCGGTGACAGTGATCCCGGAAACCTCTGGCGCGGGAACTCCCTGCTCAGGCCTCGAGCACGAGCGGCACGATCATCGGCCTGCGGCGGGTGCGGTCGCTCACGATGCGTCCGACCGTCCGGCGGACGACCCGGCGGAGAGCGTCGGGGTCCTGGCTTCCCTCGCCGACCGCGACCTCGATCGCCTTCACCAGCGCGGAGCGCAGTTCGTCGACCACCGACTCGGCACCAGGCTCGTCCAGGAAGCCGCGGCTGACGATCTCCGGGGCGCCGACCAGCTCCCCGGTGCGGATGTCGACGGTGACGACTGCGACCACGACACCTTCTTCAGCGAGCACGCGCCGGTCGCGCAACACGCCGACGCCGACGTCGCCGACGATCCCGTCGACAAAGACGTGTGCGGCCGACACCTCGCCTGCGAAGTCGATCCCCTCGTCGCCCAGCTGCACGACGTCGCCGTCCTCGCAGATGAGGACCTCGTCCGGCGCGACACCCATCTCGATCGCGAGGCGGGAGTGGCGCACCAGCATGCGGTACTCGCCGTGCACAGGCACGAAGCTGCGCGGCCGCGCTATGGAGAGCAAAGTGGCGAGCTCACCCTGGTGGGCGTGACCGCTCTCGTGCACGTGGGCGACGCCGGCGTGGATGACCTCCGCGCCCCGGCGCGCGAGGCCGTCCATCACCTTGGCGACCGCCCACTCGTTGCCGGGTATCGCGTGCGAGCTGAGCACGACGACGTCGCCCTCCTCGATGTGCAGCCAGCGACTCTCGCCCGACGCCATCTGCGCCAGCGCGGACATCGGCTCGCCCTGGGAGCCCGTCGAGATGACGCAGATCTCGCCGGGGTTGTGGTCCCCGATCGTCTCGATGTCGGCGAAGCAACGATCCGGGATCGTCAACATCCCGAGGTCGCGGGCGATGCCGACGTTCTTCACCATCGAGCGGCCGAGCAGCGCCACCTTGCGCCCGCTCGCGATCGCGGCATCTGCGAGTTGCTGGATGCGGTGCACGTGGCTCGCGAAACAAGCAACCACGATCCGGCGCCCCCGCTGCAGGAGGAAGATCCTCCGGAGCGACTCGCCCACCGCGCTCTCGCTTCCCGTGTAGCCCGGCAGCTCCGCGTTCGTCGAGTCCGCGAGCAGGAGGCGGATGCCCTCGGTGGCGGCGATCTGCCCGATGCGGGCGAGGTCCGTCCTCCGCCCGTCCACCGGCGTCAGGTCCAGCTTGAAGTCACCGCTGTGGAGCACGACGCCCTGGGCCGTGTGGAAGGCGAGGGCGAAGCCGCTCGGCACCGAGTGCGTCACCGGGATGAACTCCACGTCGAACGGGCCGATCTTGCGCTTCTCGCCGTCACGCACCTCCACCAGCGGTGCCTTCTGGCCGAGGCCGGCCTCGTCGAGCCGGTTGCGAGCGAACCCGAGGGTCAGGCCCGAACCGTATACGGGCGCATCGACGTCACGCATGAGGTACGCGAGCGCCCCGACGTGGTCCTCGTGCCCGTGGGTGAGCACGATCCCGTCGACGTCCGCGGCGCGCTCGCGCAGGAAGCTGAAGTCCGGCAGCACCAGGTCGACGCCGGGCATCTCCGGATTGGGGAACATCACCCCGCAGTCGAGGACGACCAGGCGGCCCCCCTGCTCGACGACCGCGCAGTTGCGGCCGATCTCGCCCAGCCCCCCGAGGAACGAGATTCGGACCGCTTCAGCCATTCGGGCCCTTCACCGCGCTCCCAGCCGGCCGGCTCGAGCGCCACAGGTCCAAGTTGGCGAGCATGGAGCCCGCCTTGGGCTCCAACCAGTCCGGGGCAGGACCCAACGGCAGTCGGCACTCGCCTGCGGGCAGCCCCCGCGCCCGGAGGACGGCCTTGGTCGGCAGGGGATTGGGCGCTTCGTCGCTGGACTGGAACGAGACCGGCTCGATGAGGGCCGCGTTCAACTCCCGGGCGCCTTCGACGTCACCTTCCAGGTAGAGCCTGATCATCTCCCCCAGCTCCTGACCGACCCAGTGCGACGCCACGCTCACTACCCCGACCGCACCCACCGCGAGCAACGGGAGCGTCAGCGAGTCGTCGCCGCTGTAGCAATCGAACCCTGTTCCAGCCCTGGCCATGAGCCTCGCGGCACCGGCCGGGTCACCGGACGCGTCCTTGACGCCGGTGATGTTCGGAAAATCATGCACTAGCTGCAGCATCGTGTCGAGGGCAACCTTGCGCCCCGTGCGCACGGGGATGTCGTAGACGAGGACCGGGAGCCGCGTCGCGGCGGCGACAGCGGCGAAGTGGGCGGCGATGCCGCTCTGTGACGGGCGGTTGTAGTAGGGGGTGACAGCGAGGATCCCGGCCGCGCCGGCCTCGGTTGCCACACGCGTGAGCCGGACGGAGTGGGCCGTGTCGTTCGTGGTCGAGCCGGCGATCACCGGCACCGTGACCGCGCGCGCCACGGCCGCCCAGAGCTCCGCCCGCTCCGCGTCACTGAGCGTCGGTCCCTCGCCGGTCGTGCCGGTCACGACGAGCCCGTCGCTGCCGTTGTCGACGAGATAGCGGGCGAGAGACACCGCACCCCCTATGTCCAGTCGCCCCTCGGCGTCGAAGGGCGTCACCATCGCGGTCACGACGGCGCCGAACCGTCCGGCGCGTCGAGCCGCCGTCACCATGGTCGCGGCCTTGTCACGAATCGAAAGCTAGCAGCATGCAGGTCCGGGGCTCGTCCAATTCCCGGGCCGCCGTCCCGGCACCGAGCCCTCAAAGCCCGAGCAGACCGGCGAGCCCCACGGTCAGCCCCGCTGTCTCGGCGACCCGACGGACCGCCAACAGCACGCCGGGCATGAAGCTCGCCCGGTCCAGCGAATCGTGCCGCACCAAGAGAATCTCGCCCTCTAGGCCGAAGATCACCTCCTGGTGCGCGACGAACCCGGGCAGCCGCACCGAGTGCACGTGCAGGCCACCCTCCGACCGTCCACCCCGCGCCCCCGCGACGAGCTCCTTCTCGGTCGGATCGGCCGCCCAGTCCCCCGCCCCGGCCGCGTCACGCGCGGCCTGCATTCGGCGGATGGTCTCGAGCGAGGTCCCGGAGGGCGCGTCCCGCTTGCGGTCATGATGGAGCTCCACGATCTCGGCGCCGGCGACCCACGGCGCGCAAAGCTCCGCGCAGCGCATCATCAGCGCGGCGCCGATGGAGAAATTCGGGGCCACGATCGCATGGGCATCCCCGGAGAACCAGGCCCGCAGGGACTCGAGGTCGGCCTCACCGAAGCCGGTCGTGCCGCAGACGGCGTGAACACCGTGGTCGGCGCACCAGCGGAGGTCTTCACGGGCCGCTTGCGCGACCGTGAAGTCCACCATGACCTCGGCCCCGGCTTCGGCCGCGGCGCCGGGCGACGCCGCGATCTCGAGCCCGCTGCCGCGCACTGCGGCGACGTCGTCGAGCGGCCGGCCCGCCGCGGCGGGGTCGACGGCCACAACGAGCTCGAGGTCCGCAGCGGCCAGCACCGCCGCGCAGGTTGCCGCCCCCATGCGCCCGGCGGCTCCGAACACTCCGACACGCAACATCACATCACCGTACCCGTTGCCGCGAACGCCAGCAGGGCCTCGGGCGAAAGCGACCCAGGAGCGCCCCGGAGGGGCCGGCGCGGCGACGCGTCAGGAAAAGTCGGACTCCGAAAAGGGACCGACGACCGCCAGCGACCTGGCGCCGGTCAACACCTTCTCGGCAACGGCGCGAACCTCGTCCGCGGTCACCGCCTTGATGCGCTCGAGCAACTCGTCTGTGGTGAGCACAGAGCCGAACAGCAACAGGGCGGAGCCGATCCTCGACATGCGGGAACCGGAGTCCTCCAGCGAGAGGAGCATGTCGGCACGGAGGTGCCCCTTCGCCACCTCGAGCTCGCGCGAGGTGATCCCTTCGGCACCGAGGCGGTCGACCTCTTTGTGGAGCAGTTCGAGCACCTCGTGGGCGCGTTCGGGCGCGGTGCCGACAGAGATCGCGAGAGTCCCGGCGTCGTCGTAAGCGCTGCGCTCGGACCCGATCGAGTAGGCGAGGCCGCGTGCTTCCCGGATCTCCTGGAAAAGCCTGCTGGACAGGCCCCCTCCGAGAATGTGGTTGAGCACGGCCAGCGTGAAACGGTCGCCCGAATGACGGTCCGGGGCTCTGAACCCGAGGACGAGTTGCGCCTGCTCGGTCTCGCGCGACTCGACCACGAGCGCAACGGCGTCGTCTCCGGGCGCGCTGCGCAGCGGGGGGCGCCCGCCGCGGCGGTCGGCGAAGCGGGACTCGATACCGAGCGCCAGGCGCTCATGATCGAGGTCGCCGGCGGCTGCGATCACCATGTTGCCTGGCAGGTAGTGCTCGTCGAAGAAGGACCGGATCGCCGGGACCGTGACGTTGCGGATGACGTCGGGTTCGCCGAGCACCTCGCGCCCGAGAGGGTGGTTCGGGAAGATCGCATTGGCGAAGTGCTCCTGCACGACGTCGCTGGGCTCGTCACGGTGCATAAGGACCTCTTCGAGGATCACCTGGCGCTCCGCGTCGACCTCCTCGGGCCTCAGCGCTGGGCGGCAGAGGATGTCGCAGAGTATGTCCAGGCCCAGCTCGACGTGCTCGGCCAGCGCCCGGACGTAGAAGGTCGTGTACTCCTTGGTCGTGTAGGCGTTCATGTCACCGCCTACCGCGTCGACCTCTTCGGCGATCTCGCGCGCGGTCCGCTCGGGAGTCCCCTTGAAGAGGAGGTGCTCGAGGAAGTGCGAGATCCCCGCCTGCTCTGCCGTCTCGTCGCGCGAACCGGTCCCCACCCAGACGCCGACGCTCAACGACGCGACGTCCGGCATCGACTCGCTCACGAAGCGAATGCCGCTTTCGAGCGTGGTCGTCGTGATCACGGGCCGAGTGCCCCCCGTTCGAAGATGGCCACGCGAGTCAGCTCAGCGCCCGCCGCTCCTCGGGCGCCGGCGGGCCGTGCCCGATCCGCCGCCAGGACCACGGCGCCCGCCGCCTCCACCCTCCGAGGCGCGCCGCGAGCCGCCCGCGGGCGACCCCCCGGCGAGATCGGCTGGTCCCAGATTTCCGAAGGTGGACTCGAGCTCGCTCTCGAAGGTGTCCTCGAACGAGGCACGGCGCCGCGAGCGCGCTGCCTCGTCAGCGCCGGACGCGCCTTCGCCCCGGGCGCGACCGGCCTGGCGCCTGCCACCGCCGTTGCCGTTCTCCGGGCGGCCCTCGCCGGAGGTCGCACCCTCGCCGCTGTCACCGGGTGCCAACTCGCCCGCGAGCGACAGCGACACCTTGCCCTGCGGGTCTATCTCGTCGACGCGCACCTCGACCTCCTGGCCGAGGGTGAGGACGTCTTCGACACGCTCGACCCTCTTGCCCTGGCCGAGCCTCGATATGTGAACCAGGCCGTCGCGGCCGGGGAGGATGTTCACGAACGCTCCGAACTTGGTGATGTTGACCACCCTGCCGCTGTAGACGACTCCCACCTCGGGCGTCGGCGGGTCGAGGATGAGCTCGATGCGGCGGCGGGCCTCGTCGACGACCGAGCGCTGCTTGGCACCGATGGTGACGGTGCCGACGGTGCCGTCGTCGTCGATGTTCACGTCCGCGCCCGTCTCCTGTTGGATGGCGTTGATCACCTTGCCCTTCGGCCCGATGATCTCGCCGATCTTGTCGACGGGGACCTCGAAGCTCACTATCTTCGGGGCGTTCTCCCCGACCTCCGCCCGAGGAGCCGAGATCGCCGCCAGCATGACGTCGAGGACCTTGAGCCTCGCGTCACGCGCCTGGCTCAGCGCCTGCGCCAGCACGTCGGCCGGCAGGCCGGCGATCTTGGTGTCGAGCTGCAACGCGGTCACCACCTCCGCGGTGCCGGCGACTTTGAAGTCCATGTCGCCGAAGGCGTCCTCGGCGCCCAGGATGTCGGTGAGCGTCGTGTACTTGCCCTCGGCAAAGACGAGCCCCATGGCGATGCCGGCGACCGGAGCCTTTATCGGCACTCCTGCGTCCATGAGCGAAAGCGAGGACCCGCAGACCGACGCCATCGACGTCGAGCCGTTCGAGGAGAGCACGTCCGAAACGAGGCGGAGCACGTATGGGAACTCGCTCTCCGCTGGGATGACCGGCAGCAGTGCGCGCTCGGCGAGCAAGCCGTGGCCGATCTCGCGGCGCTTCGGCCCGCGCATGAAACCGGTCTCCCCTGTCGAGAACGGCGGGAAGTTGTAGTGGTGCATGTACCGCTTCGACTCGTCGATGCCGATGGTGTCGAGCAGCTGGTTCATGCGTGGCATGCCGAGGGTGCAGACGTTGAGCACCTGGGTGTCGCCGCGCTCGAACAGCGCCGAGCCGTGCGCTGTCGGGAGCAGCCCCACCTCGGCGGAGAGCGGGCGGATGTCGGTCGGACCGCGCCCGTCGATGCGGACGCCTTCGGAGACGATCCGCTTGCGGACGATCTTCTTCGTGTAGGCCCGCGCGGCCGAGCGGATCTCCCGTTCGCGCTCGGGGAACTCCCCGGTGAGCTCGGCGACGATCGCGTCCGTCGCCTCGTCGAGGGCCGCGCTGCGTTCGGTCTTGGTCGTGATCGCGTTCGCCTTCTCGAGGCGATCGGCTCCCGCCGCGGTGACACGCTCGTAGACGTCCTCGCCGTAGTCGACGAACAGTTCGAAGTCGATGGTTGCCTTCGAACCGGCCTTGCGCACGAGCTCCCGCTGGAGCTCGATCGACTCCCGGATCCAGGTCTTCGCGACCTCGAGGCCGTTCGCGATGACAGCCTCGGTCACAAGGGGCGCACCTTGCTCGAAGTACTCGAACGCCTTCTCGGTGCCGCCCGCCTCGACCATCACGATCGCGACGTCGGCGTCCGCCTCGTCGCCGAGGGCCCGCCCGGCCACGACGAGCTCGAACGTGGAGGCATCACCCTCCTGGTAGGTGGCGTGCGGGAGCCACGACCCGTCCGTCGAGTAGGCGATGCGGACGGCGCCGATCGGCCCGTCGAAGGGGATGCCCGAGATCATGAGCGCCGCCGACGAGGCGTTGATCGCCAGTACGTCGTGCGGGTTCAACAAGTCGGCGCCGAGGATCGTCCCGACGATGTGGACCTCGTTGCGGAAGCCCTCGGGGAACGACGGCCGCAGCGGCCGGTCGATCAGGCGGCACGTCAGGATCGCCTGGTCGGTCGCCCGTCCCTCCCTCCTGAAGAACGACCCCGGGATCTTGCCGGCGGCGTACATCCTCTCCTCGATGTCGACGGTGAGGGGAAAGAAGTCCGTGCCCTCACGCACTTTGCGGGCGGCCACCGCGGTCGCGAGCACGACGGTGTCGCCGATCCGGGCGACGACGGCACCATCCGCCTGACCGGCGAGCTTGCCGGTCTGGAAGGACAGGGTCCGGTCGGTCCCACTGATGGGGGCCGACACGGTGATGGCATCAGCCATGACACTCCTATGTGATTGGGGCGCCACGCCTGCCAGTTCCCAGTCGGCGTGCACCGGAGCCGTCCTGTGGGAACCGGACCCGGTAATCGGCGACTGGCAGCTGGCACCGTGCGGCGCCGCTTGTCTTCGTACGGGTGACTTACGCCGGTGACCATGACTCCGACGGCCGCCCTATGTGAACCCGGGACGGCGTCACCGACCCGGGGGTTCCTGGCTTCCTAGCGCCGGATCCCGAGCCGGGAGATCAGCGACCGGTATCGCTCGACGTCGTTGTCCTTCACGTAGTCGAGCAGGCGGCGCCGACGACCGATGAGCTTCATCAGTCCCCGCCGGGTGTGGTGATCTCCCCGGTGGATCTTGAGATGCTCGGTGAGGTGATTGATGCGTCCAGTGAGGAGCGCCACCTGCACCTCCGGAGAGCCGGTGTCGGTCTCGTGAAGCCGGTGCTCGGTGATCGTGGCCGTCTTGTCGGGCATGCGTGAGTGGCGTGCTTTCTTGCTGTACCGGCCGGCCACGCCGACCCGGCGGGGAAAAGGAAG